>NZ_DAOTZQ010000080.1:0-33306 GCF_034434295.1 Chloroflexus sp.
CCTCGTATCCATGACGATGGGATATGCGGCGTCATACCGGCTTCTGTGTGACCTGTGGGTAATGAATAGCACAGCGGGCGAGGGGCCGGGGGTGAGGGCGTTCCCCCGCCCCCACTGGGGGCGGGTCGGGGTGGGGGTGCTTGCCCTCACCTCACCCCCAGTCCCCGCTCCTCTCCCGCAGTGGGAGAGGAGCGGGGAGGGATGACAGGCGTGCTCCATACTGGTTCTCAGGCACTGCAATCCCGGCCCCCTCCCAACCTCCCCCCCGCTGGGGGGAGGAACGGTAAGGGGATTCCCCCGCTAGGGGGAGGAATGGTAAGGAGATCCCCCCGCTGGGGGGAGGAATGGTAAGGAGATCCCCCCGCTGGGGGGAGGAACGGTAAGGGGATTCCCCCGCTGGGGGAGGCATGGACAGAACATCAACGCGAACCCACCGTCTACGGCATCAGGAAGCCATAGACCACACTTCTACGCTCCCCTCTCTCTCGCGCTGCGGGAGAGGGGCCGGGGGTGAGGGCGTTCCCCCGCCCCCAGCGGGGGCGGGTCGGGGTGGGGTATACTCCCGCACCTCACCCACCAGGAGCGCGGGATGGCGTGTGCGACGTGAGTGTCAGTGAACAGAGAAGAGAGCACCCGCCGAGAGCGCGAGCCTCCGGCTCACTCCCCACCTAGCACAGACCACTGAGGCTGTTTCCCGCGATCAAAATGCGATACTATCCCCACGTCGTTCGTAGACAACCAGATAGTTCTTCCTGGAACATTGCAGCCGAAGCAAGTGGTGTAAGCTTTGCAGAGAATCAAAAAAACACCGGCTTGTGCCGGTGCTGCAATGGTGGGCCCCGTGGGACTCGAACCCACAACCGATTGATTAAGAGTCAACTGCTCTGCCAATTGAGCTAGAGGCCCGCTGAGAATATACAACAAGTGTCGCTGTTTGTCAACCTCATTGCGGGTGTTCAGCAAGTAGTCAGTCAGGCTAACGCTCGTACCGACGGCATTCAGATTCCATCAGAGGTTTAGTCACGAAACAGGTGATAGCCACACTCCCCGGCAGCCTCACCGGAAGTGCATTGTATTAAGACAGGGGTGTAATATCAAATCTGATCCAGGCCAATGCATGGCACGCCAACCAGGACACACCCTTGCGGCCCCTCGTAGTGGCAACGTGAACGGGCATACGCACCGTCCGTAGGGACAGGTTCTGAACCCACCCCTACGACACCCGTCCATCTGTATCAACGGATCGTCACGGAGGGGAAAGATGATCACGGATCCCCGCATATTCGGTGCCTGGCAGTGATGTAGAGTATCACTCAAGATTTGATACGACCCGCCCACCTTTCGCATAGCGAGATACAGTTGTCACCCTACTTCACCCGTTATTAACAGTTGGTAGTGAACTCTTTCCACTAAAACAGTTGTAGTCGGGATAGGATCAGGGTAGTGCCCGTCATCAGTTTGGGAGAAGTGCAATGACGACACCTGCGACCGATACCACTGCTGACCGGAATCCCCGTCCTGTTGCTGATAATCGCCAAAAGATACTGGAAGCGACGATGAAACGGTTTCAGTATCAGGGCGATGCGCTGATCGAAGTGTTGCATAAAGCGCAAGAACTGTACGGCTTTCTCTCGCCAGAGTTACTCAGTGAGGTTGCCCGTCGCCTCAAGTTGCCACCCAGCCGGGTGTATGGGGTTGCTACCTTTTACCATTTCTTCTCACTGGCCCCTCAGGGTGAACACAGTTGTACGGTCTGTCTGGGCACTGCATGTTATGTGCGTGGTGCGGCAATCTTGCTGCGTGAACTGGAAGCATTGAGTGGCGTCCAGGCCGGGCGGACAAGTGCAGATGGTCGGTTTTCGCTGCTGACTGCTCGCTGTCTCGGCGCTTGCGGCATTGCGCCTGCCGTGGTTCTTGACGGGGAAGTGGTTGGTCACGCCGACCGCTCCGACTTGAAAGCGCGCATTCAGGCGTTGCTGAAACGCGAGGAGTAATCTATGGATCTTCACGAACTGGAAGCGATTGCTGAACGAGAACAGGCTCAACGTGCGCGTTTCCGCATCCTCTGCTGCGCTGCTGCCGGTTGCCAGGCTTCCGGTAGCCTGGAGATTAAGCGTCGCCTGGAGCTAGTGCTCTCCGCTGCCGGCAAACAGGCTGATGTTGACGTGGTTCCGGTTGGGTGCATGGGATTGTGTGGGCACGGCCCCCTGGTTCGATTGGAACCGACCGGAAAAGTGTTCGAGCGCGTTACCCCGGCGGATGCCGAAGAGCTTGTCGCTGCGCTCGATCAGGATTCATGCAACGTGCCGCAATGTAACCTGAACCATCCTTTCTTCACTCGCCAGTATCCGATAGTATTGCGTCACAGTGGCCGCATCAATCCCGAACGCATCGAGGAGTATATCGCCGCGGGTGGCTACCGTATGCTCTATCACGTCATTCACGATCTGACACCGGCTGAGGTGATTCAGATAATTACGCGCAGTGGTCTGCGTGGACGTGGTGGGGCCGGGTATCCAACCGGGCTTAAGTGGGCTACTGTTGCCAAAAGCCCCGGTGAGCGGAAGTTTGTGATTTGCAATGCCGATGAAGGTGATCCCGGTGCCTTTATGGATCGCAGTGTGCTTGAGAGCGATCCGCATCTGGTGCTGGAAGGGATGGCAATTGCGGCCTACGCCGTTGGAGCTGAGCAAGGCTTCATCTATGTGCGCGGTGAGTATCCGCTGGCAATCGAACGCCTGCAAAAAGCAATAGTACAGGCGCGCCGAATGGGATTACTCGGTGCCCAGATTTTTGAGAGTAGTTTTAACTTTCGGGTTGACATTCGAGTTGGTGCAGGGGCATTTGTGTGTGGTGAAGAGACCGCCCTGATTGCCTCGATTGAAGGTCGGCGCGGCCAACCCCGGCCACGTCCGCCGTATCCAGCAGAGAGTGGTCTGTGGGGCATGCCAACTCTGATCAACAACGTCGAGACCTTTGCCAACATTTCGGCCATTATCGAGCACGGCCCGGAATGGTTTCGCCAGATTGGTACCGAACAAAGCAAAGGGACGAAGGTCTTTGCATTAACCGGTAAGATTCGCAACACCGGTTTAATCGAGGTACCGATGGGGATCACGCTTCGCGAGATTGTCGAAGATATTGGTGATGGTACCCCCGATGGAACCCCGGTCAAGGCGGTACAAACCGGTGGCCCGTCGGGTGGCTGCATTCCAGCCAGCCTGTTTGATACGTCGGTTGATTACGAATCGCTGGCAGCGGTCGGCTCGATTATGGGGTCGGGTGGGATGGTCGTGATGGACGAGCACACGAACATGGTCGATGTCGCTCGTTTTTATATGGAGTTTTGCAAAGATGAGTCGTGCGGCAAGTGCATCCCATGTCGGGTAGGAACTGTCCAGCTCTTCAATCTACTCACCAAATTGCGCAATGGGCAGGCCAGCGAGAGTGATTTGCAAACGATTGAAGCATTGTGCGAGCTGATGCGTGAAACAAGCCTCTGTGGCCTGGGCCAATCAGCGCCGAACCCGGTGCTCAGCACCCTGCACTACTTCCGACACGAATATGAACAACTCATCGGAGCGGAGGTTGATCATGGCAGCTAAAACGCTCACAATTGACGGCCATCTCGTCTCGGCCCGCCCCGGTGCAACGCTATTGGAAGCTATCCGCGACGCCAGCATTCCCATTCCTACCCTATGCCACCTCGACGGATTGTCAGATGTTGGTGCCTGTCGACTCTGTCTGGTTGAGATTGAAGGTCAACGTCGTCTACAACCGGCCTGTATGACGATGGTTAGCGAGGGGATGGTCGTTCACACCGCGACACCCAGGCTCCAGAATTACCGGCGTCAGATTATCGAGCTGTTGTTTGCCGAACGCAATCACGTGTGCGCTGTATGCGTTGCCAGTGGCAACTGCGAACTGCAACGGTTAGCGGCGATGGTAGGGATGGATCACGTTCGCTACGAATATCTCTCTCCTGCCTGTCCCGTTGACATCTCGCACCCACGGTTTGGCATCGACCACAATCGTTGCGTGCTCTGTACGCGCTGCGTGCGCGCCTGTGACGAAATTGAAGGCGTCCATACCTGGGATGTGGCCGGACGCGGGGTTGATGCAAGAGTCATCACCGATATGAACCAGCCCTGGGGAACTTCCACCACCTGTACCAGTTGCGGGAAATGTCAGTTGGCCTGCCCAACCGGTGCCATCTTCCCACGTGGTGTGACCGTTGGCGAACGACCACACGATAGTGAACGCATCGCTCTCATTGTCGAAGCAAGGAAGCAACGCTGGTAGGTGATGCGATAGAACAAATTCGCAGGTGAGAGGGAGAAGTCTATGAGCCGATTGCGGATTGCTACCATCTGGTTGGGTGGCTGTTCGGGCTGCCATATGTCACTGCTCGATCTCGACGAATGGTTGATCGATCTGGCAGCACGTGCCGATCTGGTCTACAGCCCGATTGCCGATGCCAAACAATTTCCGCCAGATGTTGATCTGACGTTGATCGAGGGAGCAATTGCCAGTGACGAACATCGTGAACTGGCAAAAACAGCACGTCAGCATAGCCGATTGATTATCGCATTTGGTGACTGTGCAGTAACCGGGAACGTTACAGCACTGCGCAACCCACTTGGCCCGGCACGTACTATACTGCAACAGGTCTACATCGAACATGGCGATCCGCACGGCGTGATCCCACACGAACCGGGAATTGTGCCGGTATTACTCGACAAAGTAGTACCGGTCCATCAGGTCATTCCGGTCAATTATTACCTGCCGGGATGTCCGCCATCAGCGCCACGGATTCGGGCGTTGCTTGAAGCCCTGATTGAGGGTCGTGAACCGCCAGCCGATATTCGCTACGGATGAAGGGCGACGATATTCTGAGCAAGGAGTACACGATGGGTCAACGTATCATCATCGATCCGGTGACACGCATCGAGGGGCATGCCAAAATCAGCATTCATCTCGATGAAAGCGGCGATGTTGCCGAAACGCGATTTCACGTCACTGAATTTCGTGGCTTCGAGCGCTTTTGCATCGGACGACCCTTCTGGGAGATGCCGGGCATTACGGCGCGTATCTGCGGTATCTGCCCGGTAAGCCACTTGCTTGCCTCAGCCCGTGCCGGTGATGGTATCCTTGCCGTATTGATTCCACCGGCTGCGGAGAAATTACGCCGGTTGATGAATCTTGCCCAGATCATTCAGTCACACTCGCTCAGTTTCTTTCATCTGAGTGGGCCTGATTTGATGCTCGGTTTTGACAGTAATCCGGCGCAGCGGAACATCTTTGGGCTGATCGCTGCCGACCCGGACGTGGCACGGAATGGGATTCGTCTACGCCAGTTTGGGCAAGAGGTGATTGAGCTGTTGGGGGGTCGCAAAATCCATCCGGCATGGGCTGTACCGGGAGGTGTACGGAGTGGTTTAAGTGCAGGCAGTCGTGATCGCATTCGGGCTAAGCTGCCCGAAATGCTGACCATCGCCTGTGATGCTCTTGGACGGCTGAAACAACTCAGCGCGAAGTATCAACGTGAAATTGAAACGTTCGGCGTGTTTCCCAGTCTCTACATGGGTATGGTAGGGCCGGGCGGACGATGGATGCACTACGGCGGCAAGCTGCGCGTCATTGATCACACCGGTAACATCTTGATCGATGAACTCGTTCCCATCGACTACCGTGATGTCATTGGCGAAGCGGTTGAGCCGTGGAGCTACCTGAAGTTTCCGTACATTCGAGCCTTGGGCTATCCGCAGGGCATGTATCGGGTAGGGCCACTGGCGCGGATCAACATCTGCACAACCATGGGTGCTGAACGGGCTGATGCCGAGTTACGCGAGCTGCGCCAGGCTGTTGGACCGGTTATCCATGGCAGCTTCTACTATCACCACGCCCGTCTGATCGAGATTATCGCCGCGCTGGAGCGGATGGAAGTGCTGGTTGAAGACGACGATCTGCTCTCTAGCGAACTCCGTGCCGATGCCGGCGTTAATCGTCACGAAGCGGTTGGTGTCAGCGAAGCGCCACGGGGCACGCTCTTCCATCACTATCGCGTCGATGAGAAAGGTCTGATTACCGATGTTAATCTGATCATTGCGACCGGTCAGAATAACCTGGCAATCAATCGCACCGTCGGTCAGATTGCACAGAGCTATATTCGGCATGGTCAGTTTGATGAAGGAATCCTCAATCGGATCGAAGCCGGTGTGCGCACCTACGATCCGTGTCTGAGCTGTTCAACCCATGCAATCGGCCAGATGGCGATGGAGGTGGAGCTATACAATGCGCAGGGCGAATTGATCAATCGCCTCTCCCGCTGAGGAAGCTGCATCGGAAAATAGCGGCAGGAACATTGCAGTACTAATCGCACGCGCCGAGTAACCCGACGGGGTAGTACCGTCGCGGTTTGCTGACTCAAAGACTGCACTGGGCAGGTGCGGCGGTGTTTCAAGGCTTTTACGTAACGAGTTACCTGCCAGACCGAAACCACTGATCGGTAGACAAGTGATAGTCTTGTACTCTTTTGCGGTATAATTGTATTATCGATACCAGACACCAGTGCAGAAAGGTTTGGCTATGGGAAGCATCTGCCAGCGTCGATGTCCGGTGGTCGGATCAGGAGGACTGGTCATCGGCTACGGCAGCCCGCTGCGTGGTGACGATTATGCCGGACAGGCTGCGGCTGCACGTTTGCGACAATGGCGTATGGTTGGAGTGCAGGTGATTGCCAGGGCACAGCTTACCCCAGAACTGGCAGCGGTTATTGCGCAGGCCCGGCGCGTTGTCTTTCTCGATGCTGCGATTGATCGCACTGATGTTGATGTTCGCGTCATCGAACCGGCACTCACGTTGAATGACAGTCATCGGAGTGATCCACCTGCATTGCTGGCTCTGGCGCGCGTGCTGTATGGTCGTGTACCACGAGCGGTGCTGATCACTATCCCGGCCTACGATACGACCCTCAATCTCTCACTCAGTCCGGCTACCGAGCGGGCAGTAGCACATGCAGCCCGCCTCGCCCGTGCGTTCCTGGGACGCCGCTATTGGGCTTTGCAGGAACGTGCGGTAGGCCAGTAGTGATAGCACACCAGCCTGTTGCAGACAATCTACGCATTACCAACGTACCATCATAGACTGGAAAGGCGACGCATATGTCGCCTTTCCTAGCGTCACACTCCGCACCCCACCCGAAATTGCAACGACAGCATCCTTCAGAGAGCCTTTCTGGAGCAGGCGTGACCTCAAATTTGAAAAACCCAATGTATGGCACGCAACTCAAGATGAACTCTTCCGCCACCCTTCGTTCGCCGCATCCCTCGTATGATTGCGAACAGGCACAGGGCGGGTTCTGGACCCGCCCCTACGGAACCCACCCGTCCGCATCACGCAGATGATCACCACGGATCGTTGCGAGGAAGAGGAATGGTGACAGTTCACCGTATAGCCGGTAACAGGTAATGATGCCCTATATAACTCAAGACTCAATACGAACGGTGGTGCTGGTGATACAAGGAACAGCGCCCAGCGGAAGCCATCTCTCCGCTGGAGAATGGCAAGAGGCAAGGCGATGCTTCGTACCCAACCACATTGCGATCTCATTCTGGCAGACAACACAAAACGGTCGTGCGCTACCCTCTACTCATCGCCAGATCGCATAATGCGCAAAAAGCGCCACCCGTACTGCACAAACGAGAGGCTGAAGGGGATCAAGGCGATATAGAGCGCCGGCTTGCCCCAGCGGGGGCCACCGGCCAGGTACAGCAAAGCCACAATCGTCATCGCCAGAGTGGTCAATTTTCCGCTACTGGCCGCCGTCGTGATATGAGCTTTACGGCGCAGGACAATTAGTCCGGCCAGTAAAATCCCAACATCCCGGAAAATGAGTAAGCCGGTTGCCCACCACGGAAATCCCCGCGTGCGCGAGAGCATCACTGCTGCTGAGTCAATCAGCACCTTATCGGCAATGGGATCGAGAATCTGGCCAAGCTTCGATACCTCTCCCCGCCGGCGGGCCAGTGGCCCATCGAGAGCATCGGTGAGCATGGTAATCGCCAGTAAGACCAACGCCCGCTGACGCCGATCACTGCGCTGCATGTAGTAGATGGTCGCCGGTAAGAGCAGGATGCGGCTGATCGTTAACAGGTTCGATGGGTAGAGTAGCTCCCGCGGCTGAATAAGATCACGGAGCGCCATTGAGTCCTCCTCTTACGATGACAGTGTCGGCGAAGCAGGAGAGGACGTTACTTGCTGAACTGTTTGTCCCAGGAGATGCCCGAATACAAAGGTTGCGTATGGAATGCTCACTATCAAACCAACTAACAACACAAATGTGCCAACACTGGCGACAGTACCACACAATAGCGAGAGCAGCCACAGTACCAGCCATTCTGCCGGATAGCGTTGCAGCAGTGCCCAAACACCACCCGGTTGGAAAGCGGCACTGACCGAGCCGGTCTGGATGTAGCGACCTATACCGACGATCAACAGTATTTGAGTGATCAGAGATAGCGGCACAATAACAACACTGGAACAGAGCATCAAGCCGATCAAGATGATGACCGTTGATTCACTATTGCCGGCAAAGGCAATGGTGGCGCCAACCAGGCAGCTAAGCAGGCACGAGATCAGGAAGATGGGTAAGTAGTAGACAATGTAAATGGTAGCGCTGTACACTCCTGTGGAGAACAGAGCGCCAAGCTGATTCAATTGCGGCAAGGGGCGCTCTTGCCCATTAGCGACTGCCCGCGCAATCACGACGATACAACCTAAACCGACGATCTGCCCAATCACGGGAATGAACTGTAGCAGACCGATCACCAGCGTTATTTTTAACCAGTCTGGGTCGTCGAAGATAAAGCTGAAAGCACGAGTTACGTTCATAAGATTTCCTGGATATAGCTCTTCACGGATATCTTACAGGATACCACGTAACAGTTGTTATATCTGCAACCTGGCAGAGTTGACACCTGTTCGATCTGTAGATGGCAGGTTATGTCAATTCTTGACTGACACTGTGACTCGTTTAGGTTGCAAGACTCGTGCCAGCACGCTGCCAGCATGCTCCCAGCAAGCTACTGCTAGTTCACCAGCAGCGCACGAACCGATTCACGTATCGTCCGCCCAAGCACGTACCAGCGTGATAAATGGCGAGCGTGTCGTGGTGGTGCTGCGTCCAATGGTAGGATGCGACCCGCCCCCACCCTATCCCGCCCCCGCTGGGGGCGGGAACCAGCGGCACCGGATGGCTCCCGCTGGCGCGTGTTGGCTCTGGCTTACGCTACCCCGCTGGGCGCAGGCATCGCAGGCTAGGGCACATGGTGAGCGCACCGGAGGCTCGCGCTCCCAGAGCCTACTGACCCGCCCCCACCCTATCCCGCCCCCGCCGGCGCGTATTAGGTTATGAAACCAGATTTTGATATTATGTCAATTAACTCGTACCACTCATATCTTGCCAGGACGATCACACACGCAGAAGCCTTACCTCCTGGCGACAGCGTGAGTGTAACAAGTAGCTACCGGGCTGTACATCAGGGGAGATGGTTACAGCTTACCTGCTACCTCTACGCGCAATGGCACTCTGCGCGGCTCCCGTTCAATACGGTGTGACATCGGACAGGTGCTGTGCGGGTGACAATCATACCGCACTCAGGCGTGGATTGCCCGCTGCGCCTGTTGTTCGGCAGCCACGTAGAGCTGCGCACCCACCAGTTGGGCAAAGACACCTGCGCTGCATCCCAGCCAGGCCGACAGGAGAATAATGAACCGGGGAGCATTGACAACGATAAGACCAGCCGTGAGCGCGACTATGATAGCGGCAGGCAGATACGCGGCCAGGCTGGCCAGTCGCGCTCGCCAGAAGTAGGGGCGGTATGGCGGAGTAAAGGCGCGGCGGAGCGGCTCTCGACTCAATGCCTGTTCGATTCGCCCTTCTTCAGCAAAGATCAGACGACCAATAGGCGCCACCCCGATCAGGAACAGAATCAGCCAGATCAACCCCATCAGCGCCAGAATGCCCTGCATTACCGGTTCGAGCAGTTCGGTTTGGGCGGTTAACACGAGGGCCAGGCCACTACAAGTAAGCAATAGCCCTCCCAACATCAGTGGCAAGATGAAGAAGGCCAGATCGATCAAGAGGGCCAGGATGCCGGTCAACGCACGCAACGTCCAGTCGCGCCAGGGCGGCAACGGAAAGGGAAAGCCACGCCGGCTATTGTCGTAGCTTTCCATAATGAAACCAACGGCCAGCGGCAGGCCGATAATGGTCATCGCCAGCGCACCATGCAGCAGGCATTTACGCCACCAGGTTGGATCGCGACAGATGAGGGCAATTGCAGCACGTAACGTAGCAGGCGATGAAGAAGTGTACACTACTCCGACTCTCCGTTCAGGTAGCGGCGCAGCAGATCGAGCGCTGCTGTACCGATAAACTCAAATCCATCAGCCGAACGCAGATCAAAGGGGCGGGTCAGGCGTCGTTCACCATCGGGGGTTACCAGCGCGAGCGACACAGCGGTAAATCCCTGATCGTTTGGCCCACTCGCCGACTGCACCCCCAGCCCAATTGTGCTCTGCCAGCGCTCGGCAACATTCGCCGCGCCAGCATAGGCCAGATTGGAGGACGCCTGTTCATCAGCCGGGCTATCAAGTGGATGTATCTCGGCACCACGCAATACCTGTTCGACATTGGGCAACGCCAAGAGCGCCTTAAACACGGGAGCCTGCGCAATCCCTTCGTACAGAGCAATAGTCTGTTGCCGTTCACGCAGCAGCCGGGCCACGGTTGCCGGCAAATCCTCATCACCCAACAGATACGGCCCCAATCGCTCGCGGATGATGGCTTCGGTTTGGGCAATCATCGCTTCCGCTTCCGCCTGGCTTTCGGCACGGGCGCCAATCCGCAACTCGTAGCGCGCACGCTTGGCCGAAATGCCAACGGTTGGGTTGGCCTGTTGCATCAGATCGGCGATTCGTTCACCAATCACACTTTCACCAAGCCCCACTGCATGCAAAGTACGGACGATGATGACAGTTGTGATCCCGCGTTCATCGCGCAGGTACGGCAGTACAGCCGTCTCAAACAGATACCGCATCTCACCAGGCACGCCGGGCAGCACGATCAGCGTTCCCCGCTCGTCTTCGACCAGAAACGCGGGCGCAGTACCACGAGGATTGGGAATGATCCGGGCGCCTGCCGGAACATACGCCTGCCGCCGATTGCTCTCACTCATCGGTCGATTCATGGCCGCAAAGCGGGCCGCAATCTGGTCGAGCAGTTCGGGATGAAATTCCAGGGGACGATCAAGCGCTGCGGCAACCGCTTCACGGGTCACATCGTCGAGGGTTGGGCCGAGACCACCGGTACAGATCACCAGATCGGCTCGCTCAAGCGCCTCACGCACTGCCGCCGTAATCCGACCTTCGTTATCGCCAACCACCGTTTTGCGATAGACATTGACACCGGCAGCGGCCAACTGACGGGCAAGATAGGCGCTGTTGGTGTCGATGGTGACCCCTAACAATAACTCTGAACCGATAGCAATGATCTCGGCATCCATGCTTCCCTCACGACGATACAAACTCCACGCGGTTGCAAATGTGACAGGTAGCCATGCTGGTCAGGGTTGATCCATCCAGTCCAGTGCGCATACCACTGCACGATCCACTTCACCCACCCGGTCAACACGTATCACAGCGAATGGCGGAAGCCAGGCTTCCACGCCACTGCGCTCCATCCCAGGCGCATGGAACCCACACCAACCCGACGGTCGTTCCCGCCAGCGTGTCGTTCCATGCGGTTCCCACGACGAGCGGATGGCACCTCTCCGCCAGACGGTCAGGTGCTCTATTGATGACACCTGCGCCCCAGTGAACACAGGTTCAAGCCTGTGCTCCATTGGGGCGATCACCACGGCTTTGCCGTACTGAATGAGTTGACGACCCGGTTATGCTGCCGAATCAGGTGGTGGTTCGCTCAAGCGTTTGCGATATTCTCGCCACAACTCCTGCTCGCGCTCGGCGGCAGCGCGCTGACCGGCGGCAATCGCTGCGCGTAACCGTTCGGCAAACGACTGGCGCACACTGCTGGCGCGTGCTGCAAGGCGTTGGCGGGTCTCGTTCCCTGAACGTGGATTGAACAGGGCAACCGCAGCGAAGCCCAACGCTGCACCAACGACCAACCCGGCGACAAACGCACCGGTTGCTGATGCGCTTTGCCGTTCGTGTTCACGACGCAATGCGGCTAACAGGCGTTGGGCAGCTTCACGTTCAGCCGCCAATGCTTCGAGGGTTGCCGTGCGTTCAGCGTGGATCGACTCGGCAAAGCGACGAGCCACTTCGGTGATAGCATCGTTCTCAACCGTCATTGGAACACTCCTCAACTGCGGGTGCGAATCTCCTCCAGAGCACGGGCCAGGAATGCATCGACCGGCATTGCACCAAGGTCTTCACCTGCGCGAGTTCGTACTGCCACAGAGTCAGCAGCTTCCTCCCTGGCGCCGATTATAAGCATATACGGAATCTTCTGCAACTGAGCACGGCGTATCTTGCCTTGCATGCGGTCGCGATTGTCGTCGAGTTCGACCCGCAGCCCCGCCATGAACAGGCGCTGGCGCACCTGGCGGGCAAACTCCATCTGTTTGTCGGTAATCGGGATGACGACCGCCTGCACTGGTGCCAGCCAGAGCGGAAACGCACCGCCGTAGTGCTCAATCAAGATACCCATAAACCGCTCGGTCGTGCCGGTAACGGCGCGGTGCAAAACCACCGGTGTGTGGGGTTTGTCGTCTTCACCGATATATTCACACCCCAGACGGGCCGGCTGGATAAAATCGACCTGAATGGTGCTCAGTTGCCATTCACGCCCCAACACATCGCGGGCAAGGAAGTCGGCTTTCGGGCCGTAGAATGCTGCTTCACCTTCGACTTCAAAGTACTCGACACCGTTGGCTTCCAGGGCGCTGCGCAGTGCAGTGGTTGCCAGTTCCCACTTTTCATCGTCCTGGACGTATTTGCCTTCGCTGCCGCGCAGCGATAACCGCACTTTGTAATCGGTAAACTGATAGGTACCCAGTACTTCGCGAATGACCTGGAGCGCCAGACTGAACTCTTCTTGTATCTGATCGGGCCGACAGAAGATGTGGCAGTCGTCTTGGGTTAAGGCACGCACGCGGGTCAAGCCACTCAACGCCCCACTGTCTTCATACCGATAGAGAGTCGCAAATTCGGCAAACCTTAGCGGAAGATCGCGATAACTGATCACGCCGAGCTGGTTGTAGAGCGTCATGTGGCTAGGACAGTTCATCGGCTTCAGCCGGAAGACGAGGTCTTCGCTCTCGACCATCGGCGGGAACATGCTGTCACGATAGTTGTCGTAGTGGCCCGACTTGCGGTAAAGCTGTTCTTTCACCACATTGCCCGTCCAGACGTGTTGATACCCGTAACGGGTCTGGACTTCGCGGACAAACTTCTCCATTTCGTGGCGAATGATTTCCCCTTTGGGGGTGAAGATCGGCAGACCGGGGCCAATATCATCTGAAAAGAAGAAGAGTCCCAGCTCTTTACCCAGACGGCGGTGGTCGCGCTTACGCGCCTCTTCCAACCGGTGCAGATAGGCTTCCAGCTCCTCTTTCGTATTCCAGCCGGTGCCGTAGATACGCTGCAACTGCCGATTCTTCTCATCACCCCGCCAGTAGGCGCCGGCGATGCTCATCAGTTTGAAGGCTTCAGGATTGATCTCGCCGGTATGGCTGAGATGCGGACCGCGGCAGAGGTCCTCGAACGTATCCTGGCGGTAGGTTGAGATGACCGTATCGCCGTGGTGCGTCTCACCATATTCATCAAGCCCTTTGGCCAGACCTTCGATCAATTCCAGTTTGTACGGTTGATTGGCAAAGATCTGACGAGCCTCTTCAGCCGTCACCTCACGATAGATGAAGGGGTGATTACCGGCAATAATCCGCCTCATCCGCCGCTCGATCTCGCTCAAGTCTTCGGGCGTGAGCGGGCGCGGCAGATCAAAGTCGTAGTAAAAGCCGTTTTCAATCGGTGGCCCAATCGCAATTTTGGCATCGGGAAAGATTTCGAGCACGGCCTGGGCCATCACGTGGGCCAGCGAATGCCGCAGGCGGTAGTAGGGATCGCTGTTGGGATCGACTGGCATACTGGTTTCTCCTTCTTGTTATCTGCCGGTTGTGACAATGCTCAGGTAGCCGTCGGTGATACGTGCATCAACAATCTGGCGGTTTTGGCGGTTAAGTTCAGCATTGAGCCGTTCGTGGAGCACCGTTGAGAGGTCGGAGGCCGAGATCAGCATCGCTAACGGCCCCTCAACCTGGGGGTCAAGCGGAATCAGTTCACCATTCCGCACCATCACGCCACTGCTCACCACACTGGTCACCCCGTAAGCCTGGATAGTAACGATAGCACGGCCATCACGCAGGCGCACATTGATAGCATCTACCGGTAAAACGGTTTGTACATCGGTGAGATAGCCATTAATCTCGGCCTCACTCACCGTCACCTGGCCGGCGGGCAGGGCGGCAAGCAGCGCAGGTAACGGCGCCTGATCAGCCACCTCAACCGGAGTCGAGACAGGCGCGATCAGGTCGGCAAGGGTACGACCAAGCGCAGAACTGATCTGCGGTCGGATCAAGAGCAGGTAGAGGATGCCGATCAGCAGTATCCCCAGCCCAAGCCGAACCAGTTGCCCAACACAGCCGGTTGTTTCACGCCGCCGGGGTGGTATCCGGCGGGCAGATGGACGCATACGTCCTCCTTGCGACAGCTATGGCCTAACAGAAACAGCTCGCCGTCCGCACGGGGACGAAGAGCTGCTTCGTGGTTCCACCCTGTGTTTACCCAACGCCAACAAGCCAGCGTTGAGCCTCATTGTTCGCGGTAACGGGCGAATCCCGTCATCCCATACTGGCATTGCGCGTTCCGGGATGCACTCAGAGGGGGTTTTCCCCCGACCCATCGCCAGGCGTGCTCTCAGTCGCGACACGCCCTCCCTGTGGCCGGAATCGGGCTACTCGTCCTCGTCAGCGCTTTGCGATTGACGCTGTCTGACATGGTAGCGCGAAGGGCATCAGGAGTCAAGATTGGGCACTTAAGACCTGCTGCGAAGCCGTCTCCTGACGAGCAGCGCGACGGTCGGCGCTGACGCGATAGGCCCGGCGGGGTACGCTGGCGGTCAGCGGTAGCGCGGGCACGGCAAGCAACAGCACTGCCGCCCCAACCCGCAGATCAAAACCGGGTTCGGTGATGACCGGGAAGGGATAGTAGACCAGGATCGTCGGATCGATCAGGCGGATCGTCGCAACAACGGTGACGGCAGCCGCAACAGCAATCCAGGTGAGCGTGTCAAGCCGACGCCAGCGTTCGCGCCGATAGGTTGTGCGTGGCACACAACGACTCAGATCGAAAGCCGCCCAGGCGGTAAGGATGAGGCCACCACCACCGACCGGCAGCGCGAGCGGCCAGCTTACCGGCCCCACCCATAGCCAGCCGATCAAAGCGGTTGTCATACTCAGCAGACCGGCAATCAGCGCAAAGACACGGGTTGGGTTGTGAGCCGCTGGCAGCGTGCGCCCGTAGCCCCGTGCCTCCAGCGCTTCCGCCAGTTGCAGTGACCGTTCCAGGCTGCCGGCCAGTAGTGGGCCAATCAGTGCCCACCAGCTTCTGACACTACCGAAGCGATGACCACGCGCACGCTGCGCAGCCGTGATGTCCTGAATAGCGCGTACCAGCGAGGGGGCAAAGGAAAGCGCAATCGTCACCGCCAGACCGGCGTGAAACAGCGAACGCGGCGTCAGACGGAGCAGCCGATGATGATCGACCAGCGCATTGAACGCGCCAAAGATGATCAAGAGCGTCCACAGACTCAACCCACGAGTCGCGCCCCAGGCCAGCGCTTCAGCAGTGATCGGGCCACCCAACACAATCCCACCGAGCCAGACCGGCAGGTGAATGGCGGGAAGATGGAGCAGCACCGTCGCCCCGCGGACACCCCCAACTGTCACGACGGCAAAGACCACATAGCCAAGCCAGATCAAAGCACCGACACGGGCAAACAGGCTAAAACTACGGGCCAGTGGCCGATCATCACGATGCCTGACAAAAACCTGCGTCACGACCAGCATGAGCAGGATGTGATACAGTGGGTGCGGGGCCAGGATGGCGACGGTGGTGGTGGCAATCAGCCAGCAGAGCCATGTGCGCGTGTGCATCACATCCCCCCCAACCGCACGGTAAGTGCAGCTAATGCGACTATCTCACTAATCTCGCAGAGGGCACCGTAGGTGTCGCCGGTCAATCCACCCAGATCGCGCACCCACCAACGCGCCAGCACGTGAGCTACGCCGAACACCAGACCAACCGTGATCAGGCCGGCAAGACCACCGATAATCCAGGCACTTGCGACCATTAACAGGGAGGCAAGCCAGAGATCGGACTGGCGTACCTGCGCATTGAATGTACGCCCCAACCCACCTTCCCGCGCCGGCGGAAAGCGATAGATGCCGTAGCAATCTGCCCAACGGCCCAGCATCGGTGCCAGGAGAAGAGCCGACCAGACTGACGTAGCACCGGCCACAAATGCCACTTTCAGCAGCAGCACAGCCATCAGCGCCAGCGCACCCATCGCCCCGATCCGACTATCTTTCATAATCTCCAGCTTGCGCTCACGCGACCGCCAGCTCATCACTGCATCGAAGGTATCGCTCAGCCCGTCGAGGTGCAGGCCACCGGTGATAATCCCCCACGCAACGACCACCAGCACAGCGGCGGTCAGATCACCCCACAACGGACGCGCCAGCCCATCAACTGCCACCAATACCCCGCCAATCACCAGCCCTGCTGCCGGAAACCACGGGATTGCTCGCACCACACTCTGTTCGCTCATCGGTGACAGGCCAGGGAGCGGAATGATGGTCAGAAAGCGGATCGCTTCGATCAAACCAATCGTGGGCCGTGTCGATGTTTCGTTCATACGCTCTCTCCTCCGCCACCCACCAACTGCGGAACAGCATTAACGGTGCGGACAATGATCGTCGTACCGTAGGTGTCGAGTGCCGTTATGCTCCCCAAATCAACCCGCCAGCGCCAGTGTTCGGCTATCGGCTGCCGGCAGCACCAGCAGATCACCAGTTGGATAGGGGTAGCGTGGGTTACGATCAGAATTCGCTCACCGGGATAGTGGGTCAGCACCTCGTCCCAGGCCGGAGCCAGCCGGTCGGCAACATCGGCCAGACTCTCACCCTCAGCAGGCCGCCCATCAATCCCGGCAGCCCAGCGCGCCTGGGCTTCAGCCGGGAAGCGCTGCATCACTTCCCGGTAGGTTAAGCCTTCCCAACGCCCATGGTCAATCTCGCACCAGCGCGGGTCTTCGTACATCAGAATGGGTGATCGACCATTGAGAATCGCAGCCGCCAGCGCACGGGTGCGTTCCGTAGGGCTGACAATAACGCGGGTGAAGGGCAGTGCCCGCAACCGCCGGGCCAGGGCAGCGTGCTGACGCCGACCATAATCGGTCAACGGGCTGTCACCGCGACCAAGGTACCGCCGGTGGCGATTGGCCTCCGTCTGCCCATGACGAACAAGCCAGATACTGGTATGGTGCGAACGAGCGGTCACCCGGTTCCTCCTTGCCTACCTCACGTTAGCCGCTCCGCCGCCGGTTGCGCGTTGCCACAATCCCGCCGATCAGCACTGCCGCAATCAGCAGAAAGCCGAGCCACTGCCCGCCACTGCTCGCCGGTGCTGAACCTGCCGGCGGAGGGGTCATAGCTGGCGTCACCGCCGGCGATGGCGACGATGTGTTGATCGTATCCGCCTGCCGGATGGCAGTAGGTGATGGTAATGCCGTTGGTGTGGCCGTAGCCGGTTGGGCCGTCGGGGTTGAGGTTGCCGTCGCTATAGGCGCGACCGTCGGCAGCACTGTGGCCGTCGGAGGGAGAGAGCTGGCAGGCGTGATCGTTGCTGCAGGGACAGTGGTGGGGGCTGGTTCCGCTAACGGCTTACACACATCAGTTAGCTCCAGATCGGGGGGCACCGCGCCGCTACTGGCATCACCCGGCCCCCATGCCCAACCGTGCAGGTCACCATCGCTCACCACGACATTACTCGCCCCCAGATTGGAATAGCGCCAGGCACCGACTTCACGGCGGTAAAACGCCCAATAGACGGCCCGCCCCTGATCGCGTGCGCAGAAACAACCAGTGGCCGGATAATCACACCCTTCCCGCCCAATCTTACACACCGCCGCACCGATACTGCTCTGCTGACTGATGACCGGCAACCCACTCCGTTCGAGCAAATCGAGACCACTGATGGTGGGTTCAGAAAACTCGACACACGCCGTCACCACCTCACCATCGCCAAAGCGCACGACAACCCCGGCGCGATTGAGCGGCGACTGTGCTGAGACCACGCCGGAAAGCAGGATCATAGCCAGCAAGAGCAGCAGCGTGCGTGCGGATCGCATAACGACATCCCTATAGCGCCTGGCGACGACGGATCCAGACACCCAACGCGAGCAGTGTGACGCCCATCAACACCACAGGCCAGACCAGTACCTCTTCACCACCGGTCGTCGGGAGGCTGGGGGCCGGCGCGATGAGCGACTGGGCCGCCGGAATCGTCGTGCTGACCACCGGCAAGGTCTTCCCGGCAATCGCGGGTATGGCCTGATAGGTAGCCAGTGCGTTATCGTCAGGCATCGCGTCTTGATAGCGGAACGCCCCACTCTGATTCTGGAACGCAACCAGCGCCTTCAGCGGTGTAGCATCGCCTTGCCGCCAGGATGCAGCGTTGGGGTCTTCGCCAAGGGCCAGAATCGCCTGAACGACGGCTGCGGTCGAGTTGGCATCACTGGCATTGCCAAAGGCCGATGTTTGCGAGTAGGGAAAACCGCCATCAGGGTTCTGCTGGCCGCGCAGATAGGTGCGGGCTGCGCTCAAGGCATCGGCGGCACGGGCATGACCAGCCAGCGCCATAACGGCCAGACTGGTGGTATTGGTATCACTGCCGGTTGCGGCAGCACCATCGAAGCTCCAGCCGCCATCACGCAACTGCAAAGCGATCAGGCGATCAATGGCGGCGGCTGGCGGTTGCACACCCATCGCCTTGATCGCCAGCAGTGCCAGCGCATGACCATACACATCGGCGCCGTACTGACCGGTCGCCGGATCGTAGGTTGTTCCCAACTGACGGGCCAGGTTGACCCCGCCAACATTGAGCGGATCGCGTCCGGCGGCAACCGCGGCCAGAATCAATTTCGCCGTCGCCCCTGCCGAAGAGGTACCGTAGGAAGCGGCCTGACCGGCCAGATACGTCATTGCATTGGCCGGTGGTTGCTCACCGCCGGCAACCAGCGCAACAATCGCATCAGCCGTATCACCTGGGCCAAAACCGGCAAAGCTACCATCAGCCTGTTGCTGTGACCGTACCCATTGCAACGCTGCCGCTACCACGTCGGCCTGGGCAGCCACCGGTTGCAATAGCAGTATACTCACACAGAGGGCAAGAACCCATGAGATATCCCGACGCATGGTACAGATTCCTTTCTTCCCATTCAGCGAACACCCACTGGGCAATAAAAACCCCTCCACCGATATGTGGAGGGGTGAACAGACGAAGGCAAGAATGCATGCCAATCTTGCGAACGCCTCACCCCCTTTCCAACGAAGGTGTGAAAGCGAACGTGTAGGGACGGGCATTCTGGCTCGTCGCTTATCGCGACCTACAGTAGCGTGGACTGCGCCGGCCTTTGACCGGACTTCCCCCAATTAAGCCTTTCGCTTCCTCCAGGCTCCCTACCGACGAGGTACAACCCCGTGTTGTTTATATTCAATTGTAGCGATGGTAGCACAGACTGGGCTGATCGTCAACGTAACTGAGCGAGCACCCCAGCTAGCACGTCAATTGCCCGCTCATACTCGGCCAGTTCAAGATGCTCATCGGGCGTATGATCGAGCCGCGAGTCGCCCGGCCCGTAGGCGACAATCGGACACTGCCACACCGGCCCGACCACATTCATATCGGCTGTACCGGTCTTGTGGAGGAAGGCCGGTTGACCACCGTGTTGACGGATCGCACGCACAAACGCACTCGCCAGCGGTGTCGTGCGTGGACTCTGAAAGGCGGGGCAGGCACCGGTGCAGGAGACTTCAGCAGTACCGGCCAGCATGTGCAGGGTATCGGCCAGTGCCGAGGGATCGATACCGGGGGGCAGCCTCAAACCAATGGTTGCCTCCACCCACTCGGTGATGCCATCGCTATCACTATGCACACGCCGCAACGAAGGGATCAACTGCTCGAACAGTCGGGTACGACCGGCATTGATACTCTGGCAGTACTGTTCAACGGCGCACCAGAAATCAACCATCACCTCTGGCGCTGCGCGCTGCTCACCGGCACTATGCGCAACCGGTTGCCGGTAATGATAATTGACCAGGAGCCGACCTTTGTAGCCGAGTGTAATCCGATCCCAACCACTCGGTTCACCGATCACACAAAAATCGGGACGGTAGCGGTCACGAGCCGCATGGGCACCGCGTGAACTGGCAGCTTCTTCTTCGGTAGCGCCGATAATCACCAGCCGACACCCCAGCGTTCCCGACAGCTCGGCCTGGCGGGCGGCCCAGACAAAGGTTGCCAGTGGTCCCTTGGCATCAACCGCCCCGCGTCCGTAGAGCCTGCCGTCCTCGATCCGTACCGGCACCTCGCCGGGTACCGTATCGATATGACCAAGCAGCACAACCAGCGGCCCTTCGCTACCGATCTGCCCAACCGCACTCCCCGCTTCATCAACAAAGGCTTCCCAACCGAAGGAGCGCATCTGATCAACCATCACCGCAACCGCCGCCGCTTCCTGACCAGAAAGCGATGGCGTGCGTAGCAAACGAACAAGAAATTCAACAGCATCATGCTTCATAAGGTAGACTCCTGATCAGGAACATTATGTCGTCAGGTATCGAATCTTGGAATCAACTAGAACTTATTTCATAAAAGCCGTGCTGCCGTGCGCCCAAACGGTTGTTTGCCAATCGCCAGCAACAGTATATCCTGCTCCCAGGCTGCCGGTATGGCAGCGGTGATGGCTAACGAGTATCTCCGGTGCTATCACGCGCTGGATTGGTTGCCTTACCCGCTCGTTGTGCGCGTGTCGCGACGTTTGGCGTGCGGTATCCATGCTGCCGCAGCAGCCGTGTGCATGATCCGGCGCGTGGCACGCCGTTGGCCTCGCTGGTCGCGGGTATGCCGTATGTGCTCGTCGCAATCATAGAGTCGGTCAGTAATGACTGAGATACCTTCTAGTAAATGTTTTTTGCAACAGGCTCTAAAAATGTGATAGATATATCTATACAAACAGCGAGACATGTGATAGATTAGCTCTTCGTTGTTTTTTCGATGCTGTCAATACATATCAACTTCTTTCTGTCGCGAACAAAATAATACACCACAACGCGCAATCGTATGGTATCATACTGCTGTTCGTATCGGTTTTCCTAATCCCAAGAGAGATAATATGCCCGCATCGCTTCGCTTTGACGCCGATCTACGCAGCCTGAAACACATCCGGCGGGCAATGATTGATGCGGCCACCCAGATAGGCGCTCGTCGTGATAGTATTGATGATGTAGTATACGCTGCCAACGAGTTGATCTCGAATACCATTACGTATGGTTACGGCAATCAGGCTGGCCCGATCTGGATCGACATCTGGCAAGAAGGCGATACCCTATACGTATCGATTCGCGATACCGCGCCCGTATTTGATCCGCTCAGCGTGCCGTTGCCGCGCAACCTCATCAAACGTGGCCAACAGCGCACCGGTGGCCTTGGCTTATTCCTGACCCGCCATTTACTGGATGATCTCCAGCATCGGCCTTTACCTGGCGGTGGAAATGAGTTACGCTTGATCAAGCGACGTGCATTTTAACGGTACCCGGCCATGATTATCGAGAGCACAATCAGTCAGAAAGAATTTGTTCAGCACGCTTTGAGTCGCTACTTTCGTCGTCCGATTTTCTATGTGTTTGCCTTTGTCGCAGCCGTATTAACCGCATTTGTAATCTACGACCCAACCACACCACAGGCCCCGGCGCTGCTCGGCGGCTGGATTCCGTTCCTGGTTTACGCGATTGTGGGCTGGATCACGATTCGTCGGCAGAGCCGCAATCGTGATCTGCCGATCTATCAGCCGACCCGCTACGAACTGGGCCGCGAGACGCTGATCGTCAGTGCCCGCAGTGGACGTAGCACCATTCCCTGGTCGCAGGTACGCAACTGGCGCAAACTGGCCGGGGTGTACGAATTGCAACTGGTGAACGGCCAGGTATTGCTAATCTCGGCCCGTGCCATCAGTCCCCGGCAAGTTGGTACGTTCGAGCGTATGCTGCGCAATCGGATCGAGCCAAAACCCGAACCGGGTATCTTTGATGAACCAACGACGTGAGCCTTGTATGGATGAACTGCTTCACCCCATCGCCCTCGATCCAGCGCAACCCCAGGCGATTGCGCCCACCGACCTTGCGCAGTATCTTCGTCTCGATCAGTGTCAGCGCTATCTGCGTCTCCGTCTCCACGAGCGGCGCAAAGAGCTAAACCGGCTGCCTAAATACGGCATATCATTACAATCCATTCCACCAATGCTTACCATCACAGGACGGCAGTTTGAGCAGAAGATTGAAGATCAGATACAGCAACACTTCCCGCTCACCATCCACTGTGCCCGGCGCCGTCAACAGGGTAATCCTGATTTTACCAGACCTGACCACAATCACATTGTGCTGACTGCACTTCAGCAATGTAGCGCCGACACCACGCACGTACTCTTTCAACCACGTCTGGCCGCGCAACTCGCCAACTGGTCGCTCAGCGGTGATGTTGATATTCTGATGGTACGACGTGATGCCAACGGGGTGTTACGTATCCTGATTGTCGATGCCAAAAGCTCAGCGACGGCGAAGATCGAGCATCGCCTGCAACTGGCGTGTTATCAGCGTCTGATCGAGGAGATTGTACAGCGAGCGGGTCTTGCGGGAGTTGTTATTGAACTCGGTGTGCTCTACCGCGGCGAACTCGTGAACACGATGCGGTCACCGGCAGAGCAGCGTCGCATCGAACTTGAACGTCAACAGGCAGCACAATTACTCGGCGTGCAGACCGCGTGCCTGGAACTGGTTGATCCAGCTCCGTATCTGGCCGAGATCGAAACGTTGCTGAATAGCCCGAATGCGCTTCTCGATGCGATTGTGATGGCTCCCTTCGCCACCGTGCCTTTCCACCTGACCACCAAATGCGATGGCTGCATCTACAATGAAATCTGTATGCGGTGGGCGGCAACCCACGATGACCTTTCACTCATTCCAACCCTGACCGTAGCCGAAAAATCAGCGCTCCAGGCCAACCAGATCAGCACTGTCCAGCAACTCGCTTTGCTGAAAGAGGTGGCTGACGATGGTGAAACGCTGTACACACCGCCTTCTCATCAGGCAAAGGTGCGTGATCTGGTACGACACCCTGTGCTGGCCCCCCGCCTGAACGAGCTGATCTATCGCGCCCGTGCTTTTCGACGTTGGAAAGGTGATCAGATCAAAGCCCCTACCCGGCTACCGTACCGCGGATACGGATCATTGCCTGCCGTTAGCCCTGATCTACACCCCAATCTGGTCGCGATTTATCTTGATACCCTGTACGACCACACACAAGGCATGATCGTCATGCTCGCTGCGCTGGTCGTCGGCCACCGCAATGGCGAGCGTCACCAGAGCCGCTACGTCGTCAATCTACCCGCGCAACGGCCACAAACCATGGCCGATGAGGAGTGCTTACTGACCGAATGGATCAATGAGCTATTACAGGCAATTGTCGCTGTCGCCGATCCTGATACGGAAGTTCCCATTCATCTGATCGTGCCCGATACATTCAGCCTGCAAACCCTGCTCGATGGGCTGGCCCGCCATCCAGATGTCATAGGCACCACCGCGCTCTACGATCTGGCGTCGCAGAGTGCCGGCTTTGAAGCACCAATGGTGACGGTGCTGGTGAATGAGCGCCGTCGCTTCCTCAATGACCCGCTGGCTTACGACTCACTGGCCCGCCTGGCCCGCATCGAAGGGTTTGATTGGGGTGAATGCCGACGCAAATTTTACCGGCGTGTCTTTGATGACCTGAGTAATGACAAAGAGATTGGCTGGTATACGCGACGGATTCGTTTCAATAATCAGATTCCGCTTGAGTACGCCTACGCAGTCTGGCAAGCATTACCACCACCCCCGGATCGGGGCGAAGATGATCTGGTTGACTACCGTGACGTCAAGTACGAACAACTGCTCGAATTCATCAACAAGCGGCTTGAAGCCTTTGCACACCTGGCTGCCCACTTACCGGCCAATTACCGCACGACCAAACCGCCATTCGACCTGACCTGTATCACGCAGTACACCCGCCGCTCACCATCACTGGCCGATGCCCTGGCCGAGTTTCTGTTGATCGAGCGTTACGTCGCTCTAGTCACGTGGGGACAACAACACCTGCCGCCGCCAGAGCAACGGGTGTTGGCCGGTGTCAGTCTGCTTGTCCGCTACGAAGCGGATGACCAGGACCCGGCTTTGCTGGCAGTGCTGGCCGAAAACGAACGTCGCCAGGCGTTGAAGGCAGAACTAACCGGCCAGCGCAGACGGGCACGGCTCAACGACGAACAGCGCCAGGCGGTTGAGCCACTGCCGATCCCGGATGTACCACTGCGGTTCCGCATTGTCCTCGATGACGTTGAGTGCGACCTGGAGACAGCATTACGGCTGACCAGTTTATCACCGGGCGACAAAGTGATTCTGGCTCCACGCTGGAGTGTTGATGAACGCCTGCCCACCGATCAGCAGCAACCATTCACGACCACAGCCCGTCAACTCTTGTACCAGTCGCGGGCCACCCTGATCGAACTCGATCCGAAAGGATTCGTCTTGCTTCAACCCAACCGGCGCTACAGCAACGGCGACCGTCGCTTCACCTTCCCTGCAAAATGGGAATGGCCTACAACCGGCACGCTCTACACCATTGAAAGTGATCCCAACGACGTATACGGTCAACGTTGTATGGAGATCGTCAACGAGCTACGGGGCGGTGCAAGCAACGCACTGTACCAGCGCATTGCCGCTCCAGCCTCGGTGACATGTCACATACCACCGGCAGCGCTAGCAGGTCACGCCCGCTTTGTCGCAGGGCTTCAGGCACTGGCCGATGGCCACGAACTCCACACCTTCGACACATACCAGATGAGCTACATTGCCGGCTATGGCGATGCACCTACCCTGGTTGTGCAGGGGCCACCCGGCACCGGTAAAAGCTACACCTCAGCGTTTGCTCTGCTGGCACGTATGCAGGGCTTACTGGCTGCCGACCTGCCCTGTCGTGTCTTGCTCAGTTGCAAAACTCACGCCGCCACCGATGTCTTGTTGCGCAAGATTGCCGACGTTCAGGCCATGCTGGCCGGTATCCAGCAACGGCAACCGGCGCTGTTTGACGCCTATTTCGACGAGCGCATCCTCAAGGCACCACTCTTCCGGGTACGCCCTAAAACCGACAGCGATCTGCCAGAAACAGTGCAGATCGTCGATGAGGCAGGTATCATCACCAACACACCGTTCTGCTTCGTAGCAGCGACACCCTTTGCCATCAGCTCATTGCTGAAACAACAGCAACGCTACCACACCGATCCCTTTGCCGACATCCTGGTCCTCGATGAAGCCTCACAGATGAACCTGGCCGAAGCCTGCATGGCGGCAATCGCCCTCCACCACCACGGTCGGCTAATCGTGGTCGGCGATCATCGCCAGATGCCACCGATTGTGCAGCACGAATGGCGTAGTGAGCGCCGCCGCACCTTCCAGGCCTACCGGGTCTACAGCTCGCTCTTCGAGACCCTCTTGCTGCTCGATCCATTGCCGTCCATAGTACGGCTGGCCGAGAGCTTCCGCGTCCATCAGGATATTGCCGAATTCCTCCGACGCACCATCTACGAACAAGACGGCATTCATTACTTCTCGCGGCGAACCTCACGGCTCAGCGAGATCGCCATTGCCGACGACTTCCTGGCCGCCGTGCTCAATCCCGCTCACCCGCTGACCGTCATTGTCCACGATGAAGCGCAAAGCCAGGACATCAATCCCTTCGAGGCCAACCTCATTTGTCCACTGATCGAGACCCTGGTCGGGCAATTACAGTTAGACGCAACGAATGGTATCGGGGTTGTGGTTCCGCACCGGGCGCAACGGCTAACCTTACGCGAACGTCTGCCCGCGCTGATGCAAGATCTCTTCGTCGAACACGAGGGGGCAACAGTTGATACCGTCGAGCGTTTTCAGGGCGACGAACGCGACGTGATTATCGTATCGGCCACCGAGAGCGATCCGGACTACCTGCGCACAACCAGCGGCTTTCTCCTCGATCCGCGGCGGCTCAATGTTGCGCTCAGCCGCGCCCGCAAAAAACTGATCCTGATCGCGGCCCGCACCGTCTTCCAGCTCTTCGCCACCGATGAAGAAGTCTTCCAGCATGCGCTACTCTGGAAGCGCCTCCTCCGCGACACATGTCGCGTCCCGTTATGGCAGGGGGAGCGGGATGGGGTTAGAGTAGAAGTATGGGGGAATCATTCATCCGCCCCCTTGTGACAATCACCACTGCATACATGCACGTCCGGTTCGCAACGCCTGAGTGGCAGCTTGACCTCAATCCGGGTGCCCTGATCAGGCGGTGAGTCGATATGAAAACTGGCCCCAATTGCGTGAGCACGCTGGGCCATACTCAAGAGGCCAATCCCGCCACCGCGCAGATTAGCGCCACCACGACCATTATCAGCTACAGTTAACAGCAACGTATCATCTGCGCAGGTCAGACTGATGGTCACCCGTGATGCCTGAGCATGACGGTTACAATTGGCCAGTGCTTCCTGCACAATCCGATACAGCGCAATCACCTGAGCCGTTTCGAGCACAGGTATGTTGGGATCGAACGTATACTCGACTGGAATCTGCGTTGCCGCCGACCAGCGTGCACTGAGATTGACCAGGACAGTTGGAAAATCCGCTTCACCGACTTGTGGCGGATACAGGTCACGCACAATATGCGATAGTTCCTGTTCGATAGTATCAAGCGCTGCCCGACCACGGGCAAGATGCTCCTGGATTGCCTGGAAGTCACCTTGCATAGAGGCTATGCGCAGCGCTTCAAGGTGCAACTGAACACCCAGGATCGCTGAACGGGCGCCGTCGTGTAAATCGCGAGCGATCCTGGCCCGCTCGGCTTCGCTGACTGCCAGCGCCAGCGATACCCCCGATGAGAATGAGTAATCATTGGTAAACGACGAAGGGGGCACAACCCGTGTACCATTGCTACGCTCAGGATGGATACAGCACCAGTGCTGTACCAGAGCCAGCGCTGCCAGCTCAGCGTATTCGTAAACCAGCCCCAACAGACTGGTTTGATCAATCGTCGAGTCTGGCTCGTAGGACAGTTGCACAACCGCGATATTTTGCTCTTCCCATTGCAAAGGAATACTCAACGTGAGCCAGCAATCGCCCCCGGAACAGTAATGAAACCGTGCCTCGTGGTCGTGAGTACAATCGACCAGTTGCGGCAGAAAATCATGCAATGTTTGCCATGACAGCCGTGCTTCATCAAGATTATCAGGAATCTGCGCATCTTTGTCGTCAGGATACTGAGCAATCAGCCTAACCTCCTGGTTTTGGTCGAGCAGGTACAAGGCACCTCGATGCGCACCCAGTATCTCACACCCAATCTGCACAACAACATGGGGTAAGCGTTGATGACCGAGATAACGCAGGAGCCGACGCGCTGTGTTCATCGGCGATATGCGGTCAGGACGGGGGCGGTCAGTTGTTGGCTGGCCCTTATCAACGGCTTGTTCCTGCATATCCTGTCCACCTGCCCATTCTGCCATGGCTTTCTCTCCATTCTGGAAACTGAATGACTGGTATTTTTGTATGTGAAGGATCGATTATTCCTTTGTTTAACATTATTTAGCCGTTCAACAGGGCAAATATGCCAGGAAGTTGCAGAAAGTGATGAGAGACGATTTTTATCTCGATCAACATTATATTAATCACTATTTACTTACCCAAATTCACCAGCAAATAACCATGCAAGAAAGACTCGCCCATCATAGGTACAGGCAAGTAATACCTGTCAGGGCAGCAGAGTCTATCAACCATCTTGAGACTCCTCTCACGAGTGTACATTTTATTCTTGTCGAAAATGTGGATTATTCTTGCCATGTATCGTACTCCTTTCCCGTCTTGCCGTCAATGTTGTGAAAGGCATTGCAAGGATGAGCAGGTATCGCGTGCTATTGATCGCACAATCGCCCAGCAAAATCTTCTTCAACCACAATCTACCAGTGTTATTCACCACCCTGCGATCGCCAATTGCCTTCATCACTCCAGTCATCACAGGCTCTAATCGGGCATAGATCGCGCCTCGTCGCCGTGGTTGGCAGATTATATCAAATCCGGTGTACCAGCGTTCACGACACGTGATCCGATGACCACACTGCCCCCCACACCCAGGCGCAGATGCGCCGAATCAGCCTGCTCACTCTACGCGCAGTAGAATCACGTTTTGGAGCAGATACCGTTATCAGACTGGGTTACCCGTGTCGCGTGGTATGGAGTGCTGGAGTGCGGCAGTGTGGCTGCCACAGCAGGAGTGTTCCGTACCAGATGCGTGTCACGCTGTTCACCACCGGTCACGGTGATAAGGCGTACTCTCGTACGAAGTCTGTCAGGAATTGGAGACACCTCCTACGTACCACCCACCTCACTGCGCGTAAATGATGTCCGATTCCGTGCGCAATTACGGACCCGAATGCGTGCGTTCGGCAATAGAACCTATTTCATAAAGCTGTGCTATCGTGCTTGCAGACTGTCG
The DNA here is from genome assembly GCF_034434295.1 of Chloroflexus sp. Taxonomy (GTDB): domain Bacteria; phylum Chloroflexota; class Chloroflexia; order Chloroflexales; family Chloroflexaceae; genus Chloroflexus. The sequence continues at coordinate 28,960 of NZ_DAOTZQ010000080.1, forward strand.
TACAGGCACCTTAACGCTGACCAATGACTAACAGCCCACCCGGCTCCTGGCCTGTTGGCAGAGCGCAGCTCCGGTCGCACTATCACGTACTGGATTGGTCGCCTTGCCCGCTCGTCACGCACGTGTCGCGAAGTGTGGAGTGCGGCAGCATGGCTGCCGCAGCAGTCGTGCTTCGTGCCAGGAGCGTGTCAGGCGGTTCACCGCTGGTCACGGGGATGATACGTACTCTCGGCATAGAGTCTGTCAGTAATTACTGAGCTAACGTCTACGCACCACCCACCTCACTGTGCGTACATTACATGATGTCTAATCCCGTGTGCAATGACGCTGTAGCGATCTGTCGGCGTGCGTTCCCACGGAAACAGCTCATCTCTATTCCGCTGCCACCCACCTTCCCGCATTCCAGAGCTTTTAGCAAAAGCAGAATGGGCGGAAGGCAAACCTTCCACCCATCTGCTTGCCCAGAGCACTGATGTGATACTGGCAATCAATTACCGTTTAGACCACCGTCTCAAAGTTGGTTGGCTGATACGTCAACCGGGCATCCAGGTCGGCAAGACGGCCAATCCGCTGCAAACCCGCCGCACTTCCCTTGTAGTACGGAATAACGACCTCTGGATCGACATACGGCGTAGTCAGACTGTTCGCCGTCGACCGTGGGTGAGCAAACAGCATAAAGATGACACCTGGCTTGACACTGGTACTGATAATAGTCTGCGCCATAACCTCACCGTAGTCGTTAAACAGCCGCACGACATCACCGGGCTGGAGACCCTCTTTCTTCGCGTCCTCTGGGCTAATCTCGATGTAGGGCATCGGTGTCCGCTCGGCGAAGAAGGGAATATTTATATCGTTGTAGAGGGTCTGCCAGTCGTTGTTGCGCCCATTGGTCAGGAAGTACGGATACTTGTTGATCTGCTCCTGAACAATGGCCGGGAAGCCGGGCCACGGTGTGGGCAGCATCTTGGCCTTACCGCTCTCGGTGTAGAATGGTTCGCCATTCTCGAAATAACGCACCCGACCCTGCGGTTTCCCGTTGACAATCGTCACCGGTGTTTGGATACCGTTATTGCCGGCTGCCTTGAGGAAGGCGTAATCCACCCCTTTGTACCGTTCGGTACTGGCCTTCACGCCATCGGCGAACGTCTGACCACCCTCCAGGAAGACCTCTTCAGCCGTCTGCCATTCAAAGCCGCTGAAGCGCTGGGCAATGTCGGCGTTGCCGTCAGCCTGCGCGAGCGCCTTGATCCGCTGCGCCAGCATGCCCAGAATCTTCCAGTCTGGCTCGGCGATGCCCGGCGGATCCATAAACTTCTCGTACAGACGCAGGCGACGCTCGCCGTTGATTGAGGTGATCGGACTTTCACCCCAGGCTGCGGCTGGAAAGACTACATGCGCATAGCTGGCGGTTGCCGTCGGATAGATGTCCTGCACGATGATGAACAATCCACCCTGCTTCACCGCATCAAGGACCGCCTGTGCCTTGGTTGCATTGTCCGCCGCGAAATTCGCATCAAGCGCATCTTTGACCAGCTTGCCACGGGTCTGCAACGTCTCGCGCATGCGTTGTGCATTGAGCGTCGTTACCGCCGGATTGCAACCGACAACATAGAACACATTCCCCTGCCCCTGGCTCAGCAGGTCATCGATGTAGGGTGCCGGGCGCGGGCCGGGATAGCCGGGGCGCACGTAACCCTCCTGGTGCCCACCCAGACGACCGCAGCCGGTGCCGGGCTTACCAAAGTTACCGGTCAGCAGGGCCAGGTTGACAATGCTGCCGATATTCTGGTAATTCTTCATGCCCCAGATGACGCCCTTTTCGTAGAGGAAAATGGCTCGTGGTCGGCTGCCATCACTCTTCGTCTCGGCGATCCAGCTTGCCGCCTGCTCAATCTGTGCCCGCGACAGACCGGTAATCTGCGCAGCCTCGGTCAACACCTCATCAAGGCTCTTACCAATCTGAAGGCTCTGCTCCAGGAAGGGCTGTACCGTCTCGTCTTCAACCCGATTGGCGACAAAATCTTGATCGTGCCATTGACGCTCGTACACTACCCGTGCAATCGCATTCGCCAGCGCAATGTCCGTGCCGGGGTTGAGCTGCAAATGAAGCACCCGATCCTTACCGGCAACCTGCTCGCTCACCACAACGGTCGACGTGCGACGTGGGTCGATCACAATGATACGACCGGGGCCAACCTGCTCGCCGGGTCGGGCATCCTGTTTGGCTGTGACCGTGGCTCCCTGCAGGTTGGGCAGCATGTGTACCAGATAGAAGTTGGTCTGGGTCTCGTAAGAATTTGCCCCCCAGAGCACAATCGTGTCGGTCAGTTCAGCATCAACGTAAGCAAAGTTCAGCTCGGGCACACCCATATCGCGCGAGGCGTGTACCTCGGAATTGTAGGCCGGTCGGTTGTGGATCGAGCAGTTAATGGTTTGGACAGCGTTAAAGAAGAACTTGCCAACGGCCCAGTTATTCTCGAAACCACCACCACCACCACCGTGGTCGAAAATCTTCATAAAGATGGAGTCATTCCCATCGTGCAGAATACTGCCATAGATCACCCTCGCTGCGAGATCGATGGCATCGTCCCAGGCCGTTGGCACCTGCTCGGTTGCCCGATACACCAGCGGATGGGTCAGACGCACGTGGGTCGGGCCATCTGGCCGGTACAGACTCGAACCGAGCGAACCACCGCGCACGGAGTGCTGGCCTTTGTTGACCACACATTCCTTATCGGGCACAATCGCGATGTGGTAGCGGCGGCCATCCCGCTCGGTAATCACCGTGTGGTGAGCCGGGGCAACCCAATCACCACTGAGCGGTGCTACTTGCTTCGTGAAATCTACGCCCAACGCATTCTGATCGGGTGACAAGCCACCCGACCGTCCCTCCGGCCACTTGTAGACGTGATAGCCACAACCGACAATGCAGTAGTGGCATACCGTTTGATATTTTTCGGCATCAACCGGTGGTAACACCATACGATCTGCCGGACGATACACTGGCATAGTTATTCCTCCTACAGCTCTGTCAGGCTCAGATTATGCGGACGCCCATAGATCAGACCTTGCACCCCTACAGCGTAAATATCCTGACCTTCGACTTCCAGGATGATCCGGGGCAGATGCTGCGTCGCCGGGCCATTAATCAGCATCGCATCAGCGGCAGCATCAAAGTGGCTGTAGTGACAGGGGCACACAAAAATCTTTGTCGCGGGGTCGTAGTTCATCGGACATCCCATATGGGTGCACAACCCGCTATAGGCAACAATATCCTCATCTGGGCCAACACCACCGGGAACTTTCTTGCCGACTTTCAAAATCTGGATAGGCGAAAATTGATCGGGGTAACTGGCGCCAAAGGCACCACTTTGCAAATCGTTAAGGGTCGCAACTTTGATCCGCGGATAGGGCAGAACCTCACTGATAAGCGGTACTTCAACTGTTTCGGTGACCACAACCGGCGATGGTGCCGGTGCAGCAGTTGGCGCCTGAGCCTGAGGCGCTGCGGTTGGTGGTACGGCGGTTGGTGGTACGGCGGTTGGTGCAGGAGGCTGAGCTGCACAGGCTGCCAGCACTGCCGCCGCACCGCTGATCGAGCTGAGCTTGAGAAAGCTGCGCCGATCAAGCCGGGGCTTCTGGCTACGCGCAGCCTCCTCTTCCGACGGACTGATCTCTCGATCTTCCATAGACCTTCCTCCACGTCACTGTTCAGCATCTGATACCTGTTGGGTATTGCTAGTATAGGTCAGCGATCTCGAAGAGGTAAAGAGCCAAAGGGGTCAGAATGATGATCCAAACAGGTCAAATTACAACGCAATGATCTATCTGAATGAACAGGCAGGCTATTGCGCAGCCATCTCAGGGCGTGATTCTTGCAATGGGTTGCGACAATTGCCCATTTTCAGATAGTACTCACTTGCGGCGAATCCGGTCTATTCAATTGTTGGGATGTTGGTTGTTGTATAGGGAATAAACGAGGCTTCATTCATATCCTGCTATCAGCCGCTCTAGCATGCCCGTGCCACTCCCAACGGTGGCCGCCACAACGAGAGAGATTCTGGCAGGCGAATCTACACCTGTCGCCGATCACGCACACCATGCGGCACATGGATGACAACCGCCTGTGGGATGCACGAGGCAATGGTGTAGAACTTAGAACCTATCCGAAACCATATGGTATCATTTCCCAGATGAATCTATCTCAGGAGGCGGCACATGCGCGAACAACCGGTTGCCGATGGGTGGCACATTCCCGATGCGCTGTGGGAACGGATTGCGCCCCTGCTCCTACCGCAGCGGACGTACCCCACGGGGGGCGCCCGCGCATGCCTGATCGCCAGGCGA
>NZ_DAOTZQ010000081.1:0-3166 GCF_034434295.1 Chloroflexus sp.
TACAGGCACTGTACGGTGATCGTCTCGTCTGCGTTCGCTATCGATATGATGGTGAGACCGGTCGCCGCTTCAAGACGATTGAATTGATCGTTGATGAGAAAGCGTGGTCGCCACGCGCTCAGAATGATGCGGCACATCATCTTGGTGACGTGGCAGCCGATTGATACCAGAACGAGGTGAGTGTGTTGCTTACCGGTAGCCTGGTCAAAACTGTGTCAGACGCTCGCGGTGGCGAGAACTGCACTCCCACGTATACTTCAGCGGCGGATGGAAGCTGCGCTTTCGTCCGCTCAAAAGGCCATACGGGTATGTCTGCGTGTAAGGTGGCAGTGCCGTACACGCCGGAATAATGTGTAACCCACATTGCTACCTATGCTGTGAGCAGGCCACGGAGGTTAACTGCCAGGATGCACCGCACAACGTTGTGCGCAACGTCGTGCGGTGTAACCCCGTGCATGGAGGGCGCAGCCGTGTACGCACGCGGCTAATTTGCTCGACTGCCGTGCGATAGATGACAGCAAGAGACATTTGGCGTTGTTTGTACGGACTGGAAGTACGCAGACGCCGGCTTCGGTGAGGACATTGTTGCTGTTGTCCTGGTTGTCGGCGTTGTCGCCACTACCTCACGCTCTCGCTGGAAGATCGACGATCAACGGTACCATCCTCCAGACCAGCAGGATCGCGGTGCCTGCCTGGGGTCACCACGAACGCGACCGAATAAACGCCGTGGTGATCATGAGATGAATATCGATCCTGGCGACGTAACGCCGTTTGCTGGCGTAATCGCTACGAAGGGACATGCCCTTCATACCGCAACATGGGCATCTTGGAGTAACCATCAATCACCGGCTGGTTTTGGCGTCAGTGCAGTATTGCGACGGGCAGCTGCGACTGCTTCAAGTACCATAATGATGGCCGCTGCCAGGAAGATACCGGCCAGTGCACCAAGTGCCGCCTGGGTTACCACTGTACGACCTATCGTTGTCATAGGATTGGTAACCGTACCGAGATAGCGTACCGAGACCTGTGGGGCTGCATCTGCGACTCGTAACTCATCGATACGCCTCATCAGGACTTCAATCAGCCCAAACGCAATATCGCGATTACGCATCAATTCGCGCTGACGAGCCTGTACTTGTTCAAGACGAGTCTGCGCTGCGGCCAGGCGGTTGTACAATGCCAGGCTCGAGTCGGGACTTAGCTCATCGGGTGGCAACTCACTTAACCGCTCAGCCTCGCTGCGAGCTTCCTGATATTCAGCTTGAAAAATAGTGATGAAACGGTCGAGATCTGCTACCGTCACGACGGCATTATCCGTCAGCGAGCTGTCGAGCTGTAAGATGGGACGATCACTGCCCTGATCACTCAGATTGCGAATCCGGAGCAACAATGCTGCTAACGCATCTGCCACATTGCCTGAGTCAGCAGCCTGATCGCGTAACCGCTGCCGCAAGAGCTGTGCATCGCGCAAGATTTGCTCAATATCATTCGCACGCCGAAGATAATCAGCAAAACGATCGGTACCCGCAGCACGGGCGCTAGTCACTAGATCGCTCAGCCGACGCACTTCTTGTTCGGCAGCGGCAAGTTCACCCTGAGCAATAAATGCTTCCAGCTCAGCCTGGGCTGCTCGATACCGTTCGCGGGCTTCGGCCAGTTGCTGTTCGACCAGCTCAATTGAGCCGGCATCTCTGGTATAGGTTTCGTTCACCAGCCGCGTATACTCTTGTCCCCACAAGATCGCCAATCGGCGAGCGTCATCGGCTGTATCAGCACGCGCAGTTATCCGTACCAGATCGCCATCGGTTTCTATCGTTATGCGTTGGCTTAGATTGCCCAATTGATACCCATTCGGCAATCTTCCCTCGCTCTCCAGGATTGCCGCAACTCGTTCTTCAAGTGTTGCATCACGCGCCAGTCCCAGCAATGCCTCACGTTGGTTAACTGTCGTGGTGAAAAGCAGGGAGTCGCGACTGGTGAAGCGATTATCGAGTGTAACCTGTGTACTTGCCGGGACGATGAGGAGCGAGGTACTGGCAGTGTGGGGAGGCGTTCGTATCCAGGCTAGCACACTCACCAGCAACGCTATCCCCAGAGCAATACCGAGAATGATTCATCAGCGACGCAAGAGCGCTGACAGGTACAGCCTTAGATCAATCTCGTTATTCATACCTGACCCAAATTGCTACCGTTGTCACCACAGAGGCACGGAGGGTACAGAGGATGGGCATAACCTGAGTCGACACTTCGAGACGTGCGTGACGTAGTGCGTCTATATGAATTGGCTGCCACCCACATCGTTCACACAGGTACGTCGCACGATGGTGCGCACAGCGTCACGCCGTTCATCCTGGCAGTCAGCCTTACGTAGCCTGCTCACAGCATGGGTGGCAACTTGAGTTACCTATCATTATGGGCCTGACAGGGTTGTTTTATTTACTAGACGGACTGTCTGATTGTTGCAGACGGCACCTTGTTTCGTCAACGCAGATAGTAGAACGTTCCTAACGTCACTAATGCTGCCATATCAAACACCACGATAATTGCAAGTAAGAAATAAAGTGTCAGCGATCGCCAGCGAGCAGGCCAGAGTTGTTGCCAGCCACAAACCAGCAGCCAGATCGTAGGCACGATTGCCCAGTAGAGGTAGCGACCGCGGGGAATGTAAGGTGCTCCATCACCGAGAGGATGCAGTCTTCCCAGTAAGAAAAACCAGGCTATGCCCACTGCAATCGCGCATAGCCATAGCCAGCGTTGTTGCCAGTTTGGTAAAACAACTGACCACTGTCGCATACCGCGCAGTAGGCCAATACTCGCAGCAATGCTCAATCCGGCAAAGAGCCAGTCGCCAATGGGAGGCCAGACTGGGATGTGCCCCCAAGCCAGCCGTACCCAAAAGTGGTTGTGAGCGATTTCTACGGTGCGAACGTACCACGGCCACGCTTGCTTCCAGTTTAACCATGATTGCAGCCATGCCACAATGTCCGTCCGCAGATAGTCGCGCTCGAGAGCGGCCAGCCAGGGTTGGGTGCGCAGACCATCGGTGTCGAGGGTGAAACTGAGCACTACCAAGGTAGTGGTGCCGAGACTACCACCCACGAGATAGACCCACCAGCGGAGTGGACGACGGTACACACTCCATAACAGCGCAAGCAGCAGCGGGATG
>NZ_DAOTZQ010000082.1:0-3229 GCF_034434295.1 Chloroflexus sp.
CTGCTGGTATGTGGCCCTGAACAATTCAACACCGTATGCGTGATTGTCCAGCAGCAGACCGGTCTCAGCGTGGGGTAGTGGTGGTCTTGGCGGGATAGGTATAGGTGGTGCTGATGATCAGTCAAAGAGCGTGACGAGAAAGATGAGCAGCTCGTTGCTGCCCGCCCGATCAATATCAAAAAGTCAAAAAGACATTAAGACGAGGAGAATGTACGGGCAAGACGCACACCCCAATTGCCACGATCATGATCGGGAGGGTTGGGAAGGCGATAAGCGCAACGTGCATTGTCACGATCATAGTACCATGAGCCACCACGCAGTACATACTTAGCATCTTTAGTTCGTTTGTGTAGACTCTCTGCCTCCAACTCGTCTCCTAGCGGATAGCTCAAATATAGTGTACTACACCATTCCCAGACATTACCCGCCATATCTTCTGCACCGCAGGCCGCCGCACCGTGGGGGAAGATACCGACGACGGACGGTTGGTTGATACTGCTCTCGAAAGTATTTGCCCGGATGCGATATCTATCCTCGTCACCATTTTTTCTCCTGGATACAGCGGAGCGAATAACCGGTGCTGCAGGCAACTCACTCCAGTCTCCCCACGGATATTCCCGCCGTCCAGCACGGGGATTAGCGGCCGGTATCACCACCGGATAGGCAGCAGCCCGCTCCCACTCGGCTTCGGTCGGCAGGCGCACTGTTTCCCATTCGTGCAACACCCCAATCTTGTGCAACCAGATGTCTACCCAGTGGGCAAAGGCAGTGGCCGCGTACCAGGTTATACCGACCACCGGACAGTTGCCTTCACCCATTCGATAGCGTGTACCAGGCCAGGATCGTGGGCTCATCTGATCAGGAGAGAGACCGTACTGCTGGAGCAGGTGGCGTACTGCTTCCGCAGCCGCCACCTCTTCCCGACCGCCGCGCCCTGCCAGCGCGTCGAGGAAGCGCAGGTATTGGCGGTTGGTGACCGGAAAGCGGGCCAGAGCGTAGGGCTGGCGGATGTGGCATATAAACTGGGGTTGCTCGTCTTTATGTGCCACATTGTTACCACCCATACTGAACGCCCCTGGCTCGATGCGGGCCGCCCAGTAAGCAGGCTGTGTCAGATCAAGTCCTGCACGATCGTGATCAGCATCGACCCGGTCGAGCATGATCGCAGCCCGGTTGCGCACCACCGGATCGGGATGCATCGCCGTGCACCAGTCGGCGGTCAGGCCGGCCAGGGTACGCAGTTGGTCGGCAACCGCCAGCCGTTGCCTGGTTAGCTCGCCCACCGTGCGAGCATTGGCTTCATCCAGTGCCTCACCGGCCAGCAACAGGGCTTCCGGATCGCCGGTTTCGCGCAATCTATCAATCATCGTTTGCGCCATTTCATGCGAGCCAATGGTGGCTTCGTGACCAATCGCGAGCAGGATCGTCTCTCGCCAGCGTCGCTCTGACCAGCGGTCGATCAGGTCGTTGACCTTCTTTTCCTTATCGCGGCCCTGTTCGGTATAGTGGCGGGCAACCAGATACTCTTGTAGGGTAAAGTGGGCAAAACTGAAGAGGGTGTCAATGTCGCGGGCATGCACAAGCCCGCTGTGGAGGGCGAGCTGGACAAACAGGTCGCGGATGTAGGTATCGCAACGCTCATCATGCCAATCGGGATAGTATGAACGATAGATCGGCCGCAGCAGTTCACGCACCTGAGCCAGGGTCACTTCGCGCTGCTTCCGCTCCAGCATATGGGCGGCCAGCAACTGTAACCGCAGGCGCACACTGTCATCGCTCTCCTCAAATAGTTTGACCGTCACCCCTGGCCGGTCGCGACTCAATTGCGCTCTGCGCCAAGCCTCGATGGTCAGCCGAACCAGCTTTTCGTAGATTTTCACCCGCTCGACCGGCAGCGGCTCGCGACCCTCAACCAGCACAGCCATACTGGTCAGTAAGAGCGGATTCGTCACCATATCAAACAGGCGCGGGTTGCGTTCGAGGCTACGCCACAATTCAGCGGCTTCCGGTACCAGCTCGTCCGGGTTGGGCGGCGCATCGGCTGCACTGTTTGCCAGGCGGAGAGCCAGAAAGAAATTGTTGAGCAGACGTTTGATGTCATTGGCATCCAACGGACGCAGATGGCGTTCGGTGAACCCCGCCAAACGGTCACTCAGCCCCTCAAAGGGACGACTGGCCAGCAGGTAGCGATGCTGCGGGTAGGCCCGTACCAGGCTGTTGATCAGATCGATGGTATGACCGCGCTCATCGGCATCACCAGTCTCGTCCAGGCCGTCAAACATCAGCAGACAGGGTGTATCGCGATTTTGCACCCAGTCTCTGACCATCCCCACCGGCAGATCGGGCACGTCCCGCCGCAGCAGCTCGTCGAGCGCATCGATCACCACCGTTGCCGGTACACCGACCAGATCGGCACTGGTGTATCGCCCACGCACATAGGTCATCAGCTCGGTCAGGCGGGCGTAGATCGGGAACGGACAGCGTTCGACGAAGAGCTGCAATCGATCACGCAGGATAGCGACATCGTCTTGACGAAACGCCCGCGCCAGCATCAGCGCCCCGTAGTGCAGGGTGGTCGTCTTACCGCTACCGGCACGCCCGACCAGCAGCAGGCGGGTGGTGGTTGGGGCGGTTCGCTGATCGCGGGGTATAGCTGAAGGTTCACTCAACAGGCGAAACACCGGTTGGCTGGTCTCAACTGCCTCGTAGGCATCACGGCGCGAATCAGCCTGCCCGTCCAGCTTACCGAGCAGATAGGCGTCGAAGCGCTCCATCTGCTTGCGCTCGACCACGTACAGCGGTACGTAGACCTGCTCCAGGTTCAGTTCGGGCTGTTCGCGACCCAGGGCAGGGATTTTGGTCATACGCCGCATCTCTTGCTCCAGCCTGATCAGGTAGTCCTCACGAGCGAAGGGAGTCTGTTTCTGGCGCTGTTGCTCTTCTAAATTTTTCTTTTGGCGCTCCTTCTCCAGCTCATGTTCGGCCTCAGCCCTGGCGTCGCTCTTCAGCCCACCGCTCATGCGGTCGATCCAGCGCAATAGACGCTCGCGCCAGAGTTTGACAATGGCAACAGTGCCGAAGATAAGCACTATGATAGACGGGCCGACAACCTGCAACGGTGGATACTGCGTCATCAACGACCACAGTTTTTCAATCGAGCATTCTCCACTGAAGAACCCTATGATACAGATAAGAACTTCCTGCAGAGTCGGTGTCGGTTCGGAGGTGG
>NZ_DAOTZQ010000083.1:0-24472 GCF_034434295.1 Chloroflexus sp.
CTACCGCAATGCCGATCCCCTAACCACGCCGGGTATAAGGGAGAGAGTGTTACCGGCAGAGACGAGCCAACGGGTACCGTTCAACGCCAATCACCCCTGATCGCGGCGATAGGAGCGACGCATGCGTTGCCCCTACTGATCCGTAGTGCCGGTCAGTCGTGTGGATGTGACCTGGATCATCATCTTCACGGATTGGGTGCTCACCGCTACCGCAATGCCGATCCCCTAACCACGCCGGGTATAAGGGAGAGAGTGTTACCGGCAGAGGCAAGCCAACGGGTACCGTTCGAGGCCAATCACCCCTGATTGCGGCGATAGGAGCGACGTATGCGTTGCCCCTACTGGCACACCTGAACAGTGCATATTGTTGAGCAAGATTTGGCATTACAACAGCGGAGGCCATACGCCAAGCCGCGCTATCCTCTATCCTCTGCGGAACGTGGTCCTACTGCACGCGGTGCGAGAGCGCTGGTGCAGCGTATCTACGCTCCGGCGCAGTGCCAGGGTGACGGTTAGATAGTGTGCCATGCGTTCTCTCCTGCCACAATTGATATACCTTCGAGGCAAAACAAAAAGAGTACGGCACAACCGTACTCTTTTCAACCGACACAATAGAACGGAACGTTGTCCGCAGCTTTAACCTCGCACAGCCTCTTTGAGGGTGCTGCTGGCGCTGAAACCAGGCGTCTTCGTAGCGGGAATATGCATCTTCTCGCGGGTCTGTGGATTCACGCCTTCCCGGGCCTGCCGCGAACGCACCTCGAACGTCCCAAAACCGGTGAGCGTCACCTTCTCGCCACGAGCCAGAGCTTCGGTGATCACCTCGAGCGCGGCATCGATAATCAGCTTCGTCTCCTTCTGCGAAACCTTTGCGCGCTCAGCCACAGCCTTAATGAAATCGGTCTTCTGCATCGGTGCAGTCCTCCTTAAATATTCACTCCTACCTGAATAGCTCTTCAGAAAGCAGTATACCGCATCTGTCAAGACCTGTATCTCTTGTTGATGCGATAAACAGCATCTGAGATTTTCCAACAATATTTTATGGCTTTGCAATGCGCAAAACAAGTTTTACGCATTACAAAGCCACCGAAAACGAGGCGAACTTAGTCTTCACTGCGCTCCTGGATCACGTAGAGCAATTCGAGCAACACATTCTTCACGCTCTCACGATCCGTTGCCGTACACGGTAACACCTTGATATGCGGTGGTTGACGCAGAGCCAGTCGCAATTCTTCCGGCGACCAGGCATTAGGCCGATCCTGCTTGTTTGCCGCAATCACATACGGTGTATCGCGATACGAGACGAAGAAGTCGATGATCCGGTTCGTCTCTCGGAACGTTTCGGGTCGTGTGCTATCGACGAGGATCACCAGCCCGAGCATGCCTTCGGCGAGGATCTCCCACATAAAATCGAAGCGCTTCTGTCCCGGTGTTCCGAAGAGATGGAGCACGAGATCATCAGAGATCGCGATGCGTCCAAAATCCATCGCGACAGTCGTTTCCTTCTTGATCAGCCGAGTATCGTCGGTCGCCCGGCGCTCCGTCGAAACGACCTCAATTTCCGAGATCGTCTTGATAAACTCGGTTTTGCCGGCGTTCACGGCGCCGCTGATCACCATCTTTACCGTCTGCACACAGCCCTCCGCTCCGATGCTCTGGCCCCAGCTACATGCTGCGGATCCGATTGATGATCCGATTGACAAGGCTCTTCTTCAAACGCGGCTGTTCTACCGGAGGCATTCCAGCAGCCAGCACGCGCTGTCGCTTCACCAGCTCCAGCATTCCGGCGGTTAGAAACCCATAAACCGCACGGCACACATCGAAATCACTCAATCCGGTCTTCTGGGCAATTTCGGCCAGGGTATCACGGCCATTAATGCGGGCGAAGACCTTCCATTCGTCAGGTGCCAGGCGCATCCCCTTGAGCTTTTCGCCTGGTGGGGCCAAAAACCGTGGCACCAGATCGGTCGACGGAATACGATCACGGATGCGTTCCCATTCATCGATCCGTCGCACACCTTCCATAATCAGGTGGTCGATAGAGATCGGCGTCGGCGCCAATGGTGCATCGGGCGCCGGTCGCTGATTATGCTCGAAAAGAAAATCACCTTCCGGCCAGGCAAACAGTCCATAGACTGACTGTTCGGTATGCCCCAGTAAGGCTTGCTGTAATCGATCAGGACTTGCCAGACCAGTGTCAATAATCACCTGGCTGAGGGTTGCCCCATTGCCTCGCGCTGCAAGTGTCTGACAGGCTAGCGCAACCTGTTCGGCATTCAGCACCCCAAGTCGCACCAGCAGATCAGGTTTTTCATCTTCAGGACGGCGTGCCGCCAGCAATAATTTTCCCTTCTCGAAGTACAGACGCGCCGTTTGATCATTATACGACAGATGCAGCGCACCAGTTTTATACCCGCGATCAACGAGTGAGAGAAAGTCTGACAAGCTAAAATCTCGGATGTTCCCCACCAATGCCATACATTCCTCCGCTATCGCGGGTTATGCGTAAATGACCTTACATTGTCGGTTGTGTGTCGACCAGACCGGTCACCGTCGTCGTTACTTGAACCGGTTGCTCCTGAGCGTATTGGTCAGCCTGCAACACTGCCTCAAAGGCGGCAATTGCTGTTGCAATCATATCACCATTTGGCTCACGTGTCGTCAGGTATTGTGCTGCCAGTGTCGGGGCGAGCAGCCAACGTACCCATGGCCGATGGTAATGATTCGCGGCCAGTTGCTGCACCTCAAAGGCAACGGCCGCCACCAACGGAATTAAGACAATGCGAGCGATGATTCGTTGCCAGACGGGCAACCCGGCAACTGATAGAAAGATAAGAAACCCGATCAAGGCCACTGCGAGCAGAAAGCTGGTGCCGCAGCGGGGATGGATGCGACTGCACTGCCGTACCGATTCTACGGTGAGCGGCAACCCGGCCTCGTAGGCATTGATTACCTTATGTTCTGCACCGTGGTAACCGAACACCCGGTTGATGTCAGGAATACGACCAATCGCAATAATGTAGGCAATGACCATCGCCAGATTGATCAATGCCTCGATCACTTCACGCAACAAGACTGGTGCACCCAATTGCCCAATGAAGTTGGCTACCAGTGATGGCATCACCACAAAGAGACCAACCGCAACTGCGATGGTTAAGGTGAAGATCAGAACCTGGAGCCAGGGATGTAATTGCTCTTCCTCATCGGCAGCTACAACGGTGGCAGAAAAGTCGAGTGCTTTGCGGCCAATCGTGAAAGCTTCAGCCAGAGCAGCAAATCCGCGCAGCAACGGTAACCGCTGCCAACGAGCCGCACGTGGAGGAACCGGCATATCCAGGCGGGCAAAGCTACCATCGGGGCGACGTACAACGACGGTCGCCTGGTGACGACCGCGCATCATAACGCCTTCGAGAACTGCCTGACCGCCGTATTTAAATTGCTGCCCACTCATATCGGTTTCTATTTGCCTCGGCCCTTTCACGGGCACGCAAACCTCTACTACCTTTTATCTTACCATACCAGCAGGCACCAAACTGTATCGAATATGGCATGATTCCCCTGGTACGACCGTCTGCTTATGACCACATCGCACACACAACGCGCTGGCTATGACTGGTAGCATATACTCGACAGCAGATCATACGCTACCCGGCCTGGCCATCGGTCTTATCACGGCGGGCCAGGGTCGTGGCTGCGGCACGGACGCCGGTAACCAGACTGGAGATGCGGATGATCGGCGAAACCACTCGTTCAGCGACGTAGGTCGTTGTTGTCGTTGCCGTTTGGGCCGAATCACGCACATTGTGGGCGATGGTGCGAGTGGCATCAAGCGCCTCATTTGCCTTGGCTAGTGCCTCGTCCAGTTTCGGTATCACATTGTTACGCGCCAGGCGATTGATTTGTTCAACGGCGTAGAGAATAGCGATCAGGATTGCAATTGACAACACTGCGCCGATTAATTGCAACGCCGCCAGGATCACGATGAACACATCACGCCAGGCTGCGCGGAATCCTTCACCGAGAAAGATTGCTGCAATAATAAACCCGAGCAAAACTGCAGTTAGCAGACCAATACCGATGCCGATCCAACGTAACACGGGGCTACCTCCATACCGGGTCGCATATACTGCGACTGTGAGGGCACTATAGTGCGCTGAATTATATCATAGCCGTAAGCGTGAAACAACTATGAGGAATATCCATGCCAGTAACGAGGCTTCGAGCATGGGAATCCCGGCTGGTGCCGGTATGTTCAGCGGAAATCGCCAGCCGAGCAGAGTTGCGATCAAACAGCCCGCGGCGGCAGTCACCCAGAAGATAGGGAGCTGCCGCCACGATCTGCCTAGTAAGACGTGGGCAAGGGCGGCGTGGGTTGTGGTCAGAAGCAACAAGAGGAAGGCTGCCGGCGATAGAGCACTCATGCGACCTCCGGGCGCGCAATCCAGCCCCCACCCAACACCTGTTGTCCGCTATAGAAGACGGCAGCCTGACCGGGACTGACCGCACGCTGTGGTCGTTCTAGCTCAACCAGCCAGCGACCGTCAGATTGTTGCGAGACACGTGCGGGCAGTGGTTCGGCGTGGGCACGCACCTGCACCAGACAGGTGAATGCTTCAGCCGGTGGCGTATTATCTACCCAGCATGCATCGATGACCGTAAAGCGCTCGCGATTGAGGGCCGTCGCCGGGCCAACAATTAACGCATTCCGTGCCGGGTCAATCGCAACGACATAGCGTGGTTCACCACCACCTAAACCCAAACCGCGCCGCTGACCGACTGTGTATAACGGCAATCCGCGGTGCCGCCCGATTTCCCGTCCTTCGAGATCAACAATTGGGCCGGGCACCAGACTCTCCGGCGATTCGATCCGTAACAGATTGCGATAATCGCCGTCAGGCACAAAACAGATATCCTGACTCTCTTCACGGTCGGCACTGGGCAGACCACGGGCGGCAGCCATTTCGCGTACTTCACGTTTGGTATACGCGCCAATCGGAAAGATTAAGCGCGATAGCTCGGCCTGACCTAACATATGCAGCATATACGATTGATCTTTTTCAAGATCAACCGCCCGCCAGAGCTGATAACGGCCATCTTCGCCCTGGATGACACGGGCGTAGTGACCAGTCGCTACTGCATCAAATCCCAATGTCCGCGACCGGTCAAGCAAAGCACGAAACTTAATCATGCGATTACACTCAACGCAGGGGTTAGGCGTAAGACCGTGCGTGTAGGCGCGGATAAAATAATCGATCACGTGCCGACGGAACTCACGCTGATAGTTAAACACGTAAAAGGGGATGCCCAGCAGCGCACAGACTCGGCGGGCGCTTGCCGCTGCCTCTGCCGCACAGCAGAGACTCTCGCGCAAGCCCTGCTCGTCGTCATCCCACAAGTGCATGGTAACGCCGGTCACCTGATGACCGGCCTCAAGTAAGAGTGCTGCGGCCAGAGAACTATCAACACCGCCGCTCATTGCCACTAATACGTTTGCCATATCGGTATTATACCTGCTCTAGTGATAGCTGCCGTCTCGATTGTGGTGAAAAGGTACAATAGTGCCACCATCGAGCAAGACAGTTCTGAAATCCGTTCAATAGCGATAATATGTCAATCATTCAGATCACGCAGCACTACCACCACCGGCTGGGGATCAGCTATCTGACCGCCGGTACGCATGGCCCGGCTATCGTATTTCTCCACGGTTGGGGCGCATTTAAGGAACTCTGGTGGAGCGCCCTCCGCGACCTTGGCCGTGATTACCGCTGTTTTGCCATCGATATGCCCGGTCATGGCGAGAGTCGGATTGGGCGGGCCGACCAGATTGAGCGGATTGCCGTGTTGATCGCCGATTTCTGCCATGATCTCGGCCTTTCAACCATCATTCTGGTCGGTCATTCGATGGGGGGCAGCGTCGCCGTCGAGATGACACTTCGCCACCCCAACCTGGTACAGCGCCTGGCTCTCATTGATGCGGCAGTCGATGCTTATCGCATGCCGGCCTATACCCGTATCTATCTGTTGCCACATCTCGGCTGGCCAACCTTTCGCCTGACCCAGGCTATCGGGCGTGCCTTTCGACCGCTCGGTCAGCAGATACCGCACGAGCACGGCGGTGGCTGGATTCGTCCGTGGTTACGACGGGTATCGTACCTCGCCACGTTTGACCCAGAAGGATTGTACCGCATTTTGCGTTCCCTCTTCGCGACTCGCGCAGACGAACGCCTGCAACAGATCCGGGTTCCGACCCTGGTGATGACCGGGCAGTTCGATAGTCTGGCCCCGCCTGCCCACGCTCGCCGCCTGGCCCAGATTATACCGGGTGCACGTTATGTCATGATTCCGGTCAGTCTCCACAACCCAATGGATGAACGACCACGGGCATTTACCCGCGCTCTCCGCGCATTCCTCGCCGAGACCGGCTCGTAAGCAGCAAGATGTCCGTTTCGCGATGGTGCATTTAGAAAGTTGTACCGTGATGAACCTTGAACCCTACCGCAAAGAGATTCAGCTTACCGGCACGGCACCGGTGCGCCTGCACGTCGTGGACATCGGGCCACTCAATGGTGAACGTCAGGGAACCATTGTCTGTATTCACGGTTGCGCCGGTAATCTCGAACAGTGGATACACCAGATCAGCCATTTAGCCGGTCGTTATCGCGTCATTGCCCCAGATTTACGCGGCCACGGTCGCTCTGAAGTAGTCAATTCGGCGTACTCACTTGAAGAGTTTTTGTGGGACATGACGCAGTTGATAACCCGCTTGCAAGTTGAGGAGCCATTTATCCTGATGGCGCACTCGTTCGGCGGGCCAATCGCCATCACCTTTGCCGCCAGCCAGCCACAGCGCGTCAGCCGGCTGATTCTGATTGCAACCGGGCCAGAGATGCATCTGCATCCGCTCCACGAGCGAATCGTCAAGTTGCCGATCTCGCTGGCAATGCTGGAGAGGTTGCGTCCCATTTTGATGCCAAAAACCTATGCGCCGGTGAAGGTTATCCAGCGAGTACTGGCCGGCACGCTGTTCCGCTGGAATGGGCGAACCGTCTTGCCCCAGGTGCAGACACCGACCCTGATCATCGCCGGACAGTGGGATTTTATCGCCCCAGTGGCCCAGGCTCGCGAGAGTCAACAATTGATGCCAAACGCCCGGCTTGAAATCGTGCGCTATACTCGCCATCTCCCCCATCTCGAACGCCCCGATGCGGTTAATCGCCTAATCGACCGCTTTCTGGAGGGGCCACGGAGCTGGCGTGATTAAGCGTTCACTCATACTCTGGTAGCAATTGCGTTAGCTCATGGTTGCTGTCCGTTCGTGGGCATGGAATGGCAGGCGGAAGCGAGCCGGAGGCGTGCGCTCTCAGGGGCAGCATAAGGGTGATGATAGATAGCGGGCCATAACTGGTTACCAGGTTTGATGTTAGAACCTATTTCAAAAAACCGTCTACGAGAAGTTCTCCCATGCATTCCTGACCGACTCTATGCTCGTAACGAGTACACCCGGCATCCCCATGACCAGCAGGGTCAACAGTGTGCCACGCGCCGGATCGTGAGCACGGCTGAGTGCGGTAGCCATGCTGCTGCACTCCAAACGCCGCGACACGCGCATGACGAGCGGGCAAGGCAATTAAGCCAGCGCATGATGCCACCAAAGATGATCGTCAGCCCTCCTCGCTACCATACCGGCAGATTGGGAGCAGGATATGTTGTCGTTGGCGATTGGCAAGCGTTCATACGCCTGCGCGACTGTCGGGGAGCACGACAGCACAGCTTTTACGAAATAAGTTCTACAAATTGCTATTGACACCAGCAGAATCACGGCTGATAATCGAAACTGCCAGGTCTTCCCTCACCAGCATTGCAAGGGATAGTTGCATGACCGATCTCTTCGCCAGTCGTCCATGGCTTCGCCATTATGATCCGGGTGTGCCAGCAACGCTTGACCTGAAACCAGAGCCGTTACCGGTGCTGTTGCAACGGGCTGCTGAGCGTTTTACGCATGCCACTGCCATCGCTTTTTACGGTCGCTCGCTTAGCTATGCACGACTATGGGCAGAGGCCAACCGGTTTGCCCGTGGCCTGCTCAGTACCGGGTTTCAACCCGGCGAGCGGGTGGTCATCCTGTTACCCAATATTCCCCAGGCCGTCATTGCCTACTTCGGCGTTCTGCTTGCCGGGGGGATTGTCGTCCTGGCTAATCCGATCTTCGACGCCGAAGGCTTTGCCCACGAGGTGCGTGACTCGGGAGCAACAACGGTGATTGCGCTGAGTATGTTCCACCGGCTGGTCGAGCAGGTACGGGCTGAACTGCACTTTCCACGGCTGATCTACACCAATCTGAAGGAATATCTGCCCTCAAGCCAGCGTCTGCTCTTCACCCTCCTGCGTCAGGAGCAGGAAGGCCACCGGATCCCCGATGCCCAGGCAAGTCAGGCGCTTTGGTTTCAACATCTGGTGGCTGCCGGTCAGGACGGCGAGTTGCCCACGCTCAACGCCGGCGATCCGGCGGTTATTCTGTACACCAGTGGCACAACCGGCATTGCCAAGGGTGTGTTACACCGCCACGCCAGCCTGTACATCAATGCGTATCAGACGCGAATGTGGTACGCCGATGCCGAAGAAGGCAACGAGCGGGTGTTGTGCGTCATTCCCTTCTCGCACGCTTATGGCATGACCGCCTGTATGAATGTTGGGATCGCGCTAGGGGCAACCCTGATCTTGCTTCCAACCTTCGAGACGCGCAACGTGCTGCATACCATCCGCCGGAAACGACCAACGATCTTTCCTGGCGTCCCCCCGATGTACGCGGCGCTCAACGAAGTGCGTGAGGTGCGCAAATACGGCCTCTCGTCGCTCAAGAGTTGTCTGAGTGGTGCAGCACCATTGCCGGTAGAGGTGCAGGAAGGCTTCGAGCGCATCACCCGTAGCCGCCTGGTCGAAGGGTATGGCCTGACTGAAGCGGGGCCGGTTACCCACGCTAATCCGTTGCGCGGTGCACGACGTGCCGGCACTATCGGTTTGCCAATCCCTGACACTGAAGCGCGAATCGTCGATCTGGAAACCGGTCAAGACCTGCCGCCAGGAGCAATCGGTGAACTGCTGATACGTGGTCCGCAGCTTATGGCCGGTTACTGGAACAATCCAGAAGCAACTGCCGAAGCGCTCACGGCTGATGGCTGGTTACGCACCGGTGACATTGCCCGGATGTTGCCTGACGGCTACTTTCAGATTATCGAGCGCAAGAAGGAGATGATCATCGCCGGCAACTACAACATCTACCCTCGCGATCTCGAAGAGGCGCTGTACGAACATCCGACAGTTATCGATGCCGCAGTCGTTGGGGTGCCGCTGCCTGACGGTAAAACAGATGTGCGCGTTTTCGTCGTCACCCGACCCGGTGAGCGGGTTAGCGAGGCTGAGGTGCTAGCATTTCTCCGCGAGCGTGTCAATCTGCCGCTTGTTCCCGACAAAATCGAGTTTCGCGAAGCACTACCGCGAAGCTTCATTGGTAAATTGCTGCGCCGCCGGTTAGTTGAAGAGTTGCTTTCACGCGAACAACGGTCATAACACAACAGGCATGGGTAGGCCAGGGCTATACCGGCACCTACTCCACCCCCTCAGGTGACGCTCTCTGGCAGAACTGATCGCTTTGTGCAGACCGAAGCCGGTGCTCGCTAATGGCCGTTCCTGCGAGAGCCAGACCCGGTAGCGCATTACTGCTGAACTCACACGGATACTTCTACTTCCAACCACATCTTCCCGCTACTTGCCATCTCACATAAGCAGGTTCGCTTGCAACCTCTGCACGATGTATATCGTATCGAATACTGCAAACTGATCGTAGCGGACAGGAGTAAATCATGAATAGAGCACAACGGAGTGTTACGGCAGTAAAACAATTGCTAGAGAGTGGTGAACTCGATCAATTGCAAATAAAGGCCAGCGACTTCATTTCGCAGCGTTCAGGCAACGAAGGTGGAGCCACCCGGATCGAACAGATGAGTGTTCTACTCGATGAGGCGGCTGAGTTGCTGAACCGTAATCTCCAACAGCGCGATTCAGGCGGGCAGGTCGCCAACGTCATTTCACCGGTAGTGATCCCCCGTGATCCGCGTTCAGTGCTCTGGATCGCAGTCACCGCTATCCTGGTAGTGATCGGACTGATCGGCTGGCTCTTCAGTCTGCTGATCGATACCGTCTCCTTCGGCTTCACCAATCTAAGCCTTGTCTTGTTCGGGCCTCACTACTGGCTGTTGGTTATCGCCTATGTAGCCTACAGCCTCTGGCGCAACACCTTCATCATGGTGCCCGACGGCTGCCAGGCGCTGATCACCCGCTTTGGTAGACTTGAGGAGATTGCACCGGCAGGACGCAAAGTGTTGCTCGATCCGTGGAAGCGCGTGAGTTACATCGTCAATGTGACACGCGAATATCCGTACAACGCGCCAATCCGGGAAGCACCGACCGCTTCGCGGGTCAATGCTTCAGTCGATCTCTTCTTGCAATTCAAGATCGAAGACCCGGCAGCGTTCATCTTTACCCTTGGTGGCGCAAAAGGCTTTCAAGAGAAGCTCCAGAATGCGGTCAGTGAAGTGACGCGCGCCCTGATCTATGAGCAGCGAGCCGAAGCCATCTACGATCTGGTAGGCGAGAGTACGCAGAGTCTGCTTGACACGCTGAACCAGCAATTTCTGCCAGCGGTACGCTTTGTTAACGCCAACATCACCCACGCCGAGCCGTCGAGTCAGGAGTACCGGATCGATCTCGCCAAACCGGAGATGATCCGGGTCGCGAAAGAGGCGTACACCTAC
This sequence comes from Chloroflexus sp., assembly GCF_034434295.1. Taxonomy (GTDB): domain Bacteria; phylum Chloroflexota; class Chloroflexia; order Chloroflexales; family Chloroflexaceae; genus Chloroflexus. Next base: position 10,812 of record NZ_DAOTZQ010000083.1, read on the forward strand.
GAATACGAACTGGCCCTGCGCAAGGAGCAGGATGAAGGTGATCTGAACCGGGAACTGGCCAGCCTGCGTGAGCAGTTGTCGGCTATTCAAGCCGAAATTGCTACCTACCAGGCCCAGATCGATATTGCCCGCGAAAAAGAGACGTACCGCGCTAATGCGTATGCCAGCCAGTTGCTGAGCGAAGCCGAGAGTACTGCCCGGGCCAACGCTGCCCTGCTGGAAGCGCAGGCGCTCGATATTCGGGCAGTCGGTGCCGCACGGTACCCCGAAATTCTGCAATACCGGTACCAGCAAGATATTCTCGACCGCCTGGAAGCAGTGGCCGATCATCTGCCACAGATTGTGCAGGTCGGTGGTGGTGAAGAGGCAGCTATCGACTATCTGGCCCTGGCGCAACGAATGCTGGGCATCACCGATACCCAGCTCTATTCGCCCGAAGATGTTGCGGCTATCCGTAGCCGTATGCAAGAGATTCGCCAGCGCATCCTGGCCCGATCTGAACAGATCGCCCAAGTCGTCGCCACCGAGACCGAACAGCGCAGCGAGAAAGGAGAACCGCGGTGAGTGAGCCACGACGTGAATTTTCGCGTATCCGCGAGGCGGTAGCGACCTGGAACCGCATCCGGCAACTCCTCCGTTCCGGTGAAGAGGGGCAACTAGTGCCGGTGGTGATTCCCAAAGATCGCCGGCGGGCACGCTGGCTTTTACCACTGGCCATTGGGTTGTATCTGATCGGTGTCGCCGTCTTCAGTGGGGGAATCTTCGGCGGTCTGGCGCTCTTCCTGGCGCTGCTCTTCTTTATTTGGGCCGGGTTGTCGTTTGTCCTCGGTGCGATTATCGAGATCGAGCAGGGCACAACCGGTATTCTGTCGCGCTGGGGACAGATTGTCGGCACCCTGGCACCGGGTCGTCATTACCTGTGGTGGCCGTGGGAGAAGGTCGAGGCCGTGGTTGACACCAGCACCGAGATTCCGTACACCGCACCGGTGATGGCGGCACCGACCCGCGAAAATGTGCCGTTGAAGTCCATCGAATTCTTTTTGAAGTTCCGGATTGAAGACCCCATCGCCTTTGTGCGCCGCCTGGGGGCCAGTAACTTCGATCTGGTGCTGAGCAGTGCGGTGCAGGACGCCATTCGGCAGCGGGCACGCCGGGTTGAGACCGAACGCGCCTACGATCTGCGTGGCAGCGATGTCGGTGATATGCAAGAGCTGCTCAACCGCCAACTGGCCCGCTATGGTGTCCGCATTACCGGTGCCAACATTCCTGATGTGCAATTGCCCGATCAATATCAGCAGCACCTGGCGACACGAGAGCGCGTCGCGAAAGAGTTGCAGGCCTACGCACGTGAATGGGAACTGATCAAAAAGCAACGGATCGACGGTCTGCTGCTTGAGATTGAGCGTGCCAGGAAGGTTCGCGACGCCAAACTGGTCGAGGTACGGGCAGCGATCAATAAAGCCCGTGAAGACGTGGCGCGTATGCTGCAAGAGAAAGAGGCCGAAGCGCAGCGTGTACGTTGGGAGATCGAAGCGCGTGGCCGGGCAACCCTACGCCAGGCCGAAAATGAGGCACGTGGTCTGGACTATCTTGGTCAAGCGTACCAGGACAATCGAGCTGTGCTGCAATACGAACTGGCCCGGCGCCGGCTTCAGGTGGCCGAAACACTGATGAAACGTGCCCCACGCCCGATTGTCATCCAGAGCGACGGCGGCGATGCTTCAGCATTAACCACGCTGCTAACGGCACAGTTGTTGCCGAAATTGACCGGTAATGTGGATGGGATGGGGAAGTAGGAGATAGGATATAATAGGGAATAGTGGGGAGGGGAAGGGAGGTTGATCCCTTTCCCGCTCGTCTTGCAGGGGCAATCTGATGTCTGAATGATAGACTTCAGGAGAACAGTCTGTAAAGGTTAGGTAATAGCGACTATACTTTCCCTGAACATCAGCGGGTATCATGCGATGATAGAACAGAAAATGCGCATGATCTATCCGTGACAGACGATTCGACACACTCTACAAGCTGGCGGGATAAGTTGAGGACGTGCGGAGGTGTAATGTTTGTACGCTGTCGGATGATCTATGAGGCATCTTGCAAAATAGAACCCTGATCATCACGTATGAAACAGATTCTGGCTTGATACATAGCACACCTTGAGTATGCGAAACAGACAACGATACTTTTTCGTACTGACAACCATCTTTTTACTGATATATGCTCTTGTGAACATATTACCGTCTAATTCATATCATCTCCTTTCATCGTTACTATTCATCGGCTCCAGAAAACCTTCACCTGTAACAATACCAGTTCTTACAACATGGCAAATTCAATACACCGGTGAACTGGATCTCTCTGTGGATGTTCAGGTTTTCAATTTAGATTTGTGGGATACCACACCCGGTATTATTCAAGAGTTGCGTGAACGAGATATATTCGTTATGTGCTACTTCAATGCCGGAGCATATGAAGAGTGGCGTCCAGACGCATCAACATTCGTGCCCGTAGTGTTGGGTAAGGATTTGGCGGGTTGGCCGGGTGAGCGGTGGCTGGACATTCGTCGGATTGATATCCTCGGCCCAATCATGACCTCACGACTAGACCTTGCCGTAGAAAAGGGGTGTCATGGTGTTGATCCTGATAATGTGAATGGTTATACAAACGATACCGGTTTTGCTTTGACCGCAGAAGATCAACTTGCTTACAATCGCTTTCTGGCTTTTGCAGCCCACGAACGTGGTCTTGCTATCGGGTTGAAAAATGATATTGAACAGATACCGGAATTGGTGGACGATTTTGACTGGATGATCAACGAGTCGTGTTTTCGTTATCAGGAATGTACAGCCCTGTTGCCGTTCAAAGAAGCTGGTAAACCTGTGTTTGTAATAGAGTATGATCAGGCTCCGGAGTATATTTGCCCTCAATCTCAGCAAATGGGCTTTAATACGCTGATAAAACATCGCGAACTGGATGCCTATCGCATAGATTGTCATCAATTTGTCCAGACAAAAACGTAGAAACGTTACTGACCGGCCAAGCCCGAGAAGACATATCTCACTAAACCGGGCATAAAGAGAACCAGCAATTCTTCGCATAAAGGTTAATGGTCCTCTGTCACCAGCAATCACCTCCCATAGCAAGCCTGGAACACAGATCTTCGGCCTACTACTGGTAATGACCTTGTTCTATGCCATTAGGGATGCCGTGTTCTATAACCTATCCAGTTATCCAGTCGCCCAGGGGATTCGATCTGGCGAAACCATCTGTTCACACGCCGCGTGAGGGGTCCCCGCTGCCACTGATCGCAGGCAGAGGCTGATCTGAAACACTTGAGTATACCATCCGACAACGATAGCCGGACTGATACATCTCACCCATCAGTGTGGAGAAACCTACTGGTGTCGAAGTATGACTGCCGCCGACTATGTGTGCATCGAGAGAGGCGGGTAGAATACGATGAGAGAATGCGACACGGTCACCGCGATCCAGATGTTCACGTTCCCAGAGGAGCCGGTTGATATGAGATATTCCCATCGCTGATCACGCTATCATTCAAATTGGGCAGGTAGGGCCGGGTTCAGCCACCACAGACGGTGCATGTACCTGTTCACATTGCCATACGAGAGGTTCAGGCATTGTATTTTTCAGATTCCACCCCTTCCAATACCGGTTGACAAAGTGTCTGCAAACAGCGATAATTGTCAACTGTCAGGAAGGAGTTGGCCATGATTAGTCAACGATTGCGCCAGTTGCGGTTGGCGCACGGCATGACCCTCAGCGATCTGGCACAGGCAACCAACCACATTGTTACCCGTCAGGCTATTTCTAAGTACGAACACGGTCACGCTCAACCATCACCGATGGTGCTTCAGCGCTTAGCGCAGGCACTTGGTGTACGACCGACCGATCTCCTCGACGGTGCCAATATCCGGGTCGAGATCGTTGCCTATCGTAAACGTGCTTCGCTCGGTAAACGACAGAGTGAGCATCTCGCCGCATTGGCCGAAGAGGCATTGCGCGAACGGGTGCGATTACAACGGCTTATTGGCGACACCAGGGTGCTCGATATCCCGTTGCAGGAGTATCCGGTGAAGAATTTGGACGATGTTGAGTCTGCGGCTACCGATCTCCGTAGCCGTTGGGATCTGGGTAGTGCGCCGATTGCCAATTTGACCGACGTGTTAGAAGATCACGGCCTCCACGTCATCGAACTCGCAACCATTGACGGCTTCGATGGCGTTGCTGCGATTGCCCGTGCTGAACACGGTCATCCGCTGGCCGCAGCGGTGATTGCGCAGCGGAGTAACGATGGTGCACGATGGCGGATGAATCTCGCGCACGAGTTGGCGCATCTGGTACTGCAAGCACAAGACAATCTGGATGAAGAGAAGGCTGCGTTTCGCTTCGCAGCGGCATTGCTCGCGCCAGCCCATGATCTGTGCGCCTTTATCGGTGAGCGCCGTCATCATCTGCATCTGGATGAATTGCTCTTGATGAAGCACCACTTCGGAATGAGCATCCAGGCGCTGCTTTACCGCATGCAGACGCTGGACATTATCAGTCAATCTCTCTTCCGCAAGTGGATGATCGAATTCAGTGAACGGGGTTGGCGAATGGCAGAACCGGAACCACTGCCACACGAAGAACCACTCTGGTTGCGGCGGGCCGCCCTTCACGCCCTGGCGGAAGAGCTGATCGATCCCGCAGAAGCGCAGCGTTTGCTGGGTGATGAGGTGGCAACCGGTGTGGCACAGGCCGTTTTCGCCGAAACTGTCATCCCTGAGACCATCCAGGCCGAGGATGTGCCGGCAGGTCATTACTCGCCGTCACCTCTAGCCTTTGCTGTTCGCAGCCGACAATTGCTCCGGCTACCGCAGGCTGAACGCCATGCGATCCTGGCTGCCCAGGCAGCCAATGCACTCGATCTCTATCAGTCTGTCACCGATTCTGTAAACGAGGTCGCAACGAGTGAGCACAAGTAAATCACCCCGGCGCAGTGAGATCTGGCAGACCGATTTTGGTGATCAGACATCAGGGTTGGTGTTAGTAGTGAGTGCTGACGCCTTTGAACATCTGCCGATTCGACTGGTTGCCCGCCTGCGCCCATGGGAAGACCGGTTTGCCGGTATGGTGTGGTTGCAGCGCCTGGAGGGTAACTGGCCGACCCGCTTAGGCCAACCGCACGCCGTTGATCTGTTGCAGTTGCACTCGATTGAGGTGCATCGCTTACGCACGATGGTCGGGAGAGCACCGGCAACCACCATGGACGAGATTGCTGCGGCAATTGCGCTGGTCGTAGATTATAATCCTACCGGGTAAGTCAATGACCGCAATCTGACTAACGTATACGCATGATCGATAGCGCACAACCATGACCATCACGTCCACAGGTTTTACCATCAATGCCGGTGCACTGCTGGCAAGCGCACCGGCAACCGCAACCGCGACCGCTTTAAACGAAGCTCTGACCGCTTACGGTCTCTGCCTGCCGGTTGCCCCGTTACATACCGACGCAACGCTCGCCGAACTGGTAGCCTGTAACAGTGGTGGTCGGTATCGGTTGTCGAGCGGGCCAATTGGCCGCTATGTACGGGCAGCAACACTGGAAACCGCCAACGGTCTATTGCATGTCGGCGGCCCAACCCTCAAGCGGGCAACCGGCTACAACCTGCACCGCGCACTGGCCGGACAGGGAGTACGCCTCGGTGATCTGCGTGAATTGACGTTCAATTTGCGCCCTTTGCCGGCAGTGACCACCCTGCACCTGGTAGAGGGACCGCTGGAACGGCTGTTGATGCTGGCAGCCGATCTGATGGCCGCCAATCTGGAACTACGGGCATTAGCATTCGATGCCGGCGGATTACTCCTCATCGCTCTCGCCGGTCTGCCAGAGGTGGTGACGCGCCAGTCACAGCAGGTGCTGACAACGGCAGATCGCCATCAGCTCGCCGTTACCTGTGACCCCAACAATGGCTGGCAGCATTGGGAAGAACTTGCTCGCCGGCATTGTGCTCTGCCCGCCGACCAACGCCTCGATATGACGCTGCCACGCAGCAAACTGGCCGAGGGAATCGCCGCCTGTCGGCAAATCGGTGACGCCGGTATCGCCATCTGGGGCGATCTGGGCGTAGGGAGCGTCCATGTCACGCCATTACCCGACGTCCGGCACTATGCGACCTTGAAAGCGCAGCTAGCCACCCTCGGTGGTCAACCGTGTTACGAGTTTGGCCCGCCGCCACAACCGGCTTATCCAACCCTGACCCCTCGCAAGAGCCAGACGCATGGCGATTGTATCGCTGCCCTCAAACAGGTGGTTGGTGACCGTTACCTGATCCACCATCCTGACCAACTGGCGGTCTACGGGCAGGACGCCTCGATTGCCCAGGCCGAAGCACTGCCGTATGCGGTCGCCTTGCCGGCCAGCACGGCTGAAGTTGCTGCCTTGATGCAGATTGCGGCTACACACGACTTACCGGTAGTTACCCGTGGGGCCGGCAGTGGCCTGGCCGGTGGAGCCGTACCAACACCGGGATGTCTGGTGATTGGCCTGAACCGCATGGAACACATAACTATTGATCGCGGGCAGCAGGTTGCCCACGTGGGTGCCGGCGTGATTACTGCCGAACTACAACGGGCCGCTGAGCGCGTTGGCCTCTTCTACCCTCCCGATCCGAGCAGTCAGGCGGCCTCGACCGTCGGCGGCAATATCGCCTGCAACGCCGGTGGACCACGTTGTTTGAAATATGGGGTAACTGCCGATTATGTATTGGGATTAACGACAGTACTGGCCGACGGCTCCATCGCCCGCTACGGCGATGGCCTGGCCGGTCAGGGTGAGAGCGATGGATTAGTGCAACTTCTTGTCGGCTCTGAAGGAACGCTGGCTGTGATTACCGAGGCAACCTTGCGGCTGATCCCACTGCCACGTGCCCGTCGCACAACCATGGCGCTCTTTGCCGATCTGGCCGCCGCCTGTGCCACAGTCGAACGGATCATGGCATCGGGGATTATCCCGGCCAGTCTGGAGCTGATGGATGACACTACGATCGCCGCCGTGGAAGCGTATCTACGCATCGGTTTGCCGAAAGATGCCGGAGCAATGCTGTTAATGCTGGCCGACGGTGAACCGGAAGCGGTCGAACACGACGCAGCAGCCCTGGCTGAACTGGCAAAGGCTGGCGGTGCGCAACGGGTGGCAGTGGCGCGAAATGCCACCGATGAAGCAAACCTCTGGCAGGCCCGACGAGTGATCGCGCCGGCCCTGGCTCGCATTCGCCCTAACCGATTGGGTGAAGACATCAGCGTACCGGTGACCCGCATCGCCGAATGTGTCGGCCAGATTAAGCAGGTAAGCGCCACCTATGGCCTGCCTATCGTGGTCTTTGGTCATGCTGGCGACGGCAACCTGCATCCAAACATCCTCTTCGATGCCCGCAATCCGACCGAAGTGGCGCAATTATGGCCGTGCGCAGAAGCCGTCTTCAAAGTAGCCCTGGCCGTGGGTGGTACGCTGTCGGGAGAGCACGGTATCGGCACCCTCAAACGGCCATTCATGACCCAGGCGCTCGGTGAAGCACAACTTGCTGTGCAACGCCAGATCAAAGCTCGCTTCGATCCCACCGGTCGTCTAAACCCTGGCAAAGTACTCCCGGTATGATGATCACCAGCCTCGCCAATCCAACCATCAAAGCCCTGCGTGCACTCAGGCAACGCAAAGCTCGCGACGAGCAGGGGCGCTACCTGATTGAAGGGATTCGCCCGGTCGCCGAGGCGATTCAATGCGGTGCCCCGCTTGACATGCTGGTCATTGCCCCTGAACTTCTCAATAGCAGCTTTGCGCACGAACTGATTGACACGTATGCTGCTGGCGGCGGCAAAATACTGACCGTCAGTGCAGCAGTCTTCAGCAGTCTGGCCGACAAAGACAACCCGCAAGGCATGGCAGCCGTTGGGCGAATGCACTACACGCCACTTCCCAACCTGTCACCGGCACCGGTTGGCTGGGTGGTGCTGGTTGAGGTAGCCGATCCGGGCAATCTGGGTACAATCTTGCGCACTGCCGATGGCGCCGGCTTCAGCGGCGTCATCCTGGTCGGCGCAACGACCGATCCCTTCGATCCGGCAGCGGTGCGGGCCAGCATGGGTGCACTCTTCAGTCAGCAGATTACTCGCACGGACTGGAACAGTCTGCTGGCCTGGGCACGGCAGCATCGTATTGCCCTGGTCGGCAGCTCTGATCGGGGGGCCAGTGATTACCGGACCATAACCTACCCACGACCACTGCTCCTGGTATTGGGCAGCGAACGGCATGGCTTGACAGAAGAGCAGCTTGCCGCCTGTGATCTGGTAGTCCGCATCCCAATGCGAGGGCGTAGCGACTCGCTTAATCTGGCAGTGGCAGCCGGCATCCTGATGTACGAGGCGACCCGCTCACAATGATCAGCAGTTACACAGCCAGTATCACCTCGGCTGGATAAAGACGGCCTCTTTCCCCATGGGCTTCATATCTTGATGTTGTGATAGTCGTAATTCACCCGTCTCCAACATCATCCAGCCTGTGCAACCAGATCGCCATCCAGCGCGCCACTGCCAATAGGAGAGCGATCCTGTCGCCCGTCCGCAATGCACTGTCGAACACACAATCCCCTCAATTATGCGGGTTCAGTCGCCGCGAGCCTCCGGTTCGCTTGTCACCTGACAAGGCCCCCCTCCCAACCCGCCCGCTGGGGGAGGAGCTGAGAACGTGCTTCCGCCCCAGCGGGTGCCATGCATTACCCACGCTGCGTTAGGCCGGGCTGCACGCGCTCCCCGTGGCGGCTCCCCGAGGCGCAGGCTTCCAGCCTGCGTGGAGGCATCCTCTCCATCACCGGCAGGTGCTGGCCATGACCGCTGGTGCGCAGGCTTCTCGCCTGCACCATAGGCTGACACACCGTTTCCCATTCGTAATGTAAGACCGACGCGACAGTGTGACAATGCGGTAGTGCCGGGATCGTGCACGATGAGATAGGCGCTGCTGATGCGTGAAGAGGTTGACAAAATAGTTATGGGTAATGCATAGCCCAGCGGGGGCGGGTTAGAGTGGAGGTATGTCTCCAACCCGGCGGGGGAGTGGAGATAGGCGTGCTCTATACTTGTTGTCGCGCACCGCAATTCCGGCCCCCCTCCCAACCTCCCCCCGCTGGGGGGAGGAGCTGAGAACGTGCTTCCGCCCCAGCGGGTGCTATGCATTACCCACGCTGCGTTAGGCCGGGCTGCACGTGCTCCCCGTGGCGGCTCCCCGTGGCGCAGGCTTCCAGCCTGCGTCGAGGCATCCTCTCCATCACCGGCAGGTGCTGGCCGTGACTGCTGGTGCGCAGGCACGAACCTGGTACAACCAAACGTCTACACACCGGTAGCGCATGCATGCCGGACCGACTCGATGATCGGCACGAGCACAGTCAGCACTCCCTTGACCAGGATGGGGAACGGTATGCCCCGTGCCGGATCGTGAGCGCGGCTGGCGCGGCAGCATGGCTGCCGCACGCCAAACCCTGCGCCACGCACATGATAAGTGCGCAAGGCAACCCATTCAGCACGTGCTGGCACAGCTGGAGATGTGCACTGCCACCAGGCCAGTCGCCCACACCAGCATCCATGGCGATCATACCCGCTGAGACAGCCGTGGTTGACAGCAGTTGTGGGTAATGCATAGCTAGCAGAGACGGGGTGGGATGGGTCATGTCGTAGCTGGTAGCAACGCGCACACGCCACTCCTGCCATCAATCGTCCCGGTGCGGCAACTGAGCGTGAATGCGCATCTGCGAAACGTCCTGGCGATGCGCTGGCGATATGCATGGCAGCACTCCCGCACAGGTTTGACAACCTGACTAGTGCACAGCATCACTCACAATTTGAGACAAGCTGCTGTCATCTCGTAAACATGATGGACATCCACCCCATACGAGAACGGTCAGTAGCATATGAATTACGCCTCAACCGCCAACCGTACTCCCAAACCGGCCAGAACCGCCCCCGTGACATAGTTGAGCCGACGGCGCACGTCACTGCGGCGCAGCCAGACACTGACCCCGGCAACAACAAAGGTCATGGTTGAAAACCAGAGAATGCTGAGCAGGAAGTGGATGGTCGTGAGTGCAAGTGCCGACCACAAGACCGAATCACCTGGATCGATAAACTGCGGCAAAAATGCCAGATAAAACACGGCAACTTTGGGATTGAGTACGTTACTCAATAAACCCTCGATAAAGGCATGGCGCGCTTGACCGACGGGCAGATGCGGTTCCTCAATTGCCCGTTGTCGCCAGGTTGTGATCATCGTCCACAGACCTAACCCGGCCAGATAGCAGGCACCGGCCAGTTTGAGCACGTGGTAAAGCTGTGCCGACTGTAGCACTATCGCGGCTAACCCCAAACCGGAGAGGGTTGCCTGCACGAACAGACCACTCCCAATACCAAAAGCGGTTGCAATACCGGCGAGGCGACCACGCGCCAGGGCATTGCGCAGCACCAGCATGGTGTCAGCACCGGGAATGAGAGTCAGGATAGCGACCGCAATCGTGTAGGCAATCAGACGTTCGGGAACCATAGCAACTCCGTAAGCATCAACAAGAACTGTTCAGACTACTATACCTCAAACCGATACCTGCGAGCGCAGCCAGGGTTATACCGCAGGTTCGCCAGCGCAGACCTGGACTAAACCATTGCCTATCGCAGCCCAGATGCATACCGAAAGCAGGTACTTCCAGAGTCTACACATATGCGCACCAGAGGCAGACGCGCACAGTGAATAATCCTCGTTCTTGATACTCACCAACAGGTTGATCACGGGGAAGAGTTTCGTGCTCACACCTACACATCACCGACGGCAGGCACTATGCCAACCGTCATATACCACGATATGACCAACATCTGACCTTTGACACTGTTGGCTCAGCCCATTCCTTTGTATAGTAGAGGCAGAGAAGGTAGTCAGCGAAAGAGAGGTAGACAATGACCACCGAAACGTCTGTAACCGAAACGACCACCACCAAACATGGCGATCGAGCAACGATTGGTATTGCCCTGATCGCGATTGGGGTCGTCCTGTTGTTGGGAAATGTTATCGACACCGGATTGCTGATCCTGCCCGCACTGGCCATCATCTTCACCGCAGTCGGCATCCGCACTCGCTGCAGCGGCTGGTTTATTCCGGCGGGTATTCTTGGCGGGATCGCCCTGGGTGCCATTCTGACCGATGTGCTGCCGCTGGCCGAAGAAGCTGAAAGTGGCGTATTCTTGCTCTCCTTTGCAATCGGCTGGGCAGCGATCCCGCTCTTAAGTGCGCTCTTCGCGAATGAACGGGTCTGGTGGCCCTTCATTCCCGGCGGGATTATGGCTGTTATCGGATCGCTGCTCATCATCGGTGAAAGTGGGGTGACGCTGCTGGAGTTAATCTTCAATCAGGCTGGTTGGGTTTGGCCGCTGGTCTTGATCGTGATCGGTCTCGGACTGATCTGGCGACGACATGCTGACTGAGGAAGGAAAGGCCCCTGATGAAACGAACCACCAGGGGCGTTCTTCCCTGAAAATCGACTTAGAAAACTCAAGTTGCCACCTATGCTGTGAGCAGACGGCAGAGGTTGACTACCAGGATGAACAGCACAACATTGCCCTCGATACCGTATGGCGTAACCGCGTGGACGATGTGGGGAGTAGTCAGTTCCCATGGACATATTACGTCACACCTCACGGTAGCAATCCGGGTTATGCCCATCCTCTGTGTCCGCCGTGTCTCTGTGGTGACAAAGGGAGCAACTTGGGTTAGAAAATGATCTGATCGGCATTCACCTGTTCGAGACTGCTCCACGGCGAACGCACCTGCTCGGCGCGGAGCTGACCGCGCAAACTGAGGACGAGGAGCAGTAACCCGGCTACCGCAATCAGCAGCAACGCACTCAGATAGACGGCAATATAGCCACTGGCGACCACGCCACTCATTCTGCCGATAATATCGCGGGCCAGGCCGGCAGCAATCGTTCCGACCCCTTGCGATAGCGCCTGGGTAATACCCCACAGGGCAAGGAACAGACCGGCATGGGAACGGTCACACAACCCCATCACTAGCGCAAGGCCACCGACAATCAGCATACCACGCCCCATCCCGATCAGAACAATCCCACCCAGGAATTGCCCGACGTGATCGGGAGTATTGGCCAGACTGATGGTTGCAAAACCGGCCACACCCAGGATCGAAGCGCCTCCCAACATCCGCAAGGCCGGATGACCACGCCAGAGCAGCCAGCCGGTCAAGACAATCGCGGTCAACATCCCACCGCCCCACACCGCCGTCAGGCGCGTCGTCTCAGCCACGCTCATTCCTAACACCTGACCGCCGTATGGTTCGAGTAATACATCGTGTACAGCAAAGCCGGTCGTTGCCAGTGCCAGCACGATGAACAGGTTGCGCAGCGGGCGCTGCGCTGCAAGCATGCGCAACGACTCACCAAGCGTCTCACGCACCCGTACCGGGGTGAAATCAACCAGTTCGCCATTCGGCTTCAACCGCTCTTGATCAAGCATTGACAGGAAGGTCAGAAACACAAAGGCTAACGCCGATCCCTGCATCACCTGGATCAAACGGGTATGGCTATAGTCGATCAACAGTTCACCGATCAGCAACGAACCGACAATCGTCCCCAAGACCAGCGCCACCCAGAGCACACTCAACACCCGACCACGCTCTTCTGCCGGCGTCACGTCACTGACAATGGCGAGATAGATCGTCTCGGCAATATTTACGCCCAAACCGTAGGCAAAGAAGATAGCAAAACAAACAATGACCGCTAATGGAAATGGGAGATAGCCTTCACCGCTGAGCAGAATCAGCGAGAAGGGAGCAGTCGCCAGGCCACCGTAGGTCAGCATCGCACCGAGTACCAGATACGGTGTACGCCAGCGGCCGGCAGCTCGATGGACATCCGACTTAAACCCGACAATGGCGCGGGCCGGTGAGATAAAGTAGTGAAGAGCCAGTAACGAACCTACCAGGAACGCTGCAATCCCTAACTCGTTGATCAGCACACGGTTGAGCGTACCGGTCAACGGTGCCAGCGAGAGTCCCATCCCGAATTGAAAGAGGCTCAGGCGAAATACCCGCAGCCACATCCGCAAACGAGGACGGGCAGCCAGCCAGTGTTGGGCCTGACGAAATGGGCGTAGCAATGTATCTGCCATTGCCATGTTCCAGCTCCTTGGGCTAGAGCGCGGTGTTGTGTCGTATTATAGCACGCCATGTCATGCGAAGATAAGGTAGAGTCGGTTCAGTTTGTACCACCATTAGAATCTATTTCAAAAAACATCTACTATGAAGGTATCTCATTCATTGCCACCCGATTCCTATGGTTGCGACGATCGCGCCCGGCATCCGCGTGACCAGCTGGATCAACGACGTGACCCGCACCATCTCGTGAGCATGGCTGGCGCGGCAGCATGGCTGCCGCACGCCAAACCCTGCACCACGCGCATGCCAGGCGGATAAGGCACTCCATCCAGCGCGTGATGGCATGGCCTGAGCTGTGCTCTACCAACGGGCCAGGAGCCGGGTCGGCTATCGTTGCTGATTGGCAAGCGTTCATGCACCAGGACGACGGTCGTGCAGCACGATAGCACAGCTTTTATGA
>NZ_DAOTZQ010000084.1:0-78321 GCF_034434295.1 Chloroflexus sp.
TATCCCGCCAAGACCACCACTACCCCACGCTGAGACCGGTCTGCTGCTGGACAATCACGCATACGGTGTTGAATTGTTCAGGGCCACATACCAGCAGGAAGGGTGCTCCTCTTTTGCGGTATAGCGTCAACACCCGCTGCTGCCGGTCAACCTCGACTCGTTCGACATCCTGCCAGCGGATACGGTCGCTGGTGCGCATGACCAGGCCGGCTCCCATGGCGGTGACCTGACCGCTTAGCAGCGATGCAATCCGAACTGTCCGAAAGAACAGCTTTGTGCGATCGCCGAGGGTTGATCTGACACCGGTGGTGTCAAGGACAAACTGCTGTTCGTAGCCGATCAGGGCCAGCAACCCGACCACGATCACGAGCAGCCCGGCGATGATACCGGCGGTGATGCCCATGACCTGCAATGTGATCAGCCAGTGATTCTCTTCGCTGATGAGGAATATCAGCAGGCCGAGGGCCAGGATTGCTATCCCAAACACCAGTAGCGTCTGTTTGAAGATCAGGCGATTGCGCAACAGTGAGAGGCGTGCTGTCCAGGTAAGTGTTGATAGTTCCATCGTGCGTCTCCTGCATACCGGCCAGTGCATTGAGTACAGCATGGCGCACGGTGGCTTGCAGGACAAGCGCAGATTGAGCAATTCGGGGTAACTGACGGACAATCTTCCGGGTCTCGGTGGTTAGATATGCACCACAGAGGCACAGAGGGTACAGAGAGTTAACATAATCCAAGTTACTACCTTACGTCACCACAGCGGTGCGGGTCGTTGAGCGCGATGGGGGGAGGGGGGAACACGGATGGACGCGGGTTGGGCGGATGAACGCGGATAGATCGTCACCCAAGGTGTCACCTTATATCACCACAGCGACACGAAGTATGGTCATACCAGATGTGTGTGACGTAGTGCGTCTACGGAACTGACTGCTACCCAAACGGTGCATACCGGTCAGGTACGCTGCACAATGTTGTGCGCAGCGTCGTGCTGTTCATCATAGCAGGTAGTCTTTCGTAGCCTGCTCATAGCATAGGTGGTAACTTGAGTTAACATAAACAATCCTCTGTGTCCTCCGTGTCTCTGTGGTTAATCGCACCACAGAGGTACAGAGGGCACAGAGGGGGTGAACTCACACCGGTTGTTCTCCCTTTCCTGACAACTTATTCACCCACATTCTGACAAAACTGTCATCAAACCATAGCCATTTTTCGGGTAACCCTTAACGTGCCGTTCAAGATTTTCACCTATCATAGGCGATGCCTGATGACTCAACCATTGCGTTGCGGCGCTCCTGCACTTCACCCTCGCCTGCCCTCCGCATGGCCGGTTTACCGGTGGATGTCGCTTGTTTGGAAATGTATGAGGTGAACGTTATGCGTTGGATTGCAGGTTGGACGCGCCACTGGATGTATTTTGCGCTGGTGGTTGCCCTGATTGCGGTGCAGGCCGGTGTATCAACACCGGTGGCACGCGCAGTCAGTGCCGATCTGGTGATCAACCAGGTCTATGGAGGCGGTGGCAACAGTGGCGCACCGTATACCAACGATTTTGTCGAGATTTTTAATCGCGGTACGACAACGGTTAGTCTGAACGGTCTATCGATCCAGTACGCCAGTGCCACCGGGACGGGCAATTTTGGCAGTAACCCAATTGTGTTGCTCAGCGGATCGCTGGCTCCCGGCCAGTATTATCTGGTGCAACTGGCCGGTGGGGCGACCGGTAGTCCGCTACCGACACCGGACGCGACCGGTTCGATCAATGCCAGTGCCTCAGCCGGGAAGTTTGCGCTCGTGAACAGTACGAGTGGCCTGGCGTGTAACGGCGGCTCGACCCCCTGTTCGCCGACGCAACTGGCCCTGATCATCGATCTGGTCGGTTATGGGAGTGCCAATTTCTTCGAGGGCGCGCCAGCGCCAACGTTGAACAATACGACGGCAGCTCTGCGTACTGCGAACGGTTGTGTCGATACCGACAACAATGCGAGCGATTTCAGTGCCGGATCGCCCAATCCGCGCAACACGAGCAGTCCTGCCAATCCGTGCAGCAGTCCGCCGCCACCCCCGCCGATGATGGGCAATTGCCCTGATGTGCCGAATGTAACCCTCATTCACCAGATACAAGGCACAACCGACACCTCACCCTGTGTCGGTGAAGAGGTGCTGGTCGCGGGTGTGGTCGTGGGTGATTTTGAGGGCCCTTCACCCAATCTGCGCGGCTTTTACGTACAGGAAGAGGCAACCGATTCTGACAGCGATCCGCTGACGTCCGAAGGCATCTTTGTCTTCAACGGCAACAACAACAACGTGGCACTGGGTAATCTGGTACAGGTGCGTGGCACGGTCAGTGAATTTCAAGGCCAAACCCAGATCAGCGCAACCCAAATCACCATCATCGGCAGTGCTACCGTCGATCCGACTGACGTAGCCATGCCCTTCCCCGCCACCGACTATCTCGAACGGTTTGAAAGCATGCTGGTGCGTTTCCCGATGAAGCTGGTCGTGACCGAACACTTCCAGCTCGGTCGCTTCGGTCAGGTGGTGATGTCGGCAGAGGATCGCCTCTACCAGCCGACCAGCCTCTTCCCGCCGGGGCCGCTGGCTAGTGCGTTACAGGCTGCGAATGACCTCAATCGTATCATTGTCGACGACAACTTGCAGAATCAAAATCCCGACCCGATCCTGTTTGGGCGTGGTGGCAATCCGTTGAGTGCCGCCAATACCCTGCGCGGTGGCGATAGCGTGACCGGGCTGGTTGGGGTGATGACCTACACCTGGGCCGGTAATGCGGCGAGCGGGAATGCGTATCGGGTACGTCCGGTGGGTGATTTGAGCGATTTGACGCCGGGGGGTGGCGTCCCGGTCTTTGTCGCCGAGAATCCGCGACCGACGGCACCACCTGCGGTTGGCGGCAGCATCACTGTGGTCGGGATGAATTTGCTGAACTACTTTAACACCTTCAGCGGCTGTACTAATGGTCTTACCGGTGGGTCGACCGATTGCCGTGGGGCCGAGAATGCGACCGAATTTACCCGCCAGACCGCCAAGACGGTAGCGGCGATTGTTGCGCTCAACCCGGCAGTGTTGGGGGTGATTGAAGTCGAGAACGACGGCTATGGCCCGGCCAGTGCGATTGCCGATCTGGTTAATCGGCTGAACAGTGCGACCGCACCGGGAACCTATGCCTTCATCGATGTTGATGCAGCGACCGGTCAGGTTGATGCGCTCGGCAACGATGCGATCAAGGTAGGGATTATCTATCAGCCGGCTCTGGTCACACCGGTCGGTCAGACGGCGGCGCTCAATACACCCGCCTTCATCACCGGCGGTGATAGCGCACCGCGCAATCGGGCAGCGCTGGCCCAGGCATTTGCGGTGAATGCGAGCGGTGCCCGCTTTGTGGTCAGTGTCAACCACTTCAAGAGCAAAGGCAGCCCCTGTGATGCGCCGGATGCCGGTGATGGTCAGGGCAACTGCAACATCGTGCGCACCAATGCCGCCAATACGCTGGCAGCCTGGCTGGCGAGTGATCCAACCGGAATCAACGATCCTGACGTGCTGATCATCGGTGACTTGAACAGCTACGCCAAAGAAGACCCCATCCGCGCCCTTGAGACGCAGGGATACGAGAACCTGGTTGAGCGCTTCGGGGGCGCGAATGCTTACTCGTATGTCTTCAATGGCCAGTGGGACTATCTCGATTACGCACTGGCAAGTGCGAGCCTCAGTTCCCAGGTCGCCGGCACAGCCGAGTGGCACATCAATGCTGATGAACCGTCGGTTCTCGACTACAACACCAACTTCAAGTCGGCCGGTCAGATCAGCAGCCTGTATGCCTCCGATTTCTACCGCACCTCAGATCACGATCCAATCGTGGTTGGTCTCGACCTCGATGGGGTACCGCCAACGACCACGGCGACGGTCAGCGGGCCAAATAACCCGCTCTGTCCGGCTGATTGCTATGCGGGCAGCGCCACCGTGACGCTCACCGCAACCGATGATCGGTCGGGCATTGTCGAGATCGCCTATCAGATCAACGGTGGCGGCTTCCAGCCCTACACCGGGCCGTTCACCTTCAGCAGTGACGGCACGTATACCGTCGAGTTCTTTGCCCGCGATGGTGCCGGCAATGTTGAACCAACTCAGACCCTGGTGGTCAAGGTGAGTTCCTTTCCGGCTCTATCTCCCCTCGATACATTCAACCGTGCCCCTGGCCGCCTGGGGCGCAACTGGGGTGGGGCAACCCAGAGCGATCAATACCGCATCGAGAACAATGCAGTGACGGTAGAGAAGGGTGGTCTGGCCTGGTGGCGGCCAACCGTCTTTGGGCCAGATCAGGAAGCCTATCTGCGCCTGACGAACATCAATCCGGCGGGACAGCATCACACGCTGGCCTTGAAAGTGAACGGCAACCAGGGGCAAAACGGTGCCATCCTGGTCAGCTACGATGCGCTCAATCAGCAAGTGGTGGTTGAGGCATTGGTACGCGGGCAGGGCTTCCTGACCGTCGCCACCTTCCCGGCGGTGCTGCAAGCTGGTGACACCCTCGGTGCTCGTGCGCACGCCGACGGTACTGTTGAAGTCTTCGTGCGCTGCGAATCAATTGGTCTGGCCGACACGCGACCGGTAGCCGGCAACCGCTACGTCGGTACCGGCGGCCGGATCGGGGTCTGGTTCCTCAACACTGCCGGTGCTGCCTTCGATGATTTTGGCGGCGGCGATCTCACGCCGTAGGCTCAACAATCACCTCCGCCGACCGGATGATGGTTGGCGGAGGTGGTTTTTTGTCCTTTGCATCAAAACTACAACAACCCAACCAATTCGCGTTCAATAGCTCCAACCGTATCAGTTGGGGCATACCGCCGAACGACATTGCCATTCCGATCCACCAGAAACTTGGTGAAGTTCCACTTAATCTCACCATCAGGGCTTAGTCCTGGTTGCTGTGCCTTCAGATAGGCAAAGAGCGGGTGAGTATTGGGGCCATTCACCTCAACTTTGGCAAACAGCGGGAACGTCACCGCATACGTGCGAGCGCAGAAGGCTTTTATCGTCGCCTCATCATCCGGTTCCTGATTGAATTGATTACTCGGAAAACCGAGCACGACAAAGCCACGATCTTTGTATCGTCGGTAGAGCGACTCAAGATCGCCGTACTGAGGCGTTAACCCGCAGTGACTGGCTACATTAACGATTAAAAGCACCTTATTGCGGTAAACCGCGAGGGATTGCTGTTCGCCATCAATGGTGCGTACAGTGAATTGGTAGATGTTCATAGGATGATAGTTCGTTGTCTAAACATTTAAAACCTTTTATTTGATTGTACCACGGATAGGGCTGTTACCTGAACGATGTATGCCGGATGTAGTTTAGAGTCTGTTAATTGGGAGGATCCCCGCCGGGGTGAGGCATTGAGCGCATGCTCCCCTCTCCCGCGCTGCGGGAGAGGGGAGGGGGGTGAGGGCGTGCAGGGCGTGCTCTGCATCCTAGCTTCATAAAAGCTGTGCAGCCGTGCGCACCTGCCCACCCTGGAGCGGGGCCGGGGGTGAGAACGCGCTTTGCATCATCTGACAGAGCCACCACTACCCGATCAATCCTCTTCACCTCGCCCAAATACCAGTCGGCCACTGTGCACCTGTTTGCCGGTTATGCGCTTAATGATGACCGGCACGTAGGGCAGGAGCAGGGCTGCCAGGGCTGCCAGCAGAAGACCGAGCGAGAGTGGTCGGGTGATGAAAATGCTTAGATCACCCTGGCTGATGGCGAGCGCCCGGCGGAATTGCGATTCGGCCAGGGGCAGGAGGATCAACCCCAGAATCGCCGGGCCAACCGGTATACGGAAGCGGCGCATGAAGAAGCCGATGACACCGATAAGGTACATCAGGACAACATCGACAAAACTATTCGCCATACTGTAAACGCCCAGGGTGCCGAAAACCAGAATCCCACTGTAAAGAAGTGGGCGCGGAATGGTTAGAATCTTCACCCATATTTGAATGAGAGGGAGATTCAAGATCAGCAGCATGACGTTCCCAATGTACAGACTGGCGATCAGCGTCCAGACCAGATCGGGCGAACGCTGAAACAAGAGGGGGCCAGGCTGGAGGTTGTAGATTTGAAAAGCGGCCAGTAAGATTGCTGCGGTTGCCGATGTTGGTAAGCCAAGAGTCAAGAGTGGTACCAAGACCCCCGAAAAGGCAGCATTGTTAGCTGCTTCCGGCCCGGCCACACCCTCAATTGCGCCCTTCCCCCACTCATCTTTGTAGCGTGACAGCCTCTTTTCAACCGTGTAACTGAGGAAGGTTGGAATCTCGGCACCGCCAGCCGGTAAGGCGCCCAAGGGAAAGCCAATGAGTGCACCGCGCAGCCATGCCGGCCACGAGCGTCGCCACTCGTCACGATTCATCCAGACGGACGAACGGACGGAGAGTACCTCTTCGCTTTTATGGCGGAGCTGCGAGGCGACGTAGAGCGCTTCGCCTACGGCAAAAAGACCAACGGCAACCACTACCACATCGATCCCGTCCAGCAATTCGATGATCCCAAAGGTCAGCCGGACTTGACCGGAGAGGATATCGATCCCGATTAGCCCGAAAAAGAGACCGATGAAGAGGCTGATCATGCCGCGAATGATTGATGAACCGACCAGCGCTGTAACACTGACAAAGGCCAGCACGGTGAGTGCGAAATAATCTGCCGGTTGGAAGAGCAGAGCAACGCGGGCCAGGAGAGGCGCAATAAAGGTGAGGAGGAGTGTCGAGAGGGTACCGGCCACGAACGAGCCAATTGCAGCGGTGGCCAGGGCAGCGCCGGCCCGCCCCGACTTCGCCATTGCAAACCCTTCAAAGGTGGTGGCTACCGATGCCGATTCGCCGGGTGTGTTGAGCAAGATTGAGGTGGTGGAGCCACCGTACATCCCGCCGTAGTAGATACCGGCAAACATAATCAGGGCACCGGTTGGATCAAAGTTGTAAGTTAACGGCAAGAGCAGGGCAACCGTAAGAGCCGGCCCAATGCCCGGCAACACACCGACTGCTGTACCGATGGTGACGCCAATCGCCGCCAGGAAGAGGTATTGTGGCGTGAGCGCATTGGCGAACCCGGCCAATAGATAACCGATAACGTCCACAGACTATCCCTATAGCAAGCCGATCAGGATACCGGCGGGCAGGCGAACACCAAGGAGACGGGTGAATGCGAGATAGACAATGAGGCCGATCAGAAAGCCGATTAATAGATCACGGCGCAGATGCCGGCTCCCCAATATGCGACTGCTCAGCGGAAAGAAGAGGGTCGTAGCAATCACATATCCGAGTGGCCATAACACAGCCGCGTAGGCGACCAGTAATACCAGCAGTAATAGCGTTGTTGGCCAATCGGTTGTCTGTTCCTCGTCAGCCACTTCAGCCACCAGATCATGATCTGGCATAACTGTAACCCGCAGGAAGAAAAGGAGACCGAAGATCAAACAACCACTGCCAACAATCGTTGGGAAGACACGTGGCCCAACGACAGTGAACCCCGCACTTTCGCTTATCTGAGTGATCTGGGAGAGGATAACCCCTCCCAGACCAATCACCGCTAATGCGGCCAGCCGTAATGAAAGCAGTGCCCGTGTGTGTGCATTCATTGCACCAACCCAAGATCGCGCAGGACGCCCCCAATACGCGTGATTTCATTATTCAAAAATGTGCTAAATTCGTCGCCGGTGCGAAAGAAGTCAGTCCAGCCATTTTTGCTAAGCGCGTCTTGCCACTCTTTGCTGGCATGCATCTTCTCGATGGTAGCGATAACGGCAGCGCGCTGTTCAGGCGTGAGGTCGGGAGCACCGAACACGGCGCACCAGTTCATTAATGCTACATCGACGCCGGCTTCTTTTAGGGTTGGTGCATCGATACCGGCAATCCGTTCCTCACTCGATACCGCCAGCATGCGCATGGTTCCGGCGGCAACCTGTTCGGCAAATTCCGACACGCCAGATACACCAGCCGTCACTGCACCGGAGAGAATCGCTGCGGTTGCTTCACCACCACCCGAATAGGCAATGTAGTTGACATTCGCCGGGGCGACGCCAACAGCTTTAGCAATCAGACCAACCAGAATGTGATCGGTACCACCAGCCGATCCACCACCCCACGAAATAGCCGTCGGATTGGCCTTGAAGTCCTCAATGAGTTCTTGCAGGGTCTGATACTTCGAGTCGGCAGGTACAACAATTGCTTCTGCCTCGGCAGTGAGTAGCGCGATAGGAGTAACCTGTGACAGGTTAACTGGCGCTTTATTGGTTTGAATTGCACCAACCATCACCAGGCCGCCAACCATCAGCTCGTGCGGTTTGCCTTTGGCTTCATTCACAAATTGCGCCAGACCAATGGTGCCACCAGCACCGCTCACGTTGTAGACCTGTACGGTCTGACCAGTTGTTGCGGCCAGGGCCGCTTGCATCGCACGAGCGGTGCTATCCCAACCACCGCCGGGTGAGGCCGGCGCCATAATGTTAATCGCTTCGGTTGGATACTCAAACGAAGAAGAAGTGGTAGCCTGATTGCCACATGCGCTAAGCAGCATTGCTATGAGCAGAATGACCGGGAGAACGCGACGCATAGCAACGCCTTTTCTAATAGGTGCATTTGTCTGGGTGCTCAATGGGACAATAGTTGCACTATTATATTCCCGACGGAGATTGGCGTCAACCGAAAAGATTATATATTCACGATCACGCTGCTTTCCATGCAGACATCATACGCCGAAGTGGGCGCTGTTTACGTTTGCATAGTTTGGCGTGCGCCGGCCACACTTCCACGCTTGCCGTGCAGGATGCCGTGCGCGTGTCTCACCGGTCACTCTACAGATTGTGAAAGCAACGAGAGTTCTCGAATTGATGACTTCTACACAACGCACGTTAGATATGAACGCGGCGCTATACTGCATACGTTGTTCCAACTGTGTAGGCACTCTTGTGAATACGTCTTTCAGGTCTGATTGTTGCTATGCGACGCACCTGCCAGGAATTGTTCTCTTGTGGTCAGAACAATCCGGTTGTGGAACGGATCATGCAGGAGCAACCCTGCCGGATGTGCTTCGCCGGTGATCCCTGCGTCGTGGAGACGGGTAAGGATCGGTGCCAGTGCGTTCTGATCGGGTAAGACAATTGAAAACCACTGGAGTCCGAGGGCATCGGCTGGTGCCGAGGGAGCACGCTCGCCCTGCCAGGTGTTCAGTCCGATATGGTGATGGTAGCCACCGGCTGAGACCATCGCCATCTGCAAACGGCGCATCACGCCCTGAATATCGAAGCCGATCAGTCGGTGGTAGAAGTCTACTGCTACATCTATATCCGCTACGTGCAAATGGATATGACCGATGCTGGTCGTTGCTGGTATAGGAGCGGCAAGATCATCGGTGGGTGAGAGCAGGCGTAACAGTGCAGCTACGTCAAGTGGTTCACGTCCGTTGCTCAGACTGCCGTCTGTACGACGGGCGAAAAAGATGTCGTCGTTCATGACAAGGACACCATCCTCTGGCGACTCGCAATAGATTTCAATCCCATTGCCATCCGGGTCGTCAAGATAGGTGGCTTTGGTCATGATGTGATCGGTTGGTGCGTTTGGATAATGTGCCCGAAAGAGGCGGGCCAGCGCACGAGCCAGTTCATAGCGGTTTGGAACGAGAATTGCAACGTGGTACAGCCCGCAGATGCCACGGTAGCGGCGGTACGTCGGTTGTTCGTGCAAGATCAAGAGATCAGGGCCGCCAACGCCGAGATGAGCCGTCTGTGCAGTACGCTGATGAAGCCGCAGACCGATCAAGTTTTGATAAAAGGCCAGTGAGCGTTCAAGGTTGGTGACGGTGAGGGCTACAGTACCGATATGCGTGGCGGGGTGAATCGTGCCGGCTATCATAAGGACTTCTCCTGGCTGATCTGAAATGTGTCCCTACTCCTCGCCGCGTAGTCGACGCAATTCACGTTCCAGCTCACGTAGTCGTGCCGCAAACGCTTCACGCGCCTCGGCTTCGCGGCGGGCCTGTTCTTCAGCGAGCCGGGCCCGCTCTTCAGCCGCTGTCCGTTCCTCTGCCTCGCGGCGGGCCTGCTCCTCGGCGGCCGCCCGCGCCTCGGCTTCACGGCGGGCCTGTTCTTCAGCGAGCCGTGCTCGCTCCTCAGCAGCAGCGCGAGCCTCGGCTTCGCGGCGAGCCTGCTCTTCGGCAGCCGCCCGTGCAGCCGCTTCTGCCGCCCGCGCCTCGGCTTCACGGCGGGCTTGTGCTTCGGCGGCAGTGCGGGCCTCCGCTTCGCGCCGTGCCCGCTCCTCAGCCGCCGCCCGCGCCTCCTTCCCGCCGGGCCTGGGTCTGCGCCGCTTCTGCCAGCTCCATCATCGCGGTGTAGTTCTCCATCACCTCGCCCCGCTCGTTGACACACACCACGTGGTTGTCCGCGATCCCCAACCACAGTCGGGCACTCTCCAGATACACCCGTCCGTGCTCGTCCGGCGGGTACAGCACGTAGCGCTCTCCCACCAGCCGGTAGTCCAGCAACCGCAGCTGGAGCGGCTCTTCCCGCGTCAGATCATCCACGATCACGTACTGCGCGACCCCCGCCCGTGCGTAGTGCTCGACTTTGCGCACCAGATCGTTCTCGCAAGTCTCCGGTGAGGTGATTTCGATGATCAACGCCGGACGCGGCCCCTCCTGGGCGACATCGAACGTGCTCCTGTTCTCCCGTTTGGTGATGCCGGGAATCACCATCACATCCGGGCCGTGTGGCCGTAGTCCGGGCACGTCCTAGGCGATGCGGATATCGCTCATCACGATGGCTTCGCCGGTGCGTTCGAGCCGCGCCTGTAACACATCGGTGAGATAGCGCTGGTCGGTTTCGTGACGGATGCTATGCACGATGAAGTCTCCCACCTCGGGATGGAGGACATCCTCGAGGGTGAGCGGCACCTGCTCGAGATGATGCGGGTCGTCGGAGGTGGGACGATGCACAAAGCGCCAGCCGTAGCGAAACGGGTCGTCGGCGGGCGCCGCTGGTGGGTCGGGAACCAGCGTGGTTTTGGGTGACGGTTGGCTCATGGTGAAACCTCCCTGCTGGGGTGGGTAGCGGTTGGGAAAGAGTTCTGAATTGGTATTGTACCACAGTGGTCGTCTGGCATGCTGGCCGGTGATTGGTGATGGGGTGCGCACAGATGCCTGGGAAGCGTGAGCGTGGCATAATGCACTCCTGGGACAACACAGTGTTCTGATATATAAACCGTGCCAGGAGTGCAAAAGTAACGCGGATATTTGCAAGAGATGGTGGATAAGTGGATGAGGCGCACCAGCGGATACTTGTCGGAGAAGCTCTGTTATACAATCGGCCTGTCAGCTCCCATCGGCATACTGACTCGCCAATCGCTCACCAGCGTGACGGGCACCGATGATGTTGCGTGCTACCGGGCCAATCTCGAGTTCGGCCAGCGGGCCGCTCACGAATAATCCTGGTGCCCATTGCAAATCAGAACCAATCAGGGGATAGCCGCACGGCGCGGTTGGTAATTCGTTGTGGGCAATGGCATCATCGAGCCACGGATGACCGGGACGTTCAGATGTGAAGCCGGTGGCAAGGATAACCGTTGTTACCGCCAGCTGGTGATGCGTGAGCTGTAAGGTGATCGCGCTATCTGAAATGGTGGCGGCGTGTACTTCATCAATCACGATCTGAAGTTGTTGCTGTTGCGCAGCGGCGTGCAGACTCTGGGCCAGTTCAACCGGCATCGTTCCCGGTAAGCGGGCCGCAGTAATCATCGTGCGCCGTCGGGTTGGGTCGGGTTCGGCGTGGAAGCGACGAAGCTCTTTCGGCCCCATCCAACCGGGCGGACTATCGAACGGGGCGACCTGGATCGGACGACGCATAAGCAACGTTACCTGCGCTTTTCTGCAAAGGTTTAGTGCGAGATGACCAGCACTGATCCCGCCCCCGATAATCGCGACGGCACTGTGTGCGGCGATCTGATCGAGAGCGAACGTCGGTTCGTAGAGGTGATAAACCGCTGCTCCAGTCTTTCGTAGTTCACCCGCCCAGGCCGGCCAGCGCAATTGTTCACCACAACTCACTGCCAGTAGCACATGTCGTGCCGAGAGCATGCCCTGATCGGTTTCCACATCCCAGAATGTTGATCGCCGACGCAGACTGCATACGCGCCCTTGCAGCGTGTAGTCTGACAATCGGTATTGACGTATGAGCGATTGCGCGTGAGCCTGAAAGATAGCGAGGGATGGGCGCTGGTACCGACCGTGAAAATGGTGATCGTCAGCGTTGATGTGTCGTGCAAATCGTAGCAGATCGTATGGATCAGGCGCGAGGTGATGCACAACCGTTGAGCGAAGATAACGCATCCCACAGGCGGTCGTGCAAGACCTCCAGCGTGCGAGCAGGTGATCGTGGGGATCGATAATGCGAATGCGATCGGCGGCAATCTTGCACCGCTCACGCAGCACGAGTGCCAGATGTACACCGTGAATGCCGCCACCAACGATGAGCCAATCCAGATGCATACGACTAAGTCCGAACAAATCGTTTATTACAACCGAGGCAATCTCTCCGATGACGTGCCTCTGGTATCGGTCAAGAAAGAGGTTATGCGCGTGAACGTCGCTCAACATCTTTTAGGGTAAGTCCCCGGTCACGTAATGCTTTCAATAAGCCTTTACGCTCGATTTCACGCAGTGCTGCCGCCGATAGCTTGAGGCGTACAAAGCGCTGTTCTTCCGGCACCCAGATCCGTCGTTCCTGGACGTTGGGTAGCCAGCGTCGGTTCGTGCGACGCTTGGAGAATGAGACGTTGTGTCCAAATGAAGGTGAGCGACCGGTCAAATCGCAGCGACGTGACATATCTGTTCCTCCGTTGTTGCGAGAGGGTGTCAGAACGAGATACCCTCTCGCTACCAGTTTAATGTTCTACCGTCAGAGCGTAATCACCTGATCCGGTGGGTTACCGGCCAGAGCAGCATACAGATCGGGGAAGCATCCTACCTGCACACCGGCCACGGTCCCGGTTGCCCGGCAATTGCCCGGTTCACCGACAGCCAACCCACGTTCAAGTGCGCATTGGTCGCACATCATCAAGAGGATACCCTGCTCGGCAGCGACTTTTGCCAGCCGCTCCCCCATCGGATCACCCGCCCGCAGCAGGTAGGTGTTGTCATCGAAGAAGAACATCCCAACGACTTGTGCACCATGGTTGCCAGCTTCTAACTGTGGCAGAATCATCTTGCCGAGCTTGTAGCTGGCGGTGTGGCCTGATGTAGCGAAGATGTAAGCAACTTTCATGCTTCCTAATCCTTTCGATATGAACATGTTGCGAAATTGGCGAAACTTATCCTAAACGAGCATGACGGGCACTGTCAACGCGGGGCGAATGCTGCCATTGTCAGCGGTGGTAATCCTCTTCGTCCAGGATCATAACCGGCTCCCAGCTTCCAAATGGATCGGTAAACGTTGCCCAACCGGTCGGACCGAGTTTCATCTCCTCATCGGTCAACAAACACGATGTCATGCGTGCCCGCAGGGCTGATTCATCGAAATCCTGACCGATAAATACCAGCTCTTGCCGACGATCACCCCACTGATCGTCCCAGATCGCCGCCAGTGCCGCTGCTTCGGCGGGATCATCCGGCTGATCGTCCACTGCTGCCCACCACCATCCACCCGGTTCGATGCGGCAGGAAGCACCGGCTTGCGACCAGATTCCGCACTGGTTCATACGGGTTGCCAGCCAAAAGATACCCTTTGAGCGCAGTACTCCCGGCCATTCCTCGTGGAGTAGCTCCCATAATCGCTGCGGATGAAATGGTCGCCGGGCACGGAAGACGAAGCTGCTAATCCCGTATTCTTCCGTTTCGGGTGTATGTTCGCCGCGCAGTTCCTTGAGCCAGCCTGGCATCTGTGCTGCCCGCTCGAAGCTAAACAGTCTGGTGTTGAGAATGTGGTCGAGAGGGACTTGCCCAAACACGCTGCGGATCAGGCGAGCCTCTGGGTTTAGTTTGCGTAAGAGTGCTTCAAGCCGAATCAGATCAGTTTCACTCACCAGATCGATCTTGTTCAAGACAATGACATCTGCGAACTCCACCTGATCGATCAGCAGATCAACCACCGTCCGCTCATCATCGTCACCGACAGCCAGATCACGATCACGCAATTCGTCTAGCGAATGCAGGTCACGCGGAAAAGTAAAGGCGTCAACGACCGTAACCATCGTGTCGAGGCGAGCGATCTCGCTCAGGGAAGTGCCATCGGGACCAGGAAAGGTAAATGTCTCTGCTATTGGTAAGGGTTCGGTGATGCCAGTCGACTCGATCAGGAGATAGTCGAATCGGCCTTCGCGGGCCAGGCGGGCAACTTCGATGAGTAAATCTTCGCGGAGCGTACAACAGATACAGCCGTTCGTTAGCTCCACCAATCGTTCCTCGGTGCGACTGAGTGCAGCATCACCAGAACGGATTAGGTGCGCATCGATATTGACCTCGCTCATATCGTTGACGATCACTGCTACTCGCAGGCCGGCCCGATTGGTCAGTACGTGATTGAGCAGGGTCGTCTTGCCGCTTCCGAGAAACCCGGAAAGAACGGTAACGGGTATTGGTTGTGAGACGGGCATTGGTTGTTCCATATTGATACATTATATCATTTTTGATTGACCAAAAAAGGTGCTGCTGGATGCAGCGGTGAAATGATACCTTATATCAATATGGCTGTCAAGTCGAACGATCGGCGTGTCAGACAACTAACCAACCAATCGGGGTGCCGGCAGGATCGCAGCACCGAGACCCGGATGAGACAGCGGTTGGTATGTAGAACCTACCCGTGACCAGCAGGGTCAACGGTGTACCACACGCCGGATCGTGAGTACGGCTGCTGCGGCAGCCATGCTGCCGCACTCCAAACGTCGCGACCCGCGCATGACGTGCGGGTAAGGCAACCAGTCCAGCGCGTGATGGCACGATCAGAGCTGCTCTCTGCCAACGGGTCAGAAGTAGGATGGGCTGTTGTTGGTGATTGGCAAGCGTTCATGCACCTGTGTGACTGTCTGGGAGCACGATAGCCCAGCTTTGTAGAAATAAGTTCTGGTTCTTGCAACTTCTTCTGTGCTCTCTGTGTCTTTGTGGTGTGCATCACCAATCGTGGCGCAGGTGCCCCGTCACCTTCATCCAAGCAGAATCTGCGCCAGAATGATCTTCACAACCATGGCTGTCGGGAAGACCATCGCGTAGCCGATATTGGGTGCTTCGTTGCCGGTCTGCTCGTTGGCAAAGGCCAGCACTGCCGGTTGGGTCTGGAGGCCGGCCAGCATTCCGATCAGCAGGCTGAAGGGTATCTTGAGTAGTTTATAACCGATAAAGAGGGTTAGCAGGGCAACTGGTATCGTGATTAGTGCACCCCCGATGAAGAGGAACAGGCCATTGCCCTGGGTGATGGTGGTGAAGAAGCTGTAACCGGCACGGGTGCCAATGCCGGCCAGGAAGAGAGTCATGCCAACTTGACGTAATGTAAGATTGGCGCTGTACGGCAGGCTCCAGATAATCGGCCCGGTACGGCCACGCCAGCCGAGGATGAGGGCGACAATCAGCGGGCCACCGGCCAGACCAAGCGCGAAACTTCCGCCACCGGGTAGTGGGATGGGGATCAGTCCCACCAGCATACCGAGCGCGGTACCCAAACCCAGCGAAACCACGTCAATTTCCGCCAGCGAACGGTAAGAGTCGCCGAAGAAGGCGCTAACCCGATCCATATTATCACGTTGAGTGACAACACGCACCCGATCACCGGGTTCGAGCACTGTATCGCCGTGCGGTAGGAGTTCGACATCACCACGGCGAATGCGGGTGATGACCGCTCCCAGCGTTGAGGGCAGGTTGAGCATGCGCAGTGGTACCCCAATAACCGCTGGATTGGAGACGAAGATACGTCGGAAGTCGAGGGTGTGACGATCGAGCATGAGTTGCTCGTCGGTTGGCTCACCCAGGACAGCCGTGACCTCGGCTACAGCTTCCGGCGAGCCAACGACACTGATCAGGTCTCCGGTATTGAGCCGGGCTGCTCCGGTAGCCAGCTCGATCCGGCCATCATGTTGGCGTCGGCTGAAAATCACGTTCCAGCCATTAGCTCTGACCAGTTCGGCAATGCTTTGCCCGTCCAAATTGGTGTTGGTCACGCGAATAGTGCAGTTGATCAGGTGCTCGCCAACTGCTCCGAATTCGCGAAGCTGCTGGCTTTCCTGCTGTAGATCGATCCGCCAGAGCCGGCGCGTCAGGTAGATGGCGAGGATCATGCCGAGCACGCCAACCGGGTAAGCCACCGAGTAGCCAACCACCGGTTCGGCACGGAGCACTTCATCTGCACCCCGTTGACTCAACCGCTCGATGACCGCTGCCAGGGCTGGGGTGTTGGTCAGACTGCCAGCGAAGAGGCCGGCGGTTTGTGCGCTGTTGAGACCCAGGATCATGCGCAGTACGACAGCAATACCGGCGGCAACGATGATGATCCCACCCACAAACAGATTGTTGCGTAGCCCACGTCGGCGAAAGGAGGCGATAAAACCGGGGCCGCTGCTCAGGCCAATCGTGTAGACGAAGATGACCAGACCGAGCAGGTAGATGATGTCGGGCAGGCGTAATCGTTGATCGAGGGCGCCAAAGGCCAGCCCAACGAAGAGCACTGCTGCCACCCCAAGACTAATTCCACCGATGTTGATTCTGCCGATCAGGTAGCCGATTGCCGATACAGTGAAGAGTAGCAGGAGCGGGTTGTTAGCCAGTATATCGATCATGATGAAGCTCATCCTCTTGTTATGGTGTCGTTGTTGTCCGCTGTGTATGGTATCATGCAAGCGATAACCCATAGTTAAGAAAGAGGGATCGTATGATTACTGAAGATATGGTTCGGGCAGCACTGAAGAACGTGGTAGACCCTGAGATTGGCCTGGATGTCGTCAATCTCGGTCTGGTGTACCGCATTGATATTCTCGATGGTGGCAAGACCGTTGATATCGATATGACCCTGACCACTCCGGCCTGTCCGGCAGGGCCGCAGATTCTCGAACAGGCTCGCCGGGAAGTGATGGCGTTGAAAGAAGTCTACAAGGAGCTTGAAAACGTCAAGATTAACCTGGTCTGGACGCCTTTCTGGAATCCGTCGATGATGTCAGAAGAGGCGCGGGAAGAGTTAGGGTTCTTCTAAGTGGTAAACGAACGGTGAGTATTGGGCGATACTCACCGTTCGTTGACGATTCAGCAGCATACAATACAAGGGGGTATTGTCATGACAACCATTGCTCCGCCCGCGATGCCTGCCTACACTGAAGAAGACCATCTGGTTTGGGCGACACTTTGTGCTCGCCAGGTTCCCCGGCTCGATCGGTATGCCTGTCGGCTCTTCCGCGAAGGGTTTCGTAAACTCAATCTCGATTTGCAGCGTCTCCCCGATCCGGTACAGGTGAGTGAACGGCTGGCCGCGATGACCGGCTGGACGTTGTGTGATGCTCAAAACGAGTACCTCAATCCCACCGAATGGTTCGAGCATATCGCCGAACGACGTTTTCCGGTCACCAATTACATCCGGCGCATGGACGAGCTTGATTTTACGCCGCTCCCCGATCTCTTTCACGAGTATATCGGCCATCTGGCGTTTTTCACCGATCAGCGGTTTGCCGATATTGCCCAGGCGTTTGGACCGCTCTACTTTGCCGGTGATGAACGGCAACGGCTCGAAATTGCCCGTCTCTGGTGGTACAGCATCGAGTTTGGCCTGATCCGCGAAGATGGTGAGCTACGCGCCTTTGGTGCCGGTCTGCTATCGTCGATTGGTGAACTCGACCACGCCTTTGCCCCTGATACGCCGCGGGTACCCTTCGATATTCGACGGGTTGCCAATACGCCAGGGGCCGCCTATTCGATGCATGAAACCTACTTCATCCTTGAGGATTTAGAGCACGTTGCGGCTATTTTGCGCGATTACGCTGCGATGGAAGGGCTGCCACCGGTGCAGGTCTGATACATAACACCCGGTGTAGCAGGGAATCGGTACGATCCTTGCGGGTAGGTGAAGGTGGTGCTTTCGCCTACCCCACCCGGCAAGGGGTGTTTGGACAGGCTATGATGGGCAAAGCAGGCTCTTGAGCCTGCTTTGGCGCTATGGAGAGGTCATCTCCTTGAAAACGAGTGCGAGATGAACGTCGTACATGTGATCAGTGCGAGACGTGGAGCACGGTGGGAGTAGCGGCCAGGCTTCTGCACGCTACACGACGTGACACGCATATCACGGAGCGTAGAAATCCATTCCGGTGCGTGATTACGTAGTTCACGGAGCCACTTCTCTCTGCCTCACTGATCATGCCGAAAGCAGGCTATGCCGTCTGATGTACATTGTCAATATTTATCAGCCTATTCTTCCGTAAGTTGTCAATAAGTCTTACACATCATTCAAGTTGCCACTACGCTGTAAGCAGGCCACGTGCTGCTATGATGAACAGCACGACGCTGCGCCCACCATCGTGGAGCGTACCTGTGTGAACCATGTGGGTAGCAGCCAGTTACCATAGATGCACTACGTCACGCTCTGAGGTGGCAACCCGGATGATGTCCATCCTCTGTGTCATCCGTGCCTCTGTGGTGATGAAAGGTGGCAACTTGGGTTACATATAACAACGCCCATCAATCCCCACTGCCCGTCTGAAATTGCCAGGTGTAGCTAAACGGTTGACTGGCGTATGATCCGTTAACTGAAACCTCGATCAATGTATTGGGGGGAAGGCTAAGCGTCGGCGTGATCACGACCCCCTTGTGACCAACCGGTAATGAGGTCGAGAAGCTATGTGCGATATTGCCACCCCCCACGACATGTAAAGCTGTGCTGCTGACAATCGGTGTGTCGCCGAAATAGCGCCAATGTACCGTAATCGGGAATTGCGTCGGTGGGATGTCAGTCTGGTTTGGCGCTGGATAGCGCACCGGCCAGTTGGGATAACTGTCGCCGTTGTTGAAGTACGATAGGACATCCAGCGCTGCCGCACTTCTACTCCCATTACTGGTTGTGTAGAAGCCGAAACCGAATGTAGGAGTCGTCGGGTACAGGAGCCAGAGTCGGTGACCGACCGAGCGCATCCAGCCGTCAACGGCATTGGCTGGTGCCCACGATCCACCCCATCCAAGCCAGGCATTGCCTTTTTGGGCGCAGATCTGTCCGGCTGCGGAAGCGAAAGGGAGGCTCGGGTTCTGGTTGTGTGTCAGGTGATTGTTTTCGGCCATATAGCGGGCGTGTTCAAAGCAATTGCTGTTGAGGGTTGCATCTTCGGTGACCGGAGGAACACCGGCGCGCAACCGATAGCCGTTCACCCGTTCCAGCCAGTTGCTGGAGAGTGGCGGTAATGGATTGACGACCATCGGGATGAAGACGGTGGTGGTCGTCTGGGTGACGGGTTGAGCCAGGGCGTTTGTTGACACAATGAGCAGTATCAGTGCGACGATGCTAGATCGATGGAGTGGAAAGTGACGTGTCACATCTAGCTCCTTACAGAAATCTGTTTCAGGTATCTTGCTCTACTGTACGCGGTGTCTATCAGCCGGGTCAATAGCTCTTCCTGGCTATTCGGGAATAGGTATGGTGTTCGTTGTTTCTACAGAGAAGCGGTACGTGTAATCTGGATCTGTTTTTAGGGCGCGGTAAGCACTCTCGTGTGGGGACGGGCGGGTTGAGGACGGGCCTGGCTAGAGCGTCGGGGTGGTGGGGCTGGTGGCTATCCATACCATCAGCAGACTGTGCTGCGAGCGCGGTAAGCGCTCTCGCGTGTGGGGACGAGCGGGTTGAGGACGGGCCTGGCTAGAGCGTCGGGGGTGTCGGGGCTGATGCCATACCGGTTTCACCCATCCTATCAGTCTTGCTGATGAAACTTGACATCTGAATTGCCTTCTCTGCCGCCCTGTGCTACGATGAGCCTTGAGCGTTCGCCACTTGTGACGGAGTAAGCTATGAGCGATGCCGATAGAGAGATTGTAGCGGTTGGAAGACCGGATCGCGCCGGAAAGAGTCGATTGGGTAGTGCAGTCTCACAGGTGGTTGTCGTCGCCGATGAGCGACCGTTGGCCGTCGCGTTAGCTGATTACCAGCAGGAAGATGCAACGTTGCTGCCCCATTTTTATCTGGCTCGCGATGGCACGCGCTATCAATTGTTGGCAGCCGGACGTGCCGGTTGGGGGGCCGGGCGGGCGATCTGGCGTCAGCGCTGGCGTAATCTTGATCGCAGTGCATTGATTCTCTGTCTCGAAGCGTCTTCGCTCACCGATCTCAGTGAGGCGCAGGCGACGATCCTGGCAGGCTGGCTCCCGGAACTGGTTGCTCAACATCATCTGTCACTGGCCGATGTAGGGATGCTGGTGGCTTCGGCCAATGGCCAGGTGCGGTTGCAACCGTATATCCCGCCTGCCCCGCCGGTCGAGCTTGTTCCCGATACGTCGTTCGTACTAGGGAGCGGTGTGCGTTCGCCGGAGCAGGAACTTTGGCTGGGTCTGGCTACGATTACCTGGCGGCAACGGGGAGCGCAGTTGCGCCTTAATCAAGCTTTTTCGCTGTATTGGGGGAAGGTTGATCTGGGTGCGCCGCTAGCACCCAACGAGCCGCCGCCGGTAGCTGTCGATGGCAAAACGTACAATTTTCAGGTCTTTGCCCGCGATACGATCTTTAATGAAGGCACGCAGTACGCTGCTGTTCAGCGTTTGTCCGATCTTCTCGGCTCCGACATTGAGGCGATTCCGACTGCCGGTGTGAGTCGAGCGTTGATTGAGGCGAGTTATCGTAGTGCGCTCAAAGCCAGTGCTGCTCGCGCACCGCTCGAAGGGAAGACGGAGTTTCGGGCCGATTGGAAATTTCATTTCGTCGCTCTGCAAGCCCACCTTGGCCCAGCACTCAGTGGCAATTACGTGACTGCCGACCGCGCCTTTGCGGTGCAGGTCTTTGCCGGTGATACGCTCTATACCCCGATGAGCCAGCAGTCCGGCTGTTTCTTTCTCAGCCTGACCGATCCGGCCAGCCCGCAGTACGCCCTCATCTGGGCCGAGACCTGTAAGGTGGCCGGGATTCCGTATCTTCCTACCGATCCGTTCCATCAGCGGGCTATCGAATTGAAGTTGGGCACGCCGTTGAGTGGGGTTATGCGTGAGACGATTAACGGGCAGGTTTACGATGTGCAGGTCTTTGCGTATGATACATTGTATCGGGGTAGTGATGGGGTCATTCGCCGTATGAGCGAACTGCCGCGTCCGGCTGAGGTGCAAAACTGGCAGCCCAAACCGGTGACGCAACCGGTACAACCGACGCCGGCACCGCAACCCGCACCAACACCGTCACCGGCACCATCGCCATCGCCATCACCTGCCGTCGATGTGCGCAATGCCCCGGAGGTGGTACGGGCTGGTGCACCGCGTCGCGATCCCAATTGGCCACCCAAACCTGATTTCAACATCCTGACCGACCGGAACAATCAGCGTGAGCAAGTGCTGGGGAAGATCGAGTGGGTACGGCGGAGTGGTGATGACATTACGATCACGAATGATTGGGTTGTCCGCCACATCATCGAGGTGCACATTCCGCAATTGGAGCGTTTTCGGAATACCAATGGTGGGCGGATTAAGTTTCATCGGGTTGCCGCCGACCAGCTACGGCGGCTGTGGCAGGCCTGGGAAGATGCCGGTCTGCTCGATTTGGTACTGACATTTGACGGTGCCTGGTGGCCACGGACGATCCGCAGCAATCCAACGACGTTGAGTAATCACGCTTACGGGACGGCGTTTGATATTAATGCACAGTGGAACGGCTTTTACAGACCGGCGGCGCTGGTTGGTGATCGCGGTTCGGTGCGTGAGCTGGTGCCGATTGCCAATGCACTTGGATTCTTCTGGGGTGGTCACTGGAACTACGATGGCAGGGGAGCCAGTGATGGTATGCATTTTGAGTGGGCAGTTGCCCGTTGAGCAAAGGAGCACACCATGCAACTGCAAGGGTTGAGTGTCCTCGTCACCGGTGGTGCGTCCGGTTTAGGTGCAGCGACGGCTGAGCGATTGGCCGGGGCTGGCGCACGAGTAACGATTGCCGATTTGAACGAAGCAGCCGGTATGGAGCTGGCGGAGCGGATCGGGGGGCAATTTGTGCGCACCGATGTCACCGATCCGGCGCAGTGTGCTGCTGCTGTCAGTGCGGCGGCTGCGCAGCAGGGTCTGCACGTTCTGGTGTGTTGCGCCGGGATCGTGCTGGCCGAGCGGATGCTTGGTCGGGAAGGCGTGCATGATCCGGCACGTTTCAAGCGGGTGATTGAGGTCAATTTGATCGGTACCTTTCAGATGATGCTGTACGCTGCCCAGGTGATGAGTCAGAATCAGCCAAACGATGAGGGCGAGCGTGGTGTTATCATCAATACGGCGTCGATTGCAGCCTTCGATGGGCAGATCGGGCAGGTGGCCTATGCTGCTTCAAAGGCGGGGGTGGTTGGGATGGCACTACCGGCAGCGCGGGAGCTGGCCCGCTTTGGGATTCGGGTGATGACGATAGCGCCGGGTATTTTCGATACGGCTATGATGGCGAGTTTGCCGGCGGCTGCTCGTGAGTCGCTCGGTGCCCAGGTGCCGTTTCCACCGCGACTGGGACGACCTGCCGAGTATGCAGCATTGGCCCACCATATCATTGAAAATCCGATGTTGAACGGAGAAGTTATTCGACTCGATGGCGCGATTCGGATGGCGCCAAAATAACGGAGGAGACTAATGCAAATCTATCTTGATACGGCAAATCTTGCTGAGATTCGCGAAGCAGCCAGTTGGGGCATTCTCAGCGGGGTGACGACGAACCCGACTCTCATTGCTCGTGAAAAGGGAGCTGATTTTAAGGCGATCATCACCGAAATTGCCGAGCTGGTTGATGGGCCGATCAGCGCCGAGACCATCTCGCTCGATGCCGAGGGAATGGTGCGCGAGGGGTTGGAGTACGCCTCGTGGCATCCGAATGTGATCATCAAAGTACCGAGCACAACCGAAGGGTTGCGGGCAGTGAGCCAACTGGCCAAACATGGCATTCGCTGCAATGTGACGCTCTGCTTCAATTCGGTGCAGGCATTGCTGGCGGCGCGGGCCGGTGCGTTTATCATCAGTCCGTTCGTTGGCCGGGTTGATGATACCGGTGTCGATGGGATGGCGTTGATTCGGGAGATTGCCGGTATTTATCGCCAGGATCGTGAAATTACCACCAAAATCCTGGCCGCCTCGATCCGTCATCCACGTCATATTGTCGAGGCGGCGCTGGCGGGTGCCGATATTGCTACCTGCCCGTTTAAGGTTTTGCAACAGGCGATGCGCCATCCGTTGACCGACCGCGGCATCGAGCAATTCCTGGCCGATTGGAAATCACGCACGAGTTCCTGAGTTTACGGTATGCGAGCACATCCGCTTATGCTTGGGCTGGTTGGCGCCAGCGGCTCCGGGAAGACAACCCTGACCCAGGGGATTGTTCGTCTGCTCGGCGCCCATGGGGTCACACCGGTCAATCTGGATGATTACCTGCGCTACAGTCGGGCTGAGCGCGCCATGCGCGGTATGACCGACGCCGATCCGGCAGCGATGGATTTGGATCGTATGGCCGCCGATCTGGTTGCGCTGCGGGCTGGTCAAACTATCGAGAAGCCGGTCTACGATCATACGATTGGTGCGCCCCGGGGAAGTGAGCGCGTCGCACCGACCGGCCTGGTTATTGCCTATGGTGCGCTCACGCTTACTCCACCGGTGCAGGTCGAATTATTCGATTTGACCGTCTATTTTGATCCGCATCCTGCCCTGTACCGTCGCTGGCGGGAAGAACGAGATGTTCTTCAGCGCGGGTATACTTGGGCTGAAGTGCAGGCTGCATGGCCGGCGCGTGAACGTGATATTCAGCAGTACATCGTCGTGCAGCGACCATTGGCCGATGTCGTTGTGCGTTTTGTGCCGGGGGAAGCAGGGATTGATCTGCGTCTGCTATTGCGCCGCCGGGCATTGACGTTCGAGATAGCACGTGTCGCGCAGGAAGCCGGATCATCGGTGGTGCAGGTACAGCAGCTTGCGGCTGATGAGGATGGACTGCCGGCTATGCTGGTTACTGCCACATCCGATCCTGCCCTGGATTGCCTGAGTGAGGCGTTGCGTGAGCGTCTACCGCGCAGTGGTCAGGTAACGGGTGATACGCTCAATGCCACGCATCCGACGTTGCGGTTTGCCCAAACGCTGATTGCAGTGTTGCTCTTGCATAAATGATAGGAGCACGTTGTTGCCGATGGGAATGGGTAGGCGAAGGCACTGTCTTCGCCTATCGTATGCGGCGATGAAACCGGTAGGTTGCAGGAAAACCGGTGTTCCTGTCCATCCAGGCTGCAAGCGCCCAGTGTTCATGACCCTGCTGGAGTGTAGAAGCCATACTCCCGCACTTGGTGAGTGTATTCAGGTCATGACTCAACCCTCCATCAGCCGCCATATACTTCATCTACCAGCTCAAACGCACTCTCAACAATTGACATCAGGTCAAGATGGAAGGCTCGATAGAGATCATCACGGCTTCCCGATTGACCAAAACGATCAACCCCGTGCGCTCGTAAGGGCACACCGAAGACCGATCCGAGCCATGCCAGCGCGTGCGATGCAGCGTCGTGCACTGTGACGATAGGTGCCTTACGTTCGTCGGCAAGGAAGAGCCAGCTCAAATCGTCGCCACACTGCCAGTGTTCATAGACTCGACGGGCACTGGTCAGGTTGATAACGTTGACGGCAACCCCTTCCCGACGCAGATAGTGGGCTGCGCTCACCGCTTCGGGAACCAGCACACCGCTGGTCACGATATGTACGAGTGGTGATCGTGACAGATCGCGATAATCTGTGCGGTCGATCAGCCGGTAGCCACCGCGCAAGACCTGACGACGTAGTTCAGCAGTACCGAACCGATCAAGTGCGGGTTGCAATAAGCTCTGATCGATTGGCCGGGTCGAGAGGCGCAGGTAGCTGGCTGAGCCGTTCGGATCGAGGCACAGGCGAAGAGCTTCGTGCAATAGCCAGGCTGTCTCAAGCGCAAAACAAGGTTCAAAACTCGCCAGTTGTGGTAGCTCCATCCCCAACGAAGCGGTGACCGATGACTGATGGGCGCCACCTTCAGGAGAGAGCGTAATACCACTCGGCGTACCGACAACAATAAAGCGTGCACCTGAATACAGGCCGTAAATGAAGGCATCAAGCCCGCGGCAGACAAACGGGTCGTACACCGTACCAATCGGAATCAGCGGCTCACCGATGAGATCGCCGGCGATACCGAACATGCCCAGCAGCATAAAGAGATTCATCTCCGAGATGCCTAACTCGATATGCTGCCCACCCGGCCAGCGTCGCCAGCGCAACATGCGATAGGCTTCGGTTTCAAAGTCTGGTTCTTCGCGCCGGGCAAACACACCGGTCTTGTTGATCCAGCCGGCCAGGTTGGTCGAAACCGAAACATCGGGTGACGCGGTGACGATGCGTTCGCGCAGGCCGGCGATGTCGGCAAGCCGCACCATAAAGCGTCCGAACGTGTCCTGGGTACTGACTGTACCGCTGGTCGGGACGGTAATCTCATCGGGTAATGGGATGGCTGATGGCGAAACCGGGGACGTCGCCACACCGTAGAGCCGCCTGGCCGCTTCCGCGCACAACTTCCCGCCCGGAGAGTCCTCTGGCAGCCGATCCCATTCGTGGCCGGGCGGAATGGCCAACTGCTCGCGCAGAGCTTCGATCTGCTCTGGACTGAGCAGCATCGAGTGGTTGAGCGGATTACCGGCAATCGGTAACCCCCACCCTTTGATCGTATACGCAAAAATGATGGTCGGACGTCGCGGTTCGGCATCGGCAGCGGCAAGCGTCGCCAGGAGTTCGCTCACATCGTGACCACCCAGATTGGCCAGGGTAGCCGGTAACTCATCGTCAGGCACCTGCGCCAACAGACGGGCCAATCGCTCATCGTTGTCGATCAGTCGTGGACGTAGATCGCGACCATTGAGTCGAATGAGAGCCTGATACTCCTCGTTACTCATCTCGTCAATGCGTGCGCGTAGCACCTCGCCGCCTGGTTGTGCAAAGAGTGCTTGCAACCGCCGACCATATTTGGCTTCCAACACCCGCCAGCCGCTCTCGGCAAACAATCGCTTGAGATGGGCAGCGCGAATGCCGGGTACCACCCGATCCAGACTCTGACGATTGAGGTCAACGATCCAGAGCAGGTTGTCGAGCTGGTCGAGCGCCGGATCGATCACCGCCTCCCAGACGTTCCCTTCATCGAGTTCAGCATCACCGACCAGCGCGATAAAGCGTTGGGTTGCCGGTTTGCCGAAGTGGGCTGCAATATAGTGTGCACTGAGGGCGGCGAAGGCCGGGGCTACTGCCCCCAAACCGACCGATCCGGTCGAGAAATCGGGCGCATCAGGGTCTTTGGTGCGTGACGGATAAGCCTGCAAACCGCCAAATGCCCGCAGTTGAGAAAGATAGCGGGTATCGAGCCGACCGAGCAAGTACTGGAGCGCATGATAGGCTGGTGAAGCATGTGGTTTAATCGAGACACGGTCGCCAGGTCGCAGATAACATAAGTACAACGTGGTTAAAATGGTCACCATTGACGCAGATGAAGCCTGATGACCACCCACCTTTACCCCGTCCAGATTGGGACGCACATGATTGGCGTGATGGATCATCAGCGTTGACAGCCAGAGCACGCGCTGTTGCACCTCTTCAATGGCGCTGATCAGCGCAGGGTTTGGCTCAGTGTGGGGCATACATCGCTCCTCTTCATTTATTGTGCGGGGCCGAGTCTATTATAGCATTCCTCCGCTCACATCGGGGGAAAGGGGAATGGCGAGTGGGAATATGGACGTGCTCCAGGGCATTCTCCCGCCCCCAGCGGGGGCGGGCTGGGGTGGGGGTGTGCCCCGCACCTCACCTTCCAGCCCTCGCTCACATCGGGGGAATGGGGAGTAGGAAATGGGAGTGGCGTGCTCCCTATCCTTCGCCGGGAGCTGGGAGCGCACGCCGCTGGTGCGCACGGTACCGATCCCATTCCTGCACGCGCCAGCTATGCACGTGCTCGCCGTATAGTAGTTCCTTCTTTTGGGCTGGGGAGTGCCTTCTTCATCAGCGGCTGTGCCTGCCTGAACATCGCCGCAGGTACCGCCCGGCTACCTGCACTGGCGGTGGCACCCCGCTGAGCATGAAACGTCGCGGCAAGCATTGGTGGCGTGGGGGCTTACCTCACCGCTCTGCTCACATTGCAGGAGAGGAGCGGAGGAGTGATGACGGACGTGTTCCATACTGGTTCCCGCTCACCTTAATCCCGGCCCCCCTCCTAACCTCCCCCCCGCTGGGGGGAGGAACAGACAAAACATAAGAACGAACCCGTCGTTTATTGCATCAGATATTGCATCAGAACGCCTCGGTGCCGCTTGCCGTTCTCCCCTCTCCCGTGCGGGCGCGGGAGAGGGGCCGGGGGTGAGGGCATACTCTCGCTCCCAGCGGGGGGGAGCATACCACCATCCATCCGTATCAGTCTGGAAACAGCTCATCGATTTCTTGCTGGGCCTGTACCAGATCAACCGCACGTCGGGTACGTTGCTCGATATAGCGATAAAACTGCTCATCGTAGGCACGGGTTTGCACTACGACCGGCATGGGTACCGCGTGACCAAGCACAAGTGCCTGCTGGCGGGTGTCGAGATTGGCCAGCACAGCACGGAGCCGGCTACTACCGCCGACACCGGTGAATACTGCGTCGATATCGTGTTCATCACTCAGGAGAGCGGTGATACGCGTACCAAGCTGACTGAGCACCTCGCTGTCGATAGAAGAGGGTCGCTGATCAACGACCAGCAGGGTGACGCTATACTTGCGCATTTCGCGGGCAATCGTGCCGAAGATGGTTTGCCGTGCCAGTCGTGGGTTAAGGAATTTGTGCGCTTCTTCGATAGTGATCATCAGCGGGCGTGGACGATCTGCTTCATTTTTAGTCTGAAGATAGCGTTCGGTTTGTTCACGCCAGCGCTGGTGGATACGCCGGGTGAGGATGTTGGCGACCAGCATGTAGGCTAATGGATCATCGTAACGACCAAAACTCAGCACTACATGCCGTCCGGCCATCAACGCGTTGATTAGATGATCAACAGGCGACAGATCGGCCTGATCCCGAACAAAGCCGAGACGCTTCAATTGCAATGTCTTGCGCTTGAGGGCTTGCAGCGAGGCCAGACTGGCACTCTTCTGTTCGGCAAATGCCTTCAAGGCTTCCTGATCCATCTCCCATAACGCCGCCAGCCATTGAGTGCGGTACTCGTCAACCAGTAATTCGGCGGTCTCGGCAGCGGTAGGATTGAGATTTAGCTCCTCGCTTAACAACAGCACATCTTCTGGTTCGATCTGATCATAACCGATCACGATCTCACCGTCGATCTGACCGTGATTGAACGCGCTATCAGCCAGACTGTACACTAGCACACGGCTCCCGAAGAGCTGACGCAACCCCTTAACAAAATGACTCCCTTCTGAGCGAGCCGTCCATCCATATTCGTTGTGCATATCGAAGATCAGGTTAGAGGCCACGTCGCTCAGGATCACGCCACACACCAGCAGACGGGTCAGAAAGCTCTTACCGGTACCACTCTTCCCGAAGACGCCGTTCGAGCGCTCGACCAGGCGATTCAGGTCGATACATACCGGCACCGCCATATCGAGCGGTGTCCCGATCATAAACCGGCTCCCCTCTTCCTGACCAAACACTTGCGTGAAGTCGGCTTCGCTGGCCTCGTAGAGTGGGGCGAAATGAGGTGGCACTGTTTTAACCGGCAACAAATCAGCGTCCCCGTCGAGAGGCAGCATCAGGCGAAGATCGAGCCGAAGTTCGCCGTAGGTAGTGGTACCGTTGAGTACACTGGCAAAAAAATCATCGGCTGGCGGTGGATCAAGCATCACCTTTGAGGTCGTCGCCCCAAGCCGGACATCGGTCACCATCGAGAAAAATGTGAAGCGCTGGCCCTTCACGACCACGAACTTACCAACGCGCATATCTTCAACTGACGTACCGGCATCGAGCCGTACCGTTAATCCCTCTTGAAGCGAACCGCCGGTGACTACACCGAGCCGTGGCCGTTGCTGCATATGAACCTCCTTCGCCGTAGACCCGTGACTGATCTTAACACAGGTCAGCATAGGAGAGCTTATTAAAAAAAGATGAACCTGATGATGAACGCGGAAATTTGGCGATCTATCACGTTTTGTAAAGTGATGGAAGGCACAGAGTGAACGAGAGATACTATGCGCATCCTCATTGTAGAAGACGAAGCCAATGTGCACTCTTTCTTGCAAAACGCAATGAGAGCATTGCGACGTGGTGTGAAGGTTGATACGGCGAATCACGAGGCCGATGGCTTGAAACTGGCGCGTCGCCAATCGTACGACCTGATCATCACTGATTACCATATGCCAAAGATGGACGGCATCGATCTAACCTTCACTTTGCGCCAGGAAGGGTATACTATGCCGATTGTGATGATATCTGCTGATTCCATTGTTGAGACGTATGCGTTAAATGCAGGTGCTAACCTCTTTCTGGCAAAGCCGGTTAGTCTGGAAAATCTCCGTTACATGCTTAATCTCTTCGGTCTGTAGAGTTTCCGAACACCAGATGGGGGATCGATAGCAGACGTGCGACGCTTTAAATGTATCGCACGTCTGTTATTTGTGTGATACCATCTCTAACAGTATGGCACATGATGAACACGACACTGGAGCTGGCATGCAAACAATTCCACGTTATGACGGGTATATTTTTGATCTTGATGGCACGATCTATCTGGGTGACATTCTCTTGCCCGGTGCTGCTGAACTTTTGCAAACGCTACGCCGTGAGGGCCGCCGGGTCACATTTCTCTCGAATAATCCGACGAAGACACGTCGCCAGTATGCCGAGCGGTTGCAGCGCCTGGGCATTGCTGCCGATGAGCACGAGATTGTGAACAGTTCCGCAGTTATGGTCGAATGGTTGCTGGCTAATGCGCCTGGTGCGCCATTATTCGTCGTTGGCGAAGCACCGCTTATCGGTGAACTGGAGGCGGCCGGTTTTCCCCTGAGTGAAAAACCGGGTGAAATCGCCTTTGTGGTTGCTTCGTTTGATCGAACCTTCACCTATCGCAAGCTACAAATCGCTTTTGATGCCATTCGAGCGGGTGCGCGGTTAGTGGCGACCAATCCCGACCGCTTCTGCCCGGTGCCCGGTGGTGGTGAGCCGGATGCTGCCGCGATCATTGCCGCTATCGAAGCCTGCACCGATACCCGTTGCGAGGTGATCGTCGGGAAGCCGTCACCGATTATGGCACGTACTGTTACCAACCTGATCGGCTTGCCGCCTGAGCGCTGTATTATTGTTGGCGACCGTCTGATGACCGACATTGCTATGGGGGTGACCGCCGGCATGGATACCGCTCTGGTCTTGACCGGTGATAGCCAGCGCACCGATCTGGAGCGTTCGCCGTATCAGCCAACGTATGTGCTGGAGCGGATTGATGAGCTGATTGGTGGGAGTGGCGTTTAAGTACCAATGGTTGCCTGCATTGCTCGTGCAGCCTGCATAATAGAACTTATTTCAAAAAGCGGTGCTATCGTGCGTCCATACGGTCGCACAGGCGCGTGAACGCCTGCCAATCACCAACGACAGCCTGTGCTGATACTGGCCCATTGTCGGATCGCAGCTCCGGTCGTGCCATCACGCGCTGGAGGATTGCCTTACCCGCTCGTCATGCGCGGGTCGCGGCGTTTGGAGTGCGGCAGCCATGCTGCCGCAGAGCCGTGCTTCGTGTCAGGCGCACGTCACGCCGTGTAGGATCATATTGCCTTCCCGTGCCGGGCCGTGAATGATGGTATCCGACTGAATGTGGGAGCATCCGCGCTCAATAACTCTCGCAATGTACCCACCGTGTTAGCCAGGCCGAGCGG
Source organism: Chloroflexus sp. (assembly GCF_034434295.1). Taxonomy (GTDB): domain Bacteria; phylum Chloroflexota; class Chloroflexia; order Chloroflexales; family Chloroflexaceae; genus Chloroflexus. The sequence goes on from NZ_DAOTZQ010000084.1 coordinate 31,027, forward strand.
GGCGGCAAGGTAGAGATCACGATACTCCCCATATCCATAGGTTACCGCAATACAGGGCATCCGATGGGCACGTGCGCCATGGATGTCGAAGATCGTATCCCCCACCATCACCGTCCAGGCTCGATCAACACTGAGTGTTGGTAAGAGGGTACCGATGACCATTGCCTTGTTGCCATCGCGATCGTCGGGATCAACGGCGGCAATGGCCTCGAAGAAGGGTTGCAGCCCAAAGTGGGTCAGAATCCGTTCGGTAGGCGGACGAATTTTCGAGGTGGCGACGAAGAGCCGAATGCCTGCGGCCTTGAGGTCAGACAGGAGTTCGGGAATGCCGGGGAAGACAGTGTTCTCGTACAGACCGGTTTCCCAATAGCGTTGCCGATAATGGGCAACCGCTTGATCGGCTAACTGCGGGTCGCCAAGCAGTTGCTCGAACGAGGCGTGCAGGGGAGGCCCAATCCAGCGCCGAAGTTCGTCGTCGCTGAGGAGTGGATGCCCAAGCTGTTGCAGGGCATAATTGACGCTGCGGGCAATGCCGGTGAAGGGATCGGTCAGTGTGCCGTCAAGATCGAACAGAATTGCGCGAAAACGGTGTTGTCTCTTCATGCCCATAGTATAACGCAAAAACGGTCATACCCGGCAAATGCCAGGAAACGGTGTTATAATATTTTCATCCGGTCTGAAAAACCGAGATATGCATCTAAGATACCTGCTACGTGAGTAATCATCACAGAAAGGCCCCAGGAATGTTCAATTCGATGGCCGATGTGCGTGACTTATTGGGGCGACAGAACTATATCGCCTCTGACGAGATCAGTACCGCGATTTTTCTTGCCGAGCGCTTGGGGAAGCCGTTGCTGGCCGAAGGCCCCGCCGGCGTTGGCAAGACTGAGCTGGCGAAGGCATGGGCTGGGGCGCAGGGGCGAGAGCTGATCCGTCTCCAGTGCTACGAAGGGCTTGATGAGACAAAAGCGCTGTACGAGTGGGAATACGCCAAGCAACTTCTCTACACCCAACTGCTGCGCGAAAAACTGTCTGATCTGCTTGGTGATGCGCAAAGCCTGCGCGAAGCTGCTGATCGACTCGCTTCGCAAGAGGATGTTTTCTTTTCGGAACGATTTCTGTTACCGCGCCCGTTGTTACGCGCCATTATGAGCGATCAGCCGGTCGTCTTGTTGATCGATGAGATTGATCGCGCTGATGCCGAGTTTGAGGCGTTTCTGCTCGAAGTTCTCAGCGATTTTCAGGTGTCGGTACCAGAGCTGGGCACGCTGAAGGCGAAGCATGTGCCAACCGTCATCCTCACTTCAAATAACACACGCGAATTGAGTGAAGCACTCAAGCGTCGCTGTCTTTACATTCATATTGACTACCCTGACCTCGAAGCCGAGTTGCGGGTTGTGCAGTTGAAGGTGCCCGGTCTGGCGCCCAGGCTGGCGCGCGAGGCCGTCGCCCTTGTGCAGCGCCTGCGCACACTCGACCTCAAGAAGCACCCCAGTGTATCCGAAACGCTTGATTGGGCACGGGCATTGGTTGAGTTGAATGCCCGTCAGCTCGATAAAGCAACGCTCGATACCACCCTGAACGTGCTGCTCAAATACGAGAGCGATTTGCAGCGAGCACGTCGCTTGTTGCAGCAGGGAGATCGGCCCGACCGTCCTGATCGTCCTGACCGCCCTGATCGCCCACGCGGTGGGTATCGTGGTAATGATTGGACAAATAACTAGCGGAGTAGCTATGGATCGACGTATTACTGAGTTCATTGCCGGTCTCCGAGCTGCTGGCGTGCGAATTAGTGTTGCTGAGTCTGCCGATGCGTTACGAGCGATTGAACAGGCCGGTATTGCCGATCGCAATATTTTCCGGTTGGCGTTGCAGACAGCGCTGATTAAAGAGCGGCAGGATCAGACGATCTTCAACGAACTGTTCCCGCTCTATTTTGGCAAAGACGCTCCGCCTGCGATGCAACCGGCTGGTGGTGGTCAGCTTTCACCTTCCGAACTGCAACAACTGATGCAGCAGTTACAGCAACTCCTCTCCCAACTGCCTCCTGGCCCGCTCCGTCAGCTCTTCCAGAGTATGGTGAGCGGTCAGCCACTCAGTAATCAACAGATTCGGTCGATGCTGGCGAATGTCTCACCGCCACATATGACCAATCCACGCTATCGTGACTGGATGGCGCACCAGGCGATGCGTGAGTTGCAGATGCAGCGGTTGCAGCAGGCGCTCCGTCAGCTTCTTGCCCAGCTCCGCGAGCAAGGGATGCGGGAAGAGGCGTTGCAGGCCATCGAACAGGCCGCACGGGCTAACCTGCAAGCGCTGGAGCAGCAGATCGGCCAGCAGGTGGCGCAGCAGATGCAGGAACAGGCGCAAGGTCAGGGGCCACGCCAGGGCCAGGGACGCCCCAGCGAGCGTGAGTTACTCGACCTGCCGTTGGAACGGCTCGATGAGAGCCTGCTCCCGGAGATGCGAACGCTGGTACGAAAACTGGCCGCCCGTTTGCGTACACGGCTGGCGCTGCGTCAGCGTCGTGGCAAGACCGGTACCCTCGATGCCAAGGCGACGATCCGCACTAATCAGCGGTTTGGTGGCGTGCCGATGCTGATCCGTCATCGCAAACGGCATCTCAAACCAAAACTGGTGATCTTGTGTGATCGTAGCGTCAGTACGCAACACGTCATGTCGTGTATGTTGCTGATGATCTATGCCCTGCACGATCAGGTCAGTCGTGCCCGTTCGTTTGCATTTATTGACCGCCTGTACGATATGTCGCACTACTTTGCCGAATCACGCCCAGAGCAGGCGATTACTCAGGTATTGGCTGAGATTCGGCCGACGCGCAGCTACAGTACCGATCTCGGTCATGCGCTGGCTGAATTCTGTCGTGATCAGCTTCACCTGGTTGACCGGCGAACAACGGTGATTGTCCTTGGTGATGGACGCAACAACGACAATGATCCCAACCTGCCGGCGTTCGAGCAGATTCGGCGGCGAGCGCGGCGGATTGTCTGGTTTGCCACTGAAGAGCGCTGGAAATGGGGAGTCTACGATCCCGGCTCGCTGAGCAGCGACATCTACAAATACGCACCGATGTGTGATGCGATGCACGAGGTGACGACTCTGCGTCAGTTGGCGAACGCGATTGATCGCCTGTTCTTACACCCGTAGATGCGTCGTTAGCTGTAAATATACGTGTAGCTGCATGTGGAGTGCGGAAGCCACGCTTCCGCATAGTTTGTCTTCTGCCGATCAGTGTCTGATAAATGCCAGGTCGTCCGTCGCTACTACTGCCAGATATCTTGCGAGATGTTCAACCGGTACGCCTGACATCCGATATAAAGTGGAATAGACTGAAACCTGTACTTACCACTAGAAGTTATTGCACTGCGGAATGATCAATCCTGTTCACGATGTTTTCGGCGTCCATCCCCGGCGCAACAGTGGCCATGCCTGCCAGAGGTATTCGATCCCTGAACCGACAGTCCAGATCAATGCCAGCCCCATAACAACTGGCCACAAGTTCAGTAGCAGGACAAGACTGCCACTGAACATGACCCCGAGAAAGCCTCCGTTCCCGGCATGGGCAGCCAGTAATCGCCAGATCAACGCCACGACCGTGATCACCAGCTTCTGCTTCCCAAAGCGACGGGCTGAGATCACAATCCCTTCGGCAGCGGCAAATGAGCGGAGACCGGAAACAACAAACTCGCGGATAATGATAGTGAGTGCGATCCAGGCTGGAATCAGGCCGGTTTCAATCATTGGGATGAGAACACCGGCAACGAAAATCTTATCACTAATCGTATCGATAAAAACACCGAGTGGTGAGACAACCTTCAGATGGCGGGCCAGGCGACCATCGGCCATGTCACTCAAAGCCATCAGCAACAGCAGAATGGCTGCGCCCAGATAGGCGGTCGGTGAGGCAAGCAGTACCATCCAGGCCAGGATAGGTGTCGCGAGAATACGGAAGAGACCTAGCAGATTTGGAAGCTGACGCATGGTAATTTCTCGGTTCTAAGCCTGCTCTGCACCCTCGATTATAGCACAAACTGTTCCTGTTTACTTGACATAAGTAGTGTTTATTCCAGTAGTTGTGTCTGCTACCTGCCATGGTATAATTCAGACTAACCCTCTGATCGGAATAGTCGTAGTACAAATAGACAGGTCACTTATCACAATTCAGGCAGCTTGTTGCGAAAGACAGGTATTTGCGCTTAATGTCGCCGGGTTCATGGCATACTGGCAAACTTTACTTGAGCGTATCTGGTTCCTGTACACATTGATATGGTAGCAATTCTCGAACGAATCAATGAACTTCTCTTCGCTGCGGTATTGATTGTGAGCTTTTCGCTGCTGGCGTATATTGTGTTGCAAAACTGGCGCAGCGATATTGTTAGATCATTAGGTGTGTTGCTAGCGGGGGTCATTATTGCCTACAGCGGTGATCTCTTGCTGGCTCGCGCTCAGCGTCCGGCCACGATTGAATTTCTGGGTCGTGCTCAGTGGTTAGGTATTGTGTTGGTACCGGCAGGGTATATCCATTTTGCGAATGCCTTGCTGGCCTTTGGCAGTGCCCATACGATTGCCCAACGCTGGCGTAGAAGTGTCTATGCTGCGTACATCGGCAGTCTGGCCATCTTTTTGCTGGTTGTCCTCGGTACAAATCTGGTCGTCTACACCGGTTCGCCGAGTGGGCCAGTGGCACGCTTCAATGCTGGCCCCCTCTTTTGGTTTTACGTCCTCTTTTTCGGTCTGGCCATAGCCTCGGCCCTGATTGCGATTCTGATTGTCCGTCGCTCGGTGCTGACACCTGCTCAACGCCGACGTTTGAGTTATCTGGGGGCAACCTTCGCCGCGCCAGGGATTGGTGTCTTTCCGTTTCTGCTGATAGCTTCACCGAATGTGATACCGCTCACCCTGATTCTGGCGCTACAGGCGGTTGCCAGTCTGATTGTGATCGTAATGCTCACCGTCATGACCTATTCGGTAGCGTTTCAAGGCATGCTGATCCCGGAGCGATTGATTAAACAGGATTTTGTGCGGTGGTGGTTGTATGGCCCGTTTGTTGGTATCACTACCATCCTGTTTATTCAAGCGGTACCGATTATTGCGCAGTATTTGGGATTGCCACCAGAGACGCTGATCACCTTCGGTGTGATGGTGATGACGGTGTTGATGCCGATCTTTGTGACGCAGGCGAAACCCTATCTCGATGCGCTAATCTATCGCCAGGATCATTCAGAGATCGATTATCTGCGCAATTTGCCTCGCAACATGTTCACCCGTGCCGATCTACGGGCTTTGCTGGAGAATTCGCTAGTTGCGATCTGTAGTGCATTGCACGTCAAAACTGGTTTTATAGTTGCACCGGGTGAAGATGGCTTTAGCGTTAAAGCGGTATGGGGATCGCGCCGTGATGTTCGACGGTTTGTTACCGAGCATCCGGTGATGTCCATCATCCCACAGTTGGAGTCCATGCCGTATGACGCTGCTGCAAGTCTGGATAGCGGTTCGTTTGTGGTGATCGATGATTTTTGCCTGTTCCCACTGCGGAGTCCCGATGGCATTTTTCTCGGCGCAATTGGGCTGGAAGCGACGCTCGATCAATTGCGCCGTAATGGCGGTATGTCTACCGATATGCGTCGTATGGTGACTGGCCTGGCTCATCAGATCGAGCTGGCACTGACGACTGCGCAAATGCAACGACAGATTTTCGATGCCTTGCGAGAACTGGCCCCAGAGATGCAATCGTTGCAGCAATTGAGTTCCCGTCTGGAACAGGCAACCCCGCTAACGTTAAGTAATCTCGATGATGATATTGTCTTGCATCCAGATTTTCCGCAGTTGGTAAAGGATGCGCTTACCCAGTTGTGGGGTGGGCCAAAGCTGGCCGAAAGTCCACTCCTCGGTCTGCGCAGCGTGCGGCGGATTCTCGCCGAACAGGGTGGCAGCCCGACACGAGCATTACAGGCTGTGTTACGGCAGGCAATCGCTAATTTGCGTCCTGATGAACAAATTGATCCGTCAGCCCAGGAATGGTTGTTGTACAATTTGTTAGAAGGACGTTTCCTGCGCCGGCAAACGGTTCGTGATGTTGCTCATCGGTTGGCCATGAGTGAGTCTGATTTTTACCGCAAGCAGCGCATAGCAATTGAAGAGGTTGCCCGCCAGATAGTTTTAATGGAAGAGCATGAGTACGAAAATTCTTCTGGTCGAAGATGAGACTGATTTGCAAGTCATCACCCGTATGGCGCTGGAAGACGCCCACTATACGGTAGCAGTCGCCAGTAATGGACTTGAAGCCCTTGCCATTCTTGATCGCGAGTCGTTTGACCTTTTGTTGATTGACCTGTTAATGCCAAAGATGGATGGCCTTGAGTTATGCCAGCATTTGCGTCAGCATCCGGTCTGGCAACATATTCCTGTACTGTTGCTTACGGCTAACCCCAAGGCACATCTGGCAAACCATGAGTTTCATCCGGCTGTACGGGGCTGGGTCGAAAAGCCATTTAATGTCTTTGAACTGGTCGATTACATTCAGTCTATTTTGAACGATGCGCAGACGTAGGGTGTGCCATAGACAGGAAGGTGGCAGGGCATATCGTGCAAGTGTCTGAGCGATCGGTGTTACTGGCTATCTTGTGCCGGCAAATGTATCGTGCCACGTCGCACGATACGGTGTGGCAGGTGCTGCTCGACGGCGCACGCAGTGTGGCAGCAGCCGATATGGCAGTCATTTATCAGTTAGACCCTGAAGCTGATCTGCTTCAGCGATTTGTGGATCGTGGGACGACGGTCTTCCCGGATTACATTACGGTTCCGAACTATCTGCTACACGATTTACGCCTTTTGCGTCAGCCGATCAGATTTATTCCGGGTCAGCAATCGACGCCCCTGGCGCTGGCATTTACCTCTGCAATCTGGCCTGATCACCCACCGCATGAAGTGGTGATCCTGCCGCTCATCGAGCAGGGGCGGTTGGCAGCAGTGTGCGTATGCGGCTGGTTGTCGTCGGTTTCTGATGAGGAGATCAGCGCATTGCAGTTTCTCGTTGATGATGCTACCTATGCACGGGCAATGCTGGCCTCCACCGATAGGAGACAATCCGATGAAGGAGTAATCTCCGACGCGATCACCAATCTGACCCTGCTCTACACCCATACGTTCGATCAATTGATTGAAGCAGCGCTAGAGCAGTTAGTGGTGATCGGCGAAGCCGCAGCGGGTGCGCTTTATTTGTATGATGATGAGACGCAATCGTTGCGCTTGCAAAGTGTCAAAGTCAATGCTCTTGCTACGGCCTTTGCGCCTACGCTGCGTCAGTTGTGGCAAAACGATCTGGGGCGTCATTGCCAGGTACTGGCCGAATCGCTGCTTGAGTCGAGTAACGAAGTCGTTTACCTGGTTGCCGATCCATCATCGTCACACGATATTGCTCCTTTACACAGATTTCTTTGTGAGCACGCTATTGATGGCATTCTGTCGTTGACCATTGTCGCCGGAGGCTGGCAGGCCGGCGTTGTGCAGTTAGTGCCATGGCCAGGGAATGGTTTCAGTGAACAGCAATGGCAATGGTTGCGGTCGTTGGTCAGACAGATCGGTGTGGCAATTGAGCATTCGCGCTTGTTTGAACGTCTACGGGCTGAACTGGATCACGCGCAGGCAGTAGTTGAAACAACGAATGATGGTATTGTGTTGATCAATGCCCGGCGCCGGGTGGTGATGGTTAATCGCCGCGCCTGCTATTTCTTCGGTGTTGCCGAGCACGATCTGAAAGGTCGGCCATATGACGATCTGTTGCAGATCTTCAACCGGGTCTTCGCCCATCCTGCCCGTCTGGGATTGTGGCTTGGACAACTGCTCGGTTCAGAAACCGACCGGGCGAATGAAGAGTTTCAAGTGGTCTGGCCACAGGCGCGCCGTTTGCAGTGTTTCTCGGCCCCGGTTGTTGATCGCCGTGAGCAGTACCTGGGCCGTATCCTGATCTTTCGCGATGTGACTCGTGAGCGTGAAGTGGAACAGATGAAAAATGAGTTTGTTTCCATGGTCTCCCACGAACTACGCACACCGCTCGCCAGTACTCAGGGTGCGCTCCAGTTGTTGCTGGGTGATAATGAACGAGGTAAACCCGGTCTGATCCGTGATATATCGAGTGTCGAGCGTGATTTGCTACAACGGGCACTTACCAATACGAACCGGCTGTTGCGATTGGTAAATGATATTCTGGATATTGCCAAAATTGAACGGGGGCAATTACAATTACAGCGCCGTCCCGTCACTCCCGAAGAGATCTGTCGGAACGCAATTGATGACCTGGCCAGTTTTGCCCGTCAGCAGCAGGTGACAATTTCACTCGACGTGCCGCCAAATCTCCCGTTGGTGGATGTTGATCGCGACCGGATCGTGCAGGTGTTGGTGAACCTGCTCTCAAATGCGATCAAATTTTCGCCGGCAGAACACCAGGTTGTTGTGAGCGTTACCCACGAGCAGGGTATGGTGCGCTTCAGTGTGCGTGACTGGGGACCGGGTATTTCGCGAGTTGATCAACGTAAATTGTTTCAGAAGTTCCAGCAGCTTGATCAGTCGAAGAGTAATGTCAGGGGTGGCTCTGGCCTTGGTCTGGCTATCTCGAAGCAACTGGTTGAGTTGCACGGTGGTCGCATCTGGGTGGATAGCGATGTTGGTTTGGGCAGTACGTTCAGCTTTACGGTACCGCTGGCAGCGGTACAGCGGATTGCCAGTGCCGATCAGCGTCCACTCATCCTGATCGGTACTGATGGTCATCCCTTAACAGATGCGCTGCATACCAGCCTGATGACTACATCTGATTGGGAAGTTGTTTTGACGCCGATTGCCGATCTGCAAACGATGTTGCCGGCACGTCAGCCAGCAGTGACCGTTCTGCTGCATCCTGTTAGTGTTGAGGAGGTGATTGGACGACTACGTGCTCTTGCCCTCTACCAGTTGACTTCAATTATTGTTGTTAGTGATGAATCGGCAGTTAAACTACCTAAAGACATTGTTGTCTTTCCAGGAACGGTTTCTGTAGATCAGCTTGTAGCAGAAATACGTTATCAAACGACCAAGAATAAACCACTCATTATGGTTGTGGATGATGATCCGAATGTGCGTCCAGTATTAACGCGCCTTATCCAGCGCCATGGGATGCGTGTGCTGGCTGTGGGTGATGGTGAAGAGGCATTGGCCATCGTGCAACACGTTCGCCCACAAGCTATTTTGTTAGATTTGCGCATGCCCGGCCTGGATGGTTTTGAAGTGTTGCGCCGGTTGCAGGCCGATCAGGCGACAGCCTCGATTCCCGTAGTGGTATTGACGGCCAACGATCTGGCGCCTGATGCACCTTCCCAGGCATTTGCGCTCGGTGCACGTGGTTTTCTCGAGAAGCCAGTCTCGGCTGAACGACTGATTGCCATGTTGACCTCCGTCATTCCAGCAGATGAGGGCAGTCATGAGTAAATTTTCTCCGGAGGTTGAACGGTTTATTCATCAGTATGTATCACCGCTCACGTCGTTGCAGAGTGCTGTTGATCTCCTCGTCCACCACTATGGACAGAGTACTGATCAGCGCCTTAACAATCTGGTCTCTTCATTACAGCGCTCAACCGTGCGTTTGCGTCAGTTTGCTCAGTTACTGACAGAACATCTTCAACAAGAGGATGAGGACATTGTTGTCCGTGTTCCACGGGCGTGGTATTGGCGAGATCAGCATGCTGCACCATCTGTAGACGCTTTACCGTCTGCATCGCTAGGGTCGGGTTTAGCAGTGTTGGTAGGCGAAGCAGACCTCGACGATCTGGCTGCTCTGTTCCACAATGCCGGCTGGCAGGTTGAGCGAGTGTCATCATGCGCTGCCGGCCTTGATACCGCCCGTTACCGCCGTCCACGTTTGCTGATTATTGCTGGCACCACTGCCGATATCGAGCCGGCCTTATGTGCGCAGATTGTGCATACCGATCCAGAGACACGCGGTGTGGTTGTGGCAGTGGCCACCCGTGATCGCTCAGTCCGTCCTGTAACAGGCATTCCCTATATTGATCTGCAACAACCGCTGCTTGAACAGCTCCATCGCCTGCTGTCCATGCATCACCAGGCCGGTCAGAACGTGCCGCGGATTTTGCTGGTTGATGATGAGCTGGATATTCGGGTTATCCTTAGCCAACAATTAACGGATGCCGGTTTTGTGGTGGTAACGGCATATGATGCGACAACGGCGTTACGGCTGATGCATGAACAATTCTTCGACCTGGTCATCCTGGATCGACTACTGCCCGATGGTGATGGCTTAAACGTGTTACGGACGATTCGCTCGTCCGGTACGACGCGCCTGATTCCGGTGATGCTGCTTTCAGCGGTGAGTTCGTTAGATGAGAAAGTACGCAGTCTGCAATTGGGTGCTGATGATTACGTGGTGAAACCGTGTAGTGCGGCAGAACTGGCAGCACGTATTCGTTCGATCTTGCGCCGGAGCGAACGCGAGAGCAGTCTGAACCCCATTTCGCGCTTACCCGGCAATACGACGATTGAACAGGTTATTCATGAGCGATTGGTCAAACAGGAACCTTTTGCGGTTGGCTATATCGACCTTGACAATTTTAAGGGGTACAATGATCACTACGGCTTCTTCAAAGGTGATGCAGTCATTTTACACGCTGCCCGGTTACTGTCTGAAGTTGTCCACTGGCAGGACACGCCTGACGATTTTTTGGGTCATTTAGGTGGTGATGATTTTGTGCTGGTTTCAACCCTCGAACGGGCGCAGCAGATCGGACAGGCGATGATCGAACGATTCGATGCTACTATTCCGTACTTCTACGCACCTGAAGATCGTCAGCGTGGTTATATTGTTGGACACGACCGTCAGGGACGACCGTGCCGATATCCACTGTTGAGTGTCTCGATTGCGATTGTACCAGTGACGCCGTTGCGCTATCGACAGCCATACGAGATTGCAATGCGGGCAGCCATTGTGAAGCGACAGTCGAAATCGGTCACTGGGAGTTGTGTGATTATCGATAATGAAGAAAGAGGATAGCAATGCCTTCTGTGCCGGTACCAACAATTGTAGAACGCACAAGCCGTGGGGAGCGAAGCTGGGATATCTTTTCGCGCCTGTTGAGAGAGCGAGTGGTGTTGATTGGTGAACCCATCGACGACGAACTGGCTTCATCAGTCGTCGCTCAGTTGCTGGTGTTGCAACAGCAAGACCCTGAACGCGATATCTGGATGTATATCAACAGTCCTGGTGGCGTGATCCGGGCCGGCCTGGCGATCTACGACACGATGCAACTGGTAACCCCCGATATTTGCACAGTGTGCGTGGGCCGCGCTGCGAGTATGGCGACCGTCTTGCTTTGTGCCGGTACGAAGGGGAAACGGTTTGCCCTGCCACACGCCACCATCCACTCGCATCCGGCAGGTGGCGGTGCCGAAGGGTATGCCCCCGATGTCCAGATTGCGGTAGACGAAATGCTGCGTTTGCAACGATTACTGCGCGAGATCATGGCTAAGCATTCCGGTCAACCCGTTGAGCGCCTGGAAGCCGATTTTAGTCGAGATTTCTATATGACGGCACCACAGGCGCTGGAGTACGGATTGATCGATGCTATTCTAACACCAAACCGGTCGTGAAGGCAGACTGGTTCAGGTGTCGTGCGAGCCAGTCAACCGTGAGCGTGATGCATTCCAGGTCTATCGGTAGCGAGATATGACTGGCGAACGGCAAGAGATGATACTCAGCCCAGCCGGCTGCTAGCGCTGCAACTTCGGCTGCTGCGGCTGGCGGTACAATTGCATCGCGTCCGGCATAGACCAGCAGGGTCGGTAATGGTGGCTCTCGTCGGGCCAGCGGGCGCAGGCTTTCGGGAAAGGCCAGAGCATCGAATAAGTCCCAGGTACTGATCGTAGCCCGAATCCCACTGGTTTGCCACGCTCTGATCACATGATCAACAGCACCATCGCGGAAGAGGTGTAGCATGCGCAATTGTAGAATTGCCAGTGCTTCACGAATCTGCACCTGTCGGTATGCCCGGGTATCAAGCCGCAACCGTGGTGGTACTTCCCAGAGCGCCAGCGCATCCACGCTGGCGCCGTTCGCGACCGCCCGGGCCAGTACTGCACCGCCGAGGCTCATCCCGATAGCGCCAACCTGAGTGTAGCGCTGGCGTAGCCAGTCAATCGGATCGGCAACGCTGTCAACCATGTGTGGAAACGCCTGGGGTCGTGGACTCTCGCCATGACCGTCGAGATCGATCAAGAGCGCGGCGACGCCGTGCGCAATCAGTCCATCCACCAGTCGCCAAGCGTAAAAGGTCTTATCGCAGCCTGAACCATGAGTGACCAGCACCGCAGTCTTCGACCCACCGTGTGGTACGATGTGCAGTGCCGGTACCGGTCCATGGCGGGCGGGTAGATCGAGGCGTACAATCTGGCGATCCGGGTAACGCCCTGGCCGTAACTGTTGTTTTGGATCGAGCTGCCGTCGCCGGAGGGTAGCCAGGACTATCTGACCAAAGAGTGCCGGTAATAGCAGTGCCAGATGGCTGCGCCATCCCGAAGCCGGCTGGCTCCAGGCCATGGTCAGAAATGGTAATGCCAATCGGTTGCTCCAGCTCAACCCCCGCAGACCACTGAGATGGGCAACCGCATTACCAAGCGTAATCAGCCGTAAGAAGGTGTTAAGTAAACGCACAGAACCTCGATGAATGACACAATTGCTGCAATTGCCACACCACCCGGAGAAGGTGGCATTGGTATTATACGCCTGAGTGGGCCTGACGCTCAATCGATTGCGATGCGCATTTTTCGTCCCGTGCGGCCAGGACGGTTGCGCAGTCATCGGGTGCGCTATGGACACGTGATCGGGCCTGATGGAGAAGTCATCGATGAAGCATTGCTGACGCTGATGGCCGCTCCTCACAGCTTTACCCGTGAAGATGTCGTGGAGATCTCTTGCCACGGCGGAGCGCTTCCAGTCCAACTGACCCTCGAAGCAGCCCTGGCTGCCGGCGCCCGGCTGGCGAATCCCGGTGAATTTACCTTACGGGCTTTTCTCAATGGTCGGATTGATCTGAGTCAAGCCGAAGCCACCCTCGATGTGATTCGGGCACAGACGAGTGCCGGGCTGGCGATTGCGCAGGCACAGTTGGGGGGCTGGCTGGCACGCGAGGTACGGGCTGCCCGCACAGCCATCCTTGAACCGCTGGCCTACATTACTGCGCTGATCGATTTTCCTGAAGAGGGGATTGAACCGCAGACGGTGGCTGGGCCAATTGAACAGGCGCTGACCACGGTCGAGCACTTACTGGCCGGGGCCGATCAGGGCATGGTCTTGCGCAACGGTGCGCGCGTCGTGCTGGTTGGCCGCCCAAATGTTGGCAAGTCAAGCCTGCTCAATGCCCTGCTCCGGGTTGAACGCGCTATAGTTACCCCCATCCCCGGTACAACGCGCGATACCCTGGAAGAGATGGCAAATCTGGCGGGGGTACCGGTGGTGTTAATCGACACCGCCGGTATGCGTACCAGTACCGATCCGGTTGAACAGATTGGGGTGGAGCGGGCAGCAGCGGCGCTGGCCGGTGCTGACCTGGCGCTGCTTGTCTTCGACTCATCACAACCGTTTACCCCCGAAGATGAAGCGATGCTGGTGACCACTGCCGACCGACCAACCATCATTGTCTGGAACAAGTGCGATGATCCGGATGTACCGCCACCGCCCGCTCCGCCGCATCCGAAAGCGATGGCTGTGGTTGCCTGTTCGGCTCGCTATGGTCATGGGATCGATACGCTGGCTAAAACAATCGCTACGACCTTGCTCGGTGGCACATTACCGGCTGTTGGCGCAACGCATCTGGTCAGCAATCCGCGTCACCGGGCTGCCCTGCGGCGGGCCGCCGAGTTTCTGCGCGCAGCTCAAGAAACCCTGGCCGCCGGTGCGGCAACCGATCTCCTGGCAGCCGATTTAACCGGTGCTGCCAATGCGTTGGGTGAGATTACCGGTGAAACTGTGGGTGAAGATTTGCTCGACATGATCTTCAGTCGTTTCTGCATCGGCAAATAGCCCCTGTGTTACAATGACAGCGGGCCGTTATACCGCGAATTAAGGAGGAACGCGCATGAACAAGAAGACCATCCGTGATGTGGATTGGGCCGGAAAACGTGCGCTGGTACGAGTTGATTTCAACGTGCCACTTGATGATCAGGGTCAGATTACCGATGATACCCGGATTCGGGCGGCATTACCGACCATTCGCTATCTGCTGGAACACGGTGCCAGTGTGGTCTTGATGTCGCACCTGGGGCGTCCGAAGGGTAAACCCGATCCGAAGTACAGTTTGCGTCCCGTTGTCGAGCGTTTGTTTGAACTGCTGCCCGAAGCAAAAGAGGTCAAGAAGACCGAGGCGATCACCGGGCCGGCGGCGGAGGCGGCTGTGGCGATGCTAAAACCAGGGCAGGTATTGGTACTCGAAAACACTCGCTTCGATCCCCGTGAAGAGCCAAACGATCCGGCAATGGCGGCTGAACTGGCGAAATTGGGCGATATTTTCGTCAACGATGCCTTCGGCACAGCCCACCGCGCCAATGCCAGCACTGAGGGCGTAGCGCACTATCTGCCGGCTGTTGCCGGTTTTCTTATGGAAAAAGAACTGACGTACATCGGTGGTGCCCTGAATAATCCGCAGCGTCCATTCGTAACTGTCATCGGTGGTGCGAAAATCAGTGACAAGATCGGCGTGATCGAAAATCTGCTGGGTAAGGTCGATGCACTACTCATTGGTGGTGGTATGGCTAACACCTTCCTGCTTGCCAAAGGGCTGAATGTCGGCGACTCACTGGTCGAACCGGACAGTGTACCGGTGGCTCAGCAGTTGATGGCCCGTGCTGAAGAGCGGGGTGCTCGCCTGCTGTTACCGGTTGACGTGGTGATTGCCGATGCGTTTAGCGCCGATGCCCAGCGCCAGGTTGTTGATGTAAGTGCAATTCCTGCCGGCTGGCGCGTGCTCGATAGTGGCCCCAAGACCATCGAACAATACAGCGCCGAGATTCGGGCTGCCCGCACAGTTATCTGGAATGGGCCGATGGGTGTCTTTGAACTAGAGCCGTTTGCCGTCGGTACACGTGCTATTGCCCAGGCAATGGCCGAAGCGGCTGCCAATGGTGCAATCACAATTGTCGGTGGTGGGGATAGTGTGGCCGCAGTGGAACAGGCCGGTCTGGCCGATAAGATGTCGCATGTGAGTACCGGCGGTGGTGCCTCGCTTGAGTTGCTTGAGGGACGAGTCTTGCCGGGTGTGGCTGCGCTGCAAGATGCAGAGTAGTCTGGCTTGAGCAGGAGTTTTCAGGCGACCTACAGACGTAGTAGCACAGGCTTCGGCCTGTGCTACTTTCCAATCTACCATCGCCTACGGCACCGCTGTCGTATCTACAACTGCCGCAGTCTCCCACGGCTCAACATTCCCTGCCCAATCGCGTGCACGAATCCGGAACTCAAACTGTTTGCCTTCGTGGGGGCCAAACCATGCGCTCAAGTCGGTCGTGCCCAATTTCCAATCCGTCCAGCCACCGTTCGGCAATAGACGCACCTGTACATCGTAACTGGCGATACCGGTCAGATCATCATTGCCGCCCCACTGGATCTGAAACCCATTGTCAACCCGTGAGATCGAAATAATCTGCGTATCAGGCGGTGTCGTGTCACTGCGCGGTTCCCAGGCAATAGCGTCGAAGCGCACCGCCAGGCCGCGATCATCGGTGAGATCGCTTAGGAAGACCTGGGGTACGTCATTGTTAACACCGCCAAAATAGTATGTACCAAGCGAAGCCCACTGACCGGCGGCGGCACGTTGGTCGAGTGTTACTTCGGTGATTGCCCCGTCATGGCTGATCTGATAACGGGCACTGGTAGTCGCTGGATTGCCGCAGACCGGGATGTAGGCTTTTACTTCGTAGAACCCAGGGCTGAGATCAGGCGCTTGCCAGCTTGCGGCAGTGGTAGCTTTTGTGGGATCGGTCGTTGAATACGTCCATTGATGTTGACCGTTTAAGCCACACGTCTCTTCATACCAGTCTTTGCCGACCGGATCAAAAGCAGAATCGGCGTTGTCAATGGTGGTTGCACCTTCTGGAGCAGTCACAGTGGAATCGGGATTGTCGGTTATCTGCCCGGAGCCGACGTCGATAGCCGAACCGGGGCCAGGGTCTTCGCCCAGCCAGAGAAATGTGACGTAGACATAATCGCTGCGGGTCATACCCAGGTCATCCCAGAAGGTACCATCGGCGATGTCGATTCCATTCGGGAAGGTGATGCGTCGTCCCCATTCATCGCGTCCGCCGTTGTAGCCATGATAGTAGGCGGCTTCAGCCATTGGCATACCTACCGGTAAATCGCTGTACCGTCGATTGGGATTCCAGTAATCATCGCGGGTGTTCCATGGGCCGACATCCCAGACCGGCACGACGACTGAACGGCCATTGTAGGTGAGACGAACTTTGAATTTGTCAGTGCCTTTTGGCGAGAGAACACACCAGCACGGGAGGGCGACGAAGCGGTCACGGGGTTGAATGATATGACCATTTGTGGTTCGGCGACCAACTAAACCTTCACGGGTAGCGAAGATACGGTAGGTTGGTGCGAGGTTCGACTGCTGAGACGGTGAAGTCGTTGGGGCAGCCTGGACGTGGGCGATGGCTGTCGAAAGAATGACCAGCACAACGACAAGCAGGCCATGGCGAACGATCCTTCCTCTCATAAATTGTTTCCTCCTTTGTGACGGCATACGGCTATTCGCCGGGCAGACGCGAGGCAGCCGTCATCGGGTGAGGTCCGCCGACGCCAGGGGGCGCCATTGGTGCCTCGTAAGCATTACTGTGGTTTGCGTCTGCCAGGGCGTCGCGCAATGCGCAAACAGAGCGCAACAGTGGTAGTTGAGGAGTGCTGGCAACAGGGCCAGAGCACTGGCGACGCCCGCCTATCGTAGCCGAAGCAACGGGCTTCGGGGTGTAGCGTTATCGGCCGCCTTCGACGGTCAGGTTGGCAAGGTCGGGTATGGCAGCAATCCAGACCGATCCGGGCGCGAGTGGTATTTCGTTGCCATTCGCGTCAACCAGATACAGTTGCGCGTAGCCGGCTGCTTTCCGCCAGGTCGCTTCAATCATGCGCCCGTCGCGGAAGATACGAGCCTGGCCCTCGCCGATCACATCTTGCTCGATACGACCTTTAGGATCGTTGGGGATAGGCCGTTCGGGCACTTCCAACACGACAACATTCTTAAACTGTAATTGCGCACCGGTTGCCGCATCAACGTGTGGGCGATTACTGCGGAAGTAGCGGTAGCTATTCGTGGCCGGATCGTAGCTCCAGCCTACGCTTGCCTCGCGGTAAATGAAGAAGTAGCGCAATTCTTGTTGTGCAGGACGGTCTTCCAGTGGGGCTTCGGACGAGTAGGTAAACCCAATCTCTTCCAGCCCTTCAACCGGACGGTCATTCGCTGCGGCAAAAGCAGCGATGTTTGCACTATTGGTGTAGAGGTTGTGGGGGGCGCTGCGGTCGTGCGTGCGATAGAAATAGCTGCTGGCATTTCCGCGTAATGCATCCATATTGATCAGTTCAATGGACGTTTCTGCCAGCAACAACCCTTCCGGCGATCCTCCGGCATGAACATACACTGCCCGTAGTCCCTTTGCCCATTCGACATAATATGGTCGGGCACTGCGTACCGGGCCAATGACCGGCATATCAGGTGAAATACCAGGAATAAAGATCGCCATATAGCGCGTAATTCCAAATTCAGCCAGCGCTTCAAAGACAACCGCAGCCCCATCCATGCCGGTCTGCGGGTAGGCATTCGGATGGTTGTCATACATTACTGCGAAGGGCCGTGTAGTCACCGAACCACGTGGAACCGCCAGCGGTGCTGTTATCGGTTCAGGTGAGGGTGTTGGTTCAGGAGTAGCGGTTGGCTCAGGAGTAGCAGTAGCTGCGGGTGTTGCCGTAGGCGGCAGTGTTGGGACGGCTGTTGGTTGTGGTGTATCCGCTGGTAATCGCGTCTCTATTGCGATGAGAGTGGGGAGTGGGGTAGCTATTGGCGTATTCGCAACAGCAGATCCACACGCACCGATGAGCACGATACTGAGCAACAGGGCTAGCGAAGAAAATCTACTTATCATGTTCCTCTTTCCTTGTGCACCGCAAAGCATGGCGGATAGCACGGGCGGCCTATTATACCATGGCTCTGCTATTTGGCAAGCAGCGATCTTTTTGGGTTGCATGTGTTTATTGGTGGAAACTGCAGCAGCCCTGCGCCGACGTCTGGAAGCCACCTCATTGATCCTGGCAGTACAGTGGAGAACTTATTTCATAAAAGTTGAGCGGTCGTGTTAGCTGACTATCGCACAGGCGCATGAACGCCTGCCAATCACTAACGACAGTATTGTCCTGCTCCCAGTCTGCCAGGATGGAAGCGAGGAGGGCTGACGACCATCGTCAGTACCATCACTTGTTGAGTTGGTTATCTTGTCCGTTTGTCATGCGCGTGGCGCAGCGTTTGGCGTGCGGCATCCGCGCTGCTGCTTCTCATGATCTGGCACGTGTCACGTCGTTGACCCTGCTGGTCACGGGGATGCTGTCCGTACTCGTCCAATCATGTCGTCTGTCGGTAATGAATGAGCTACCTTCTGGTCGATGTTTTTGAAATAGGTTCTAAACCGCCACTCACTGCTGCTACCTGCAATCACGCGCCATTGAGCAGGCAATATCCGTACTGTTCACCCGTAAACGCGGTACAATATCATCAAATATTAGATAACCCAGGTTGCTACCTATGCTGTGAGCAGACCGCGTGAGGCTAACTGCAATAATGAACAGCACGGCGCTTTGCACAACACTGTTGAGCGTAACTGTATGAACCATGTGAGTAGCAGTCAGTTCCCATCGACGTGCTTCGTCACGCCTTAAGAGTAACTCGGATAATGCCCATCCTCTGTGCCCTCCGTGCCTCTGTGGTGATACAGGTGGCAACTTGCGTTAGTTATTAAATGGAGTGTCGATCATGAAAAAAATGCTACCTGTTGACTTGCCGGAATGGTTGACCATTGTTGCCAAAATGATCGACGCCGAGCGATACGCCGATCTGACTGCTGCTGCCATAGATGTTCTAACCTCGATGTTACCCGGCTATCAGGTAGACATTAAATTGTTCCAGAGTGATTTCCAGGATGAATCAGATGCTCTTGTCCATCGTTTGGGGCAGCGTGAAACGTTTGCCTGGCTCGTGATCCGGCCTGCTGATCTAACTGATGATGATCTGATAATCCTGCAATCAGTTGAGCAATTAATTGTTGCTGGTTATGAGCGCATCCGACAACGGATCGAACGGCAGGGTTGGCATCGCCGCCTTCAACTTGAAGTCGACGCTTTGCGGGATACACCCCAGCCTGAGCTTATTTGCCAGCGGATGGTGCAACTGCTGACCGATCTGGTAGGACTTCCGCTCACCATTGGGCTGGCGACACCGATCCATCAGAGTGTTTGGCTTCAGCAGATCGTGCATTACGCGGCACAACCAAACCGCAATGACATTTCTGAACAACGGTGTTGGACAGCAGAGACCGACCTGAGCAGCATGGTGATCAAGCTAAGCATGCCATTAAGCTCAGCCGCGTACCTGGAAGATTGTGCACGTTATAATGTGCGTCCGCACGCAGTGTGGCTGGCGTCGCCCCCCACCTTCTGGTCAGGTGTACCCGTTCGCTTTGGTGGCAAAACCTTTGGCGTCATTTATGGCTATACATTTGCCTCCGAACCTCTGAATGAAACCCAACAGCAGATGATTGCTGAAGCGCTTGAGCTGGCTGTTCGCTTACTGCGCACGCCTCTCCTGCAACGCGAAGTCGATCTTGCCAATCAGCAACACAACATCTGGCAGAAACTTGTCGCCACCAGTGTGCAGCTCCTTGATACCGATCAGGCATTGCAGACGATGCTTGATCTCAGTTGCCAGTTGCTGGTGGTAGAAGGTGGTGGTCTGTTCATTTTTGATGAACAGCACAATGAACTGGTGTTTCGTTACGCCTATGGTCGACAATCACACCAGTTGGTAGGGATGCGTTTGCCGATGACTCACGGCATCATCGGTCAGTCATTTGCGCTGGGGAAGCCGGTAATTGTGAATGACGCCAGTGATGATGTGCGACTCAGTCGCGTCATTGATCGGGTGATTGGGTTAAAGTGCTATAACCTGATAACTGTACCGTTTACGTCACCATCTGGTGTGCGTTTCTGTCTGCAATACATTAATCGCCAGGACGAAGTACCGTTTATTGATACAGACATCGATGAGATACAGGCTACTGCCGCTCTGATGAGTCTGGTTATTGACCGTACCCGGCAAATTACCCAGATCGCAACCGGTATCGTTCAACAGGCACAAGACCTGGATCGAGATAATGCCGATCTGCGCTCATTACTGGTGCTTAATCACAGGTTGCTGGCAGAACAATCGCCTGACCAGCTTTTCCAATTGATTATCGACTCGATCACAAAGCGCATGCGGTTTCAATCGGCTGCGCTGTTTGTCAGTCAGCGTGAACACGCACTTCATTCGACGCTTGCGTGTGTAGCGGCAACCGGTACGCTCAGTGGTGAATTTCCTGCTGGCTTGCGTCTGGCTATTGGTCGGTTAGATGCGTTGGTCAATGAGTGGGGACTTGGCGATACTTGCTTTCTGCTTAATCGTCGTAGTGCCAGTTTTGCCACCCTATTCGATTTACCGCAACCGGTAAGTGAACGCCTGATGGATTTTGGTGCAATTCATTGGCAGCCCGACGATTTGCTGGTGGTGCTATTACGCGCTCCTGACCATCGGGTGCAGGGGGTCTTGCTCCTTGATCAACCACAGAGCGGTCAACGTCCGGCGATGGCCGATCTTCAGGTGTTGACATTGTATGCCGGTATTGCTGGCTCTGCTATCGATATAGCGCTTTTGCGCTATCGCCAGCAGCGTAGCCTCGAACGATTGACAGCGCTGAATGGACTGGGAATGGTGATCAATTCGCAGTCACTCCCTCAGCCGCAAGTCCTGGTTATGACCGCCCGCGGCATGTTAGAGATGGTAGAGGGCAACTGGGCGCAGATCATGTTGTTTGACCCTGAACACGATGAATTGCACTTCGATCAGACAATCGGTATGAGTCCGCTCGGAAAGGATGTGGTGTTGACTCTGGCCCGCCGGGCGCTACTTCATCGCCGACCGGTCTTCCGTTCGGCGACCACTGTGGCAATACCACTCCGCAGTACTCAACAGATCATCGGTGTGATTGTTATCGGTGGTGAACACGCTCTCGAAGCGGCCGATGTTGAGATGTTGACGTTGTATGCAAGCCAGACCGCAATTGCTATCGAGAGTATGCGATTGCTCGATGCGGTGCGACGTGGACATGATAATCTGGCACGGGTGATGGCGGCGGTTGAGGATGGTCTTGTCTTGTTTGGCGTTGACGGAACAGTTATGGTTGCGAATGAAGCGTTTCATCGCCTGGCTCGTACTGTTGCCTGGTCGCCGCCGTTACTGCGGATTGATGGGCTGAAGATCGATAATGTCCTGGAATGCTGGGCCAGGCAGCGTGTATTGGAACCTGCAACAGTTGCTGAGTTGCAACGCTCGTTGACCTGTATCGGTGCCCGGAATGAGCTACATGGAAACGATGGTGTCTTCGCCTGGAAGATCATCCAGGCCGGTGATTTGATTGCTGGCCGTACCTCTGCCTTTCTGCTGACGATTCGTGATGTGACTGAAGCCAAAAAGGTTGAACAGTTGCGTGAGGATTTGACTCGTATGGTAATTCACGATCTGAAAAATCCTCTTACGGCTATCAAACTCGCATTTGAGCGACTGGAGGATGAATTAGGCGATCTTTTCACCGAACGGCAGCAGCAGGCAATGAAAATTGGGCAAAATAATACTACACGTTTGATTGATCTGGTCAAGACAATGCTTGATATTGGGCGGCTAGAGAGTGGTCAGATGCCCCTTGACAAAGTGCCGTTGCCGATTGCCGATTTAATCGAGTACACTGTTGATCGATTGTTGTTTCATGCTCAAGAGAAACAGGTTCAGATTGTGCACGAGGTTGATCCGCACGTGCATTTACTGTTTGCCGATAGTAATATTGTTTCCCGCGTATTACAGAATCTCCTCGATAATGCTCTCAAGTTTAGTGAGCCTGAGAGTCAGATTGCTATTGAAGTGCGAATGAAGCCTGCTCAGGGTCAGTCTCAGATCGTCGCTGTTTCTGATGAGCTGGCGATTCTGGTACCCGGTGATCGAGTTGCGCATATCATTGTTCGTGATCAGGGGCCAGGTATTCCACCCGAAGAGCAGGATGTTATTTTCAAGCGGTTCAGTCAGGGCGGTCGTAAGCGGAGCGAAGGGAGTGGCCTGGGGCTGGCATTCTGTAAGCTGGCGGTTGAGGCTCATCGGGGTGCGATCTGGGTCGAGAGTATGCCGGGGCGCGGCAGCGCGTTTCATTTCACACTGCCGCTGGCCGAGATTTACGATCCTGAACGGGCGTAGTCAGTCTCCCAACAAACGCTGACGAGTCTCGGCGATAAAGTTCTGAATCCGGTCGGGATCGGGTTTGTCGGTCGGCAGGATCAAAATGAAGTGACTGAAGATTTCCGACCGTTCATCGAGGAGCGTTTGCCAGTTGGCTTCAGGACGTTCACGCCGAATTGCTTCCAGATGAATGTCGGCGAAGGTGCGAATTGGCCCGGCAGTGTCGGGTGTCAGATGGGCGGTAGGGCCGGCGAGGTAGTAGTTCGGCGCTGTGCGCCCAAGCGGTGTGTCAACCGGCAGCAGATGCCCGACGATCACTTCGTCAAGCTCCAGGCGCAATGAGGCATGACTGTCGGCCAGAATCAGCGCCTCGCCGGTTAGCAGATCGCGTAGGGTCGCACCGGCATTGGGATGCAGGCGCTCGACCTGGTACGGACGTAAGCGAACATTGACCCACGTCGGCAGAAGCTGTCGTTCGAGCGGTGATAGATCGCTCTCCGGCATCTGAGCTACCATTTGCTCGACCAGTGTCTGCCCGTCTGACCGGCGATAGTCGAAAGCAAACCAGATCATGAAGCGGTCGGCCCCGTACCCTTCGCGCTGGTTCAGTTCGGCTAACTGGGCAAACTGGTAACGCTGTTGCCAGTATCGATCAAAAGCAGTTTGTAGTTCTGTTGCCTCCGCCTCAGTGGCTCTGGCCAGAATACGTTGTAAGAGCTGGTCTTGCGCGTTACGCAGGCGTAATTGCTGACTGCGCCATTCCTCTTCGATGCGCAGATGGCAATCCTTGTATTTGCGCCCGCTGCCACAGTGGCAGGGATCGTTGCGGCCTAATTTAAGCGTTTTGGCTGGGTTCATACAGCGTATTCTCCTTGATTATTCCAGGTCTAGGACAAGGCGCATACCCAGAAACTGGTTGCGCATCGTCGGTTGTAGTCGAAAGCGACAGGCACAGCGCGCATACCCCTGGGGATTGGCGTAACAACCGCCGCGTAAAATCCGTCTCCCGGTTGCGGTTGGGTCTTCACGTCCATCATCGGGTCGGTAGGGATATTCCCGGTCGAGCGATGCTGTCCATTCCCATACATTACCGGCCATATCTTCAACACCATACGGACTCCGTCCGGCAGGGTATGTTCCGGGCGGGTTAGGTGCTGATCGTCCCCCCTCACGCGTATTGGCGTAATCGGGATGAAATGTCTCGCCCCACGGGAAGCGCCGTCCGTCAGTGCCGCGAGCGGCGTGCTCCCATTCCGCTTCGGTTGGCAGGCGAAAGCGCAACACAGGCGGTGGCGTAACCGGTTGACCGGTCGGGTTGATCAAGCGGAGGGACAGACCGGATTGTTGGCTCAGCCAGGTACAGAAGGCCTGGGCTTCGTACCAGGTGATGTCGGTAACCGGTAATGCTGCCAGTGCTTCCGGTGGGGTTGTGCCATGCCAGGCGGGAGGCGGTGGTACGGCCCCATCGGCAACAGCGCAGGCGTAGAGGGCATTGCTTAGCGGATGTTGAGCAATAGCAAATGCCGGGAGTGTCAGTTCGTGTTGTGGTGTCTCTTCACGATAGCTTTCGCGGGTACCGCCATAGTGACGGGCCAGGTCACTGATGTCGCTCACAGGTGTGCCCATACGAAAGAGTCGTGACGGAATGTGAATAAAAACCGGTAATAATTCACTAAGCCTGCTCATCGTTGATAAATCCGATTGAGTCGATCTAGCTCACGCTGGTAGATCGTCTCGGCGAAATGATCGATGGATGTCACGTTTTGCAGCGCATCATAACCGCGCCGTAGAAAGGTATGGACATGCCCAATACCAGCGAGGCGGGCAATGAAGTGGGAGCGGCGGAGCGCCATCCCCAACACTACCGAACGCGACAGGTGAAAGACATTGTACAACGTTGTTCTGACGAGTGTTAACTGGCGAAGGCGATCATCATATTTGTCGGCCAATCGGTAGAAGAGTTCATACGTGGACTCGTCAAAATCAGTGCCCACATTGGCCTGCCACATACGTTGGGCCAGGTCTTCATCGAGTTGATTGGTGAGATCAAGGAGTTCCAGTACCTCCTCAAGGTCGCGCAGGCGTACACCAGGGAGCATACCGATAAAATGGTGCAGGCGTCGGCCTTCCTGATCGCGCTGGCTGAAATCACGTGGGCCGTACATTTCGTTAAAGAAGAACTCACCCAACGGTTCGTAGGCCGGCACTTCCGCCAGATCACGGTAATCGCGACGGAGGCGATTTGATTGAAAGATTTGCAGGGCGATGCGATACTGGCGTAGCGTACTCATGGTAAACGTTCGATTTGGGCAAGTGCACGCTGACCCCACTCGCTGGTTGGTTCCCGACTGATCAGGGTCTGATAGGCATCACGGGCGGCGTCAAAATTGGCCTGATCTTCGGCAATAAGACCACTGTAGAAGATAGCTTCACTGTAGTTCGGGTTCAGAGTAATCGCTTGTTGAATAGCCTGTAAGGCGCTTTCACTTCGGCCCTGGGCGTAATAGGCGCGACCCAACCAGTAGTAGGCTTCGGGAAAGTTGGCTTGCAGGGTCGTAGCGCGATTGAGGTCACGAATGGCCTGGTCGTATTCACCGTTGCGGATGGCGAGCAGAGCACGACGGTAGAAGCTCTCGGCAATGCGATCATTGGCGCCAATGGCTGCATCGTAAGCGGCGCGTGCTTCCGCGAAGCGACCGGATTCTTGCAACAATTTGCCGCGGAAGAGGTGTGCTTCGGCATAGTTACTCTTCTGTTGAATAGCCCGTTCTACCGTCTGAAGTGCTTCTTCGGCCCGACCTAATGCGTATTGGGTCTGGGCCAGCCCCAGCAGGGCTTCTGGATATTGCGGCTGCAATTCCAGGGCGCGCTGGTAGGCTGCGAGAGCACGCACAAGGTTACCGTTGCGCAAGAGGGCTTCACCCAGCCAGAATTGAGCCGCAGCATTCGTGTCACCACCGGGCAGTGCAGTGGAAGTCTCGAAGTAGGCCAGTGCAACCCCCCAATTCCCCTGCCCACCGGCCAGCTCACCCAGGCCAATGTGGGCGGGAATTGACTGTGGATCGGTTGCAATTGCCTGTTGATACGCCTGCTCGGCGGCTGCCAGATCGTTTCGGCGCCGGGCTATCTCGGCCAGGGTGAGAAAGGCATTGACTCGCGCTGAAATCGCTTCCGGGTCGGTGCGGTTAGCGGTTAGATCGAGCGTGCGTTGTGCAGTTTGCGCTGCTGCTTCCAGCCGGTTTCCGTTCAGGTATGCCCGTGCCAGCAATTGATTCACCGTCGCCGATTCGGGATTTCCCGTGAGCGCACGTTCGAGTGCCTGAATCGCCACCGTTGTGGCATTACCGGCAAGGGCAGCCTGTCCGATGCGGATTAACCGGTCAAGGTCATTCACCCCCTGACCGAGGGCAATCCGGTATTGTTCGATGGCGCGATCAGGCTGATTGAGGGGGCCTTCATATAATTCGGCAAGGCGGAGGCGAGCATCGAGATTACGCTCATCGAAGGTGAGCGCATCACGTAGCATGCGTTCAGCAGTCGCAACATCACCCAGTCGGATATACGTTTCTCCTAACTCAAAGGCGGCCACAGTTGAACGTGGATCAAGCACGAGTGCATCGTGGTAGACACTGGCTGCCTCGTCGGGATAGCCGGCATCGTTGTACAACCGGGCCAGTTCAATCGTTGCTTCGACATGTTCGGTGGCCAGGGGAACGAGTAGCCGTTCAGCTTCAGCAAAACCGCTGGCACCACTCCGCCGTAGCGCACGTGCGAGATGAACGACAGTATATGGCGTCTCTTGCCAGTTCACCAGGGCGCGCCAGTAATTAATCGCTGATGGCCAGTCGTCAGCATCTTCAGCCAGTTGTGCCAACAACAGGTGAGCCGGAAAAAAGCGATTATTTCGGTCGAGTGCCTGGCGCAGCCATTGCTGAGCACTTTCTCGATCATTGCGTGCCAGGGCAACCATCCCAATTCCGGCATAACCGTCGGGAAGCTGCGGTGCGAGTTCAATGACACGCTGATAGGTCTGGATGGACGTATCGTACTGCTCGTCCATGCGTAGTGCAAACCCAAGCGCGAGCAAGGTCATCACGTCGTCGGGTTGTTGTTCGCGCAACTGGCGCAATGCTTCCACACTGGGATTACCACCGCCGACGGTACCGAAGAGCGCAGCTATGAATTGATTGAACGGATTTCGCTGGTTGGAATTTTCTACCGCCCATAAGACCGCCTCGGTCAGTGCCAGTGCCAATCGCTGTCGTCGTACCAGCTCTTCACTTCGTTCAGCCTGACCGGTGGCCATCAGGCCGCTGCCGGGAAAGATGGCGGCCTGACTGGCTGCTTGTTGGCGCCACAAGGTGACTGCCCGGTTACTCTGTTCAGTTGCTACGCGCAGTTGATCTCGTGCCTGGCGTAATGTATCGGCCGAAGGGAGTGGATTGGCCGTTGCCAGGGCCCAGTAGAAGGGGCCGGTCATTGGTAACCGTGCTTCGAGCGCAGTCAGGGCACGCTCTTCAGAAAATACTGCATTCAAGCGAGTTTCATACGCTGAACGAAACGCAACCGGGACATGTGCTACTGTAGCGGCTTTGGTTGGCTCAAATCGGGTAAGTGATGCCTGAGCTTCGGCGATACGGCCACTCTCGCGATAGGCAGTAGCGATGAGCAGTTCTAGCTCAGGGTCAGCCGGCAACAGATTGCGGGCCTGTTCGAGATCGGAGACAGCATCAGATGCACGTTGTTCGCGTAATGCCCACAGCGCAAGATTGACCCGCAGTTGACCAAGATCACGCCCATCCAGGAGATTGATCGCCTCGGCAAAATAACGCGGTGCCTCGGCATTCCCGGCATCAAGGAGAATTGCACCAAGATTATTGGAGAGTAGTGCTCGTTCACCCTGGGCAAGGCTTAGTGCCGTCTGGTATTCCGTTGCTGCTGCACCATACCAGCCGCGCGCCCACAAGAGATTACCACGCAAGACATTGAGTAAGAGAGGGTGAAGCTGGGGATTATTTTCAACCAGGCGTTGTAGTTGATCAAGCGCCAGATCAGCTTCACCGTGATGATACGCGGCCAGGGCCAGCAGATAGGGCGTCAGGATCGTTTGACCATTGATCGGTTCAGTACTGATAACGTATCGGTCAGGTATGGCGAAGCGGATGGGAAACCCGTACCAAGCCTGACTAATGTCAATATTGTGCGGCGTGTAAATGATTTCGGGCGACAGGCTGGAGCTGTCGATCATCCCACCGGCTGCAACCTTGCCCCAGACCAGGAGATCGGCGTTTGTCTGGCGGGCAAGGGCAAGGGCTTCTGCCCCATTGGCCGGCTTTGTGTCGCTCAAGACGACGTGAACAAGGTTTTCACCTTGATTGCGTAATTGACGTGCCAGTGCATTGGCGATTTGCTGTCCGGTACGCCCGTCCTGATCGGCGAATGGCGTTACTACGATCACAAAGCGCGGGTCAGCAGGTCGCGAGACGAGGAAAAGGCCAATGACAACACCTGCGACGAGTAATGCGAGCAATGGCCAGGGCAGACGCTTGCGCCAGGAGATTGGTTTTTCCGTAGTTGCTTTTTCCGTGACAACCGAATCCGTCGGTTTGCGTTGCCGTGGCCATCGCATATCCTCGCTCCTTACCACCGTAGACCATACCATCTCCTATTGTAAGCAGTTTTGATGATATTTCAAGCAGTGGTATTGATTATGATTTTGTTGTTAACAATGAGAATGGCTTACAGGCATTGAATGGTGGTGTGAGGGTGTCCTTATATCAAATCTGGCGTCATAGAATTTGCCACACCTGCACGGATACCTTCTCTGGAAGGTTGCCCGCGGCACAGCGTTTGGAGTGCGGCAGCCATGCTGCCGCACCCACCAGGCTCACGTGGTGGGCGTGTCGCAGTGGTGAGCCTGATGGCAATGGGAATGACGTGCGGTCTCATCTACAAAGGAATGTCGTATGCGAGCCAGAATAACGCAGATACAAGGCGTCAGCTTCCCGCTTTGCCGGGCACGATTGTTCCTATTGCGTCCAGTAGGGGCGCACGGCTGTACGCACCTACTACGTTCGCCACGAATGCCTGTATCTGGAGTCTGTTTAACGTGATTGAGGTGTGAGAACCTGTAATCCCGGTTCCTGCAATTTTGACTAGAACCTGTTTCAAAAAACATTTACGAGAAGTTATCTCATTCATTCTTGACCGTCTCTATGCTCGTAACGAGCACATCCAGCATCCCCGTGACCAACAGGGTCAACGGCGTGCCACGCGCTGGATCATGAGCAACGGCTGCTGCGGCGGTCATGCTGCCGTACTCCAAACTCCGCGACACGCGCATAGTGAGCGGGTAAGGCAACCAATCCAGCGCATGATGGTACGACCGGAGCTTCGCTCTGCCAACGGGTCAGGAGCCGGGTAGACTGTCATTGACGATTGGCAAGCGTTCAGGTGCCTGGGCGATAGTCTGCATGCACGACAGCACAGCTTTTTTGAAATGAGTTCCAAAGCCTAAACAGACGTTACCTACAACTCCTGCACCGTCACTTTTGTCATTTTGTCGCCTTGTTTAATGGCGTAAACGACATCCATGCCGGCGACAACTCGCCCAAAGACGGTATGACGCCCGTTCAAGTGTGGCTGTGGCGTGTGGGTAATGAAGAACTGGCTGCCATTGGTGTTGGGGCCGGCATTTGCCATCGAAATTACGCCGGCTTCATGGGTGAGCGGGTTGCCAACTACTTCATCGCGAAACCGGTAGCCAGGGCCACCGCTTCCGCGTCCGGTGGGGTCACCTCCCTGAATTACAAAGTCTTTGATAACGCGGTGGAACGTCAGGCCATCGTAGAACCCTTCGCGTACCAGGAAAACGAAGTTGTTGACAGTGAGTGGGGCGTGTTGCGGATAGAGATCAAGTTCAATCGTCCCGCGTGTTGTTTCCATTGTGACCCGATATGTCTTACTGACATCAATTTGCATTGCAGGTGGACTGCTCCACTGTTTTGCCACGGTTGTTCTCCTGTGTTATTCGGCGGATACCACTGTTATTATACCTCTTACCGGGGTGGGAAACCTCTCATAGGGAGCTTACCGGCTATTCTGTTCAGGCACGAACGGGATTAACTGCGTCACCCCTGCTGCGTTCCCAGCCGGCGGGTGGCGTAGGTTAATTCTTTGGCCGTGGTACTCGACTGATGATTGTGGGCGAGTGCCGTTGCTTCTGCCATTGCCAGTGCAGCCAGATCGGGTTCGGCCAGCTCGTAAAGACGATTGGCAAGTTGCCGGAGAGTCTGGGCAGCCATCGCATAATCGCCCTGTTGACGGGCCTGATCGGCCCGCTGCTGAAGCGTGGCGATGGTTGCCCGACTGATGATCGGCAGGAGTTCGGATGGTGGGTTGATAGCATTCGGCACATAATGAGCCACTACGTCGTGGATGATGTGTGATTGACCGCTGTTAAGGTGAAGACGCGCCAGACGGCGTTGTTGACCGGCTGTACCAGGTGCGACCAGAAACTCAACCAAAAGCCGCACCTCCTCGCCGTGACGGAGATCACCAAGGTGAATAGTTAGACGCCGGCCGTGTTCAGTGCTCAACGGGTTCAGGACGGTGAGCGTTGGTGTCAGGCGGGTGATGCGGCGTATGCTAACTGTTTGTGGCAGGTTGCATTGTAGCGTAAGCGCCTGCGCCGTTGTTTGCCGTGCATTCTCAAGTTCAGCAGCAATAATCGCCGGAATGTCGGCAGCGTCATACACAAAACCGGCCCGTCCGCCGCTCAGATCGGCGAGTTGGGTGAGCAAATGTTCTTCAAATGATCCACCGAGGCCAACCGTGCTCAGGCTGATCCCACGGGCTGCCGCCTCTCGCGCCAGCGTCAGACACAGGGTCTGATCGGTCGTAAAACCATCGGTGATCAAGACAATCCGCCGCACGGTTGCATCATCAGCAGCGACAAACTGCGCCAGCGCCAGTTGCAGACCCTGGGCGAGATTGGTGGTTTCACCCAGGCGCAACGCCGGCAGACGGGCAATGGCTGCCACCAGTTCTGCCCGTCGGCTCCCAGGAATCCCAGACGCAAGTACAATTGCATCGCTGGCACAGGCAATCAATCCCAGGCGGTCGTTGTGATCAAGGCGCTCGATCAGACTATGTAAGGCGTGGGTGGTATAGTCGATAGGACTCCGATACCGGCTGCGCTGCTCGGAAGAGAGCGGATTGTTGAGTTGCCAGACCGGTACTCCATCGACTAAAACTTCGTGAGCACCGCTGCCACGCACAATGTCGCGAAACTGCTGTTCATTAAGGATTGGGATGCGCATTGAGCGGCTGGAATCGGCGACAATGGTCATGTGAAGCGGCAAACCGGTCGTACCGGCTGCCGCGATGGTGAGATGCAGATACGCGACTTGCGGCTGGTTGAGCGCCGGGATAGCGATTGGCTCAGGTGTACAGCGTATATGCAGCGGCATAGACTGCTGTCCTCTGCTGGTAGCCTGCTTGTTGCGTAAATGTTGATGCAGGTGGTTATTGTATGTCAATTACACTGTGCCGGTAATGGCTGATCGCTGAACGTAATCTCCAGCACGGTTCCATTGTTGTACGTTGTTACCCTTCGCGTGCGGGGGATTGATACCAGTTCATTGGAGCCGGCGATACGAATACACGAATCGACGCTTGTCGTTTCAACCGTCTCGCGAATACCGCCGCGTGTGAAACCGACGATATACTCTTGGGCTATAGCCAGCTTAACCGGCTGGAGAAATCCGACGCCAAGGAGGCCCAGAGCCAGTACTGCAAATACGAAGAGCCAGAGTGTGCAACCAAAGCGTCGCTTTGGTTTCGCCGGTGGTTTCTGGTTAGCAGTTGCCGGTGGTTTGGCAGGTTGAGTAGCCTGTTGCGATGCCATACGTTGCCTGTTATCTCTCAGAGTAGCTATTCCGATACCGATATTGGTTCAAGGTCAACGAGGTGAGCGCCAGCCGCGACGCTGGCACCGGCCTGGTAAGGCAGACGACGGACAATGCCAGCATACGGAGCAACTACCGTGTGCTCCATCTTCATCGCCTCCAACACGAGTAGTGGTTGCCCTTCGCGTACCTGCTCGCCGACGGCAACGTGGATACGCACAATGGTGCCGGGCATCGGCGCATTGAAGCTGGCCGCATTCTGATCACCACTGCGCGTCACGCTATCGGCGGTCAGTGGAGCTGGACGGGTAAGATGGTACGCTTCACCACGCCATGCAATCAGCCAGCCGTCATCGGCCTGCGCAAAGAAGAACTGTTGGCGTTGCCCATCAATGTCCAGGGCCAGTTCGTGGTTGCCACGATAGACCAGTGTTGTCTGCACACTCCAGCCATCGCCATGGATGTGCCAGCCGCTGGTTGTCGGCGCTACCCGCAGGCGGTGATCACCATGGGAGCTAAAAGTGAGCGGGATCGTGTCGCCACCCAGGCGCCAGGCCCTGGCCAGCGGATCGCGAGCCGGTGGCTCGGCGGTAACGGTCAGGACGGCGGCGGCGACCAGCACTTCGCACGGTGGTGGTGCGGGTGGCGGAACCAGTCCTTCATGTTCGTTCAGGAAGCCGGTATGGGTAGCGCCGGCAGCAAATGCCGGGTGTCCGGCAATCGCTTGCAAGAGCGGTAAATTGGTCGTTGGCCCCAACACTGCCATCTCGCGCAGTGCCCGCCGCAGCCGGGCAACTGCCTGCTGACGATCAGCCCCGGCCACAATAATCTTGGCCAACAGCGGGTCATAATGGACGGTCACTTCATCCCCGCTGGTCAGGCCGGCATCGACACGCACGCCCGGCCCTTGTGGCGGCACAAACAGCGCCACCTTCCCAACTGCCGGCAGATAGGTGCGAGGGTCTTCGGCGTAGAGACGTACTTCAATTGCATGACCGCGCACCGTGACATCCTCTTGTCGGAACGGAAGTGGTTGACCGGCGGCAATCGCGATCTGCAAATGCACCAGATCATAACCGCAAATCAGTTCAGTGACCGGGTGCTCAACCTGCAAGCGAGTGTTCATCTCCAGAAAGTAGAATTCACCATCGGGGGTAAGAATGAATTCAACCGTACCGGCATTAACGTACCCTGCCGCTCGTGCGACAGCCACCGCAGCCTGGCCCATCGCGTTGCGTAGAGCATGGGTCAGCGCCGGTGATGGTGCTTCTTCGACCACCTTCTGGTGACGGCGCTGGATTGAACAGTCGCGCTCACCGAGGTGAACGATATTGCCATGCTGATCGGCCAGCACCTGAATCTCAACATGACGGGGGCGGATGACGAGACGCTCAATGATCAGTCGGTCATCGCCGAAGGCGGCACGAGCTTCACGGCGGGCACCTTCGATAGCGGCGGGTACCGCGCTCAGATCGCCAACGGAACGCATGCCTTTGCCACCGCCACCAGCACTCGCCTTAATCAGCAGTGGTGGCCCGATACGGTGCGCCTCGGCCAGCAGGCGCTCATCACTCTGATCTTCACCATCATACCCTGGCACAACCGGCACACCGGCGGCCTGAGCCAGTGCGCGTGCTTCCGCTTTGCCACCCATGGCGGCAATGGCAGATGGTGGCGGGCCGATAAACGTGATCCCAGCCGCTGCACACTGTTCGGCCAGTTTGACACTCTCGCTAAGAAAGCCGTAACCGGGGTGTATCGCCTGGGCACCCAGTTGAAGCGCTGCTTCAACAATCGCCTCGGCACGTAAATAGCTTTGTGCGGCAGGTGGTGGGCCGATCAGGGCGGCAGCGTCGGCCATGCGCACGTGCAGCGCACCGGCATCGGCAGTCGAGTAAACAACCACCGGGCTAATACCCAGCTCGCGACAGGCGCGGATAATACGCACGGCAATCTCGCCGCGATTAGCGATCAGGATACGGTTGAACATGGGCGTAATTTGGGCAAAACCGCTTCTCCGTAGGCTTTAATCCATTCCGCTTGATTACGACCAACGTTATGCACGTAAATCTCGTCGAAGCCGAGATCGATGAACTGTTGCAGGTGAGCGCGATGTTGGTCGAGATCGGATGAAATCAGTACCCGGCCACGAAAATCTTCCGGGCGTACCAGCTTTGCCATCGCGGCAAAATCCTCCGGCGAACGAATATCCTGCTTGGGGAAGTTCATGCCACCGTTCGGCCATTCGGTGAGTGCATTCTGCAACGCCTCTTCATCGGTTGGTGCCCACGAGACGTGCAACTGCAACAACTTGGGCATTTGATCGGGGTCTTTTCCGGCTTCACGGGCACCGGCGGCAAAATCGGCCAGAATGCGGCGCAGTTTGTCGGGGGCAGCCCCCGGCGTGATCAGGCCATCACATGTTCGCCCTGCCCAGCGCAGCGTTTGCGGGCCGGTAGCGGCAATATAGATTGGTACCGGTTCTTCAGGCAGTGTCCAAAGCCGGACTTTATTCATCCGAAAATAACGGCCCCGATAACGGGTCTCTTTGCCGCTGAGTAGCTTCTGAATAATCTCGGTTGCTTCCTGGAGCATCTCGAAGCGGACGAGCGGTTCCGGCCATTCCCCGGCAACCACATTTTCGTTCAGCAATTCACCACTACCCAATCCCAGCCAAAAGCGACCAGGGAACATTGCACCTAGCGTTGCTGCGGCCTGGGCAATGACCGCCGGATGGGTACGGAACGAGGGGCAGGTGACGCCTGGCCCAAACCGATGATTCGTTACCACTCCCAGGGCACCCATCCAGCTATACACGAACGCATTATGGCCTTGAGCCGGCACCCATGGCTGAAAATGATCGGCAGCCATTACTCCCCGAAATCCATACTGTTCGGCCAGCCGACAATGTTCGAGGAGTTCATTGGGATGGAACTGTTCCAGTGCTGCTGATAAACCAATCGTTGCCACGTGATCTACCCTTGTATTGTGTTCAGCGAGGTCTGTTGCATAGTATACCACGGTGGTAAGGACTCTTCCGCGATAAAGCACTCTCGCAAACGACTGGCGTTGGGTGGGTACGGCCTTGCTATGGCGCCGGTACCGCAATCGTGATCAAGCGATGCGTCAATTCCACATTCCCATCAACAATCACCCGATCCCCAATACACGAGACCAGGGTGAGCCGTTCGTCGCCAGTGGGCAGAATGTACTGTACTTGGTCGGGGGTTACCCGCTCTTTACGGGCGACGACGTAGCGAAAAGCGGTGCCGTCGGCGCTGTAGAGCAGGATTTCGCTGCCGTTCTGCAACCGATCAATGTTGGCAAATGGGGCTGGAATCTGGGGGGCTTTGCGAAAACGCAAGACATGACCCCACAGCACGATATTTTCTCCCTGTCCCGGTTTGGCGCTGTAGATGTACCAGCCGACATCGTGATCGGGCACGATGGGAACATTTTGCGCGTCCAGGCCAACCGGTATCAACTCGCGGTTGAGATTAATCTCTGGAATGACCAGGCGCACCGGGGTGCGGTCGCCAACCGGTGGCATGGTTGGGGTTGTTGATGGAGCAGGTGTGGGTGGTTGGGTTGGAGTGGCTGATGGTGTCGCCGTAGCGGTGGGTGCGTGGGTTGGGGTTGCCGAGGGGGTGAGCGAAGGTTGGGGGCTTGGCAATCGCTCCGCTGTCGGTGTTATGAATGCTTCTGGCGTAGGTGATGGCACAGTAGCGCTGGCCGTCGTTCCACCGCACGCACTCACGAGAAGACAACCGGTCAAGACAATCAACAAAACTCGCATCACGATCCACCTCACTATATTCGGTGCCCTTTTCAGCCTACCACAATTCAGAGTTGGTGCCCACAGGCAATCTTCCCGGCAAGGCGACGGGATCGGTTATACTGAAAAAGATGCCGTTATCAACGCCCGTAGGATCGCAGGAACGAGGCTCACCATGCGCACGTTGACGGTTCATTATCTGGGGCAAATAGCCTACACCGCCGCCTGGGACATCCAGCGTCAACTGGCTGCCGAGCGGTCGCGTGGGCAGATTGGCGATACGCTCCTCTTGCTGGAGCACCCGCCGACGATCACGCTGGGGAACAAGGCCCGACCCGATCATGTGTTGGCGTCACCTGCCGAACTGGCAGCACGTGGTGTTGCCGTGGTACAGAGTGATCGGGGTGGCGAAGTGACCTATCATGCACCGGGTCAACTGGTTGCCTATCCGATCTTCAAACTCTCGCAGCATGGGAGCGATGTGGGCCGCTACGTGCGCGGTTTAGAAGAGAGTGTTATTCGCGTGTTAGCCGGTTACGGTCTGGTGGGTGAGCGGGTTGCCGGGTTGACCGGGGTCTGGGTGCGTAACGGTGCGGCAAAGATTTGTGCTATCGGCGTGAAACTCAGCGCGAGTGGGGTGACAACCCATGGCCTGGCGCTCAACGTCGATCCCGATCTAAGCGGGTTTGACCTGATTGTGCCCTGTGGTATCACTGATCGCAGTGTGACCTCGCTGGCGTCTGAACTGGGGCAGGCACCAGCCCTCGCCGAGGTGGCCGATCACCTGATCGCACGGATAGGCGAGGTGTTTGCCCTTGAACCACGGGTTGAAACGCTGGCGATATAAGGGTTTGGGTGGTGTTGCACCACAGAGGCACAGAGTGCACAGAGGGTAGTAGACCGTTTTGGGCAACCTCTGTGTCCGCCGTGTCTTTGCAGTGTTCATAGCATTGCTCAGCGTTCTTCTCTTCCGGGTACCTCCGTCTCCTCTTCAGTGAAGCCATTTTGAAACAGAAGATACTGGTTTGCGCCCTGGGTAGACTCGGTAATTTGTCGTTCCGCGAGCAGTTGATCAACAGCAGCTTCTTTTCCCAACAATCGAGCAAGACGCCTGAGATCGAGTGCATTCAGCAAATGTCCCGTAATTGGTCGCTTGGCATCCCAGAAAATCCTGGATGACCAGAATGCTTTGGCCGGTTCGGATGTGACCAGCTCGTAGAGCAGGTTGCAGGCTTCTGCAGAATAACAGGAAAAGAAGTAGCAGGTATCATCGAGCATGACCGGACGACCTGCATACGGTGGTACCTGTACGAATTCGAGTTTTTTGTAGAGACCTGAGATTGCAACCTTCCATGGAGCAAAAGAATACGATCCAACACCAAAGATAGAAAATCGTGGGCGGTTTTTGTATATCTGGCTCTTCCTTTTGTTTAACAGATGAGCGTGAGCAGTCAGGTAATGCCACGCTTTAGGCGCATGGGTCTTAAGATGGCTCGGATCGTCATTTGCTGCTCGCTGTGGAACCAGAATCCAGCGTTGTGGTCGGCGTCGGGCTGCCAGGTCAGCGCTCTTCAAGAGTGGGAAAAGTACTTCAGGTTCAATATCAACCTGTGTTCCCAGTCCGTTCACGAGCCTGTCACCTTCAACGTGCAGTTCCAAGACGTTACTGCAATCGTGCTTTATTCCTGACCGCCAGACCTTCAGGC
Organism: Chloroflexus sp.; assembly: GCF_034434295.1. Taxonomy (GTDB): domain Bacteria; phylum Chloroflexota; class Chloroflexia; order Chloroflexales; family Chloroflexaceae; genus Chloroflexus. Next base: position 67,985 of record NZ_DAOTZQ010000084.1, read on the forward strand.
TATTCCCTCCCAGCTCTTGCCAATGCGGAGGTAATGCAGTATCAGCCACCAGTATGCCTTCTCGTAACTCAAAGGTGCTGGCAGGTTGCACTGCATCCAGAGAATGAAACACCTGACACACCTTATCTGTGCGAGTTGGAGTAACCGGTACAAGTAGTAAACAGGCGTCGACCGTGGCACCGAAATGTGTGTGCGCGTCGATAAGATAGAGTGATGCTGTACCGGAGTGTATTCCGTTGTGCCCGGCGTATTTGAGCACCTTGCGGGCAACGGTTGTCTTGCAGAGCATTGCCAGCAGTCCGGTTTTATCCCTAAACCAGGAAATGATCTCTCTCATTATCCATTCTGAAATGTCGAAGTTACTACTTCCGGTAAGTGCGTCAATACCACGAAGATGGTCGCGGTTTGCCTTTACGGGAAGATTCGTACTGCTAAGCGTGCTTAGTGCTGTGTTTGTGACCCATGGCGGGTTGCCAATCACCAGGAGTGGTTCTGGTAGTGCTGCAACAATATTTGTCCAGTCGGTACGAAAGAAGTCGGCCTGACATATTTCAACAGATGCATATGAATGAGAGTTGATGGGTGTAATGGTGTGTCGTGCCTGCGTGATATGTTGTGGATTGATATCAAACCCAAGAATGCGCGTTACACCTGGAAATGTTTCCAATGCTGCTTGAAGGAATGCCCCCGTCCCACAGGTGGGTTCGAGAATGGCAGCAGGCTGAAAGCCAGTTCGCGCAATCAGCGCACAAATATCTCTTGCCAGGCTAACAGGTGTTTGAAAATCTCCGAATTCAACGTTGCGAAGTTGTCGGTTCATGTCTATCTCAGTCTTTCAATTCCTGCAACGAAACCGGCTTGCTCGATAACTCGACTGTATTGCAGGCGCCACTGAAGTGCATTCGAGATGGTGAGATAGCCGACTTCGGGCGGATTGACAAGAACCTATTTCAAAAAACGTCTACGAGAAGGTGTCTCATTCATTCCTGACCGACTCTATATCGTGACCAGCCCATACAGCATCTCCGTGACCAGCAGGGTCAACGGCGTGCCAAACACTGGATCGTGAGCACGGCTGCTGCGGCAGCTATGCTGCCGCACTCCAAACGTTGCGACACGCGCATAACGAGCGGGTAAGGCAACCCATCCAGCACGCGATGGTGCGACCGGAGCTGCTCTCTGCTAACGAGCCAGAAGCAGGTCAGGCTATCGTTGGTGATTGGCAAGCGTACATGTGCCTGCGCGACAGTCTGGTCGCACGATAGCACAGCTTTATGAAATAAATTCTGTTCCGCTGGCTGAACTTCCTTCTATAAAGTTATATTTTTCTCGAAGATAGGATCGAAACTTGTGCTCAATGTATGTACCAATAGCTTTTCCATCAGTGACTCCATACAATAATGGTTCTCGATGTGCTGACTCGTCTCTCACAAATACCGTTGCTTCTAACTTAAGTATTTCAAGTGTCAACGCTGCTTTCATGTAATAACCTCGTCAATGTGTCAATATCTTATTGATGTCATATGTGACAGGATGTATGCGATTATCAAGAATACATCGTGCATGATACGTCTGTTCGAGAGAAATCTCGTCTGCTAATGATACACGATATTGGAAGTTACCTTTTAGTCCATGCCAGTAGCACGTTACAGGGTTGTAGAAGTAGCTATGCAGATAACGTTCATACCGCACCATCAATTGACGGTTCGTATCCATACCAATCGAAACACCGTTCCACTGTCTACCGGTGATGGAGGCCCTTACCACCGCGAGGCGAACGTCCGCATGATGGTCGGTTGCATGTGTGTCGTGGCATGGTAGGTCTGATACCGTGCCGATGCAGGTACCGGCGAAACACTGCGCTATCGTCGGCGTTGTCCACTACCACACATATCCTCTGTATCCGCCGCGTCGCTGTGGTGCATTTATCACCACAGAGGCACAGAGCGCACAGAGGGGTATGTGGGAAAAATCAGGTGGCAACCTGTTTTGCGATATTCCATTATACGATACAACGTGGTATAATACCTTATAAATTATACTCCATGCTTGAGTTTCCCCTATTATTGCCGTTCGTTCTTCCTGTCATTTTAGATTGAAGATACGGTGTTAAACCCCTATTCAAGATCATATTTTACCGAATAAATATTTGTTGTTCGATATTTTTATACAAAGATTTTCTCTGGCGACATGTTGTGATGCTGTAGCTTCTTCAGCTACTTCGCTGCGAACATTTCATTATTAACCGGGCAGCATACTGCTGGTTTGTTTGGAATGATCTGGAGGCATGTGAAGATGGAGGATGTTACACCAGAAATTACGCATGATCTTGGGTTTGGGGTTGTGCCGAACGTCTTTGCATACGCCAAAAGTACCGATACCCAGATCGCTCTTTGGAAGGCGTTTCGCCACGTGGTTTTACGAGGGGTGTTGCCACGTACGGTAAAAGAGATGATGGGGGTCGTCATTTCGCAGGCCCGTGGATCGCGATATGCCGCCGAAATTCATCTCCACGCGCTCATGGTGCAGGGGCTGGAAGCAGAAATTCTTGATGCGTTACGTCGCGGGGTTATTATACCGACTCTATCGGGTCGAGTTCAGGCACTCCTTCAGTTCGCTCAGGCCGCTGCGGTTTCACCTCATCCGCAGCTTTTGGCCGGGCTTCAGGCTGTAGGGTTGAGTGAAGTAGAGATACAGGAAGCGGTTGCCGTGGTGGGGGTATTTGCGTTGATCAACAATTGGACAGATATGCTGGAGATCCCTGTTGACCCACTATGACAACACGAACTGAGTCATTGCTGGTTCGTTTACTCCTCTTACACGAAGCAGCAACTGGCTACACTAACCTCAGCTTTGCTGAAGTTCTTGAGCATGCTCGCCGTTGGGTGAGCTGGATATTTAAGCGCGGTCATCTTGAGGTCATCGATCCCTCCTCTACAGCGATTGAGCAGAAGTTTCCGGTTCGTGGCCGGGTACCGGGGGGGTATGGCATTAGCTTTTCTGGCCCGCCGTACCCGGTTTATGTCCGGCTGGTATTGCCTGATATTGATGATCCAGATGAGTTGCGGATGGCAGCTCTTTATTGCGATTATCTGTTTGCTGCACTCCAGGCTGCTGGCTATCGGGAAGAACTTGATCGTCAGGCTCGTTACGATTGGTTAACCGGTCTAGGGAATCGGCATGCACTTGAGCGACGGTTAAAAGGGGGAATGCCTGCAGATTGGGGTGTAGCGTTTCTCGATCTCGATAATCTGAAAAGGGTAAATGACACTCAGGGTCATCTGGTCGGTGATCAGTTACTCCAGCGTTTCGCCGACGCGCTTCGACAGGCGGCATTTGAAGCGTTTCGACTGGGTGGGGATGAATTTGTTGTTCTGTTGGCCAAACATCAGAAAGCAGCATTGCTGGAGGCAATAAGCCATTTTCAGGTTAGCTACGGTTTCGCCTGGGCCGATGAGGATGAATCCACAAATTTGCTGCAACGGGCCGATCAACGCATGTACGCTCAAAAACAACACAAAAAGACCGCTCGCTAACTTTCTAATAATATGCGGTACAATACGTATGCCAATCGAATCGTTATCGTTGATCGTCCGACCCGGTCGGCGATCACTGGAAGGCGAGAACGCCAATGGCAGAACTTATTCCGCTGAATGAGGTGAGTGTCGCGCAACCGGTATCAGGTGCAGCTAATCGGCCACGCCGCCCGGAGTGGCTGAAGGCGCGGGCACCAGGTGGTGTGAACTATCACGATGTGTTGCGCTTGATGCGCGAAAAGAATCTGCATACGGTCTGTGAAGAAGCCCGCTGTCCAAATATCGGTGAATGCTGGAACCATCGCACCGCCACCTTTCTCTTGCTCGGTGATATTTGTACCCGTGGTTGTCGCTACTGCGCTATCGGTAAAGGGAAATCAAAGCCAATTGATGAGAACGAACCGGAGCGGGTTGCCGAGTCGGTTGCTCACCTGAAACTTAAGTTTGCCGTGCTTACGTCGGTCAACCGTGATGATGTGCCCGACGGTGGTGCGCATATTTTTGCCCGTACTATCGAGCTGATCCGCCAGAAGGTGCCTGATTGCAAGGTCGAAGTGCTCATCCCCGACTTCGATGGTAATTGGGACGCGCTGGCAACGGTGCTGGCAGCCGAACCCGATGTGCTGAACCACAATATCGAGACGGTACCGCGCTTGTTCCGGCGGTTTCGACCACGCGCTAAATTTGAGCAGAGTATCGAATTGCTGGCCAGAGCACGGGCAGCTCGCCCAAACCTGGTTACCAAGAGTGGTATGATGGTCGGTGCCGGTGAAACCAATGAAGAGGTGTACGAGGTGATTGATCGTCTGCGCAATGTTGATGTGAATGTGCTGACGATTGGTCAGTATCTGGCACCCGATGCGAGCTATTGGCCAGTGCATCGCTATGTCACGCCCGCCGAGTTTGCTGAGTTTCGCAGCTACGCGCTGGCCCGTGGTTTTACCCACGTTGAGAGTGGCCCGCTGGTGCGGTCGAGTTATAATGCCCATCTGCACGTGGGTGCTGCCCAACACTAGACGCAGGATTACTCGCGCAGGTGCTCTATCGCTACCTGCGCGATTGCCTGTCATTGCCATGCTGTTGTAACCGTTGGTGACGCATCTGAGTGTTGTATTGTCGTGATCAGATGAGATGAAAGGATGGATAGTTCCGTGAGTGAGCAAGTATACGATCTCGTGGTACTTGGTTCAGGGCCGGGAGGGTACGTTGCTGCCATTCGCGCTGCCCAACTGGGTATGAAGACGGCGATTGTTGAGGTGAATGCTCTGGGTGGTGTGTGTCTGAACATTGGCTGTATTCCGACCAAAGCACTCCTGCACAGCGCCGATCTGCTTGAAGAGGTGAAGGAGGCGAAGCGCTTCGGCATCACCGTTGAGAATGTCGCTTTTGAGCTGGCCGGGGCAATGAAGCACAAAGATACGGTTGTCAAGCAGAGCACCGATGGTGTAGCGTTTTTGATGAAGAAAAACAAGATCGAGGTAGTGGCCGGGCGGGGCCGGCTAATTGGTCGCGGTCAGGTGCATGTGCAGTTAAACGAAGGTGGTGAGCGGGTTCTGGCAGCCAAACATATTATTGTCGCCACCGGTGGCCGTCCCCGTCCCTTCCCCGGTATTCCCTTCGATGGCGAGCGGGTGCTCTCTTCGACCGATATGCTTTACTTGAAAACGGTACCGTCCAGCCTGCTGGCTATCGGTGCCGGGGCTATTGGGGTTGAATTCGCCTCGATGTTCCGTTCGTTCGGTAGTGATGTGACGATTGTTGAAGCCTTGCCTCGTATTGTGCCGAATGAAGACGAGGAGGTTAGTGCCGAGTTGACCAAGGCATTCCAGCGCCGAGGGATCAAGACGCTAGCCGGGGCAAAGGTCGAAGGGGTGGATGTTGGGGGCGAGAAAGTGGTGGTCACCGTCGTTGATAGCTCCGGCAAGCCACAGCAGATTGCCGTCGAGAAGTTGCTGGTCTCGATTGGTATCGCTCCTAACACCGAGAATATCGGCCTGGAAGAGGTCGGGGTCAAGGTAAACAATCGCGGTTTCATCGAGACCGACGGTTTCTTGCGAACCAGCGCTGAGGGTATCTACGCTATCGGTGATTGTACCGCCAATACCCCCTGGCTGGCGCATAAGGCCAGCGCCGAGGGAATTCTGGCCGCCGAACATATCGCCGGTCATCATGTGACGCCGATTGACTACGGGAAGATTGCTGCCTGTACCTACTGCAACCCTGAGATTGCCAGTGTTGGTTTGACCGAGGCAAAGGCACGTGAGCGTGGCTACCAGGTGAAGGTAGGCAAATTCCCCTTCTCGGCCAACGGCAAAGCGCGGGTGCTTGGTCAGACCCGGTTTGGTTTCATCAAGCTAGTTGCCGATGCCCAGTACGATGAGATTTTGGGTGTGCATATGATCGGTCCGCGGGTCACCGAAATGATCGCCGAGGGTGGCATTGCCCTCAGCCATGAAGCAACCGGTGAGAGCATGATGCAGACGATCCATGCCCACCCGACGCTGTACGAGGCGATTGGCGAGGCGGCCCATGCGCTGGTGCATGGTGCGCCGATCCATCTGTAATCCACGTCGGGTATTGGTCAAAAGACGTTACGTTAGAATTGCGTATTTTTACCCTGAATAAAGCGGTTTTTTGTGCCGGAGTGCACTATCATAGACTGTGGCAGCCAACCTGCCACAGTCTACGTTTTTTGTCAGCCAGACCAGGAAGATTGTTATGCGCCGAATACTGTTGCTACTCCTTTTGTTGATTGTACTAACCGGTTGTGCCGGTCGCTCATTCATTCCCGAACCAGAATTGGCCCCGCCTGACGCACCTGTAGCGTTGCAATACCTGTTACCACCAACATTTGCCGATGATTACGATGTCTTACCCGAACCGGTACCATTTGCCGATGAACGTGGGTTTTTGGTGGCAATCCGCCCGCACGGTGGCTCGGCGACAATTACCATTGGTGGTGGCGCACTGGCTCGCGCAGTGTGGGAGCAGAATCAGCCAGTTGAAGGGAGCGACCGGATCAAGAAGACCCTGTTACGCGGCGTGCAAGGCGTGGCTGTGATCGATCCTTCGCTGATCACAATGGCCTGGGTTACCGGCGGTGTCCCTTATTTTGTCTCGGTCACGACTGCCGATGACAAGACGGTGCAAATCTTTATCAATGCCCTGGCCGTATACGATCTCGCTACCTGGCGGAGTCGGGTTGGTCGTTAAGTAAGCGTAGAGCTGTGTGGGCATCGTCTCTTCAGTAGATGTAGCACAGGTTGACGCCTGTGCTACATCACTTGCCTGAAGTACATTGTCACCGGGAGGTACTGCCTCTTAAGCAGTGACTGTTACCCAGCGACACGTGTGGCCGTGGCCTGCATCAGCTCCCACAAGGCCACAACATCGGCGTGTTCGGTTGGTTCGGCGCCGATACTTACCCGCACCATCCAGCGTCCATCGAGCACTGCTGGCGTGAGGTAGGCTGCCCCGCTGGCGTTAATCATACCGACCCAGCGTAATGTGTGCTGATCGAGCGCCTCTCCCGTTAGTCCGGGCGGTTCATGGCGGACACAAACCGTTTGTAGCGGCACCGGTGCCAGGCGTCGCCAGGGAGGTGTTGCATCGACCTGCGCGGCCAACCAGCGTGCATTTGCCAGATCGCGTCGCAGGCGGGCACGTAAGCCCTCGGCACCTTCACAGCGCAGGAGAAAGTAGAGTTTCAACGCCCGGAAGCGCCGACCGAGCGGAATCCCCCAATCACGGTAGTTGGTGACCGTACCGTCGGCACTGGTTTGCAGATAGCTGGGATTAGTAGACATAACTCTGATCAGATGCTGCGGGTCGCGCACGTAGTACAGTGAACAATCGAATGCCGCCCCCAGCCATTTGTGCGGATTGAGCACCAGGCTATCGGCCTGTTCGATTCCCTGCCAGAGCTGCCGACATTCGGGCAAGATCATCGCCGATCCGGCCATTGCGGCATCAACGTGCAACCAGATACCTTCGCGCTGACACAGAGCACCAATCGGTTCGAGCGGATCGCATGCGGTTGTCGCAGTTGCGCCAATGCTGGCGACAACGGCACATGGTACCCGTCCGGCGGCGCGGTCGGCAGCGATGGCCGCTTCAAGGGCATCCACGCGCATGGCAAACTGATCGTCAACCGGAATCAGCCGAAGATTGTCGCGCCCGAAACCGGCTAGAAGCACCGCCTTTTCGACCGAACTGTGGCTTTGGGTTGAGGTATACACTATCAGCGGTGCCGGCAGCGCCTGTAGCCCGCCACGCACCTGGCAATGGTCGGTCGCACGCTCACGGGCGCAGAGCAGTGCGACCAGCGTACTGGTACTGGCGGTGTCCTGAATGACGCCGCGCCATGCCTCGCTTAAGCCGAGCAACTGCCGCATCCAATCGGTGGTCAGCTCTTCCAGTTCGGTCAATGGCGGGCTGGCCTGCCAGTTGAGTCCTAACTGACCGAGACCGCCGCTGAGCATATCGCCAAGCAGTGACGCCAGACTGGCATTGGCCGGGAAATAGCCAAAGAACCGTGGATGTTGCCAGTTGGAAAGGCCAGGGATAATCAGGCGTTCAATATCGGCCAAAATGTCGGTGGCCGGTTCGGGATGTTCAGGTGGGTTGGCCGGAAGCTGACTACGTAACTCACCAGGGCGTAACTGTGACCAGACCGGGCGCTGAGCAATAGTCGCACGGTAATCGGCGATCATATCGATAATCTGATAGCCGAAGCGACGAAACTCATCAGGCTGCATACGATGCTCCTTGAAACTGATCTGCGGCTATGTGCATTGTACTGCATGTTACTGATGGGTTATACCGGTGCTCTCTGTCAGTTGCAGAGATTGGGAGTTGAATGCTAATCACCAGCGATAGCATATTCTGCTGCCGGTCTGCTGGTATAGAAGAGAGTAGTGCTAACGACTATCTCCAGGGCAATCACGGGCTGGATTGGTTGCCTTACCCGCTCGTCTGGCGCGTGTCGAGTCGTGCTGCCGCACCAGTTGTGCTTATGAGCAGGCGCGTGCCACGCCGTTCCCTCTGCTGGTCACGGGGATGCCGGGTGTGCTCGTCACGATCTAAGATAACCCAAGTGGCTACCTTTATCACCACAGAGATACAGAGGACACAGAGGATGGGGGAGAACCAAGGTTGCTGCCATGAGACGCAACGTCGCACATCTATGGGAACTGGCTGCTCACCACATTGTTTGTGCGATTACGCCATACGGTGTTGCAGGCAATGTCGTGCTGGTCATCCTGGCAGTCAGTCTCCGTAGCCTGCCACAGTATAGGTGGCAACCTGGGTTAGGATAACTTCTAGCATTGTTTTGGACCGTACCTGTTCATGCGCCTGTCTGTCTCTGGTCGAAGAAACGAAAACAGCCGCCTCGTTTGGCGGCTGTTTAGCTGGCTCCCCAACCTGGATTCGAACCAGGAACCCGCTGATTAACAGTCAGCTGCTCTACCATTGAGCTATTGGGGATTGACTTCGGCTGAGAGTATAGCACAGGTTGCCAAAATGTGCAAGTGGTAACGAACGTGAGGTGAAAAGATTGATTTTTGGTTCATTCTGATTCTGAAAACTAACTGCTACATCGTAGACATCCAGATAAACAATTGCGCAGCCGTTTGCAGACAACGACTGCGCCTGGCGAAGGGAATGCCGGCATATGGTAATATGCCAACGAACGGTTACTCGGCGCTCATACTCTCACTCTTACCATTGCGCTCGGCCTCGTACCGTTCAGCCAGTTCGCGCAGCGCAGTGAAGAGTTCGACATCAAGCAGAACGCCAGCCGGATAGCCTTTCTGAGTGACAATAATCGGTTGGTGAGTAGCCTGCGAGCGCTTAATAAGCGCAGCAAGCGACGATGCCGCCTTTGAGATGGGAACAACACCCTGTCGCAGATCAACGTTGAGCAGGTTCTTGGTAATGTCTGACATTGCCTTCTCCGTTTTGCAAGTAACAACTTGTTTTAGCGCCCTCGATACCTGTTTGTGGGTTTGCGATAGTCAACGTTGAGAAAAGTAGATAGTAGCAATCTACTTGTTGTATGCACACGCGGCAAGCGAAAAACCGACACAAACAGGAATCAAATATTGCGACTTCTGCGATAGTATAGCGCACGATTTACCAAATTTCAACCCTCGAATATCTATATAATTGTTGGGATGATATATGACGGATTGCTTGACGCTTCATCATGGCCAGTTATCCTTACCGACATTTTTGCCTGATGCGACCTTTGGGACGGTGTGCGCAGTCGATAGCCGCGATCTCAGCGAAGCCGGTATCGAAGTGTTGGTCATGAATGTCTTTCCTCTCATGCAACGTCCTGGAAATTCGACGATCAATGCGTTGGGCGGGTTGTACCGGATGATGGCCTGGTCAGTGCCAATTGTGACCGACAGCGGTGGTTTTCAAGCCTATTCGCTGATCCGAAATAATTCCAAACAAGGTCGGATTACCGATCAGGGGTTAACCTTCCAACCAGAGGGGGCTGAACGGCGGTTTCAACTGACACCGGAGAAGAGCATTCAGCTACAATTGAGTTATGGTGCTGATATTGTCATTTGTCTTGACGATTGCACGCACGTTGACGATCCCCCGCTGAACAGCGCCGTTCGGTTGCACGGACAATTCGCTGGGCTCGTCGCTGTCGGCAGGAATTTGATCACCAGTTAGCACAGCGCCGACGCCAGGGGCGGCCACCATTGCTCTTTGCTGTGGTACAGGGTGGTGGTGATCTGCATTTACGCGCCTAGTGTGCAGCCGCACTCCTCGACATCGGGTTTG
>NZ_DAOTZQ010000085.1:0-4991 GCF_034434295.1 Chloroflexus sp.
GGTTACGACGTTCTTTCGCTCCCCACCATATTCGTAAAATTTCGTAAACACTTGACAAATCTTGAAAATCACTATAGACTATGGAAACCATTCCCGATAAGTATCGAACGGGGCAATCGTGTATGACAGATCACAGCAATGAAGCGCTTCCGCCAGAAGTACGGCGCGATCAGATTATGGCCTTGCTTCAGCGCTACGGTCAGATCACTGTGAAGTGGTGTGCCGAGCAGCTCGGTGTTTCTGAGGTGACGATTCGGAGCGATTTTGCCATTCTTGAACGCGAGGGTATGCTGCGCCGGGTGTGGGGCGGGGCTGTTCTGGATCGACCGCTCTGGCCTGAAGGCAGTTTCGCTTCGCGTTTGAAGCAGCAGGCAGCCGAGAAGGAGCGGATTGCCCGCATTGCGGCTGAGTTGATTGTCGATGGTGATACGGTGATGCTCGATGCCAGTACGACGGCATATGCGATTGCCCGTCAGATTGCGGATCGCCGTAATTTGACGGTCATTACGAATGGGATGCATCTGGCGCTGGCGTTGGGCGCTAATCCGGCAATTACGACGATTGTGATCGGTGGGCAAGTACGCGGTGATACCGGTTCGCTCACCGGTACGCTGGCCGAAGAGATGTTGCAACGACTGCACGCCGATAAGGGTTTTTTTTCGGCACGTGGTCTGACTGTGGCGAAAGGGTTGACCGAAAGTTCTATTCCCGAAGGGTTGCTGAAGGCTGAGATGGTACGCCACGTGGATCGGGTGATTGCGGTGCTTGATAGCAGTAAGCTCGGTCAGACGGCGTTGACCAGCTTTTGTCCGGTGGATGCGATTCACCATTTGATTACCGCCGGGCCGGATGCTCCGGAACGGAGTGCGCCGTTTACCGGTTTTTTTCCGATCACGATTGTGTAGTGAGGGTTGTATGCAGGTTTCGCCGGTGCTTGAGATACGCGATATTTCACGGCGGTTCGGTAATACACAGGCGCTCGATGGCGTCAGTTTGCGGTTGTATCCGGGTGAGGTGCACGCGCTGCTCGGTGAGAATGGCGCCGGTAAGTCTACGTTGATCAAGATTATGACCGGTGTGTACCAGCCTGATAGTGGTCAGATTCTGCTCGATGGCCGTCCGGTGCATATCGGAAGTACGCTGGCTGCACAACGGTTGGGGATTGCGGCGATCTATCAGGAACCGCTGATGTATCCCGATCTGAATGTGGCTGAGAATATCTTTATCGCTCATGCCGGTCGGGGGCCGTTTGTCGATTGGGGACGGATGTACCGCGAGGCGGAGGCGCTGCTGGCGCAACTCGATGTGCGGCTGGATGTGCGTCTGCCGGCCCGTGGGTTGAGTGTCGCTGCCCAGCAAACGGTTGAGATTGCGAAGGCACTGGCGCTTCAGGTGCGGGTGTTGATTATGGATGAGCCGACGGCAGCGCTGTCGGCACACGAAGTGGAGCAGCTTTTTGCAATTGTGCGGCGTTTGCGCGATCAAGGGGTGGCCATCCTCTTCATTTCGCACCGAATGGAAGAGGTGTTTGCGATTGCCGACCGCATTACGGTGTTTCGTGATGGCCGGCTGATCTCTTCAGCGCCACGCGCTGAGGTGACGCCCGAACAGGCGATTCGTGATATGGCTGGGCGGAGTGTTGAGCAGCTCTTTCCGCGCCGTCATACGGTGCGCGATCAGGTGCTGGTAGAGGTGCGTGATCTGAGCCGTCAGGGTGCGTTCCAGGGGATTTCGTTTGATGTGCGGGCCGGGGAAGTGTTGGGCTTTGCCGGTCTGGTTGGGGCACGACGCACCGATGTGGGGCTGGCGCTCTTCGGGATTGCTCCCGCCGATAGCGGGACGGTGCGGATTGATGGACAACTCATCCGAATTAGCAATCCTCGCCAGGCTATGCGTCACGGCATTGCGTATGTCAGTGAGGATCGGCGCGGTCTCGGCCTTTCGTTGCCGATGTCGATTGCGGCCAATATCACCTTACCAACGCTCCGTCGCTATCTCAATCCACTCGGTTTGTTGCGGCAGGCAGATGAGATCGCAACCGCTGAGGCGTATCGCCAACGGCTGGCAATCCGGGCGCCCTCAGTGGCAGTCGAAGTAGGCAAACTGTCAGGTGGCAACCAGCAGAAGGTGATGCTGAGCAAATGGCTCAATACCCGCCCCCGTTTGTTGATCCTAGATGAACCAACCCGTGGGATCGATGTTGGGGCTAAGGCTGAGGTGCACCAGATGATTGATGATCTGGCGGCGGAAGGGATTGCCATCATTCTCATCTCGTCGGATTTGCCCGAGGTGCTGGCGATGAGTGATCGGGTGTTGGTGATGCGTGAGGGCCGGCAGATGGCGATCTTTTCACGTCAGGAAGCAACCCAGGAACGGGTGCTGGCAGCGGCAATGGGACAAGAGTATATCGGTATTGATGAGAATGGTAGTTGAACACCCGATACCAGGCAGGTTACCGGTAGGTCAGGTAGGGAGCACACCATGAATACGTGGCGGCAGCGGATTCGGCCAGAGCAGATCCGCGAATTGAGTTTGATCGGGTTAATCGTCATTGCGCTGTTGATTTTTGGCTGGCAGATCGAGAATTTCCTCTCGGCACGCACGTTTAATCGCATTACGTCGAGTGTGGCAATTGTCGGTATGGTAGCCATCGGGCAGACGCTCGTGGTGCTGACCCGCAATATCGATCTGTCAGTAGGTTCTATCGTTGGCTTTACCGCCTATGTTGTCGGCGCGCAACTGGCCGCGAATAATGGCTTACCGCCGCTCGTTGCGGTAGGGATGGCCCTGCTGGTGGGCGGTACGATGGGTCTGATCAATGGTCTGATTGTGGCCTATGGCCGGGTGCCGGCGATTATTACAACCCTGGGGACGCTGGCAATCTACCGGATGTTACTGATTAATTACGCGAATGCGCGCACGATCACTGTCGACTCGCTGCCGTCGTGGGTGGTTGAGTTGAGTAGGCAGAACCTCTTCACCATTGGTGATTTTGCTATTCGGCCACTGTTTACAATTACGGTCGTTGCTGTGGTGGTGTTTCAGTTAGTGTTGGGCTACACCATCTTTGGTCGGCGATTGTATGCGATTGGTTCCAATCCCGAAGCAGCACGTTTTGCGGGTTTGCCGGCCCAGCGTATGGTGCTGGCAGCGTTTGTGCTCTGCGGCATGCTCGCCGGGTTGGCCGGGTTCCTGTTTCTGGCTCGCTTTGGCAATATCACGGCGGTTGCCGGGCAGGGAATCGAACTCGAGTCGGTAGCAGCAGTGGTTGTCGGTGGTGTGAATACGTTTGGTGGATCGGGAACGGTACTGGGTGCGCTATTGGGTGCTTTGCTCATCGACTTGCTCGGCCAGGGGCTGTTGCGCTGGCTCGGTATCAGTGAGTTCTGGCGTGATGCTCTCTTGGGATTGTTGATTCTGCTGGCAGTCGCTTCAGACTCGGTCATTTTAGGCTGGCTACGCCGTTTGTGGGCAGCGCCGGCCTTGCGTGCGGAGGTCGGCCATGAACGCTAAACTGCGTCGCCTGCTGAGTTGGGAGGGGTTGCTGCTGGCAGTTTTGCTGCTGGTTGCAATTATCAATACCAATCTGGCTCCGGCGTATGTAAGCCTGAATAATCAGATTAATCTCTTTCAATTGTCAATCGAGAAGATTATCGTGGCGCTGGTGATGACCTTCATCATCATCAATGGTGAGATCGATCTGTCCGTGGCGTCGGTGATGGGGTTAGCTGCCTGTATCGTGGCTGTGCTCTTCGAGCAAGGTATACCGATAGAGCTTGCGATTATGGTGGCGTTGCTGGCCGGTGCATTGTGTGGCGCATTCAACGGTTTCTGGGTCGCCTATGTCGGGCTACCGTCGCTGGCAGTGACCCTGGCCGGTATGATCGGGTTTCGTGGCGTGGCGCGGATTCTGATCGAGGATCGCTCGATTGGTGGCTTTCCAGCCTGGTTTACTGCGCTTGGGCAACAACCACTGGTCGGTCCATTCCCTTTTAGTCTGATTGTCTTCGCCTGTCTGTTCACGGTTGCCTTTATTGTTCTGCAATACTCCGGCGTTGGTCGCCTGGTCTACGTGGTGGGCCATAACGCAGCGGTTGCCCGCTATTCCGGGATTGATGTTGCCCGGTTGAAGCTCGGTCTCTTCGTCGCCTCTGGTCTGGTTGCGGCACTGGCCGGTATTTTGCTGGCTGCCCGACTGGGGGCTGTGCGAGGGAATACCGCCGATGGGTTTGAGCTGGACATTATCACGATGGTGCTCCTCGGTGGGGTAAGTATCTTCGGTGGGGTTGGCAATCTGGTCGGCGTTGGCCTTTCGATCCTCGTTATCCTCAATCTGCGCAACGGGATGTCGTTGCTCAATGTAACGGGCAACGTGCAAACCGGTGTTGTAGGTTTGTTGTTGATCCTCTCGGTGTTGTTGCCTAATCTGGCTCAGATTCTGCGTGAACGCTGGCAACGACGCATTGTGCAGCGAAAGGAGGTGCCTGCCGAAATCGAGACCAGTGTTTCGTCGTAGATGACAGGTATCGAACAGTGGTGTTCAATTGTTGCTCGTGGTTAGAGGAGTGTGTTTATGAAATTGACAAAATCCCATCTCTTCCCTGTCGTGCTGCTGATCTTCGCTTTGTTGCTGGCAGCCTGTACGCCACAAGCTCAGACGCCTGCCCCAACCAGTGCCCCGGCACCGACCAGTGCCCCAGCACCGACCAGCGCACCCGCGCCAACCACTGCTCCAACCGGTAGCGTTGTGTCGGCAACGCCTGGTCTGGACATTGATATGATCCTGTTGCCTAAGTTCCTGGGCATTGCCGTCTTCGACCAGGCATACGAAGGCGCCAAGGAAGCGCACGCCGAGTTGCAAAACAAGGGCGAATTGATCTTCACCGGGCCGACAGCCGAGAATTCGGTGGCCGGGCAGATCGAGACGCTGACCAACGCAGCGACGCAGGGGGTGAAGGCGGTGATGCTCTCGAATAACGCCGGTGACCAGA
>NZ_DAOTZQ010000086.1:0-34935 GCF_034434295.1 Chloroflexus sp.
AGCCGGGTCGGCTATCGTTGCTGATTGGCAAGCGTTCATGCACCAGGACGACGGTCGTGCAGCACGATAGCACAGCTTTTATGAAATAAGTTCTACACAGACTCTTGGTTTCCCCAACTCTCAACGAACTGTGCGAAAGAAGGTAACCATATCAAGCATTCCGTAGAGGCTGGCACTGCGGAATGTGATACTGGTGCCGGCAGTGTAGTGTAAAACAACCTCTTCCCAGGCCGGTACATCTGCTTGCGCTTCCTCGGCCAGCGCTGCGTGCGCAAAATAACCAAGGGTAATGTGCGGCATGTACGGCTCGTAGGCGGCTATGCCGAAGCGACTGCGGAAAGTAGCGTTCCAGGAGCTGCGCAGGCCGTTGAGGGTAGTGAAGGTGTCCAGTGTCTCGGCGGTGGGCGCCAGCAATGCCACCAAAGCGGCTTGATGAACAATAACTAGACTCTTCACGGTAAAGCTCATCTGCCAGCCGCGCCGACGGATCAGTGGTGAACCGGCAATGGTGCCGCTGATGAGATTGCCGTGGCTGAGAGCACCGGGAATATCGATCAGCAAATCTTCAATTCGCTGTCGTACTTCTGGTAGGGCCTGGGCAACATTCCCATCGTTTGGCCCATCCCAAAGGGTAACGTGATAGGTTGCCGGCGGTAGAGCACACAGCAGATACCGGCGTAAAAGCTGATCAGTGTTGAGGGTACACATCGCGGCACGCAGACCGCGGTAGAGTGTATATTCGGGAATGGCATCAAGTGCGCAATCGAGTCTTAACCATGGCCCGTCGCGCCGTAATCCGATATTGTCAAACAGGATGGTCAAGCCCCGGTACGTAGCCCAGCACGGCTTAAAACCGGCAATTTTGGGATTGGTGATGGTCAACATAGCGACCGGGTGAAATGATGTTGTTGTGCCATAGCGCCTATACGTATCTATACGCACACAGCAATATACCGGATCGGTGATGGATACTATCGTCTACCTGGATACAATCGCTACTGTTGCGCCGAAGCTCTCGTGACAATGGAAAGTAGTATGTCATCGGTTATCTGTATTGATGCGCCATTACCGCCAATTGTCATACATCGTCATTGAACACAGACGTTACTGTATCAACACTCTCTACCATGTCTGGCGTTGGAGGGTGAACCGGCCCGTAGAGCAGACCGATTCACTCTCCTGTTTCAGATACCGAAAGGACCTAGCCCTCAACAGCTTTCAGGTCTTCCAGAATTGGCTGAGCAGCCTGTGTCAATTCATTGTTGACCTCGGCGAAAACGGCACTTGGCGTCTCGCCATTGACAATAATCCGCTCCAGCCCCTTACCGATGATCTGATCGCCATTGCGCACGAACACGCGGGCCGCATCCTGCGCACGGGTGTTCGGCAACTGATCAACCGCGGTCTTGAAATTCGGGTTCTGGTTGAAGAACTCAACCATCTCCGGGGTTTGCTTGGTGCTGATGCGCACCGGCATATAGCCAGTGCTGCGTGCCCATACGCCGGCATTGGCGGGGCTGGTCGCAAACGCGATATACTTCATCGCGGCCAGTTGCTTCTCGGCGGGTGTGCGACTGACAATCGCTAAACCGGCACCACCTGTCGGACACCCGAAGTTGGTCTCGCGGGGCAGGAAGCCAACGCCAACCGGGAAGGTAGCAGTAGCCTGAATACCGGCCAATCCTCCCGTTGAAGCCATCATCGAGGCAATCGCACCGCCGATAAAGTCCTGATTCAGATTGGGCGAGAGGATTGCCCATTTCTCCTTAAGCACGGTGTCCTGATAAAACTGGGCGGCGCGTAGGGTGTTGGGATCGGTCATGGCCATGGTGAAATCGGGTTGCGAGTACTGACCGCCGAACTGCCAGACAACACCCTGGAAGAGCCATGCGATATAACTGGTGCCGTTAGGGTGACCGAAGGCTGCCCGGCTCCCATCGCTCTTTACCAGTTTTGGTGCCCATTCTGCGAACTCGGCCCAGGTTTCTGGAGCGCGGTCAGGCAGGCCGGCCTCGGCCCAAATGTCTTTGTTGTAGTAGAAGAGCGGCGTGCTGCGGGCAAATGGAATCCAGTAGTGAACGCCCTTGCGAACCCCTTCGTTCAACAACACCGGCTCGTAATCGCTGAAATCAAGATTGACCTGCCGGGCGAGATCATCGAGGGCAGTGATCGCACTGGCGAGGTAGAAACTGAACCACCAGACATCCGAAAGCAGGATGACATCGGGAGTAGTGTTGGCCTGTAATGCCGCTGTAAACTTCTGCGCGGTCTCTTCGTAGCTGCCCTGGAACTGATACTCGACTTCAACTTCGTCTTGTGAGTCGTTGAACGCCTTGACCATCGCCTGCTCGGCTTCACCCAGATTACCGCTGAACGATCCCCAATACGTGATCTTGACCGTCGAACCGGGCTGGCTGACAACCGCCGGGGCTGTGGGAGCCTGACTGGTTGATTGCCCGCTTTGTGCCCCACACGCCGCCAGCACTGCCGCACCGCTACCTGCCATCATCAGGCGCAACAATTCGCGCCGGGTAAGGGTCTGTTTCATGGTGTCTCCTCTTGACATTAGACTATTTGCATACGGCACAAACCCGTATTGCACCAGGAATAGGGTCATCCCTTCACCGCACCGGCAGTCATCCCTTCAACAATAGCCCGCTGAGCAATTAGAAAGGCGATCAGTACCGGTACAATGAGAAAGAGTGATCCGGCCATCACCACACCCCAATTGGCTAATCCCTCGCTGTTCCGTAACCAGAAGACGCCAATCGGCAATGTGCGCATATCGGTCGTATTCGTAACAATCAACGGCCAGAGAAATTCATTCCACTTACTTACCACCGAGAGCAGGGCCATCGTCACGATAGCAGGCTGCGTGATTGGGGCGACTACGCTAAAGAGGATGCGCAGGTGACCGGCACCGTCGACTCGCGCCGCTTCGAGGATTTCGCGAGGTACGGCCAGAAATGCCTGCCGCAACAGGAAGGTACCGTAGGCAATAGCAGCCCCTGGAATGATGATGCCCTGATACGTGTTAATCCAGCCGAGACGGGCAATAGTGAGATAATTCGGCACAATCGTAATCTCGACCGGGATCATCAGCGCAGCCAGTAGGAGTAGAAAGACCAGGTCTTTACGCGGAAACCGTAGATAGGCCAGCGCGTAGGCCGAGAAGAGAGCGAGGGTGACTTCGAGGGCAGCGCCAAAGAACGTAGTAATGAAGCTATTCAGATAATACCGGCCAAATGGAGCTGCCTGCCAGGCCGCCGGAAAGTTGTTGAGAGTCGGATTTGCCGGCCACCACGTTACTGGTAACGAATAAATCTCGCGGGTCTCTTTAAATGCCGCCATCACTGTCCAGTAGACCGGCAAGCCAATGACAAGCACTGCGCCGATCAGGGCAAGGTAACCGGCGATACGCCACATCAACAGCGAGAGCGGGAGCGAGCGCCGGCGAGTAACAGTTGATGGGAATGGATGCTCAAGTTCGTTAGTTGTCATCATACCAATCCAGGTCTTATCCGTATGTCACCTGTCGTTCGAGGTATCGGATCTGCACAATGGTCAATGCGAGCATGATCAGGAACAGTACAACCGCAACGACTCCAGCTTTACCGGCATCGTAAGAGACAAAGCCCAGCTCGTAGAGATGGAAGATCAGGGTCGTTGTGGCATCCGCAGGGCCACCATTCGTGAGCACACGGATCATATCGAACGCCTGAAAACAGGTCAGCACACTGGTTACCGAGAGGAAAAAGGCAACCGGTGAGAGACCGGGAAGAGTGACATTCCAGAAGCGTTCCCACGCACCAGCACCATCAACCCGTGCGGCATCGTACAGTTCACGCGGGATATTCTGCAAGCCAGCCAGATAGATCACAACTGCGTAGCCGATATTCTTCCAGACATACACGATGATCACGGCGGGCATTGCCCAGAATGGGTCGGCCAGCCAGTTGGGTGAGTCGAGGCCGAAGAAGCCGAGTAGTTGATCGATCAGCCCGTATCGCGGATCGAAGATATAGCTCCAGACCACAGCCACCACCGCACCCGAAATCACGACCGGTGCGAAAACGATTGCACGAGCGGTGTTGCGATAGCGCAGTGGTTGGTTGAGCAGCAGAGCCAGCAGCAGGCCCAGAACCAGGGTCAGGCCAACCGACCAGACGGTAAAGGTGGCCGTTTGCCAGATAATGTTCCAGAACCGCAGATCGCTGAAGGCAGCGATATAATTTTGGAGACCGACGAATGGCTTTGTGGGACGAAGAAAATCCCACCGCACCATGCTCAGATAGACGTTGTAGATAAGCGGCCAGTAGGTGAAAATGGTGAAGAGAAACAGATTAGGGCCAATGAATAGTGCAAATAGTAACCATTCACGGTGTTCGCGCCGCAACGTATTGGGATGGCGCTCTTGTTTGGGCATGTGCGTGGCCATAATGTTCCACTTGCTTTGTGCATATTACTCGGCTTTCTATGGTAAGGAATGGAGATTAATCAATTATCATTGAATTATTAAGTAAACATTAAGTCTTGTCTACAAATCGATTAAGTCGCCAGTAGCGGAGAGATGTTGGTCAGTGCGGGAAAACTTACCTGGCTCATGTTTAAACTCAGTGCAGTAGGGTGCATTCTTGCGCGGCTCTTACGCCGCAGAAAACACTGATGGTTGACCGTTGGGGGATGCGCGTGGTGCGCCGTGGTTAAGGGCTTTTTCTATCCGCAAGCGTTAGCGTGTCCAGGCTGTGGGTGTGGTATCGCTCCCAGTAGTAGCTCTCAGTTGATTTGGCTACACCACTTTTGAACATGAGCCAACCTGCTTTGACCCAGGCTGCCACCTGTGCTGTGAGCAGTCCACGTGAGACTGACTGCTATAATCAACAGCACGACACTACGCGCAACATCGCAAAGCGTAACCGTATGAACCAGGTGGGTAGTGGCCAATTCCCATCGACACACTACGTCACGCTCTGAGATAGCCAATCTGATTATGCCCCTCCTCTGTGTCCTCTGTGTCTCTGTGGTGATAAAGATAGCAACTTGGATTTGAAACAGGTTCTAGCCCGACGCGCAAATATCCACGACCGAGTGTATTGCGCCGAGTCCTGGCAGATTGCTGTGATAGGTAAGGTACATGTGCCTGCAACGATTAGCCTGATATAAACGTATCTTTGTTGTGGAGCAGGCATATTGTTTTTATACTGGTAGCAGAGAAGTGCTACCATTGTTATTAGAGAAGATTTCGTCTTTCGATAGGTTTGGTCAGTGCACTTATCAAACCTCTGCTCGCTTGAAATTGAAAGAGACGTGCATGCGCAGCATCTCTCGCACAATTGCCGGTGTATATCTCCTGGCGACTGCTCTGCTAACGATCACTACTGTTATATGGGGGCCAGTTGGTTGGGCACCGCTGCCGTTACCTACTGCCGCACCACCAGTTCAAATCGAGCTGGCAATTAGCTCCGAGAAGGAAGCCTGGCTGCGCAGTGCGCTAGACCGCTTTGCCCAAACGAACCCGACGATCAACGGACGGCGCATCGAGGTGCGTTTACGAGTATCCGGTTCGCAAGAGTTGATTGGCGCCATTGGGCGGGGGGATGAGCCAACAGTCATCAGCCCGGCGAGTAGCATTCAGTTAGCAGAGCTGCAACGGCAGTATCCCGATCTCTTGCGCGACCCGGCCTCGCCACTGGCACTCACCCCAATAGTGGCACTGATGCGTGATGCTCCTTCAACGAAAGATATTGTTAATCCCTGGCAACTCTGGCAACGTCAACTGCCTGATCAAATAAACCAGCTTAAGTTTGGTATCTCCTCACCAGTGCAGAGTAATGGTGGATTGCAGTCCCTGATCATTCTGGCTGCACAATACCACCAGACTGCCAGCCTGACGGTTGATCAAGTGCGTGATGAAAGCTTCCGGGACTGGCTCCGTCAGATCAGTACTCGCGTGCCCAACTGGCCAGACAGTACCGGTACCCTGACGACCGATTTCATTGTTCGCCCTGGGATGTACGACATTATTACGACCTACGAAAATCTGGCGCTTCAGGCGTTTCGGCAAGGAGAAGGGCGCGGTTTGCGGTTACGTGTCTACTATCCGGCGGCAACACTGCTGAGCGATCATCCCTACGTTGTCTTGAGTGCGCCGTGGGTAGACAGTAATGAGCGCACAGCAGCCCTCCTCCTGCGCGATTTTCTGCGCAGTCCGGCAGAACAGACGATTGCCATGCGTGAATACGGTTTTCGTCCGGTCATTCCCCAGGTGACGATCAATTTCGATGACACCTCGTCGCTCTTTACTCGCTACCGCGAACGTGATCTTGGCGTACAGCTCGATATTACTGCTCAGCTCCAGCTTCCTCCGCTAGAGGTCGTGGAGGAACTGATTGCCACATGGCAAGAAGTCAGGAGACCTTAGACGTGGACATACAATTGTGAAAGGATATCGCTCTATGGCAGTACGTCGTCGTACGTTTGTGACCATACTGTTGCTGTTTCTGTTTGGACTGAGCGGTTGCGGTGATCTCTTGCCAGTGGGTATAGGGGATGTCAATCCTGTCACCATCACCATTGCCTACAGCCCGGAGAAAGAGAAATGGCTGACCGAACAGATTGCCCGTTTTAACGAGCAGCGGGTTATCGTCAATGATCGACGTGTGATAGTCGAGGGTGTCAACAAATCATCGGGTGCAGCCCGTACCGAGATCAAGAATGGCACGCTGCAAGTAACGGTCTGGAGTCCGTCGGCCAGCACCTGGCTGGAAGTGTTGAAGCAAGAGACCGGCAACCAGAATGTTGCCATCTCGAACAAGCCGCTGGTACTGACGCCGGTGGTGATTGCGATGTGGAAGCCGATGGCAGAGGCCATGGGCTGGCCGAACCGTCCGATTGGCTGGAAAGACATTCTCGATCTGACGAACGATCCGCAGGGTTGGGGGCGCTTTGGGCACCCGGAATGGGGACGCTTCTCGTGGGGACACACCGATCCGGAGATCAGCACCACGGCGCTCAGCACACTGATTGCCGAATTCTACGCTGCCACCGGCAAGCGCGAGGGGTTGACCGTTGCCGACGTGCAGAGTGAGCAGGCGACCGCCTTCATCCGTCAGTTGGGACGTAGCATCAAACATTACGGCTACAACACACTGATCTTCAGCGAAAACATGAAGAAATTCGGTATGAGCTACATCTCGGCCTTTCCGATGGAAGAGATTACGCTCATCGACTTTAACAAATTCAACCCACCTCCGACGCCTCTGGTCGCTATCTATCCAGCCGAAGGTACCTTCTGGCACGACAACCCATTCATCGTTATGGCGAGTGCTAGCGCCGATGAACAGGCTGCTGCCGAACGGTTCTATGAATTTCTGATCGGTGAAGAGAGTCAGCGGGCGGCAATGCAATACGGCTTTCGACCGGCTAATCCCAACGTTCCGCTAACCGATCCGATCAGTCCGGCGTTCGGTGCCGACCCGCAAGGTGTCCAGACAGTGCTGGCCGTGCCATCCGCCGAGGTAATCGTCGCTGTCAAAGACTCGTGGAAACTCAATCGCAAACGGGCCGATATTCTGCTGGTAGTGGACACTTCTGGCTCGATGGAAGGTGATAAGATGACGATGGTGAAGGCAGGAATCGAAACCTTCCTGATACGAATCTTGCCTGAAGACCGGCTGGGGATGATTACGTTCGACTCGCAGGCACGACTGGTGGCTCCCATGGCACCGCTGAGTGACAATCGGATTGACTTGCAGATCGCAGTTCAGGAGATGCGCGCCTCTGGTCGTACTGCCTTGTTTGATGCCCTCGACCTGGCACGACAGACGTTAGAGGCGTTACCGCCGGCTGAGGATGACCGGATTCGGGCAATTGTGCTGCTCTCTGACGGTGCCGATAATGCCAGTCGGGCGACAATTGAACAGATTCGGAGTCAGTTTGATGAGAGCGGTATCTCGATCTTTCCGGTAGCCTACGGCAGTGATGCCGACCGCGAGGTGCTCGAGGCGATTGCCGAGTTTTCCCGCACCATCGTTGTGGTTGGTGATACGGGTGATATTGCCCAAATCTTTGAGAATTTGAGTCGTTACTTCTAAACCACGATTGGGGCAAACCGCCGGCGTGGGTATGTTGTGAGAGAGTACGTTCGCCTGGAAGATGGCTCTTGCTCAACTGTAGGTAGGTCGTATGAAGGCATTACGCATCGCTGCCCGGCAACCACTCGCCGTACTCGTGCTGGTGGCTGCCATCTTCGGCGGATTAACCCTCACCATCTGGTGGTTACTGCTTGGACTGGTGATCTATGGTGTCGTCGTATGGCTGGCGGTGCAAGATCCCTTTTTGACGGCCCCGCCGGCTCGTCCACGCCCACGGATTAGCAGTCCGCTGTTGCGCACTGCCATCAACGAGATCGAACGTTCACAGCGCGAGGTAGAGCGGGCAGTGGCCGGAACACAGGGGGCACTGGCCGGTATTCTCACGAATATTGTCACGCAGACCCGTGATTTAGTCGAAGAAGCGTATTTCCTTGCCGATAAGGGCCAGATCATTGAACGCTATCTGGCATCGAACGATTACCAGCGCCTCACTCAACAGGTAACCCAACTCGACTGGCAGATTAGTGCAACGATTGACCCCTTTACCCGCCAGCAGCTTGAGGAGCGCCGTAAAGCGCTGCTTGATCAACAAAAACATCTTCAGGACTTGCGGCTGTATATTGACCGCATTCAGGCCCAACTGGCGAACATCGATGCCAGTCTCGATACGATCCTGGCCGAAGTTATTCGCTTGCGTACAGCCGATGCGGTGGCGATGACTTCGGCAAGCAGCAATGTTCAGCAACGCCTGGCCGATCTCCGTAGTGATATGGAGGTGTTTCGCAAGGTGTTGGATACGGCAATGACCGGGATATGAGCGGTTTGTTTCTATAACCAAAGTTGCTACCGTTGTCACCACAGAGGCACGGAGGACTCAGAGGATGGGCATTATCTGAGTTGCTACCGTGAGGCGTGACCTGGCGTGTCTACGGTAATACGGTAAGTGGATGCTCCCCCCGTCGTTCATGCAGTTACGTCGCACGATGTTGCGCACAACATCGTGCTGTTCGTCCTGGTAGTCAGCCTCTGTGAGATGCTCATAGCATAGCTGGCAACTTGAGTTGCTATAACAGTCCGGCCCCGTTTGGCTATGGTGTACGTGCTTGAACAGGATATCAGGATATACAGGTAGCCTGCTCCGCTGGGTAGCGCTCACCGTGCCGGATGGCATTTTGCGTCTGGAGGTGCACGGCTCGCTTTTTGGCGTAACAACCATCGCACCACTGTGATCTACACCGAACCTCTGATCATTGCTCATCCATACGTTCTACCCCGGTGTGGAGGCTGGCAACGATGGATATGACAATTTCACTCAACCGGTCATCGTGATAATGTTCCGGATGGCGGATGCGACCCCTTTTCGCGCATGATGGTACGTCAACGGCATCCACGCAGAATCGCCTCTTGCGCGTAATCATGTTGTCCGTCTGGTGTCCATCATTGCAAATTCGTGCTACATCAAATAAATCTACATGTGCTATCATAATGCCAGAATTCCGGCCTCTTTCATCATTTTTCAATCTTTATGACAGGCACACAACAGCTACAATACGAACAGGCAATCCATTCATAACGCTCGCGAAGGATAAAGGCCAATGGTTGCGCGTACTCTCAACCCCGCCCGCACTCCGGTCGCAACGCCCGATGAAGGGTTGGTCACCGACCTGTTACCACCGATGCTCATCCTGCTGGCTACGCTGGCAGGAGCGGCGACCGGTATTTTGCTCCTCAATCGCTGGAGTGGCAATGTCTGGCCCTATCTGATTATCGGCTTACTGCTCATCTGCCTCGCGGTGAGTGATCGGCTGCGGCGGCGAGGCGATTTACGTATGGCCAGTATCGTTATCGTTGCCGCAATAACATTATTACCCGTGCTGAGTTGTGCTGCCTTTGGTTTTACAAACAATATCTTTATCTACCTCTCGGTATTGGGGGTTTTTGCTGCCGGGATCATGGTCTCGTCACGTGCACCGTTTCGTGCCGGACAGGCCGCAATTTTGCTGTACCTGCTCCTTTTGCTGGGTGCCGACCTGATCGGGCAGCCACGACCGACCTGGTTCGAGGTGATCGGTCATCTGTTGCTGCTGATCGCCCTGTTGTTCGGCGCAGCGACGCTCAGTTGGGCGGCGGCCTATGTGGTGCGCGGAACGATCAGTTGGGCGATTGATACAGCCCAAAAGTCCGAGCGGCGTGAGCAGTTGCTGCGAGAGACGCAGGCGACGCTGGAGCGGGCACTGCTTGAGCGCGATCTCTTGAATGAGCAGCTCTACCGTACCACGCTTGAGCTTGAAGAAGCGCGCACTGCTGCTGAAGCGGCATATCGCTCGAAAGCCAATTTTATGGCCACAATGTCGCACGAATTGCGTACTCCACTCAACATTATTATCGGCTTCAGCACAGCTATACTGGAACATCCTGAAATGTACGGTGACGTTCGGATTGATGAGCAGGTACTGCAAGACATTGCCGAAATTCGGCGGAGCGGTCAGCATCTGTTAGGACTGATCAACGACATTCTCGATCTGGCAAAGGTTGAGGCCGGGAAACTTGAGCTGAACAAGACGAATCTGGCATTAGGCCCACTCCTGGAAGAAACACTTCGTACTGCGCAGGCACTGATCAATGACCGCCCTATCCAGTTGCGCCGCGAGTATCGCGAACCATTGCCGACAGTGTTTGCCGATGAGGTACGGGTGCGGCAGGTCTTGCTGAACCTGGTTTCAAATGCCTGTAAGTTTACGCAGGTAGGTGAAATTGCAGTTGGTGCTCGTGTCGATACCAATGAGATTGTGCTGTGGGTGCGTGATACCGGTATCGGTATCGCACCGGTAGATCAAGAGCGTATCTTCCAGCAATTTGAGCAGATCGAAAATGCCGATACGCGCCAGCATGCCGGTACCGGGCTTGGTCTCTCGATCTGCCGCTGGTTAGTTGAACTGCACGGTGGTCGGATGTGGGTAGAGAGTGAATTGGGTAAAGGTAGCATCTTCTTCTTCTCGCTACCGCGGATGCGGGCCGGTAGTGAACCGGCATAAGGCGAAAGGTTGATTGACCGGCAATGTCGTTGGTCATCTATCACCGGTGATGGTTGGGTTAGCAAAGGAGCAAGAACGATGGCCCGAATTCTCCTTGTCGATGATGTCTATACGGCCCGTTCGATGTTTGAGCGAGTGCTCCGTCACGTTGGGCGTCACGAGGTGCTTTCAGTTGGGAGTGGGGCTGAGGCGCTGGCAAAGGTGCGTGAGTTTGCGCCTGAGATCATCATTCTCGACATCAGTATGGCTGATCGGGATGGGTTGATGGTCTTACGCGACCTGCGGGCCATGGGTATTACCTGTCCAATCATCGCGCATACCGCTCGCACTGAAAAGACGCCGGGTGAGTTTGTGGCCCAGGGCTTCGATGCCTATGTGCCGAAGACGGGTAATCTGACCAATCTGTTGAGCACGGTGCGCGATCTCCTTGGGCGTTGAGCGGTCATTGTCGGTGTCGTCTGATCGCAAACTGATACGTTGTCTAAATCACTACCCTGGTGTTGCACCTGAGCGATGTACTTCTGTGAGCAAGAGCCGGTACGATTGATGTAAGTAGGGGCACGGCATGCCGTGCCCCTACTTGTCATCGTCGCAGGTTGCTACGTACTGGAAGTTATCGCATTCATTGCTAACAGACGCCGTGATCGTGACGCGCACACGCAGCACCCTCGTGCCCAGCAGGGTCAACGGTGTGACAGGCGCTGGATCGTGAGTACGGCTGGTGCGGCAGCCATGCTGCCGCACGCCACACGATGCGACACAGCCAATCTGGAAGTAACGAGAGCATGATCCGCGGTTCACGCAGCATTCTGGTGCGCACTTGCGCGATGTATCTCAGGGAGCAAGAATTGATAAAAAGAGCACAGCAGGCTGTGCTCTTTTTTCGTCATGCCGCATGGTCAGAGTGGTGTTGCACGCAACATCTCTGCGTCGGTTACAATGGAATAAGGAGCAGCAACTGATGGGAGGCGCTGTGAGTATTGATCTGGTACGCGGCATGCGTGATGTCCATCCTGCGGAATTCGCGCATGGCCGATACATACAACGTATTCTCGAACAGACGATGGCCGGTTACGGCTATCAGATGATTGATACACCTGTCATCGAGCATCGCGAACTCTATCTGCGTAAACTCGGTGAAGACCTGGTTGGTAAGGTCTACGAGTTTAGTTTTGGCGGTCGTGATCTGGCATTACGCCCAGAATGGACGGCGTCGGTATTACGGGCTTACGTGGCCAGTATGCAGGATCAGCCTCTGCCGTTACGCCTGAGCTATGCCGGGCCGGTATTCCGCTACGAACGTCCCCAACGCTATACCTATCGCCAGTTTACTCAGGTCGGTGGTGAGATCATTGGCGGCCTACCGCCACGTGCCGACGCTGAAGTGATTGCGCTTGCCTGTGCTGGTTTGCAGGCCGTAGGTGTAACTGAATACACGGTTCGGATTGGGCATATTGGGCTGGCTCGCGAGTTGTTGAGGCGGTTTGCACTGCCGGAACGTACCCGTGGTCTGCTGGTCTGGAGTCTCGAACGGTTGCGCGCAGAGGGAATTGCTCCCGTGCGTGAACGGGTGTTGGCCAATCTCGGTACCCCTCCAGAGGGGCTGGAACTTCCTGCCGGTCTGGATGATGATCAGGCCGCACGCTGGCTCGAACGGGTGCTGTCCGCTATGCAGATCGACCTGCGCACCGGAACGCGCAGTCCGGCTGAGGTGCTTCAGCGCCTGCTCCGTACATTACGGCGCGCCGATGAACAGCCCCTGGTCGAAGCGGCTCTTGAACAATTAGCCCGGCTGGCTACCATCAGTGGCCCGCCTGAACACGCTATCCCTCTGCTGGCCGATCTGCTGGGCAGCGGATCGGCAGCGTTTTGCGAACTACAGGCGATTCTCAACCTCTTCGCCGCTTACCATATCCCTGCAGAGGGAGTTGTGATTGATGGTGCGCTGGGGCGTGGGTTACACTACTATACGGGCTTGATTTTTGAGATTTACGACCGCGAGGGGAATCAGCTCTGTGGCGGTGGACGGTATGATGATCTGGTAAGCGCACTCGGAGGAAGGCATGCCACCCCGGCAGTTGGTTTTGCCTATGGGCTTGAACGGGTAACCGCAGCCGCAACGACGGGCAGCGGCGAGTCACCGACAACGGTACTGGTTGCTGCGGTGAGTGATGATGACTACCCCTATGCTTTACAGGTTGCCGAGCGGTTGCGTGCCAGTGGTTATATTGTCGTGCAGGATGTGCGTGGTCGTAGCGTTAAAGACAATCTCCGTGATGCAACACGACGTAATTACAGGGCGGTTGTGATTGTCGGTGCAGCAGAACGGGCCGGTGAGTATGTGATCTGGCGCGATCTGGCGACACGTACCGAGCGTCAGATACCCATCGCGATGTTGGGGAGGCATCTGTGAGTGTGGGTCTTACCTGGGGGCGTGCTGTTGAACTATTACCTCATCAGCGCCAGCACATCCTTGCTCACTATCCGGTCTGCTGGTTACCGTGGGCCATGGATACGTCGCGAGCAGACCATCTCCCAATTGGCAGTGCCGGGCTGATTGCGACTGCGGTGGTTGAGCGGGCGGCACAACGTGTGGGGGGGATTGTCTATCCAACCCTATGGCACTACGATACTGTTGAGACGGGCGTCTTTCAGCGGGTGATGACAGCCTGGCTGACGATGGTTGCCGATCAGGGCTGTCAGGTTGCGGTTATCACCGGTTTGGTCGGTACCGTTGCCGAAGACCTGGCGCTGATTGAGGCGGCGGAAATGGCGATGTGTCAGCATCGGTTACTCGCGCTGGCGGTCTCGCCCCTGGAGCTGGTTGACGGAACGATGCATGATCGGGGGGCGTTGTGGGAGACGTCGTTGATGCTGGCACTGCGTCCCGATCTGGTAGACCTTACCCGTGTGGTTGGTGAGCATGAGCAGGATGTGCGCAATGTCGCCAGTGCATCGTTGGGCCAACAGACACTGATGCTGGCAGGTGAGCGACTGGCCGGCGCGGTACGTGATCTCCTTGAGCATCGCAATACGGCAGCGCTGGCTGCCCTCTATCAGCAGCGCCGTGAGCGCTATAGACAGTAACGACTATGACACTCCGTTTTGCTATCCCTTCCAAAGGTTCCGGCTACGAGTCAACCATTGCGTTGCTCGAAAGTTGTGGGCTGCGGGTGACCCGCGCCAATCCCCGGCAGTATACCGCGGTGCTGCGCGGTCTACCCAATACCGAGGTCTTGCTCCATCGACCGGCTGATATTGTGCTCAAGGTAGCCGAGGGCGCTATCGATTTGGGGGTGACCGGCTACGATTTGCTCCACGAGCTACGCGGTGATGATGACGATGATGTGTTGACGATCATTGATGATCTCGGTTTCTGGCGGGTCGAGCTGGTCTTTGCTGTGCCCCAAAGCTGGATTGATGTGACATCGTGGGCCGATCTGGCCGATCTGGCGGTTGAGTTTCAGTCGCGCGGGCGGCGCTTGCGGATTGCGACCAAATATCCTAACACTGTCCGGCGGTTCTGCTATGCGCAGGGGATAAATGTCTTCGAGCTGGTTGAGTCGCAGGGTGCAACCGAGGCGGCTCCCAGTCTGGGGTACGCCGACATCATTGCCGATATTACCGAAACTGGCACGGCAATCCGGGAAAATCAGTTGAAGATTGTTGGCGGGCCATTGATTCGTTCCCAGGCCATCTTGATTGGGTCGCGGCGGGCATTGCGTGGCAATCGTCATCGGCTGGAGCTGGTGCGGCAGCTCTGTGAGTTGATTGAGGCGCGTCGACGGGGCCGCCTGTTCTATTCGCTGACGGCTAATCTGCCTGGGGCTTCGGTGGAAGAGGTGGGGCGGAAAGTCACCGCACGCCACGAGCTGGCCGGCTTGCAGGGGCCAACCATCGCGCCGGTCTGGAGTAAGTTTTCCGGTGACAGTGGCTGGTACGCTGTTAATGTGGTAGTTCCGCAAGAGGAACTACTGCCGGCCATTGATTATTTACGCGCTATCGGCGCAAGCAGCGTCACAACCGTGCAGGTACAACACGTCTTCCGGGCGGAAAGTGAGGCGTTTGCGCGCCTCTGCGCACGTCTCGACGAGGAGTAGCTATGTCGCAATATAGTGCAGCCGGCGTGGATATTGCTGCGGCAACGCGGGCGAAAGAGCTGATGGCAG
Source organism: Chloroflexus sp. (assembly GCF_034434295.1). GTDB lineage: Bacteria > Chloroflexota > Chloroflexia > Chloroflexales > Chloroflexaceae > Chloroflexus. The sequence goes on from NZ_DAOTZQ010000086.1 coordinate 15,298, forward strand.
CAGCAGTGCGGAGTACACACGGGCCGGCAGTGCTGGCCGGGATGGGAGCTTTCGGTGGATGTTTCGATGCGGCACTGGCGCTGGCCGGGATGCAGGCACCCGTTCTGGTCAGCAGTACCGACGGGGTAGGCACCAAAACGCTGGTTGCCGCAGCGTTGGGGCGGTACGATACGGTTGGGCAAGACCTGGTCAATCACGCGGTGAATGATATTCTGGTGCAGGGAGCGCGGCCACTGTTCTTCCTCGACTATATCGCTGTCGCTAAACTCGATCCGGCACAGGTGGCTGCGATTGTGGCCGGTGTCGCCGAGGGGTGTCGGGCGGCTGGTTGTGCTCTGATCGGTGGTGAAACGGCGGAAATGCCGGATGTGTACGCGCCGGGGGCGTTCGATCTGGCCGGGACGATTGTGGGGATTGTGGAACGAACAGCAATGTTGCCGCGCCCTGATATTGTGCCCGGCGATGCGATTCTGGCCTTGCCCAGTACCGGCTTGCACACCAATGGCTATTCGCTTGCCCGTCGGCTGGTGGCGCACCACTTTGCGACCGATGGCTATGCGGCCCGTCCGTCAATCCTTAACGGTCAGACCATCGGTGAAGCGTTGCTGGCCATCCATCGCTGCTACCTGGCAGAGGTGCATGCGCTACGAGCCGCCGTGCCGGTGAAAGCGCTCTGTCACATTACCGGCGGCGGCATTTACGACAACCTTCCCCGCGTGCTGCCTGCTGGTCTGGGGGCCGAGATTGTGCGGGGAAGCTGGCCTATTCCCCCGATTTGCCAATTGCTGGTCGATATTGGTGGACTTGACGAGCGGGAAGCGTTCCATGCCCTGAATATGGGTCTGGGGATGCTGGTCATCGTTCCTGCCGATGCTGCGGCAAGCGCACTCGCTACTATTGCCGATGCCTGTCTGGTTGGACGAGTGACCGCAACTCCTGAAGTACGGCTGGTTGATGCCTGAAGGAGGCAGCAATGGAACTCGGCTATGTCTTGACCGAAGGGAAAACTAAAATTGTGTACGCTCACCCGACCGATGCCGGGCTGGCGATTCTTTATCACAAAGATGGGATTACCGCTGGTGATGGTGCCCGGCGTAGTGTGATTGAGGGCAAAGGAGCGCTAGCCGGGCAGACGACAGCCAATGTCTTTCGGTTGCTCAACCGGGCCGGGATTGCCACCCACTTTGTTGATGCGCCTGAGCCGAGGTTAACAGTGGTGCGACGCTGTACGATGATCCCGCTCGAAGTCGTGATGCGGCGATTACCGGCTGGATCATACCTGCGACGTCATCCAGAGGCCGCCGGGCAGCGCTTCGATCCGCCGCTGGTGGAGTTTTTTCTTAAAGATGATGCCCATCATGACCCACAAATCTCTCCGCAAGAGATCATTGCCCGGGGGATCGCAACCCCTGCTGAAGTCGAGCAGATGACGGACACTGGAAGAAAGGTCTTTGTAACCCTGGAAGCAGCGTGGCAGCAACTTGACGTAACCCTGGTTGATTTGAAGATTGAATTTGGCCGTACTGCCCAGGGTGATCTACTGGTGGCCGATGTCATCGACAACGACTCGTGGCGGATCTGGCCGTCTGGCGATCCGGCACAGATGCTTGACAAGCAGGTCTACCGCAATGCGCAGGTGGTTGATGAGGCACTACTGGCCGATGTACGGGCACGGTATGCGTTGGTTGCTGAGTTGACGAGTCGGTGGGGAGCGGGTTTGTAGAACAAGGGACAGTTGACGCACAACAGATTACTCGTAACCGGTGATGAGAACCTGATGGCGATGGGGATGTATCGCAGCTTACGGATTGCCTGGAGCTGCGCAAGTTAACGGTGTTGCGAAGGGTAGCGGGTTAATCGGTTGAGTGATGAACACCCTATTTCAATTCCTGAAAGCCCCTGCGGGGTTGGTCTGGTGGCGGGGAGATGTTGTCGCACATTTCTCCATGGTCGCTCTGCAGGGGACTATACCGTATTGTTCATAAACCTCCCATTCATACGTGAGGTATTAGTATGCCGGTTGCTTCCTGTCTGTGATCGGCAAGTATCCATACTATTCGATTAGTACTGGTGGCAACTATTGACAACACTGTTTTTCAGATGTTACAGTAGGAATGTTTCGTATACAAGGAGAATGATGAAGATGTAAGGAGGCAACCATGACTCTGCAACCTGGTGGTATCATCTCCTGGATTCTCGTAGGTCTGATTGCAGGTTGGTTGGCCGGAAAACTAACGAAGAACTCACGTGGTCTGGCAGGCAATCTAATTCTTGGTCTGATTGGAGCTTTCGTTGGCGGGTTTATCTTTGGACTGCTGGGTATTCAGGGAAATGCCGGTTTCCTGGGTAGTATCGTTGTGGCAACTATCGGTTCTGTGATCCTGATCTGGCTCAGTCAGTTTTTGGTTAGTAAGCGTTAGAACTGATTTTTTCGGCGATGTCTGGCTATCAGGGCAGTGGGACGAAAAGCTGTAGTCCAGACCTATACACCCGCACTCGCGAAGAGTGCGGGTTTGCTGATCTCATGTGGAGTAGCCCGGTGTTGTATTGTTGTAGACGGTTCTTCAATGCTCACTCAACAGGCATTTCGCTTGTAGCATGGCACCAACCTTCCTGTTGTTTGTCCACTCACAAATTACAAGCCATTACTGGCCTGCCAGGCAACGCACCGAAAAACTGGTAGACAGTCTTCACCAGGCGTGTTATATTCAAAGGCAAACCACCGATACCAGTACACAGGCATGCAAGAGATCATTATTCCATTTCATATTCTTGTGAGTGCCCGTACCCCGCAGGGCTATCCGCTGCGGGCAACTTGTGCTGGCCGCAGCGCGGAGGTGATCATGCCTCCGTTTGCCGGAGCGAGCATCACCGGTAACGAGCTGGGTGAGTGGCTGTTTCCGACACCAATCCGGCAATTATTGATCGAAACGGCACGTGAAGCTGTTGACCATAAAGCACGGATGCAATTACGGCTAGAGGTGGCTGCGCCTGAGCTGACGGTTTTGCCCTGGGAGAGTGTTACACTCAGCAGTGGCGATCAGTGCTGGCAGCCCGCGATTCGCGACGATTACACCCTGGTACGTATCAGTTCTCGTTTCATTCATCCGCTGCCACCGCGCCGGGTCGCAGGGCCGTTGCGAGTCTTGATTGCAGTGGCCCGTGGCCACGATGCAGTGGCCGACGCTTTAGGTGAAGCCCTTATCGAACCGGTACGGGCCGGCCTGTTGGTGGTGGATCGTCTGCGTGAGGCAACGGCTGACGAGATTGTCGCTGAACTGGCAGCAGAGCCACGCCATATCTTGCATCTGATAGGTGAATGTGAGCAGCCGCCCCGGCAGGCCGCACGGATGCGTCTGGGGCGAGCAGTTACTGCCGGTGAGCTGGCTGAATTTCTGGTCGGTATTGATGATCTGCGTCTGTTGACGGTAGCGGGCAATGCTGTTGAGAGCTGTGTCAACTTCGTCTCTAGCCTGCATCACCTCGATGGGCGGGCGGTTGTTGCTTTACCCAATCTCAGTACTCCTGCGCAGGCGCGTTGGAGTACGGTCTGTTATCACGCGCTGGCCAGCGGTGAACCGGTGGATATTGCGGTAACCATGGGCAGAGCTGAGCTAGCCACCCTTCAAGAGTCCTGGAGTGCGCCGCAACTTTACCTGGCCCCCGGTGGCGAGCAACTCTTCCGTCCGGGTGAACCACCGATTGCGCCGGCACCACCGGAAGCAGTGCGCACGGTGCGCGCAACGACACCGGTTCAGCGCAAGCCACGATTTGCCCCGATCACAACCAGTGTTGGTGCCCCAACGAAGCGGATACAGGAACTGGCGCGGCGGATGCGTCTGCGCCCCCAGATCATTGCCCTGCTGATCGCCAGTCTGGTACTGATTCTGCTGGTGAGTCAGGTGATCGATCTGCCGGGTGGCAGCACACCGGCCCCAACGTCGGTTGTTACGCCAACCCCCCCGCTGCTGCTCGATCCGATACGGATTCCGGTACCGACACTCATGCCAACACCTGTGCCATAAGGTGTGGTAGTAAGCACGTATTGTTGTAGAGCTTTGGAAGGAAATGGTCATGACCGAGCCCCTGGATCGTGCCTATGCAGACCAGCTTGATGCGGCTGATGATTTGGCCGGTATGCAGCAGGCGTTTGTCAACCTTGAACCGGATATGATCTACCTGGACGGCAACTCGCTGGGACGGTTGCCGCGTGCTACGGTTGATCTGGCCGATGATCTGGTGCGAAGACAGTGGGGCGGGCGTCTGATTCGCGGGTGGAATGAGGGCTGGTTTGAACTGCCAGAGCGGATCGGGGCTAAAATCGCCCGTCTGGTTGGGGCTGCACCAGATGAGGTGATTGTCGCCGATAGTACGTCGGTCAATTTGTTTAAGCTGGTCGTGGCTGCCCTGCGGGCGCAACGGGGTCGGATGCGGATCATCAGCGATGACCTCAACTTTCCCTCAGACCTCTACATCTTGCAAGGTGCCGTCGATCTGCTTGGATCGGAGCATGAAATTGCCCTGGCGTATTCAGCCGATGGCATTCACGGTCCGGTTGAGACGATTCTGAGCCTGCTTGACCACAACACAGCCCTGCTAACCCTCTCCCACGTTACCTTCAAAAGTGGCTTTCTCTACGATATGAAAGCCCTGACTGCGGCTGCCCATGCGGTTGGCGCGTTGACGATATGGGATCTGAGTCACTCGGTTGGGGCGGTGCCGATTGATCTCAACGGTAGTGGTGTTGATCTCGCGGTTGGTTGTTGCTACAAATATTTGAATGGCGGTCCCGGTGCCCCGGCATTTTTGTATATTCGGCGCGATCTGCAGGAACGTCTGATCAACCCGATTAGTGGCTGGATGGGGCAGCGTGATCTGTTCAATTTTGATCTGGATTACGCGCCGGCAGCCGGTCTGCGCCGCTTTCTTACCGGTACACCACCTGTCATGTCGCTGGCGCTGATCGAGCCGGGTGTCGATCTGGTTCTGGCCGCCGGGATTGAGCGCTTGCGGGCCAAATCGATTACCCAAACCGAATACCTGATTGAGTTGTGGCAGCAGCGGCTGGCCCCGCTCGGTTACACGTTCCACTCACCCCGCGATCCGGCGCGTCGAGGTTCACACGTCTCGCTCGGCCATCCTGCCGGTCTTGGTATTGATCTGGCTCTGATCAATGAGCTGAATGTGCTGCCCGATTTTCGTACTCCCGATAACATCCGACTCGGCATTACGCCGCTCTACACCAGTTTTCGCGACATTTACATCGCGGTTGAGCGTTTGGCCCAGGCGGTGACCGAACAGCGCTATCTGAATTATCAGTCAAACCGACCGACAGTGACGTAACGGTGTGAGCGGCGTGTTGATGAGGAAAGTCTGGTTGCTTCACTACAGTCGCTCTTCCCGCAGCGATCAGCTTGTTCGGGAAGCCTGCAAATTCGTTTAGAGCGTTTGCACTTTTTTCCTCACACAATGCAGTCGCGCATGGTATAATCAAAAAATAGAACAAATTTTGCAATATGCTGCGCTTGCGCATCAAAGGATCACATCATGCCTCTCGAACGCGAGCAAATCAGAGCATTAATCTTGCAAGAATTGCCTGCACTCCTTGAGACAGACCCGGAAGTGCAGCGGCTCATCCTGCAACTCACCCAGAAGTATTTCGCCGGTCGCTCAGAAACAGAGAGCCGGTTTGATCGCGTGCTCGAAGAGTTGCGCCAAATGCGGGAAGAACAGAATCGGCGCTGGGAAGAACAGGCCCAACGCTGGGCAGAGCAAGCCCAACGGTGGGAAGAACAGGATCGGCGGTGGCAAGAGCAGGCTCAGCAATGGGCAGAACAGAATCGGCGGTGGCAAGAGCAGGCCCAACGCTGGGCAGAGAATGATCGCCGCTGGGAAGAGAACCAGAAGGAAATCCGGGAAATGCTTCGCCGATTGGGTGAGATGGATGAGCGACACGCGGAAATTGAGCGTAAGTGGGCGGAGCAAGCCCGGCGATTGGACGCGGTCGAGCGAAAATTCGACTCGACGATTGGCGCTCTCGGTGCTCGTTGGGGGCTGCATTCAGAGGAGACGTTCCGTAATGCGCTGCGCGGCATTCTCACCGATTTCTTCAATCTCGAAGTGGTTCAGGTGAACGAGTACGACGAGACGGGAGAGGTGTTCGGTCGCCCCGATCAGATTGAACTTGATCTGATCATAAAGAATGGTACTCTACTCATCTGCGAGATCAAATCGTCAATGAGTAAGGCCGATATGTACCTGTTTGAGCGGAAGGTGCGCTGGTACGAACGCCGCCACGAGCGCAAAGCCGATCAGTTGATGGTAATTTCGCCGATGGTGGATGCACGGGCCAGGAAGGTTGCCGAGCGCTTTAATATCGTTGTGTACAGTTTTGCCGATGATGCCGGTATGGCTTTGACCGAGACTGAATGATTGCTGTCTTTTGTCGGGTGCGCTCTTTGTGTGGCTGAGGATAAGCAGCTGAGGTGGGCACGTGCCATCGCTTCTATGCTTATCCTCATTTTGGTTGTCAGACAAACATCTGGATCAGGTATCACCTTCCTCAATCTGCCGCACTGTACTGCGCCGGCTACGCCGCCGTCCGGTTTCGGCGAGCGGGAACAGGGCGTCTAATGCAGCATTGATGGCCGTTTGTTCAGCCTGGATACCGGCAGTATGCCGATCAAACCAGTCGCTGTGCCGCCATGTTAGTGCCAGCGGTGCAATCCGCCGAATGTCTTCAGTGTTGACGACATTGCGAAAATCGGCGGCGGCCCGTGCTCGTGCACCTTCGAGGAGCGCAATCTCGGCCCGATGGGAAGGGATGCGCAACTGTTGTACCAGGGCCAGTGCCTGCTCTTCCAGTTCAGGCGGGATCGTGACATGGGGAAGTATCTCACGAGCGATCATAATCTCTTCGGCCAGCGCAGCCGTTTGAGCCGCGTATGCCTGCCGGAATCCTGCCGGATCGTTGCGAAAATCACGTGCCCGCCGGTAAATTTCAAGCCGAGCACGCTGATCGTTTACCGGAGCTACCCATACTCGCAAGCCAAAACGGTCGAGGATTTGGGGCCGCAGTGCGCCCTCTTCTGGATTCATCGAGCCGATTAACACAAACTGGCTGGGGAAGAGACGCACCATAGCACCACGCCGCACGAATGTCCGTCCCTGCGCCGCAGCGTCGAGGATGGCATCGACGACGGCCTGGTCGAGTAGATTGATCTCATCGACGTACAAGACGTTGCCGTGGGCACGGGCCAGAATCCCTTCTTCCAGCCGGACAATTCGTTGTTCGAGGGCCACCCGCTCGTTAATCCCACCCACCACGTCGTCGAGGCGGGCATTGAGCGGGAGTTCAATCAGCCGCATCCGCTCAACTATCGTCTTCCCATCGGCATCCGGGTGTTCGCGCGTAACGAATGGCATCAGGTCGATCAGGGCACGAACTGCCGTTGTTTTGCCAACGCCGTAGGGGCCACTGAGCAGGATGCCACCTACCTGTGGATTGATGAGGCCAAGGATTAATGCCGTTTTCAACTCGGTCTGACCGACCATCGCCAGCAGTGGGAATGGATGAATATCGTCGGTCATAGCTCAGAGCCTCGTATGCGTCCACAGCGTGCGTCTGATAGCCGTGAATTGTGCTGAAAATGACCTAACCAGCCCGCTTGCCCCATCATAGCATCTCGATCTCGTAGGTCAGCAAAGGACAATCGGGGCGCTGCCGCTCGATGAAATGGACGACCGATTCGAGCTGCCGTTGTGCGTGCACACGGTCGGTGGCAACCACGGCCACGCCGAGCCGTGCACTTTGCCAGCGGTCTTGATCATCAATTTCAGCTATCGAAACGTTAAACTCGTTGCGAATCCGGGCAATAAGTGAGCGCAAAACCTGGCGCTTCTCTTTCAGCGATTGTGCAGTAGCAATGTGGAGATGGATTGTGCAAGAACCGATGATCATGACTTTGTTGATGAATCAGTTCAAACTGTTCCAACCACCCAACAGGCTCGACGGATCAAGCCCCTGCGGGCCGTGCGGCAAGATCGCCATCTCCGTCCGCAGGGCCATAGTCAAGCTGCGTAAACGGTCGGTGACCTCGGTTTCCAGCCAGCGTTGTTTCTGGGCCATATCGATCTGCAACCGGTCAGCTAGAATGTACCCCAGCTTGATCGGGTCGAGCGGCAACGACTCGACCTCGATCTCGGTTCCGGTAATGGTAGCAATGCGCTCCCAGTACCGCTGATAGGTATTGCGCAGTTCAGTTGCCGCAGCGATACTCTCGTTATCGATCATTTCGGGAAGCAACTGCACTTTTGCTACCAGATACGGTGATTGGTCGATGATCTGGAGGATGCGAAAGCGCTGCTGACCCATCACGTGCAACAGGTAACGGCCATCTTCCAGCTTGAGATACTCCTGAATGACCGCAACGGTGCCAACATCGTATGGCTCCGGGGCAACATCAACCACACGCCCTTCAATGACCTCGTGTCCCCGGCGGAGCAAGACGATCCCAAACCGTTGTTCCCCGGCCAGACAGCGCCCAATCATCAGGCGATAACGTTGCTCGAAGATGTGCAGACTCATTGTGCCGCCGGGGAAGAGGAGCGAACCGAGTGGAAATAATGGCAGAAGATGTTCCATACTGATTTACCCATCTGTCCAGGTGCAGGTCCAGACGGTTGTTTCAGCCGGGCCAAGGTTGAGATCGATCAGCAGTTCTATTTCCGGGCCTGACATCGTCTGCACCAACATCGTCGGGTCGAAAGGAACAGGTGCCCCGCGGAGCATGACCGGCACCGTTCCAATCCGTAAGTCGAGGAGATCGGGGCGCAATTCAACGTTGCTGGCCCCAATTGCCGCCAGGAGTGCTCCCCAATCGGATGAATGACGCCGACAAGCCGCACGTACCGATCCAGAGCGGGCAACGGTGTGGGCAATTGCGCTGGCGGTGGCTTCATCGGCTGCCCCTTGCACCACTACCTTTATTACTTTACCAGAACCGGCGGCATCGCGCACGATTTGCCCGGCCAGATCTGCACACAAAAAATCGAGTGCTTCTTGAAACACCCCAAACTCCCAGGTGCTGGAGTCGGTAATGGGTGGATGATCGATGGCACCGTTGGCCAGCATGATAACACTATCGTTCGGGCTGCAATCGCCATCAATATTGAGCCGGTTGAATGAGCGCTCGACGCTCTGGTGCAGTGCCCGTTGCAAGAGAGGTTGACTGATCGCCAGATCGGTAGTAATCAACGCCAGCACGGTAGCTAGGCGCGGATGGATCATGCGGGTGCCCTTCGCCATGCCGGCCAGGGTGAAGCGAGGGCCATTGCGCAAGGTGACGCGCAGTACCCGCTCTTTGGGTCGGGTGTCGGTGGTTAAGATTGCCAGGGCTGCGCGACGACCACCATTGCTGTCAAGTTCGCTCACTGCCCGCCTGATCCCGTTGCGCATCCGTTGCATCGGGAGCGGCACCCCGATCAACCCGGTTGACATCAATAATACTGAATCGCGCGGTATCTCCAGTTCATCAGCGGTGATCTTGGCGCATTCGATAGCATCATTCAACCCGCTCTGGCCGGTACCGGCATTAGCTTGCCCGGCATTAATCAACACGGCGCGAATGGCATCGTGATTGCGCAATAAAATTGCCTGACTGAGAAAGACTGGTGCAGCTTTGAAGACACTGGTGGTAAACAATGCTGCTGCCCGGCACGGGTACTGCGAGTAGACGAGTGCCAGATCGCGAGCTTTACTGCCTTCTTTTAGCCCGGCGGAAACACCGGTGGCGCGAAAGCCGGTCGGGCTGGCGATGTGACCATCTTCAAAGATCGTGAAGTTCATACCTGCTCTGCAACTACATACGAGTGTCTATAGTTTACCACACCCGGCAGATCAATCCTTTGAGATATTCCGCTTCAGGAAAACTCAGCAATACCGGATGATCGGGCGCTTGCGTCAGTCGCTCCAGAATTTGCACATCGCGACCGGCATCAACCGCCGCCCCGAAGATGATTTTTTGAAACAGATCGGCTGAAACTAGCCCCGAACAACTAAAGGTAGCCAGAATGCCACCGCGTCGGATCAGGTGGAGTGCCTGCAAATTAATATCTTTGTAGCCGCGTGTCGCCCGCTGTAAATGCGCCTGTTGATGAACAAATTTCGGTGGGTCGAGAATAACGACATCAAATTGACGCTGCTCGCTGCGATACCGGCGTAACACCTGAAACACATCACCCTCGACAAAGGTCGCTGGTGTTGACAGGTTGTTGAGCCGAAGATTATCAGCCGCCAACGCCAGCGTTTCAGCACTGGCATCAACCAGTGTCAACTGGCGAGCACCGGCCAGCGCAGCGGCCAGGGCGAAGCCGCCGGCATAGGAGAAACAATCGAGGGTGTCAGCGTCCGCACAATACGCCCCCACCCGCAGGTGATTGATCGCCTGATCGAGGTAAATACCGGTCTTCTGGCCGGTTTGCAGGTCGGCGAACATGCGCCGTTCGGTAACCGGTTGATCGAGCGCAGTGATGAGCGTGACCGGCAATCGCGGCGGGGTTTCGCCCCAGCGTAAGCCAACCGCCGGTGGTAGACCTTCCTTTTCACGTACCTCAGCATCGCTCCGCTCGTAGATACCGCGTGGTGCCAGCAGATCGACTAACGCTGCAATTACCTGATCGGCGCGCACCGCCATCGCTTGTGTGAGCAGTTGGATCACCAGATAGCAGCCGTAGCGGTCAACAATCAGGCCGGGCAGCCCATCCGACTCGCTGAACACGAGCCGGCAGGCAATCGCCGGGTTCTGAAGCCAGTATTCGCGTCCGGCTACCGCCCGGGCAATGGTCTCGCGGAGCCAGGTTTCATCGAGAGACTGGGTTGCATCCCAGCTCGCCAGCCGCACCCGCAGTTGCGACGTATTGCTCCAGAACCCACGAGCCAGCCAGCTCCCATCTTTTGCGCATACATCAACAACATCGCCGGGCGCGGGATTACCACGTACTTCGGCGATAGCACCGGAAAAGACCCATGGATGTCGCTGTATAATCGGTCGTTCGCGACCGGGAAGAATGATAACAGTTGTCATAATAGATTAAATCTATCACGCGCTTGCAGTGCGGTCAAGCAGGCGATACCGTGTCTATGCGATCTGTGAACAAATTTACACCGAGAGACCCTGTTGGATCATTCCCCTTAGACTCCCAGCGATGCAAGTATTGTGTCGATAGGGTACGGTAGCCGTGCTTCCCCATTCACATACCGCGCCGGGTGCATGTGTGGTGTAACAGACATGCTCTGGACCGTTGCCCATCTCCGCTATAATACTACCGTTACCCGATGTTTGAAAAAGAGGAGCTGGTATGCAGTACACCCGTTTTGGCTCAACCGGCATGCACGTCTCGCGTATCTGTTTGGGTTGTATGAGCTACGGCTCGCCCCAGTGGCGCGAATGGGTACTCGATGAAGACGCCAGCCGTCCGTTTATCTTTCGCGCACTAGAGCTGGGTATTAATTTCTTCGACACCGCCGATATGTATTCACTGGGGGTAAGCGAAGAGATTCTGGGGCGGGCAATCCGTGATTCGGGGGTACGCCGTGAAGAGCTGGTCATCGCGACCAAAGTCTATCAGCCGATGAGCGACCGCCCGAACGACCGTGGTCTGTCGCGGAAGCATATTATGCAAGCTATCGATGCCTCGTTGCGCCGACTGGGGATGGATTATGTCGATCTGTACCAGATTCATCGCTGGGACTACGAGACCCCCATCGAAGAAACGCTTGAGGCGTTGAATGATGTGGTGCGGGCCGGCAAGGCGCTCTATATCGGTGCTTCCAGCATGTTCGCCTGGCAACTGGCGAAGGCGCTGGGGATTCAGGAACGGCGCGGTTGGGCGCGTTTTGTGTCGATGCAAAACCACCTTAATCTTGTCTACCGCGAGGAAGAGCGTGAGATGCTCCCGCTGTGTCGCGATGCCGGGCTGGCGGTTATTCCGTGGAGTCCGCTGGCGCGAGGTTTTCTGGCCGGTAATCGTCCCCAGGGCACCGGCGCGGCGACCGTGCGTGGTCGTTCAGATACCATCTCGCACGCAATGTATGATGCCAGCGACTACGTCATCGTCGAGCGGGTTAGCGAACTGGCCAGCGAACGCGGGGTGAGCAATGCGCAAATCGCGTTGGCCTGGCTTCTCCACAAGCCCGAAGTCACGGCGCCGATTATCGGTGCCACCAAGATGTATCAGCTTGAAGAAGCCGTTGCTGCCCTCGATGTGAACTTGTCGCCTGAAGAGATTCAGCGTTTAGAGGAACCCTACCGCCCGAAACCGATCCGCGGTCATGCGTAGCCGCTAGGGAATGAAGCGATGTCCACTGAGCAAACCATTACCCCTGCCGACATCCTGGCTGCTCGCCGTCGCATCAGCAGTATCGTTCAACCAACCCCGCTTGAGGTGAGTCGCCCCTTGAGCGCCCTGACCGGTGCCGAGGTCTGGTTGAAGCTGGAACTGGCACAGGTGACCGGCAGTTTTAAGCTGCGTGGTGCAGCCAATGCTCTGCGCCAGTTACCACCTGCCACGCACGTCGTGGCCTGCTCGGCGGGCAATCACGCGCTCGGTGTTGCCCATACCGCCGCGCTAACCGGTACGCCGGCCACCCTGGTGGTGCCGACCACCGCCTCACCGGCAAAGGTCGCCGCATTGCGACGCTATCCGGTTGAGGTGATATTGCACGGTGCCGGCTACGACGAGGCTGAAACCGAAGTACTCCGGCTGGCAGCCCACTACGGCTGGCATTTTGTGTCACCCTACAACGACCCGGCAGTGATTGCCGGGCAGGGAACGCTGGCAATTGAGGTCTGGGAGGCATTGCCCGACGTCGATGTGGTGGTAGTCGCGGTCGGTGGCGGTGGGTTAGCCAGCGGCGTTGGTATCTGGGCCAGAGCAATGAACCCGCACGTCCGCATTATTGGCGTACAGGCAGCCGCTTCCGCGGCTATGGCGGCGGCGTTACGGGCCGGGCGAGTCATTCCGGTACCTGATGAACCAACGCTGGCCGACGGTCTGGCCGGAGGTATCGCCAGCGATACCATCACGCTCCCGATCCTGCAACAGGTTTTAGACGAGATGATCCTGGTCGAGGAGACTGCCATTGCTCGCGCTATGCGCTGGTTAATCGACGAACACCATCTGATTGTAGAAGGGAGTGCTGCGGTGACGGTGGCAGCCCTGCTCGAAAGTCAGATCACCCATCTTGCTGGCAAACGGATCGTGGTCTTGCTCTGCGGGCGTAATGTTGCCATTTCCACCTTGCAACACATTCTCGCAGTTCCGTACAAAGACTGAGTATCATCCCATTGACAGCAATCCGTTGACGTGCTATGCTTCACGGGCAAGCGGTTCGTATTCGTTCAGAGGAGGACGTTCATGATACTCATCACCAACCAGGACATAATGATTGCCACCGTTGTGGTGATGACGAACGACTCCGCTGATGTGAGAGGAGCTTCGCACAGCGCAGGCTGACCAGGGATAACCTGTCGTACTGATGGGCTGTGGGAAGCTAAAGGTACCCACGGCCCGTTTTTATGGGGCTGTGGCGTTGCCGACGCATCACAGCCCTTTGTATTTCCTCCACGTCACGGTTCGTTCGTCGCAGCGGTTTACGGCATGACACCAGAAAGGAAGATTGCTATGTCGGCATATGACGCCATTGCTAGCATCGCCGAACCCCGGATAAAACCAGACGTGGAGGAGACTATCGTGATTATTCTTGAACGAGATGGCTCGTTATCATATTATCCACCGCAATCGCAGCGGAAACGTCGTGCGCAGACGACGCTAACGGCAGCAACACCGGACAATGTACCATCGGTGACGTTGATTGAGCGGATCATGCGTATAGCTTTTGACATAGCAGGTGTTCATCGGCTGGAGGTGCGCATCGATGAGTCGTAATATTGCACCCGCTGTCATTCATACATCCACTACCACGGAGAAAACGCTCCGACTGATTGGCACCGTTTTGCGTGCCCAGAGTGGCTTCTTCTGGGTGCAGACTGAACAGGGTGTCCTCGAATGCCGGTTGCGCGGGCGTTTGAAGAAAGAGCGGCAGCCCACCGATCTGGTGGTGATCGGCGATCAGGTTGAGGTCATGCCGGTTGGCAATGGTCAGGGGGCGATTGAGGCAGTCTTGCCCCGTCGCAGCCGGCTAGCCCGACGGGCCGCCGGGCCACGCGGTGCTTACAAAGAGGACGTGATCGTTGCGAATGTCGATCAGGTATTGCTGGTCTTTTCCTGCATCAAACCTGAGTTCACGCCGCGCATGCTTGACCGCTATCTGGTGATATGCGAACACAGTGAATTGCCGGTTGTGATTGTCGCTACGAAAATCGATCTGCTGGAGCGCAGTACGGCTGAGGCGATGTTTAGTCCGTATGCCCGGATTGGCTATCCTGTCTTTTACACCAGCATTGTGAGTGGCGAGGGCATTGCCGAACTTCGCAGCCAACTGGCCGGACGTATCAGTGTGGTCACCGGCAAATCGGGTGTTGGCAAGAGCAGCCTGCTCAACGCCATTCAACCCGGTCTTAACCTGCGCACAGGCGAGGTCAGCGAGCGACTGACCAAGGGCCGCCATACAACAACCGTTGCCGAGTTGATCCCGCTCAATATGCCGGGCGGCGGCTATGTGGCCGATACACCGGGTATTCGGGAGATTGGGCTGTGGAATGTGCCAGAACGTGATCTGGCCTGGTGCTTCCGTGAATTTCGCCCATTTCTCGACGACTGCTACTTTGCCGGATGCACCCATCTTCACGAACCGCATTGTGCTGTCCGTGCCGCAGCGGAGCGGGGTGACATCGCGGCAGACCGGTACGATAGTTACGCCCGGCTAATGAAGAGTGAAGACGACGAATAGCAGCCTGCCCAGGAGGAAACTATGATCACGTCATTGCGCCCCCGTCCAAAGGTGATGACCGGCGAGAAGGTCTTTTTGAGCCACGTCTTTGCTGAAGATGCTCCGCTTTTAGCGCAATGGTTTGCCGATCTGGAATTCACCACTCTCCTGGGGCAGCAGGGGCGTAGTTTTACCCTGGAGCAAGAACAGCAGTGGATTACTGAGAGCACGACGGCAAAGGACAGTGAACGTTCGTTTGCGATAGTGCTGTGTGCCAATGAGCAATTGATAGGTACGTGCAATCTGCGAAGCATCGATTTATTGCACGGCACCGCCGAGCTGGGTATTGCTATTGGCGACAAAACGGTCTGGGGGCAGGGGTACGGTCGTGAAGCTGTCCGCCTACTCGTCGCGTATGGGTTTCGCTACCTCAACCTGTACAGTATCAGGTTATGGGTGCATGGCTTCAACGAACGTGCCCGTCGCGCTTATCTGGCAGCCGGCTTTCGCGAAGCAGGCCGGCTGCGAGGGGCAACACTGTTCGACGGGCAGCGTTACGACCGTATTCTCATGGAAATCACCCGTGACGATGTTCACTGAAGTGATGCATGTAGAGCGGGCGAATCCGCTGATAGACGGCATCCCAGGTCAATTCGCGCCAGACCCGCGCTTGTCCGGCAGCACCGAGAGCGCGGGCAAGTGCTCTATCACGCAGTAAGCGGTCGATAGCCGCTGCGATACCCGGTACATCGCCAAACCGCACCAGCAAGCCATCAACACCATGTCGCACAACCGCAGGGACGCCCCCGGCACGGGCACCAATCACCGGAACCCCGTTACACCACGCTTCGAGATACGTGATCCCGAAGCTGTCAGTGCGTGACGGTTGCACGTAGAGATCGGCTGCCGCCAGTGCATCGCGGCGCGTCGTATCATCAACATAACCGAGCACACGCACGTGCGCCTGTTCATCCGGGCTGAGGGTAGCGACTGTCTCGGCAAAACCACCAAAGGCCGGTCCACACTGCACCCACACCGCATGACTGCCCTGTGCCCATAACTGACGCATCGCAGCCAGCGTATGCACGGTACCCTTATCGAAAGCGGCAACCCCCAGGCTCAAAACCAGCGGTCCATGGATGTGATGAATTGCGCGGAAGCGCTGACCATCACCTCCGGTCACTTCAGCCGGGTTCACCCCTGCCCCAACCGTCACGATCTGTTGTGCCGCTACTCCACGTCGTATCAGGTATGCTCGCTCCAGATCGGTCATCGTCGCTACCCAGGTTGCCTGCTGTAACAGATCAAGCTGATGTGGCATCGCATAGTAGCGTATCACCTGCTCACTTCCCGGTTCGCCCAAATGCACGAAGGGGGTACAAAGGTGGGGCAGACCACGGCGCCTTGCCCAGCGCACAACCGGGATGAGTGCAAAATCGAGGGTGATGTTGGTAGTATGCACCACCGCGACATCAGCGAGATAGGGGTCGGCCAGGAATGCCTCCAGATCGGGAAGCTGTGGGGTTACGGTAGCCAATCGACGGAGGATCGGGATGGCGGGACGGCCCAGCCGGCCCAATTCCACCATCAGGCGCCGGATGATGGGGTAGAGGATAGCTGGCGCAGGAAACCGCCGGATCGGCAGCCGCCGTATAACCACACCATCGTGCTCACCAACCGGTTCAGGAATTCGGCGTTTCCCGCTCATCCAAAGGTGTTCGAGATCGAAGGCGTCAGTTGCCAGCACCGTGACGCGATGACCTTCTGTGACCAGCCGCTTCCCGATTTCTTGAAAATAACGGGCCGCGCCGCTTGGCGCCGGCCAGTAGAGTTGAACAACGTGGAGAATGTGCATGCAGTATCAGCACCTTATTCTGATCACTACCGGTCTGTTGCAATCAGTGCTAGCAGCATCATAACAAATCTGCGGGGCGACGCAAGCAGGTACGGGATGGTGAGCAAGTGGAGTTATAAATAGGCACAGCTTGCAGTGCTCCTAACCCCCTGCTGAAACACCACCAGCGAGCCGCCGGTGGTGCTCATCCGTACTCAGGAGTAGTGGTCGGGAGATGGTTGGCTGGAAGTTATTTCATAAAAGCTGTGCTATCGCGCTCCCAAACTGTCGCACAAGCGCATGAACCTTGCCAATCACCAACGACAGCTATCGCTCCTGACCCATTGACAGAGCGCAGCTCCGGTCGTGCCTGCATACGCCGGATTGGTGGTCTTTCCCGCCTGTCATACCCGTGTCGCAGCGTTTGGAGTGCGGCAGCCATGCTGCCGCAGCAGCCGTGCTTACGATCAAGCGTGTGGTGCGCCGTTGACCCTGCTGGTCACGTGGATGCCGGGTGTGATCGTCACGATCATAGAGTCGGTCAGGAATAAATTGAGATATTTTGAAATAAGTTCTGGTGTGTCATGCCTGCGCTGTTTTCAAATCTTGAGCGATTCTGTGTATCGCGTCCTGGCGCCAGCGATGCGGCGATCTGTGATTGTCCATCGCAATGATTCCGTGAGGATTACCGGCATGATTCGTGTAGGGGCGGGTTCTGAACCCGCCCCTAC
The DNA here is from genome assembly GCF_034434295.1 of Chloroflexus sp. Lineage (GTDB taxonomy): Bacteria > Chloroflexota > Chloroflexia > Chloroflexales > Chloroflexaceae > Chloroflexus. The sequence goes on from NZ_DAOTZQ010000086.1 coordinate 32,753, forward strand.
ATAACCCTACGAACAGTGCATGCGCCCGTTCACATTGCCACACAAGGTTTCCTATCCCCTCTTTCCTATCTCCTATCCCCTATCTCCTATCTCCCACTCACCCCAACTGCGCCTGAAGTGCCTCTGGCGTCGTAACCGGCATCTGACAGGCAAACTGCTCACAGAGATAAGCGGTCGGCTGACCATCAACCATCGGGCGGTCGTGCAGAAGTGGGCTGAGCGCGACGACCGGATCGTCGGGCATGGCTCGCGCAATAACCAGGCGGGGACGATACGCAGATCGCGCCACTGCCAGCATCACCTGCGTCACCGGATGATCAGGCGGGCCGATAATCGCCAGCTCGCGCAGCGGCCCGAGCGCCAGATCAGCCGCACACAGCATACGCCCAAATCCTAACGGAAATCGCTTGAGCAGCGGTGTTGTCTGTTGCAACGTCTGCATGGCCCGCGTTTCATAGCTCTCGCACCCGGTGATAGCGTAGAGCCGCAGCAGGGCAACCGTGGCCGCCGATGAACCGGACGGTGTTGCATTATCACTCAAATCACGTGGCCGGGTAACCAGGGTGGGTTGATCACGACCGGTATCGAAAAACATGCCGGCCTGATCATCCCAAAACAGTTCGATCATCGCATCGGCCAGATCGATGGCGGTAGCCAGATAGCGGGTGTTGCCACCGGCAGCGTGAAGTTCGATCAGGGCATCGCAGAGCAGGGCATAATCATCGAGAAACGCCGCCGGTCCTGGCCGCCCGTCCTTCCAGCTTCGCAGTAGCCGGCCATCATCACGGCGAAGGTTGGTCAGCAGGAAATCGGCACACTGTCGCGCTGCATCCAGATACGCCGGTACACGAGAACTTGCCACTGCCAGCGCACGGATCGCCATCGCATTCCATGCCGTAATCACCTTCTCATCACGGAACGGGCGGGGTCGTCGCTCGCGAAAGGTGCGCAGGATTGGGCGGGCACGGGCAACGGTCGCTTCAAGCCGCTCCACCGACACGCCCAGCATCGCTGCAACAGCGGCAGCCGGTCGTGGCACGTGCAGGATCGAACGCCCCTCAAAATTGCCCTGGCGCGTCACCCCGTAGTAGGCGCCAACCAGCACCGCATCATCGCCCAGCGCTGCTCGCAATTCATCGGGCGTCCAGACGTAGAACGCCCCCTCTTCGGCGTGGGATGCACCGGGTGTCGGCAAACTGTCGGCATCCTCACTGCTAAAGAACGCCCCATCAGGATGGCGCAGATCGCGTAGCATGTAGGTGAACGTCTCATCGGCAATACTGGCGAGGAAGGTATCACCAGTGACCTGGGCCGCCAGATGGTAGACCTCAGCCAGCAGGGCATTATCGTAGAGCATCTTCTCGAAATGGGGCACCAGCCAGCGCTCATCAACACTGTAGCGGTGGAAGCCTCCGCCGACCTGATCGTACATCCCGCCCCGCGCCATCTGCTCAAGTGTCTGCTGAAGCATCGGCAGCGCCTGAACATCACCGCGCAGATGGCTGCGCAACAGAAACTCCAGCACGACCGGCTGCGGAAACTTTGGCGCGTCGCCAAACCCGCCGTACTGCGGATCAAATTCACGCCCGATCTGGGCTGCTGCTGCCATCAGCAACTCTTCGTCGAGGGGAAAGGTTTCAGGCAATGGTCGGGTGAGCAACTTGATATGTTCGAGCAGCTCGTGTGCGGAAGCGGTTACATCCGCCCGCCGGTTTTTGTAAGCCTCGGCTACCGAGAGCAGCACCTGCCGCCAGCCGGGCATCCGGTAGCGAGCAGCTTTGGCATCGGGCGGAAAATAGGTGCCGGCGAAGAACGGTGTTCCATCGGGCAGACAAAACACATTGAGCGGCCAGCCACCTCGCCCGGTCAGCGCTTGCGCTGCCGCCATATAGATATTGTCGAGATCGGGACGCTCCTCGCGGTCAACTTTGATATTGATGAAATACTCATTCTGAACAGCCGCCACTTCCGGGTCGGCAAAACTCTCGTGGGCCATCACGTGGCACCAGTGACAGGCGGCATACCCGATGCTGATCAGAATGGGCTTATCTTCACGCCGGGCGCGTTCGAGAGCCTCTTCGCCCCACGGATACCAATCAACCGGATTATCGGCGTGCTGTTGGAGATACGGACTGGCTTCGTGGGCCAGCCGGTTCAATGGACGTGACCCGGCGTTCATGTGT
>NZ_DAOTZQ010000087.1:0-23002 GCF_034434295.1 Chloroflexus sp.
CTTCCGGATCGAATCCGCCGCCTGTTTCATCGCGTCTGGAACGGGCTGATTTTCTTTGAAGATGCGCTCCAGCGCCTTCGACATCTGGTCATTCACATCTGAACCAACCGCACCCCAGAAGAAGGGTCGTGCACCAAAGAACGAACCGTTGAAGATGGCAGCCGAGTTGGGATTGTTCTTCAGGTAGTCACTATTCTGCAGCGATTGCCGTGACGGCAGCGCAAACCCGCTTTCGAGCACCGTCTTCTGGCTGGCCTCGCTGGTCAGGAAGTTCACCACCTTCCAGGCTGCATCCGGGTTCTTGGTGTTGGCCGAGATACCCCAGGCAACGGTGAAGATCAGATTGCCTTCACCACCAGGGCCGGCGGGCGGCATGACCACGCCGTACTTGGTGGTGGGGAACTGATCGCGCAGGTACGGGATCAGCCAACCACCTTCGTAGACCATAGCGCACTGACCCTTGCCAAAGAGTGTGCCCTGCCAGCCTTCACCCAGATCTGAGGGTAGTGCACCAATGTTCTGTGTGCGGAATGAGGTGTAGAATTCGGCTGCCTTCACCGCTGCCTCGCCGTCGAGCATGGTGTCACTGTAGTCACTATTCATGACCATGCCGCCGTTCTGGAAGACGAAGACCGGGAACCGACCTGGATCGGGTGGTGTGCAGAAGCCATAAATCGGACGGTTCGGATCACTCAAATCGGTGAGCGCTGCCGCTGCCTCACGTAGATCGTCCCACGTCCAGTCATCGGTCGGATAGGCAAGACCGGCTTTGTCGAAGAGGTCCTTGTTGTAGAACATACCGAGGGTGTTGAAGTCTTTTGGAATGCCGTAGGTCTTACCCTCATAGGTGAACGCATCGATCAGTGAAGGGATGAAATCGTTGCGTGAGACACCACTGCTTGCCATCAAGTCATCAAGCGGTAAGAGGGCATCGTTGGTTGCCAGCTCCAGCCACCAGAAGATATCGACGTAGAAGATGTCGGGTTCAGTGCCGGACGCAATCGAGGTCAGCAACACTTGCTTGTAGTCGCCGGTGATCGGCTCGTACTTCACGAGGATGTCTGGATTTTCAACTGAGAAGCGATAGAGCAGCGACTCAAGCTGGGCAGTTTCAGCCGGGCTGGAAGCCCACCCTGACACACGCACGACCGTCTTTTCTGCCGGGACAACGACCGTTTCGCGTACTGTCACCGTCTCACGCACCGTCACCGTCTCGCGGACGGTTTGCGGCTCCGGTGCTACTGGCTGGGTAGTGGTCTGACCACAGGCGCTTAATCCCAATGCCAGCACAGTCAGCATGATGAGGAATTTGATCAGGCGATGCATATCTACTCCTTTCACCAATGATAAAGAATTCAGCACTGATTAAATTGTGAAAAACGATGCGATTTCAAACCATTTTTTACCATCCTCGCGTAGCACAATAACCCACTACCCGATCATCGCCAACCGATGATCAGGAACGAACATTATCGATTGTTGTTAGGCAGAAGCGCGGATGATCAGTGATGGTGATAGTAAGATGTGATGTTGCTCGATTGGGCGTCCTTCTACTAGTGATACCAGCAGCTCAACGCATTTATGGCCGGCCTCGGCAATCGGCTGACGCACACTGGTGAGTGGAGGAAACAGATATTGCGCCATAGGTGCATCGTCAAAGCCGACGATTGCCAGGTCGGTGCCAATCTCCAGACCGCATTCACGGGCTGCGGCCATCGCCCCAATTGCCATCGTATCGTTAAGCGCCATAATTGCCGTCGGTCGTCGTTCGGGTGGCAACTCTAGCAGATGCAGGGTCATTGCCCGTCCAACCTCGAACGTTCCTTCCCCCCGCAACAGATAGCCTGGTTCGATATCAATGGTTGCGGCGCGCATAGCGTCAAGGTATCCCTGCAACCGGTCATTACCGACCCGTGAGTCTTCCGGCCAGGCCAGGATGGCAATGCGCCGATGACCACGCCCGATCAGATACTCGATAGCCTGCCGTGTCCCGGCAGCACCATCAATATCTACCCAGGCAAAATCCCACTCCGGGTTAGAGCGACCGAAGGCGACGAAGGGAAATTTTTGTTTCAGTAAATATTGAATGCGCGGATCGTGATAATTTACACTTGAAAGAACAAATCCATCTACATTACCACTTCGGATCAGATCGCGATACGAGTCAATCTGCGATTTACCTTCGAAAAATGGAAATGGCAAAACGTAATAGCCAACCGCACTTGCTTCGCGCACCATACTGCTCAAGAACTGATCAAGAATATGGTTAACCTGACCGGGTTCGGTTTGCGTCCACGAATACCCAATCATAAAGCTACGCCCGGCGCGCATGTTGCGTGCAATGCGGTTGGGCCGATAGCCTAATTCCTGCACTGCCGCCTGAATCCGCTCCATCGTTTCGGGCGCGACCTGCATATCGCCGTTCAGCACCTTAGACACGGTTTGATAGCTAACTCCGGCGCGCGCCGCTACATCTTTGAGCGTGACTTTCGAGGCTGTCATAGACATCACAAGTTTTTTAGGCGAACGTTCGCCTTTATCATACACCCCACCTGATGACTTGTCAAGAGGAAAAAGCGAACGTTCGCCTGGGAATTATCTGGCGAATCAGGACGTGACGCTCATGTGTTCCCCGCCGTGTGATTGTTCCCGGTGGATGACGGGCGCCGGCTTGTTTCGTTTCAGTGTGTATATCACATCTGGTGTTGCAGTGGTCATAGCACGCTATCCACTAATCGCGCCATCCCTGAACGTGGATGCGTAGTATCGGTGTTGCCTCTCGCACACCGTAGGATTACACACCGGTGTGGAGTGCGGAATCCTCGCTGTCGTGCCAGCCATGTGTACGGGCGTGTGAGGAGCGGTACCCCTGCTGGGGTGAATGTGCTCCACCGGTGCCTGGTCGGGGGCCGGGTTGAGTGCACCCAGGTCGTCTCCTGACTCTAATCTCCCGCCTGGGTTTGCGTGTGCCCGCTCTTGCAGTGGGTGAGGGCTGCTGGAATCCATACTTCCTTACGACGCCTGTCCCCGACGATATGCGGTATACTAAGGCTTGACATAGCAATATAAGGAGCACACGTATGCGCTACGCGCTCGAACGATTTATTAGCGATATTCAGGCGGCCATTGTCGCCACCGGCAAAGTACCGGCTGATCTGATTGAGATTACGACACCAAAACCAAACATTCCCGCTGATCGCACATTTGTGACCTTCAAAGCGGCAAAGGCACTTGGCGTCGATCCGGTGCGTCTGGCTGCCGATCTGGCGACAGCAATTGTTCCGCCATCCGATTCGCTGATTGGCGAGGTGACGGCTACCGGTGCGTTTCTGAATGTTACGCTCCACCCACAGCGATTAGCCGCAGCCGTGCTGGCAGAGATTGAGACATACGGCGATGCCTACGGCTCTGTGGCCGATGGTGCTAACCGGACGGTGGTTATCGACTATTCATCACCCAACATTGCCAAGCGCATGCACGTCGGTCATATCCGCTCAACGATTATCGGGCAGGCGTTAGTCCATATTTTCCGTGCCCTCGGTTATCGCGTGATCGGTGATAATCACCTGGGTGATTGGGGGACGCAGTTTGGTATTATCCTGGCCGCAATGCAGCGCTACGGTCGCCCGCAGAACGAGGGGGAAGCGGCGATGGCAGAGTTGGAGGCGCTGTACGCCCGCTACAATGCCGAGATGAAAGATAATCCGGCCCTTGAAGACGAAGCCCGGCGCTGGTCGCTGGCTCTTGAACAGGGCGATCCAACGGCCCGTGAGCTGTGGCAGTGGTGCGTTGATCTGACGATGCGGGCAGCCCAGCGCAACTATGACCGGCTGGGTGTCCGTTTCGATTACGCCTATGGCGAGAGTTTCTACGAAGCGATGCTGCCTGGCGTGATCGAAGAAGCGCTTCAATCGGGCGCAGCGTTTCGTGATGTTGATGGGGCGGTTGTCGCCGAACTTGATAAGCTGCCCCGGTTTATTGTGCAGCGGAGCGATGGCGGTACTGTCTACATCACCCGTGATATTGCGACGATTAAGTTTCGCTTGCAAGAGTTCAATCCCTCTCACATCATTTATGTGGTCGACGCCCGCCAGGAATTGCATTTTCGACAGCTCTTCGCGATTGTGCGAGCAATGGGGTATGCCCACGATGTTGAATTGATCCATGTGCCATTTGGCGTTATTACCACCCCTGATGGTCAACCCCTTTCTACCAAGAAGGGGAATATGGTCTATCTCGAATCACTGCTCGATGATGCCGTGGCCCGTGCCAGGGCATTAGTGGATGCGAAAAGCCCAACCCTGTCACCGGAAGAACGGGCACAGATCGCTGAGGCGGTGGGCATTGGGGCAGTGATTTACAACGATCTCTACCAGGACCCTCGCCGCAACATTACGCTCGATTGGGATCGCATGCTATCGATTGAAGGGAATAGTGCCGCGTATCTCCAGTATTCACACGCACGCTGCCGCTCGATTCTGCGCCGTGCCGCCGAAGAGGGTATGCTGAGCACTGAGGCCGATCCAGGGCTGCTCACCCATCCGAGCGAGCAACGTCTGGTTCGCCATCTGGCGCGCCTGCCTGAAGCGGTACGCGAGGCTGGTGCCCGCTATGCTCCCTTCGTGATTGCCGACTGGTGCTACACCACCGCTCGCGAGTTCGGTATCTTCTTCGAGCAGTGCCCGGTGTTGCGGGCTGAAACTCCGGCCTTGCGGGCAGCGCGTCTGCAATTGGTGTCGGCAACCGCCAATGCACTACGGAATGGACTGGCGTTACTGGGTATTCAGGCACCTGAACGGATGTAGGCAGATTCTACGCTGGCGATCAGGTGTACGGGCAGGTGTTTGGAGCATTGTCTTTGCTACGATACATCCAACTCTCGGGCAGAGGTTGAGGTGCATATGACGGCAACCAATTTCAGCACAGAAAATCGAACCTACCGCCAGCTCTTGGGGAACGGTCTTACCTACCGTATACCGCCGTTCCAGCGCGACTATTCCTGGAGTGAGGAAGAGTGGGAAGATCTGTGGCTCGATATTCAGAGCACCCTCCCTGCCGATGGTGAACATGCCCACTACATGGGCTATCTGGTGCTCCAGACAGTTGACAATCGGGTATTTGAGGTTATCGATGGTCAGCAGCGCCTCACCACCTTGAGTCTGATCGTTCTGGCGGCGATGCGCTTGCTTAAGCGTCTCATCAGCAGCGGTGTTGAGGCCGAGGCCAATCAGATTCGTCTGACGCAGTTACGGGCCAGTTATATCGGTTACCTCAATCCGGTGACGCTTATGACGCAGAACAAGCTCTCACTCAACCGGCAGAACGATCCGTATTATCGAGATTATCTAGTCACGCTGACCGATCCGCTTCCGCAGCGTGGGTTTCCGGCTTCCACGTTGACGATGCGGAAAGCCTTTGAATGGTTTGAACGTCGTCTCAATGAATATACCAGAGCCGATGGCGATCAAGGCCGTGCTTTGGCGCAGTTTATTGAGACGATGAGTGATAAGCTCTTCTTCACTGTCATCACAGTAGCCGATGAACTAAATGCGTATCGTGTTTTTGAGACCCTCAATGCCCGTGGTGTTCGTTTATCGGCGACCGATCTGCTCAAAAATTATCTCTTTTCCGTCCTGGCTCGCGGTCAACAGGCCACAGGTGAATTAGAAGAGTTGGAGCGCCGTTGGGAAAGACTGGTTGGTCGGTTAGGTAGTGAGAGCTTTCCAGATTTTCTGCGTATGCATTGGAACAGTCGGTATAGCTTTGCGCGCCAGTCTGAGCTGTTCAAGACGATCCGCAGCCGCATCCAGAGCCGCGAAGCGGTATTTACGCTGTTGCGCGAGATGGACGAGGATGTCGATACCTACCTTGCTCTCACCCAACCCGAGGGTTCAGATTGGCCTTCCGATTGGAAGATCTCGGCTCGCGAGCTTCGTCTTTTTTCGGTACGCCAGCCCTATCCGATGCTGATGGCAGCCAGACGCCAGTTTGCTGAACAGGATTTTGCCAGGTTGCTGCGGGCAACGGTCGTTATCTCGTTTCGTTACAATGTCATTGGTTCACAGCATCCAGGTGAACAGGAGCGACTGTATCACGAAGTGGCGAAAAAGATTCACGAGGGAACGATAACGAATGTTCACCTTGCGTTGCAAGCCTTATATCCTATCTATCGTAGTGATGCTGCATTCCGGGCAGATTTTGCCGAGAAATCGATTAAAACCACGCAGAGTCGTAATGCACGGATCGTGCGATATATCCTGAGCAAGCTCGAGCGGCAGGTTGGTGGGATTGAGTTTGATCAAGACTCTCCTGCGTATACCATTGAACATATTTTGCCGCAGTCACCCGATGCGGGATGGGATGCTTTTAGTGATCGTGATATAGACTCCTTCATCTATCGTTTGGGCAATATGACGATGCTTGAGAGTAGTCGCAATAAAGACGCCGCTAATAAACCATTTGCCCAGAAGCGAGCTATTTACAAGGATAGTGAGTTTCACCTCACGAAAAAACTGGCCGACGAAGAAGAGTGGACGCCAGAGCGCCTGGCTGCACGACAGCATGAGATGGCCAGGCTTGCCTCATCAATCTGGCGCATCGATCTGTAGATGTTGTTTCACAAATCCATCCTTCTACAGCATCACTCCCCTGCGCGTCTGGTTGTATCGAAGCCAGACTGCTGTCTCTACTCCTCACGCATCATCATGTCCATAACGAGCCAGTTTATCGGTCGTTACGAAGTGTGTACGGCTTTCGCGTAATTGCAAGCATCCTGGCATGTCGTGGTATTGACAATACAGCCGATTGACCGTTGGTCAATACTTGCGATATGCTCAACAAAGAGATAACTTCTGTTCTGAACTGAGATGGTTTGCGAGATGCCAATATTCTCGCACTGCGATCATGGAAAGGCTAAAAATGTTCTCCTTCAATACCATCCGCGCCGTTTTGTTCGATATGGACGGTGTGCTGTACCGGGGGCAGACGCCGTTGCCGGGAGTTTCCGATCTGTTCCAGTTTCTCACCGAACAGCAGATTGCCTTTGCCTGTGCCACCAACAATGCCTCAATGACGCCGCAGCAATACGAGGCGAAGCTGGCAGCAATGGGGATTACGCTGCCAGCAAGTCGGGTGATTACCTCGGCGCAGGCAACGGCACGGTATCTTCGCGACCAGTACCCATCCGGTACCCGGGTCTTTGTGGTTGGTATGCAAGGGCTACGTGAAGCGCTCTTCACCGATGGCTATTTTGTCGAAGACGACCAATCCCCCGATCTGGTCGTGCAAGGGGCTGATTTTACGCTGACATACGACCGCCTCAAGCGGGCAACGCTGCATATCCGGCGTGGTGCACGCTTCATTTCCACCAACCCCGACCGCACCTTTCCCAGCGAAGAGGGTCTCATTCCCGGTGCCGGTGCGGTTGCCGCAGCACTCAGTGCGGCAACCGCTGTTGCCCCGCTTGTGATCGGCAAGCCGGCACCAACCATGTTTCTCATTGGTGCCGCCTTGCTTGGCGCAACGCCGGCGCAGACGCTGGTAGTGGGTGATCGGCTCGATACCGATGTTGCCGGTGCAATCGCCGCAAACATGCCTTCTGTGTTGGTCTTGACCGGCGTCAGTACGCTGGCTGAAGCGACAACTGGCCCCATCCGCCCCGATCTGATTGTCGCCGATCTACCCGAACTGCTCGACCGCTGGCAGGCGAGTTTGCGCACATCTTGAGTCGAATCTGGTTTAATCAGGAGTCATTGAACACTATCTACGTCACCTGAACGTCACACTTTCAGGCGCCACCCTGCGCTGGCAAGTGCCAGTACGCCCCGGAACCGCACACCTCCGGCGCGCTACTACTACCAATTCCCTCCCTAGCGGGGACAGCTGAGGGTGGGGGCATGTCGGTACGCTCCGGGAGCGCGCTAGAGGCGCACGCTCCCATCTAGCCCGCCATATTTGCTTCTGGCGGAGTAACGGCAGCGCGAGCCAAGCCGCGATAGCGGGATCCATCCGGCACCGTAAGGTCCCGCTCCCAGCGGGGGCGGGTGAGGGTGGGGGCGTGTCGGTACGCTTTGGGAGCGTGCGCCTCCGGCCTGGGCGTGATAGCGTATGAATCAGTTCGCACGCTACTTACCACCTGCTGGTGGCTCGCTAGGAGCACGCTGGTAGCCTGCCAGCACAGGTCTGACAACCCGTATAATGCACTGTGTTATTCAAGATTTGGATAGTAGTGTGGCCTGATGAAGAAGAGGTAATCCCGAACTTTTAGCGCCTCACTGCGCTGGAACCGGTTTCAGATCGAATCACACCGGCTACTCCACTCGTCCTTCGTACACGTACAGCACTACGGAAGGCGCGGGTCCATACTTCCGCTTTCTCGTGTTCTGTACCGGACGTATGTCGCCCCTGCTAACTCACAGTGATCACTTGATACCAATTTGACACAAAACGCCAAAAGCGTGAATATCATGCATGTCGTTTTGGCTTTATGTATGGAAGCACCTGGTAGAAGCGTATGATTCAGCCGGCTATTGTGATCTACGACCGCACCCATGTCCTGGAGCTGATCCGTACTCAGTCGCCAGAAACGATCCGTGGCCGTCTGCGGGCCGGCGATTTTGATACGGTGCTCGATCCCGATGGTCGTGCTCTGCTCGACGAATTGTTGACCGCATGGATACAACGCGCTCTTGGCCCACTCACCCTACGCGACGCCATGCTCATCGATCCGTATCGCGCTCGCCAGGTGTATGGCTTGTTGTGTGCGTTGTATGTGCGGCAACGAGTCGAGATTCCTCTCGATCTTGCCGTGCATCTGCCGGCGGCGCCCGCCGATCTAGCGTCTCTCCCGCCTTCACTTGCTGCCCGACCTGACCTTGCTGCCCTGGCATCACTAGCGACTCAGGAAGGACTGACTCTGGCCTGGCAGGTGCAACCCTACGATTTTGCCTCACCCGGTAATCTGCTCGAACTCGTTCCGCCTTCACCTCAGCCGTACCGCGACGAACTCGTCTTCGAGCAACCGACTGGCATTCGCCGTCGGCTGGCAATCGCCCTCGCCTCGCTTGGGGTAGCCCTGTTGATCGTGCCGTTGCTGTTTGGTCACATTCCCGACCATCCGGCGGGCTGGCCACTGGCATTGTTGACGCTAGCGCTGCTGGTTGGGATCAAAGCCGGTGTCGTCGGCTATTTAGGTGCCTTGTGTATCTGGCTGGTTGCTAATCTGCCCGCCTTTCGTCACGGAACGTCGCCGGTTAATCTCTGGCCGGCGATCCCGCTGATGGTAGTTGGGATCTGGCTTCTTCGCCGTGATCGCCGTGTGCGGGCAATGTGGCGCTTTGTGCGTCGCCAGTTTCGTCGGCGATCCGACGCAACTGGAACAGGTTGACTTCGGGCGGACAGCCAAGACGTAGTGGCAGACCACCGACACCACGGCTGACAAACAGGTGCATCGAGCCAACCTGAAAATGTCCCATGTCGTAGTGCCATCCGTGGCGTGGCAGGCAGAGTGGTCCCAAACCGGGCAGACGCACGTGACCGCCGTGGGTATGACCGGAGAGCTGGAGATGAAAGCCGGCTGTGGCGGCTTCATCGGCAATATCGGGACAGTGAGCGAGCAGGATGCGGAAGTCGTGGGCTGGTGCGCCACCGACTGCCAGCTCCAGATTGGGACTGCCATCCCAATGGTCATCAACCCCAGCCAGTAATAGACGAGCGCCCTGACGCTCGATCAGGCGATGGCGGTTGATCAGCAACTGAATGCCGTGTTCGCATAGCAGGGTCGCAATGTGCGGCATGCCTTCCCAATAATCGTGATTGCCGGGTACGGCATATACACCGAGTGGGGCATGCAGTCGCCGCAGCACTTCAGGGAGTCGTCTGATCGCAGCGCACGTTTGCACCAGATCACCGGTCAACACAATGATTTCGGGCTGCATCGCCAGCAGTTGATCAATCGCCTGATGTGCGTTTGTGAAACTGTAACGATGACCAAGATGCAGATCGCTCAACTGGCCAATCGTCAAACCATCCAGTCCAGATGGCAGTTGCTCAAAAGAAAGGTCTTTCACCGTCAGCCGGATCCGTCGGGGTTCAATAGTAAGGGCATAGCCCGCACTCACTGCACCTGCACCCGCCAGTGCGAGCGTGATCGGTAATCCACCGTAGAAACCGGCTAAACCCGCCAGGACGCTCCCGGCCAGCCCTGCCCCGATCCAGCGCGGCGAATAGCGCAGGCGTGGTTGCCGATCTCGTTGTTTGCGAATTGATGGTAGCGTGGTTGTCATAGCACATCCTTGAATCTGTCGTACAAAGAGAACGCAGGACAGGCATCTCTTGTATTGGCAGCCCATCCTGCGTACTCTTTCCCCCTCGCCATTGACAATATACCATTAAGATGAATAATACCTGAATATAGGCACCAATGTGTTATCCGGTCACTCATCTCTCGCATCAGCTACCGAACGCACCGCTGTATAAGCGCTCTCACCGATAGATGGCGTCACTGCGGCGACGCGACTGTTTCTTTCCACACTACTGCCATCACCGGTATGATATGATTGAGATACCTGTCGAAGCATGGTGAAGATGAACAATATACGATGATGAGGTAACATCCGGGCGTTATGGATCTTAGTCATACTGCCATCCGCGATCACACGGCCTTTCTTGAACGGCTGCGATTGGTGCCCGACCAGCCCGGCGTCTATCTCTGGAAAGACGCCAATGGCCGTCTGCTCTACGTGGGCAAGAGCAAACGGTTGCGCGACCGCATGCGTTCGTATTTCGGCTCACCACGCAGCCTGAGCGGCAAAACCCGGCGGCTGGTCAGCCATATTGCCGATTTTGACATTATCGTCACCCAAAGTGAATTAGAGGCGTTGCTGCTGGAAATGAACCTGATTAAACAGCATCGCCCTCCGTATAACATTTTGCTCAAAGACGATAAGAGCTATCCCTACATCAAGGTGACGGTCAACGAAGATTGGCCACGTGTCTTCGCGACCCGCCAGGTGCTCAACGATGGGGCACGCTATTTTGGTCCCTACGCCAGTGCCGGGTCCGTTTACCAGGCACTCGATGTCCTCAATCGGCTCTTTGCCTTTCGCCCGCCTTACGAGTGTAAAGACGATAAATTTAATCGTCACCGTAAACTGGGCAAGCCCTGCCTCTACTACCAGATGCGTCGTTGTTTAGGCCCGTGTGTGCCCGGTCTGGTGACAAAAGAAGCCTATCGGCAGGCGATTGACGCCGTCTGTCGCTTCCTCGAAGGCAAGAGTGATCAAATCGTGCGCGAGTTACGTGCCCAGATGGAGCAGGCCGCTGAACAGCTTGAGTTCGAGCGTGCCGCATACCTGCGTGATCGCATTCAGGCTATCGAGAAGATTTCCGAGCGCCAGCAGGTATTACGCACGGTTGACACCGATCAAGATGTGATCGCATTTGCCCGCGAAGAGGGCAGTGCGGTCGTGCAGGTGCTCTTCATCCGGGGCGGTAAGCTTATCAACGCCGAACCGTTTACCCTCCAGGGTACCGAAGGCGAGAGTGATGAGGCGTTGCTGACCTCATTCCTCACCCAGTTCTACCAGGATGCCCCCAACATTCCACCCAACCTGTTACTGGCCGATCATGTTGAGGAGCCAATGATAATCGCGTCGTGGCTCCAACAGAAAAGTGGCCATCGGGTCGAAATTACGGTGCCCCGCCGGGGTGAGAAGCGACAACTGGTTGAGCTAGCTGCTAACAACGCACGTCAGAAGCTGCGCGAAATTCGCGAACAGTGGCTCAATTCCGAGCAACGTGCTGTCGCTGCGCTCAGCGAGTTACGCGATCTGCTTGAGCTGCCTGCCCTGCCTCACCGCATTGAGTGCTACGATGTGTCAAATATTCAGGGACAACACTCAGTTGCCAGCATGGTGGTGTTCGAGCGGGGTTCACCCCGTCCGGCCCATTACCGTCGCTTCAAGATCAAGACGGTGAGCAGTGCCAATGACGTTGCTTCGTTGCATGAAGTAATCAGCCGTCGTTTCCGGCGAGCTGCTGAGGCACTTGGCGAGACCCAAACCGTCACCGAGATGGTTGCCGATGACGATAATAAGACCTCTGAGATGGGCGATACCGACCAACAAGCCCTGGAGAGTTGGGCAGAGTTGCCCGACCTGCTGTTGGTTGATGGTGGGCAGGCGCAGGTTGCCGCCGCGTCGGCAGCCCTCCGCGACCTGGGATTTACCCAGATTCCGGTGGTTGGCGTTGCCAAAGGCCCTGATCGCAATCGTTTCGATCTGATTCGGCTCGATTGCGAGCCGCTAGTGCTGGCCCGTGATAGCAAAGCGCTGGCCCTGATCCAGCGGATTGACGAAGAGGCTCATCGCTTTGCCATAACCTATCACCGCAAGCTGCGCAGCAAAGCGACCCTTCGTTCATCCCTGGAAGATATTCCCGGCATCGGCCCCAAACGGAAGCGTGCCCTGCTGAAGGCTTTTGGCTCCCTTGACGCCATTCGTCAGGCCAGTATCGATGAACTTGCTGCCGTGCCGGGTATGACGCGCAAGGCTGCCGAAGAGCTGAAGAGTTTGCTGTAGTTGTCGGAGAAGAGCAATGTCGATTATCCATTCGCATATCCAAACCAACAGCCCCGATTTTCAGGCCAACTTTGCCTATCACCAGTCGCTGGCTGCCGATCTCCGCGAACGCCTGGCCCAGATTCGCCAGGGTGGCGGTGCTGAACAGCGTCGTCGGCATGAAGAACGCGGCAAGCTCTTTGTGCGTGACCGGATTGATACGTTGATCGATCCTGATAGTGCCTTTCTTGAGATCGGTGCGCTGGCTGCCTACAACGTCTACGATGAAGAGGTGCCTGCCGCCGGTATCGTTTGCGGGATTGGCCGTGTAGCCGGGCGCCCGGTAATGATTATCGCCAATGATGCCACTGTGAAGGGCGGCACCTATTTCCCGCTGACGGTGAAAAAGCATCTCCGGTCTCAGGAGATTGCCCGCGAAAACCACCTGCCCTGCATCTATCTGGTTGATAGTGGTGGTGCCTATCTCCCCCTGCAAAGCGAAGTCTTCCCCGACCGCGACCATTTCGGTCGCATCTTTTACAACCAGGCCCAGATGTCAGCCGAAGGCATTCCCCAAATTGCCTGCGTGATGGGTAGTTGTACCGCTGGTGGGGCTTACGTCCCGGCCATGAGTGATGAAGTTGTGATTGTGAAGGGCAATGGCACCATCTTTCTCGGTGGGCCACCGCTGGTCAAGGCGGCTACCGGCGAAGAGGTCACTGCCGAAGAACTGGGTGGGGCCGATGTCCATACCCGTATCTCCGGAGTGGCTGACTATTTTGCCAACGATGATCGCGAGGCGCTGGCCATTGTACGTGACATCGTTGCCCATTTGGGGCCTCGCCAACGGGTGAATTGGGAATTGCGTGATCCGGAGCCTCCGCGTTACGATCCACGGGAAATCTATGGCATTCTGCCACGCGATTTTCGCCAGAGCTACGATGTGCGAGAAGTGATTGCCCGGATTGTTGATGGCAGCCGCTTGCATGAATTCAAAGCACGCTACGGCACCACGCTGGTTTGCGGCTTTGCCCATATCGAGGGCTTCCCGGTTGGAATTCTCGCCAACAACGGCATTCTCTTCAGCGAAAGTGCTCTCAAGGGTGCTCATTTTATCGAGCTGTGTTGTGCGCGCAATATTCCACTTGTCTTCTTGCAAAACATCACCGGCTTTATGGTCGGCAAGCAGTATGAGAATGGCGGTATCGCGAAAGATGGCGCTAAATTGGTGACGGCTGTTAGTTGTGCGAATGTGCCAAAGTTTACCGTGATTATCGGCGGTAGCTTTGGTGCCGGTAACTATGGTATGTGCGGGCGCGCTTATCAGCCCCGCCAGCTCTGGATGTGGCCGAACGCACGCATTAGCGTGATGGGTGGAACACAGGCCGCGAATGTCCTCCTTACCATCCGACGTGACAATCTGCGTGCCCGTGCTCAGGATATGACCCCCGAAGAGCAAGAACGCTTCATGGCGCCGATTCTGGCGAAATATGAGCAGGAAGGCCATCCGTATTATGCCAGTGCCCGGCTCTGGGATGACGGAGTGATTGATCCGATAGAGACGCGGCGTGTGCTGGCGTTGGGCCTGGCGGCTGCTGCCGAAGCACCGGTGCAACCGACCCGTTTCGGCGTCTTTCGTATGTAGGTCTGTCATGACACCTTTACGCATCGTGACCGGCATTGCTGTGATCTGGCTGATATTGGATCCGCAACCGGTCGTTGGCTTTGTGGCCTACACGCTGATTGGTCTCCAGGTACTGGGCTGGTTCTGGCCGCGGATCGCTCGTAACCAGCTCACCTGGCAACGGTATGCGCCTCTGGCACTGGCACCTGATGAGGTGGCCGAGGTTAAGATTCACATTACCTACCGTGGCTGGTTGCCATTACCGTACCTGGTAATTTGTGAAGATATTCCGGCTATGCTCAGCAATGTGCCTCGCAGACAATGGGTTCTGAGCCTGTGGCCCGGTCAGAGCCATACCCTGCGTTACCCGATTCAGTGCCGTCAGCGTGGTCTCTACTGGTTGGGGCCGCTCAGCCTGCGGATTGGCTCGGTGTTTGATCAGCATGAGACGCAGCTTACTGAACGGAAATCAACACCAATCACTGTCACCCCGGCAGTCGTCTCGTTGCGCTTGCTTCATCTGATCGCAGCTCTCCCCTACAGTCAGGAGCGGTATCACCTGAGTCTGTTCGAGGACGCTACTCAGAAAACCGGCGTTCGTACTTATCAGGTTGGCGATCCGCCGCGACGGATTGATTGGAAAACGAGCGCACGTCTCGGTGATCTTCAGGTACGTGAATTGACCCCTACCATTGCTCGTGAAACACTGATTGTGCTGGCTTTTACCGAGGCTGAGTATCCGGGTCGGTTTGCCTACGACAATCGTGAACGGGCAGTTGTTGCCACAGCTTCCCTGGCTACCACGCTTATCCAGCGGCGGCAGGCAGTTGGCTTGTGCAGCAACGGCTACGATCCGTTACATCGCCAGGCTGGTATCACATTGTTGCCTGCGACCGGCATTGAACATCTGCGCGAACTATTGGTTCGCCTTGGTCGGATCGAACCGGCGACAGACGCGCCACTGATCGAAGAGGTAATAACGGGCGAGTCTGTCCTGCGTCCTGGCGCAACGCTGGTTCTGATCACCAGTGTCCTGAGCACCCAAATCCTAACGACTCTGGTAACTTTCCGTCAACGTGCAATGAAAGTGGTATTGGTACTGGCTGATCCAGTCCTGACCGATCTTCTCCATGCCCAACAGTATGGTATCGTCACGTTGCAGATAGATCGTGCAGGGGCGATTATTCCTTGTACGTGAAAAGTGATAAGTGCTTTCGTTTATGCCGGTGCAGTACACAAGAGGAGACATTACTATGCTGCGCATTGCTGAAGAAGTTACCACTGCGCTCGAAGAAGGGCGGGCAGTGGTTGCGTTGGAGAGTACATTAATTAGCCACGGCCTTCCCTACCCTCACAATCTGGCCGTGGCGGAGGGTCTGGAAGCGGAAGTGCGCGCTGCGGGTGCGGTACCGGCGACTATCGGTCTGATCGAAGGAGTACCGGTCATTGGTCTGAATGGTAATGAGCTGGAACGGCTAGCGGTTGGCGGTGATCGGGTGCGCAAGTTGAGTCGGCGTGATATTGGTCCGGCAATTGTCGATCACGCCGATGGCGCTACGACAGTGGCGGCAACGATGGCACTCGCTGCTGCGGCCGGGATAGAAGTCTTCGCTACCGGCGGAATTGGCGGCGTTCATCGCGGTGCAACCCATAGCTGGGATGTGAGTGCGGATCTGACCGAATTGGGCCGGACACCGGTGCTGGTTGTGTGTGCTGGTGCGAAGGCGATCCTCGACCTGCCGGCGACGCTCGAATACCTGGAGACTCAGGGTGTACCGGTGGTTGGGTACCAGACGGTAGAATTCCCGGCCTTTTATACTCCCCATAGCGGTTTGAACGTAGCGGCTGTTGCTGCTGATGCGCTGGCAGCCGCCCGAATGTGGCGTATTCAGCGCCGTTACCACACATTTGCTGCCCCCGGTGGCATGCTGCTTTGCGTTCCCCCACCAGAACGCCATGCCCTGGAACGAGAGGCTGTCGAAGCCGCGATTGGTCGGGCATTGGCGCGCGCTGAAGCAGAAGGTGTACGCGGGCCGGCAGTCACGCCGTTTCTCCTGGCAGCCATGGCCGAAGAGACCAGCGGCGAGAGTATCGAGACTAACATTGCTTTGCTACGAAACAATACCCGTGTAGCCGCTGAAGTTGCTATTCGGATCAGTGAATTGGGTTGAAACCTGGGTGAACAAACCGTGTGCAAAGTACTTGACAAATTGCGTTATTGCTTTTATACTAACTATCGCTGTTATCAGATGTAACAGCTTGCACCGTCACATCCTCGACGGTTGAAACCTCACACGTTACCCCGTTTCGTTACGTGCTGGGCGCCTCTGTAGGCATTCTCCGCAAGTGCGGAGAGATTTTTGTTGTGTCTTGTCATAGCTGCATAGTTAGGCAGGAGTGCCCGCCAATGCTCAAGCGTCGATTGTCAACCTGGAAAAAAGAAGAAGTATCACTGCACACGCACGAGCGTGATGAACGTTTCGGGCACGAAGAAGAGATTCTCTCTCCCGATCTGAGCGATATCGAGCAGGTAGAGCCAACCCTTGACGCTGTTCAGCATTACCTGCAAGAGATTGGTCGCGTCTCTCTTCTGACCGCGGCTGAAGAGATTGAGTTGGCCGAGCGGATCGAACGCGGTAATGAGGCTGAAGCCCGGCTTGCTACAGCGACCAACCTGACACCGCGCGAACGCTACGAACTCCTTCAGGCGGTTCAGCAGGGTGAAGAGGCACGCCGCCATCTCATTCAGGCCAATTTGCGTCTGGTCGTGAGTATTGCCAAGAAGTATGTTGGACGTGGTCTTGCCCTGCTTGACCTGATCCAGGAAGGTAATATTGGTCTGATGCGTGCGGTTGAGAAGTTTGATTACCACAAAGGTAATCGCTTCAGCACATACGCAACGTGGTGGATCCGTCAGGCGGTGACGCGGGCGATTGCCGAACAGGGGCGGACAATCCGGTTGCCGGTGCATATGAGCGAGTCGGTTGGGCAGGTGAAGCGAATCGCCGAACGTCTGGCACAATCGCTCGAACGTCAGCCAACCGCGGAAGAGATTGCAATGGCGCTTGGCCAGCCGGTTGAGCGTATTCAGCGCATTCTCGAAGCGGCACGTCGTCCAGTTTCGTTGGAAACACCGGTCGGCGATGAAGGCGAACACACGCTTGGCGATTTTCTGACCGATGAAGAATTGCCGACGCCGGGCGAAATGGCGGCTCAGAAGCTGCTGCGCCGTGATCTGTGTGCTGCCCTCGATCGCCTCAATGATCGGGAACGCCGGATTATCGATTTGCGCTACGGTCTGGTCGATGGCCGGCGCCGGACGCTTGAAGAAGTAGGGCGTGTGCTCGGTATGACGCGCGAACGGGCGCGCCAGATCGAGGCGGAAGCGCTCCGGCGTTTGCGTAGTCCTGAAGTCGGGCAGCATCTCCGCGATTATCTGGAGTAGTTGCACCTGACGCCGACTGCCAGCCTGCCGGTCGTAGCCACACAACGACACCTGACGTGCGTTTGGGACGAGATTTCCCCGGTGTTGCCCAAACGCACGTTTTGCTATCGCTGACACCGCCCGTGCATGCCAGACGATACGTATCGCGGTGAGGGGATCACCCTGCCACCGGGCCTGATCACAGCAGCGTAGCACCGGTGTGGCCGCGACGCACGCAGTAGGATGACGTTTCGGATGAGGATACTGTTGCCAGACAGGGTTGTCCGTGTCGTGTAGTAGTGATGCACAGTATCACTGTCTATCACCGAATATGCGGTGAACTATGATCCGTGGTTGTCATCTGCCGGATACCGATGAGCGAGTTCTGTAGGGGCGGGTTAAGAACCCGCCCCTACGCGAGCGTTGATATAACCTGGTCGTATTACCTCACCGTGGTGATGATTTCTGGTGTTCACAACTTGACGAAATTCCTCTTCAGTGATAGACTTTGGAACTGCGCCGGGGTAGCTCAGCGGTAGAGCAAACGGCTCATAATCGTTAGGTCGCGGGTTCGAATCCCGCCTCCGGCACCAGTCGCCGGTGAGCAACGCTCACCGGCGTTTCCGTTCATCGTGCAATACCACCATGCTTGAGCTATTACGCCAGTTTTTACGTGCTGAGGACGTCGAGCAGTCTTCTGATCGACTACTGGTTGCTGTCTCTGGCGGCAGCGACTCACTTGCCCTGCTGCACATGCTCTGCACATTACACCGTGCTGGTGGCCCGACCCCAGTTGTAGCGCATCTCGATCACGGCCTGCGAGGTGCTGAATCTGCGGCAGATGCCGACTTCGTTGCTGCTACTGCGACGGCCTGGGGGGTACGGGCAATTGTCGGACGTGCCCACCTGCCACCAGGAACAACACCGGCCGAGGCGCGAACTGCACGCTACACCTTTCTTGCCACAACCGCTCTCGCCGAACACGTCGATGCTGTGCTCGTTGCTCATCAGGCTGATGATCAGGCGGAAACGGTCTTGATGCACTTACTCCGTGGCGCCGGGCCGGCTGGCTTGCGCGGTATGCGGGCGCGGGTTGAGTGGTCGGAATGGGCAGCAGCCCTGATTGAGAGCGGACAGGCTCCGCCCCACGGCCCACCATTGTTGCGACCACTGTTAACGGTCAGTCGGTCTGAACTGGCGGCGTACTGCGCTGATCATCAGTTAACCCCACGCGACGATCCAACGAACCGTAATCTCCATTATGTGCGGGCACGGATCAGACATGTGCTTTTGCCTCAACTTGCCGGCGAGAATCCTCAGATCACTGCTGCTCTTACTCGTACTGCTCGTATCTGTGCTGAAGATTACGATTTTATTCAGACCATGCTGGCAGATCAGTGGCCGAACCTCATCGTTGAGCAGCAGTCTGACAAAGTGGTATTTGAGCGGGCTGCCCTGATGAGCATCCATCCAGCCCTACGCCGCTATGCGTTACGGCGTGCGATTGCTCAGCTCGGTGCAGAGGAACCGGGGTTAGCCCACCTCGATGCTGCCCTGCATCTCATCGGTGGGCAGTCTGGTCGCTCGACGCAGATCGCTCCCCAGGTTACCCTGGTGTGCGATCAGCAAACAGTGACATTGCACTTGCCATCGGCATTACCGCCACCTGGCCCGCAGTTGACAACACCTGTGACATTACCGGATCAGGGGGTTGTGCCACTGGCGAATGGCTGGCAGTGTGTTGTGCAGGATCATCCCCCGGTGCATCCTGATCGCTGGTGGTTAGGACTGGCTCAGCGGCCAGCGGCGCCGTTGCAGTTACGACCACGGCGCCCCGGTGATCGGATGCGACCTGCCGGTGCGCCCGGACGGCGACGCTTACAGGATGTGTTCGTTGATTTGCGCGTGCCGCGTATGCTGCGGGCTGCCTGGCCGATTCTTACCACTGCTGATGATCAGATTCTCTGGGTCGTTGGATTGCGAGTTGCTGCTGGCATCGCTGCATCTGAGTCGAATCAGGCTACAATGTGGATTGGGATCGTTCATTCTGCCACAACAAGACAGGAGTAAGCATGCGTCAGGACATTGATTACATTTTGATTGGGGAAGATCAGATTAAACAGCGGGTTGCTGAGTTGGCTGCTGCGATCAGTACCGATTATCGCGACCTCGGTGATCTGCTGCTGGTCGGCGTTTTGAAGGGCTGCGCCATGTTTATGGTTGATCTGGCGCGGGCAATTGATCTGCCACTTGCGATTGATTTCATCGCGGTTGCCAGTTATGGCGCCAGTACCGAGTCGTTAGGTGTGGTTCGTCTGATCAAAGACTTAGATACTGACATTTCGCAGCGCCACGTATTGATTGTCGAAGACATTATTGATAGCGGGCTGACCCTGGCATATCTGCGGTCGCAATTGCTGCGGCGCAATCCGGCCAGTCTGCGTATCTGTACCTTGCTCAACAAACCTGAACGACGCACTGCCGATGTGCCGGTTGACTACATTGGCTTTAACATCCCGAATGCCTTCGTGGTTGGGTACGGCCTGGATTATGCCGAGCGCTATCGCAATCTCCCCTTCATTGGCGTGTTGCGCCCCGAGGTTTACCAATCAGTGTAGTTGTGATCCAGATCACATTCTGAGTGTAATCTGTTCCCTTGCCGTCGGCGATCGGCTAATGCTATAATTCCAATAAGCGGCGTACAGGATAGCTAATTGCTGTCTTGGTCGCATATTCCTCATAAGTGGGGTTCATTCCTCAGTATTGTCTGGTTTGGGTCTACCAGGAAATAGCGAGGCAACCCCTCTAGAAAGATGAAGTATGAATGATAATCGTTGGTTAAAGAATAGTTTTGTCTATCTCATCATTCTGGTTGCAGCGCTAGCACTGTTCTTCCAATATTTCGGTCAGGGTGCCAGCCAGACTGAAGAGAAAGGCATTGCCGATGTCATTGCTGACGCCCAGGTTGGTCTGGTAAGTGAAATTCAGGCGCAGGCTGGTGACGAACAGATTATTGTTACCTACAGGGATGGTAAGAAATACCGCTCACGGGTCGAAACCTCGGATAGCGTGATGCAGTTGCTGGCCGACTACAACGTACCGTTGTACGATGAAAATGGCCGGCGGACGATCAACGTAACCGTGCAGCCAGCACCCGCATGGGGCGGTTTACTCAGCATCTTTACCATTCTGCTGCCAACCCTGCTGCTCATTGGCTTTTTCGTCTTCTTTATGCGACAGGCGCAGGGGAGCAACAATCAGGCGATGTCGTTTGGCAAGAGCCGGGCACGGATGTTTGCCGGCGATAAGCCCACCATTACCTTCGCCGATGTGGCCGGTCAGGAAGAGGCAAAGCAGGACCTGGCCGAAATTGTTGAGTTCCTCAAGTTTCCTGACAAGTTTGCCGCGCTCGGGGCACGCATTCCGCGTGGTGTGCTGATGGTTGGCCCGCCCGGTACCGGTAAGACGTTGCTCTCGCGGGCAGTCGCCGGTGAGGCAGGTGTTCCCTTCTTCAGCATCTCCGGCTCCGAGTTCGTTGAGATGTTTGTTGGCGTAGGTGCCTCACGTGTGCGCGACCTGTTTGATCAGGCCAAGCGTAATGCACCCTGCATCGTCTTCATTGATGAGATCGATGCTGTTGGTCGGCAGCGCGGTGCCGGTTTGGGTGGCTCGCATGACGAGCGTGAGCAGACGCTCAACCAGATTCTGGTCGAGATGGATGGCTTCGACACCAACACGAATGTGATCGTGATCGCGGCTACGAACCGGCCCGATGTGCTCGACCCGGCGCTCGTGCGACCAGGCCGCTTTGACCGCCAGGTGGTGCTCGATGCGCCCGATGTGCGGGGTCGGATCGAGATTCTGAAAGTTCACGTCAAGGGCAAACCTCTGGCCGAGGATGTCAACCTTGAGGTGATCGCTCGTCAGACACCCGGTTTCTCAGGTGCTGATCTGATGAATGTTGTGAACGAAGCAGCGATTCTGGCGGCACGACGCTCGAAGCGCAAGATCAGCATGGCAGAGTTCCAGGATGCGGTCGAGCGGGTTGCTATCGGTGGCCCTGAGCGGCGTTCGCGCGTGATGACCGACCGCCAGAAGCTGGTGGTGGCCTACCATGAGGCCGGTCACGCGATTGTTGGTGCTGCGTTGCCGAAGGCCGATAAGGTGCAGAAGGTGACGATCATTCCACGTGGACAGGCTGGTGGGTATACCCTCTTCTTGCCTGATGAGGATAGTCTGAGCCTGCGCACCGTTTCCCAGTTCAAGGCACGTCTGGCCGTCTCGCTGGGTGGCCGGGTAGCTGAAGAGATTGTCTTCGGCAACGACGAGGTGACAACCGGCGCTTCTGGTGATTTGATGCAAGTCACCCGTGTTGCCCGGGCAATGGTCACGCGCTACGGTATGAGCCAGCGCCTTGGCCCGATGGTCTTCGGCGAGAAGGAAGAGCTGATCTTCCTTGGTCGCGAGATCAGCGAGCAGCGCAACTACGGTGATGAGGTGGCGCGCCAGATTGATGAAGAGGTGCATGCAATCGTCACCGAAGCCTATGAAACGGCGCAGCAAATCCTGCTCCAGAACCGGGCTGTGCTTGACGATATGGCGAATGCGTTGCTCGAATACGAGACGCTTGATGGTGAACAACTTACGGAGATGATCCGTCGGGTAAAGCCGCTGGCGCTCGATCTGAGCAAGAGCAGCACGCCTAATGGACGATCTGATGAGCGACCTATACAGCCTGATGCATCGCAGCACGGCTTTGGTGGTACCAATCCACTTTCAGCGTAAATTCGCCGTCTCATTGTAGTCGAGCATCCCTACTGGCGAGATTACCAGTAGGGATGCTTTGCATAATCGGAAGCTATCTGGTATCAAATCTGATTTAGTGGGAACGCACGCCTCGGCTCTGCTCGCAACCGGACATAGCCCATGTTGCGCTGCCAGCAGAGTATCTCACCCCCAAACCGGCGCACAAAGGTGAGAGACATCCTTCACTGGTGGTTCTCGCTCCTAGCGGGGGCGGGTTAGGATGGGGACGTGTCGCGACGCACTGTTGGAAGCAGCCCCAACATCACGCCCTTGCCAACTCGTTTAGAGTACGGAAACCTCCCTTCCGCATTCGCCGTGCGCACCGGCAGGCGCGGGGCGTAGCCCTACCTCTACCGGTACGCGACTCTGATGAAGAGGCTTTGCAATGATGATTGATGGTCTCGGCGATGATGCACAGGATCAAGATTTGCTATCATAACCCAAGTTTCCACCTATGTTGTGAGCAGGCCCCGTAGGCTGAGTGCCAGGTTGACCAGCACGACGTTACACGCAACACCGTGTGGTATGTTCGCATGAACGATGTGAGGAGCAGCCAGTTCCTATGGACATACTACGTCACGTCTCACGGTA
>NZ_DAOTZQ010000088.1:0-18156 GCF_034434295.1 Chloroflexus sp.
ACGCGGGTTAGGCGGATGGACGCGGATGGGGCGTAGGCGTTGGTGATACGTTGCTGGCAGGACGGTTGAAGACAGACGCGGCGGCAGTGTGCCATACGCCTCTGTGCCCTCGGTGTCTCTGTGGTGATATTCCCATGCGCCGCTGAGCAGTGCTATAATGTCACTATATCAGATTTCACAGCAGATGCAGTGTCGTTGAAACACCTATGCCACTTATCCTGCGCTTAACCTGCGACCAACAGACCTGTCGGGCAAAGGTTGCCGATACCGGGAAGGTGTTGGCCGAGACCCCGTTGCAAGACATCCCCGACATCACGGAGATTGTTGGTGATCCGCCGAACAAATCCAATCGTCGTGCCGGCGATCCATACGGAGCCGGTGAGCGGTTGTTTGCGGCGTTGGGTGGTACCGATCTCCAGCGCATGCTGGAAAGTGCCGCCGATGGTCTGCTGCTGCTAGCGTGTGATGAGGGGCAGACCGCATACCCTGGGAATACGCGGTGACTCCCGACCGACGGTTTCTGTTCGCTCAGTGCAGTATCCTGCGTCTCGAACCACGTTCGGCTCCACCGTTTGCGCCCGATCCGTTACGGTTCCTGGTTGTCTGCGCCGATCCGCTGCTGTACCCCAATGGCAGCATCCCTGCCTACCATCTCGATTTTGATCATGAGATACGGGCGCTGAAGCAGGCGCTGGCGAAAGGTCAACGAGCGCTGGTGGCCCAACGCGTTCCTCCTACCCGGCATGCGTTGCGTGAGGCGCTGGCCGACGGCCCGGCTATCGTTCACATCTCCTGCCACGGTGCGTTGACAACGGTTGCCGATGGCGTTGATGTGGTACTTGCGTTTGAGGACGACTGTGGCAATTGTCGGTTCTTGCTGGGGCGCGATCTGATCGACTACGCACCGCGTGGTGGTCTGCGTTTGGTCATGCTCAGCGCATGTCAAAGCGCACCGCTGGCACGGGCCTTTGTACGCCAGGGAGTACCACTGGCCCTCGGCATGCAACACAATTTTCCCGATCCGTTGAGTGACGATCTGGTGGCTGCCTTCTACCGTTATCTCATTGCCGGTAGTCAGCCGTCGGAGGCGCTGCGCCAGGCCCGGATCAGGCTGGCTGACGAACATCCGGCGGCTGCCGGGATGCTGGTAGGCTACACCTGTTACGATGGCTGGGCTGCGCTGAACCTGCCCCCAGGCCAGCCCACGATTCACCTCGATTGGTCGACGCCCGTCAGGTTGCCGGATCAGGTGTCCGTGCCGACAACCGGTCTGTTAGGCCGGAACGCCGAGCTGGTCTCGCTGGCTACGGCGTTGCAGAAAGGGCGGGTAGCGACGATTGTCGGTGCCGGCGGTATGGGTAAAACCGCGCTAGCGGCTACCTTCATCCGCCGTTTTGCGTGGCGCTTCGGACGGGTTGCCGGTGTGAGCTTCGCCAATGCGCCGATTGATGAAGGGCGGGTCTGCCAGGAGCTGATCGAGCGGCTGGTTGGCCCGCAGGCATTGCAGACGATCATATCCGCCGGTGACCAGAGCACCGATCTGACGGGACGTTTGCGTCAGACGCTGTGCGATCTGATCGAGCCAGAAGACCTGCTGCTGTTTGATAATTACGAGAGCATTTTGCAACCAGAAGCAGGAGCTGAGGCTGCGGCAGCGGCAGTGCAACGCCTGACCCATCTGTTATCGAGTCGGGGATGTTATCTGCTCTTCACCAGTCGGGCGCACCCAACCGGCCTGCCCGATGAGCGGCTGGTGCCTGACCGGGACGGTGTCGATGGTCTGAACCGACTAGCCGCAGTTGAGCTATTTATGCGCATGTCGAGCAGGGCCTGCAATGGGCAACAGATCGCAATCCACCGACAGATTGCCCACCAGGTGGCAGCATGCACCGAGGGCTACCCGCTGGCGATACAGCTGCTGGCTGCGGCCTATGACGAGTACGAGGGTGAACCACACCACTTCCTTGAGCGCTGGTCAGAGTATCTGGCCCAGGCGCACCGTCAGGGACTCGATCCGCGCCATGCCCGACTGGCGACTGCACTAGACGTAAGCCTGGCCCCGCTGGCTGCAGCCGACCGCCAGCGCCTGGAGCAACTGAGCAGTCTGGAGATGCCCTTTTTCGCCGCTGCTGCCGTGTTTCTGTGGGGCTTACCAACCGATGACGATGGTCAGCCAACTGACGCTGCCCTTGCCGACGTCCGGCACACCCTGGGTCTGTTCGTGCGGCGAAGCCTGCTACGGGTAGCCCATTATACGACAGGTGACACAGGCACACCGACCGATCAACCGGCCACGTACCGCTTCCAACCCGTGATCCGGCAGGAGATACAACGTCGGAGCGGGCAGACATCGTCACCTGGCGGTCTCGTTGCCTACGGTGTCTGGCTGGCGAACCGGGCGTATGGTCAACTGGATCATTCACCGGCACTGGTTGATGTCATCTGGCAGAGCATGTCGCTGCTCAGCGCAGCGACCACCGCCCTGAGTGGTGATACCCGCGCCTGGCACATCTGGCGGGTAGCCACCTTTCGCCAGCACTTCGGCGATCTCACGACGGCACGTATCGAGCTGGAACAGGCCCTGGCAGACGTTGGAGACGGTACGGCTGTGCGTAGCAGGTTGCTGCACGCGTTGGCGTCCATTTATGTGGTGCAGGGGGAGCTGGCGCGGGCCAAGGCGCTGTACGAGGAGAGCCTGGCGATCAAAGAGGCGCTGCAGGATGTGCGCGGCAAGAGCGCCACGCTCTCTGGTCTTGCCGATATCTATCTGCTGCGCCAGCAATGGTCGCAGGCGGAAGCCTGTCTGCGTGAGGCGCTGCTGCTGGCCGAACGCCTGTCCGATCAGCAGCAGATTGCGTTCTGTACGGTGAAGCTGGGCCAGGTGGCGCAAGGACAGGGTGATCAGGCGACGGCACTGGCACGTTATCACCAGGGGCTGGCAATCTTTGAACGGCTGCGTATGCCCCGCGAAATCCAGCAGGTACGAGCACTCATCGCCGCACTTGACCAGGCGGTGCCGTCACTTGCCGATGCGATTACGGCCTGGATCAATGATCCCGGCGATGATCAGACGTGCGTACAGAATCTGGTCGCGTTGCTCAATCGAATTGCCGGCGAGGTGGTGCAGACGGTGCGGCAGGCTGATCGGCAGGCGGCTGAGCAGGTGGCAGAGACGCTGATTCCGCTGCGGCTGGCGTTGCTTCGGTGGCCGGCAGCACAGGCGTTACCACCGTTCAACACATTCCTGGGTTGTTTGCAGGCTTTGCTCCGGGGTGAGGAACAACAACTGGCCCGTCTGCGCACCGGGCTTGATGAAGGGCTGGCAGCAGCGTTGGTCGGGATAGAACAGTTGTGTACGGCGGATGGCGGATGAAGAGGATATGCGCACTGCCGCACGGGATCAGCAGATTGCCGATGTGCGCCGGCAGGTGATGGCTGCCATGCCGCTGGCGCTGGCCGATACCGACGATCATCGTCGTGCGCAGTTCGTGCAGCAGCTCGAACAGTGGGCGGTGCGGGCGGCGGCGGATGAGCTGCCCGGATCGCCCTGGCTGGAACTGGCTGCTTTCCTGCGGGCATGCGCGACGCTGGTGCGCGATGGTGCGGTGGTGACTGATGGTCTGCATGCGACCGATGCTGCTCTCATCGCGGTCTGGGCAGCCTATCGGGCAGCGGTGGCGTCGGGTGATCCGGCAGCGCTGGAAGTGGCCTTACTCCAGCTCCCGCCAGAGGTACGCGAGCAGGTGCTGCACGTGTTGAATGCGCAGCTTGCCGCCCATGTGCAGAGTCTGCCTCCCGAACAACAGGTAGCGCTGGTGGCTGAACAGACGATAACTGCCACCCGGCAGGCGCTAATTACGGGTGATCCCCAGGTGCGGATGGCGCTGGCCGATCAGGTGCAGGCGGCTGCCGACCATTACGCCGACGGCGAAGCGCCTGACTCGTTATATATGCAACTGGCCGAACTCCTGCGCTACTGTTGCGCCTGGTTACGCGGCGAGCCGTTACCGCCAGTTCCTGAACGTTTCCGCCATTTGGTATCGCCACCTGATGAAGGAGGATCACCGGCATGAAGCCATCCCTCTCCAAGCCCATACGATGCAGGCGGTGTCAGCAGTGCTGGACGGTGGATCTGGCACGGTTGGGCAAGCCCGAGCAGACCCTCTATCGCAGTCGCAGTCACGAGCGGCTGCGGCTGGAGGTCTTCCGCCTGGTGTGCCCGTTCTGCGGCAACGTTGAGATGCTGGAAGTGACCTTTGAGGAGGGGCGCGATGCCTGAAGAGATTCGCGCTGTGCGCCAGCGGCCACCGACAGTTGAAGAAGAAGCGTTGCACCGCTGGTTTGAAGAGCAGGCGAAAGACCCACCCAGGCCGCTGGAAGAGGGGGCCAGGCAGATCATTGGGCTGGTCAGTGCCCTCTACAGTGTTATTTTCGGGATTCTGGCCCTGGCAGATACACCGTTGCCAGCGTATCTAACCTGGTTGCCGGTACGGGTATTGGGCGCGGTTGTGGTGCTCTCGTATATGGTAGCATTGCTGGCAGCTCTGCTGGTGGTTGTTCCTGGCACCTACCGCTACGCGGCAGCCAGCCAGACCCAACGTGAACAGGCGTTTCGCCGGCTGATGCAGCGCAAGCTGATCGGGCTGCGGGTGGCGCTGGTGGCATTTGGGACGGGGAGTGTGGCTTTTGCCGGCTTGTTTCTGATCGTGTTGTGGGGATAACAGGCAGATGACTATCGTGGTGACGCAATCAGCAGCCGGTGCTATCCATACATACCTCGCCGGTACCGATCGTGCGCCGCTCTTTGTGGCGGGTGATGCGATTGACATCCTTCAGCACCTGCCCGACCACTCGATTGACTGCTGCCTGACCAGTCCACCGTACTGGAGCCAGCGCCACTATGCAGGTGGCGGGATTGGTCTGGAGCGAGCGGTTGGCGAGTATATTGATCGGATCGTTGCAATCCTCGATCAGGTCAAACGGGTGCTCAAGCCGTCCGGTTCACTCTGGCTCAATCTGGGCGACACCTATGTGAACAAAGGTCTGGCAGGTATCCCGTGGCGCATTGCCTTACGCCTGATCGATGAGCGAGGCTGGATCATGCGCAATGATGTCATCTGGCACAAAGTCAAGGGTGGCCTTGATCAAACACGTGATCGTCTGCGGAACACATACGAACATATCTTTCACTTTGTGCAGTCTGCCCAGGGCTATTACTACAATGCAGATGCGATCCGCACCAAGCCGCGCCAGGCGCGGATCCTCAATGGTTCGGTGGTGTCGGCAACGGGCGTGCGTGGTGTGCGCTACCGGCGTCAGATCGAGCTTTCAACCGCATTAACCGAAGCGGAAAAACAGGCTGCGCTCCAGGCCCTTGCGGCGATGTTGCAACGAGTTGCCGGTGGCGAGATTGCCGACTTCAGGATGATCATTCGCGGCCAGCAACGAACTACCCATTCCGATTCGGTGCGCGTATCCGGGCGGGCGAAGGAATTGCAGGAAAAAGGGTTCTACTTTCTGACCTATCATCCAAATGGCAGCAAACCCGGCGATGTATGGGATATCCTGCCTGAAGATACCCAGAACCGTCGCGGGCACTTCGCGCCATTCCCTGAAGATGTGTGCAAAATCCCGATTCTGGCGACATGCCCTGAAGATGGGATTGTGCTCGATCCGTTTTGTGGCACAGGAACGGCAATGCTTACCGCATATCTGCTGGGCCGCAAATCAATCGGAATTGACATCTCACATGAGTATATCCAGATAGCGGAAGAGCGCTGTTGGAGAGTAGAACTTATTTTTTCTTGAATGCTGTGCTATCGCGCTCTCAGCCTGTCGCCCTGGCGTATACCCGCCTACCAATCGCTGGCGACAGCCACCCCTGATCCTGGCCCACTGGTAGTGCGTAGCTCCGGTCGTACCAGCATGCGCTGCATGGGTTGCTTTTCCCACTCGTTATGCGCGTATTGCGACGTTTGGCGTGCGGCCGCATGGCTGCCGCACGTCACACAAGGGCAATCCGGTCTGGCAACGGTATCCCTGTCGGTGTGCGGGGTGGGGGCGCTGGTTCGGTGCGTCAGGGGTGGGGTATTGTCAACCGCAGGTTATGCGACGCCCGATTTGATCGAGAACGTATTTCATACAAGCTGTGCTGCCGTGCTTCGAGTCTACCGCACAGCTCCTGCACGCTTGCCAGCCACCAATGACAGTATCTTGCTTCCAGTCTGTCTGCGTGGCAGCGAGGAGGTCTGCCGACCATCTCTGGTGCTATCAGGCGCTGGATTGGTGGCCTTACCCGCTCGCCATCCGCGTGTCGCAGCGTTTGGCGTGCAGCAGCCATGCTGCCGCATGAGCCGTGCTCATGATCCGGCGCGTGGTACGCCGTTGATCCTACTGATCACGGGGAGGCCGGGTGTGCTCGTCACAATCATGGGGTCTGTCAGGAATGAATACGATAACTTCCAGGAGATGTTTGTTGACATAGGTTCTAGTATCCCTCGGTGTCCTCTGTGGTGGTATAATTGCCGCTGAACGAGGCTATCAGGTCACAGCCTCAGATTCCACAGCAGATACAGCATCGTTGCAAAAAATTATGCCACTTCACCTGTAATGAACCTGCGACCAACAGACCTGTCGGGCAAAGGTTGCCGATACCGGGTAGGTGTTGGTGATGTGGAGATGAGCGTATAGCCGGATTTTCCAGGTTGCGTTGAACCAGGGTGTACAACAGTGCTCAATCACCTTCAGGCAGCAAACATCTCAGGTATTCAACCGCATATCTCCCTCAGCGAGATAGATGATCTTGACGGACAGCTCTTTCAGCGTTTCCAGAGCAAGTTTGTCGTTCAGCCCACACTCTCGCGTCTGCTGGTCAGTTTTCAGGCAAACAAGAATAGACCAATCTACCGCTGGTATAAATTCAAAGAAGCGTTTTCTGCTGCGCTTGTCGAATATTTGTTACACAAATATGGTATCTCTGCCGGTCGTGTTCTCGATCCTTTTGCCGGAAGTGGCACAACCCTGTTCGCCGCAAGTACGATGGGTATTGATGCAGATGGGATTGAGTTGTTGCCGATTGGTCAGGCAATTATCAAGGCGAAACAGATTCTGGACGCCGGGTTCACAGCCGATGATTTTGCACGGTTGCGTCAATGGGCAGACACACGGGTGTGGGAACATGCGCAGACGCGCCTGCCGTTACCGGAGCTGCGAATCACGAGAGGTGCCTATCCCGACAGAACGAAAGAAGCGATTGAGCAGTACCTGGCAGCGTGTCGGCACGAAAATGAGCGCGTGCAGACCATTCTGCGCTTTGCCTTGCTCTGCATCCTGGAGTCAGTCAGTTTTACGCGCAAGGACGGTCAGTATCTGCGCTGGGACTATCGGTCGGGACGCACCCAGGGCAAGAAGGTGTTTGATAAGGGCAGCATCCCTGACTTTGCCCAGGCGATCTGTGCAAAGATCAACGAAATCCTGACCGATATATCACCCGGACATCAGTCCAGCCTGCTCCCTGCTGAACGCCTACAGGGTGACATCCGGCTCTATGATGGCTCCTGTCTGCACATATTACCTTCGTTGCCGGAACACACCTACGATGCTATGATCACCTCACCTCCCTACTGTAACCGTTATGACTATACGCGCACGTATGCGTTGGAACTGGCGTTACTGGGTATAGATGAGAAGGAGTTGGTGCGGCTTCGCCAGGAGATGCTCAGTTGCACCGTCGAAAACCGCGACAAAGACCTGCTCAGTATCAACCCCTATTGGACGAATGCACTGGCAGTCGCTGATGCCCAACCGTTGCTTCAGGCGATCCTGACCTACCTTGAAGACCAGAAAGCCCGTGGGGTGTTGAATAACAACGGCATTCCCAGAATGGTGAGAGGCTATTTTTATGAAATGGCATGTGTCATCGCAGCATGTGCGCGTGTTTTGAAACCGAACGCACCGCTCATTATGGTGAACGATAATGTACGCTACGCTGGCGCTAGCATTTCCGTCGATATGATACTCTCTGATATGGCCGACAAGCTGGGGTTTCGCACTGAACAAATCCTGATCCTGCCGGACGGCAAGGGTAACAGCAGTCAGCAGATGGGTGAGCATGGCAAGAAGGCACTACGCAAATGTGTTTATGTCTGGAAGAAAGTATGATGCGGTTGCCTCCCTACCTGAACCACCTCCACACCAGCACTGACCTCGTGACACCATACGAAGCTGTCCGTGCAGGTTTCGTTGCTCTTGCACTTGAGAAGAGTCGCCGTGCTACGTCATACGTTGCCGAAGCCAGAGCATTACAGGAAGCAGCTTCAAGGGTCAGATCACCCGCCGAACTTCTCAGTGTTACGGGGATCGAAATGGGCCTGCTTACAGCAGCAGGGTTGTCGGACAAAGCGCTCGTTCATTTGCAACCGGAAGATAAGAGAGATGCTATCGTTAATCTGGTCAGTCACTTTCTGGAGCCGGCAGGAGAAAAGTTCGTTGAAGAGCTGGTGTTCAGGTTTCTGCTTACCCGTGGTGATACTCTTGGTGGTTCAATGCGTAACGTCGGTGGTGTTCTGGCCTAGCGAAAACTGACCCGTGCGATTGTTTCTGCCCTGACTATTGCAGGCAACCGGTACCGATGGCAGCACGCCAAGACCCGACAGTGGGTTGATATGTCTGATGATGACTCAGAAATCGAGCTTTCTTTACGGGGATTAAGTTGGGAAAACGAAGGTAAACCCCGCACGCTGATGTATAACCTGACAGTACCTCTGGTCAAGAACAACGTAGACATCTGTTTATTCGATCTTGATCCTGACACCCTGCACAACTCTGGCTATCAATCAGTCCAGTCGTATCTTGCGCTTGGTGAACTTAAGGGTGGAATAGACCCCGCCGGTGCAGACGAACACTGGAAGACTGCACGAGCGGCACTTAATCGTATTCGTAAGTCTTTTGCCGATGCAGGCTATTCCCCGTCCCTCTTCTTTGTAGGTGCGGCCATTGAGAGGCGGATGGCAACTGAGATTTGGGATCAACTGGAGAAGGGATTACTTGCCAACGCCGCCAATTTGAACGATCCAGGCCAGATCGCATCGCTGGTGCACTGGCTGTGTACACGCTGAATGCGGTTGTCAATGCTCGTTAGCGAGTAAGATCAAGCCTTGATGATTATGAGCATCGTTGTCGTGGTCGGCCATTTCACGGCATTCTGCGGCATGGTCAGATGTATAGATGCTTCTCCTGTAGGGTGGGCTGCCGGTTTGTGTTCGTCTATCGTCGGTGCTACCGTTACAGGGCAGGAGTGGAGGGAGATTGATTGCGCAGGCTTCCAGCCTGCGCCACGGTCTACACGCCGCCGGATGCGTGGCTGGTCAGGCTGGCGGTGTGCGATACGAGCAGTTGTCATTGCCAGTTAGACCACTCGCCGGGTCGTAAGCACGGTTGGCGCGGCAGCATGGCTGCCTCACTCCATACGAGGGCAAGCCGGTCGGGAAGTGGTATCTCTGCCGGTGTGCGGGATGGGGACGAGGTAAGGCTATTCGTTGGCTTCTGTGACACCGGGTTTGATGTGCGACACGCCCCACCCTACCCCGCCCCCGCTGGGGGCGGGAATCGCCGCTGCCGGATCGCTTCCGCTGTTGCGAGCTGGTTCAGTGGTGTGGTATCCCGCTGAACACAGGTATCGCAGGCTGGGGCAGGTGGTGTGCGAGCCGGAGGCTCGCGCTCCCAGGGGTGTGTTGACGCACTCACTGCGGTGTGGTGCTGTGTGCGAGCCGTAGGCGCACGCTCCCAGGGGCGTGTTGACGTGCGCACTGCGGTGTGGTGCTGTGTGCGAGCCGGAGGCTCGCGCTCCCAGGGGCGTGTTGACGTGCGCACTGCGGTGATCACGGGTGCGGCGTTCAGGCGCTGTTGAATGGCGGGTCGCGACTTTTATGATGCCTGATGTGATTCTACCCCAGTACCACCCGCGCAATGTGTTCGATCAACCAGCGACTGACTATGATCTCCTGATCGAGGCGGTGTTGGTCGGTGCGGGGTAGAATGAGGTGATCGAGGATGATGTCGTTTGCGCTGTGGATGGCGAGGAAGGCGTGATCGGCACCACGTCGCTGACGGTCGGTCAGGATGGCGGCGGTGAGGCCAACCCCAAGCAGTGGCCAGTCGCCGTCGCTGAGGGTTTGGGCGCGATGGTAGGCCCAGGTGGCCATGGCTTGTGCGGTGGCGGCGCTGACTGCCGGTGCGTTGAGGTTGCCGGTGATGGTGGCCAGTGAACGCGGTGAGTAGGCGTCGATGGCTTCCAGGACGGTTCGCGATGAGCCGGCAATGGCGTGGAGCCAGGCTAACCCCAGGCTGCCGGCTCCGGCAAAGACGAGGACCAGGCGGGTTGGTGCGGCGTGAATGGTGCTGATCTGTTCGGCAATGTCGGGTGGGATCATGGCGTCGTGCTCCGTCTGAAGAGTTCCTGCCACGCTGCGCAGTCAATGGTCTCGCCTTCGGGTAGCCCGGCTGCGGCGCGAAAGGTGCGGACGGCGCGGGCTGTGGCTGGGCCGAAGAGACCATCCGCCGGGCCGGGATCGAAGCCGAGGATTGCCAGTCGGGCCTGGATGTCGGCCACCGCCGGATCGTAGCGACGTGCTGCGTCGGTTTGTGGGCTTAACGGGCTGAATGATGTGCAGTCGCGGGCCACTAGGTCGGCATCCGGTACCCAGGTGAAGGCAAAGCCGGTGGCAATGGTCGGTTGTGGGGGCAGGGTTGGATCGGTGGGTAGCCAGATGAGCGGATCGTTGGTGGCGAAGCGGATTAAGGCGCCACGAGTCTGCGCATCCCAGAGGACGGCAATCGGTTCGGTGATTGGTTCCGGGCGTAGTGGTGTGATCTGGCCGTTATCGCTTATGCGCGACATGAACGGGCGGAAAGGGTATTCCCAGGAGTAGACAGTAGTCGGTACCATTTCGATGAAGGCGTAGATGAAGCCGTCGGCCAGGCGTTGCGGGGCACGCACCAGCGGAATGATGTTTTCGTCGTTGGAGAGGAGGGCGGTTTCGGTGCCGTCGTCGGCGTTGATCAGGTACAGGCCGAAGCGGATGTCGGGGCCGGGGCCACCGCCCGCCACTGCCAGCTCACGACCGTCAATGCTCCACAGCTCCTCTTCGCAACAACTGAATGCACGCACGATTTGGCCGTCCGGCCCGATAATGACCGCTTCGCCGCCGGGAATGCCGATTTCCGGTTGCATCACTGCGTAGAGCAGCAGCCGATCACCGGTTGGCGACCAGGCGACCGGGAGGTAGCGCCAGGCCGGATTTTCCATATCCAGTGTCTCCGGGACGGGGTCGTCGGCGATGACCAGCTCCGGTTGCCCGCCGCTGATCTGGCTGACGTAGACGCCAGCCGGTGAGTCGGCGCGTCCGTTGATCAGCTCAGACGTAGGGTTGGCGAGATGATACACAATCCGTTGACCGTCGGGGGAGATGCGGGGGTTGGTGATTGATTGCTCGCTGAAGATCACCCGTCGTCCGTTGCCGTCGAGTGCGACTAGGTCGTTGCCGGTCAGGTAGACCAGGGTGCCGTTGGCCGCGACACTCAAGTCGCGCACCGGTTGTGGCTCGTAGGTGATTTGGGTCAGACGCTGGCCATCCGGCTCCAGGCGCATCACCTGATCGTTTTCGATCAGGTAGACCGGGGCCGGGATGGTGGCGGCGGCGATAACAGTGGGTGGTGCCGTTGGTGTGGTGGTTGGTGTGGTGATCGGTAGCACAATTGGGGTAGCGGTTGCAACCTCTCCCGATGGCGTGGCCGTGGGGGTTGGTGTGGCCTGGGATGGGGCAGAGACGCAGGACGTGAGAAGAACTATGATCAACCACCCAAAATACCAGACGTTTTTCACAAGACGACTCCTGTTGGTAGGCGATATGTAGCCGGGTGCGCATCGGTCGAGGAACCTGCGGCAGCACTGGTCATGATTGGCGACTTCGCGTATCATCATACCGTATGCAGGGCTGCTTGAACAGGGCTGGCCGGTCTCTGGCAGAGGAGGTTGCTTGAGTACGTCGTCGTTTCCGATTGAACAGGTGCTCGATACGCTGGAGCGCGAGCTGGCGGTGTATACGCCGCCGCTGATTGACCAGATGGGAGAGGTGAGTCAGACGCCGTTTCGGATTCTGATTGCGACCATTCTCAGTTTGCGGACGAAAGATACGTTGACGGCGGTGGTTGCGCCGCGGCTGTTTGCGGTGGCCGATACGCCGGCGGCGATGGTGGCGTTGGGGGTGGAACGGATTGCGGAGTTGATCTACCCGGTTGGGTTTTATCGGGTGAAGGCGCGGCAGATTGTGCAAATCTGTCAGATGTTGCTTGAACGTTATAACGGTGAGGTGCCCGCCGATCTTGATGAGTTGCTGAAGTTGCCCGGTGTCGGACGTAAGACGGCTAATCTGGTGGTGACGGCGGGCTTCGGGCTGCCGGGGATTTGTGTTGATATTCACGTCCATCGCATTTGCAACCGCTGGGGTTATGTGCAGACGCGCACGCCGGAAGAGACTGAGATGGCGTTGCGGGCGACGTTGCCGCAACGCTACTGGATACCGATTAATCGGTTGCTGGTAACGCTAGGGCAGAATATCTGTCATCCTACGTCGCCGCGGTGTAGCATCTGCCCGATCCGTGTGGTCTGTCCGCGAATTGGGGTGACGCGCAGTCGGTGATGGTGAGGCGTTTACCGGTGTACCGGGGCCAGGAAGCCACTCAGCAGGCCACGAAACGGGCGCACGGCTTCAATATGCGGGAAGTGGCCGCAGCGTGGAATGACGACGAGCTGTGAGCCGGGGATTTCGCGGTTGGCAAGCCGGGCGTAGTCTAGCGAGAAGACGCGGTCATGCTCGCCCCAGACGAGCAGTGTGGGCGCTCGAATCTCGCTGAGGTGTGCCCGCAGGCCGGTGAGGGTCAGATCGGTGGCGGCGTAGCGCCGGCTGAGGGCGGTGAGCGCACGCCGATTGGCAGTACCACTAATAGCAGCCCGACCACGCTCGATCAGGTCGGCGGTGAGGTACGGTTCGGGGTTGTGAAAGGCGGCGGCGAGAAAGGCACGCACGACTGTCGGGTGGGCCGAGAGCCAGAGGATGGTTTCGCCCAGGATAGGCCAGCCGCCGATAATGGTGAGTGGCGATGGCTTGATGAAGCCGTCGGTGGCGATCAGTACCAGGCGGGCGACCCGTTGGGGATGGCGGAGGGCGGTCGCCAGCGCGTATTTGCCTCCCATCGAATGGGCTACGAAGACGGCACGCTCGATACCGAGCGCGGTTAGGAGACCGGCGTAGAGATCGCTCTGCAAGGCCAGACCATAGGGGGCGTTGACCGGCTTCTCCGAGCGTCCAAAGCCGAGGGCGTCGACGGCTAAGGCGCGATACCCCTGTTGCGCCAGCCAGTCTACCGTCGGTTCCCAGTCGGCACACGAGCCGGCGAAGCCGTGTAAGAGGAGTACTGCCGGCCCCTGTCCGGCTTCGATCCAGTGGAGTTGATAGCCGTTGATCCGTAACCAGCGTGAACGCATCGCTTTTCCTCGTAGACACAGGGCATAGTGAGTATACCACGGGTGGGCGAGTGGTTGACAGTGATGAAGCGCAAAACGGGCGTTTCTGCTCATTGCCGGGCATTGAATGTACATGTATACTCTGAGTATATGCATCCATTGAGGACAGGTACCTGGATGTCTGTTCCTCGTGCAGAAGATTATGAGCGACCTGATCGACATCTTGCAAACGCTGGCAGCCCAAAGCAGACGATCCTCGTCACCGTTGATTACGTTGCGTTCGTTTCCGCCTGGAACCGGCACCCGCATCAGCCATCTGACGGTCGATCAGGGGTTGCAGGAAGCCTGGGTTCAGGTGGTTGGTACGCCGTTCTTTCAGGCTCAATCGATTGCGCTGGCGGCCCTGCGCCGGGGAACGCCTTTTGCCATTACCGGTAGCAGTATGGTCAGCCGGGCCAGTCTGCACCTCGTCACCCTCGATCTGCTGCGGAATGAACCGTCGGCTACGGCGTTGTTGATCGCGCCTGATCCCGATCTGGCCCTGCTCCACGAGCGCGAGGCGATGCTGCTGGCCCGTTATTGTCGTCCGGCGTTGCCGATTGCCGCGACCGGTGGCACGCAGCGACGGGCGGCGCCGACGGCGCGGCTGGTGATCACGACGTTACCCGAACTGCATAACCATCTGCTCAGGTTTCACGACCGGGCCTGGCGGTTTTTCTGGCAGCATCTGCGCTTGATCGGGATCGCCGATCTGCACGTGTTTCACGGAATTGCCGCTGCTCATCTGGCGATGACGCTTGTGCGTGCAGCGCGGCTGACAAGTCAACCGCTTCTGCTCGGTGGGACGCTGGCGACGGTGAGTGGCGCCGAGACTGCGCTGACAATGTTGACCGGTCGTGAATGGCGGATCACGGCGGTTGACGATTTGCCACGTCCGGCCACAACGCTGGCGCTCTGGCAGAGTGATGGTGAACGGCGGCGCGAGATTGCCCGGTTGGCGGAGGCTTTTCTGGCTGCTGGTGCTGCGGTGCGGCTGGTGGCGACGCCGTGGGAGATGGCCGATTTGCGGACACTGGTTGACCACGAGGCGTTTAGTGTTGGGACGCAGCCAATGCCGGCCCATGTGCAGATCATCACCAGTGCCGATGTCGGTGCAGCCACGGTGCAGGCGGCGCTGGCGAGTGGGGCGGTGCTGGTCGTGCTGCTCCTCGGGCGCGGGATGAGCGAACCGGCTTTGCAGCGGCTGGCAGTGACCGATCTGGCAACGTGGCCGCTCTTACGCCCACCAGTGTGGCCGCCGGTCTTGAACAATTCGTTCGTGTCCACGTTACATCTGGTTTGTGCCGCCAGTGAGCAGCCCCTACGTGTCGAGGAGATTCGGCAGTGGCAGGTTGAGGGTATTGTCGAACAACTGACAGCGAAGGGCTATCTGAGCCGGCTCCCTGATATGCCACCCGTCTGGTTACCCGGTGCCCAGAGCGATCCCTACATTCCGCTCGACCTGCACGCTGCCGGTACGGAACCGATTTACCTGCTTGATGAGCAGGGGCGGCAATTTGCCACTACCGACTCGTCGCTGTTTCACCGCTGGATGCATCCGGCGGCTGGATTGCCACCACTACGCGGCGGGCAACAGGTCATTGCTCGCGACGAGGATCAGGGCACGATCACGCTGGCGCGACGGGATGGGCGGCGTACTCTCCCACTGCGGCAGTGTCAGGTGCAGATTCGCGAAGAGTGGGCACAGCGCGAGTTGCGTCGTTCGCGCGGGGGCCGCGGGCCGCTCCTGAGCTGGGGACGGGTCGTTGTTGACGAGCAGGTCTACGCCTACCGCGAGCAGATCGGTCGCGAACCGGCTCAGGAACGAAAGCTGGTTACACCGCCGAGCTATCGCTGGCAGAGTCCGGCGGTGTGGGTGCGGCTTAATCAGCCGATCCATCCGCTGGGTCAACAGGTGGGGTGGTCGGTCGTCGCAGCAGCGGCGTTGATCACGCTGGCCCGTTTGGAGGACTGTGTACCGGCTTTCGATCCGGCGACCAATCATCTGTACCTGATCGATGCCCAGAATAGCGGTAATGGGCTGGCTGAGTGGTTGTACGATCAGTTCGAGACGATTCTGCCGCTGGCCTACGATATTGCCCTCGAACAACGTACCGATCCGCTCTTTGAGCCGTTGGCGCGCACCGATATGGACTGGCTGCTGGCGGTGTTGGGCGGCGAAACCGAGGTGGCAATCGCGATGCCGGCGTTATCACCGGGCCGCACGTCGGGTGAGCGCAGGCCGGTGCGCACGTCTGAACCACCGGCGCAGTCGCCGGAGCCGCCAGCGCGAGAGCCACCGGTGCGGTCGGAACCGCCGGCGCGAGAGCCACCGGTGCGGTCTGAGCCACCGGTGCGGTCTGAACCGCCAGCGCGGTCTGAACCACCGGTGCGGTCTGAACCGCCAGCGCGGTCTGAACCGCCAGCGCGGTCTGAACCGTCGGCGCGAGAGCCACCGGTGCGGTCTGAGCGCAGTGCCGATGCGCAGCGTGGTCGCTACAATCGTTCCGGCGGGCGTCATAGCGGACGACGTGTTCCTGATCAGCCCGATCCATCCGCAGCACCGGCGACGCCTGAGCCACCGACTGACGATGCGCCGGCGGCGAGTGTTCCCGACGCTGAAGCAATTCTGGCCCGGCTCCGCCAGCGTCGTGAGCGTAATGGCCCGGCACCGACGAGCCGTGAGAAGCGTCCTGAAGGCCAGCAGCCGCTGGAGCCACGTTTTCAGCCGGGTGATCGGATTATCTGTATGCCCTACGGGGCCGGGCGGGTACGCGCCAGTATTGTGAGTGAAGGTCGGGAACTGTTGTTGGTTGAGTTTGATGAGCACGGCGAATTACGGATTGACCCCTCTGTCAACATTGTGCGGCGTTTGCCGCCGGTAGAGGGCGAGGGAAGTGAGTAGTGCGATGTCTAATCCGGTTGTTCTCTATCTGCCATTGCTCGTGCATAGTGACGTTGCAGTACGGCGACAGGCGACGACTATCCTGCTGACCCATTATGGCAATCGGGCACTGACCTACTTGCGCCGCTTGCTGGACGATCCTGAACTCGCTGAGCAGGCCCGGATGGCGTTGAGAAACGTCGGCGAGATCAGCGGCCTGCGGGTCGAGCTGCGCCCATTTCGCGGTGTGTATGTGCGCTGTCTGGGTGATTTTCAAGTCTTCATCGATAGCCGGATGATCAAACCAGACGAATGGGGGCAGAGTGAAGGGGGCAAGGCCGGCGGTCGTAAAGTACAGGGCCTGTTTGCCTACCTCGTGCATTGTGGGGCAGAAGGGGCGACGCGGAGCGAGATTGCCGAGGCGGTCTGGGGTGGTACGGCTTCGGCCAGCAGTTTTGCCAGAACGCTCACGGCATTACGGCAGGTGCTTCAACATTGCGGCGGTGAAGAGCTGGCTGCCAGTTTGCTCTACACTGACCGGCAGCGTTGTGCGCTCAATCCCGATCTGTATCAGAGTGATGCTGATTTGCTTGAGCGCACGTTCGATCTGGCCACCAAGACGGCCAATACCCAGGGTGTAGAGGCGGCCCTTTCCTTCTATCAATACGTGCTTGACCTGTACGATGGGCCATATATGGAAGGGATTGTGGGGGCGCAGGAGTGGGCTGCCGAACGTGGGGCACGGTTGTTGAGTAATGTGGTGCTGGCCGGCGAACGACTGGCGTCTGTGGCTTTGCACAATGGTCAGGTAGAGCAGTGTTTGCAGTACTGCCAGCGTGTGTTGGCCCACGAACCGCGTGCAGTAGGTGTCTTGAGCCTGTTGTTACGGGCCGGTCACCGGCTTGGGTTACCGGCAGAAACACAGCGTGCCTACCAGCGCTACCTTTCAGCGACCGGGATCAATCCGCGTCGCAAGCGCGATGATCCAGTGGTGAAACTGTACCGGGAACTGGTTGAGTCGGTTGAGGATCGCGGTAGTAATGGCAGGTAGTATCCGATGCTGGCCGCCACTGTGCCTTGCGCAGGTTGTCAGACTCGTTTCGGTGTGTTGCCGGGGGTCGAAGACGTACTGGTTGGTTCAGAGTATTTCGAGTGTAGCAAGAGGGTGAGGTGACATGTCCCCACCCCAGCCCGCCCCGCTGGGGGCGGGAGGAGGCCCTCACCCCCATCCCCTCTCCCGCTTGCGCGGGAGAGGGGAGAACGGCGAGCGACATCGAGGCGTCTCGATGCACTAGATGGCGGGTTCGTTCTTATGTTCGG
Organism: Chloroflexus sp.; assembly: GCF_034434295.1. Taxonomy (GTDB): domain Bacteria; phylum Chloroflexota; class Chloroflexia; order Chloroflexales; family Chloroflexaceae; genus Chloroflexus. The sequence continues at coordinate 17,766 of NZ_DAOTZQ010000088.1, forward strand.
TCCGTTCCTCCTCCAGCGGGGGAGACACCTGCAATTCCTCCCCCCGCAGGGGAATCACCTGCAATTCCTCCCCCCAGCGGGGGAGACACCTTACAGTTTCTTCTGCTGGCGGAAGGGAATCACCTGCAATTCCTCCCCCCCGCAGGGGAATCACCTGCAATTCCTCCCCCCAGCGGGGGAGTCACCTGCAATTCCTCCCCCCAGCGGGGGGAGGTTAGGAGGGGGGCGGAATTGAGGCGAACGGGAGCCATATGGAACACGCCCGTCCCCGCTCCCCCGCTCTCTCCCCAGGGGCGAGGCTATGCATTACCCACAACTGCTGTCAACCACGGCTGTATCAGCGGGTATGATCGCCATTGGTGCTGGTGTGGGCGACTGGCCCGGTGGCAGC
>NZ_DAOTZQ010000089.1:0-43692 GCF_034434295.1 Chloroflexus sp.
AGCCGGGTCGGCTATCGTTGCTGATTGGCAAGCGTTCATGCACCAGGACGACGGTCGTGCAGCACGATAGCACAGCTTTTATGAAATAAGTTCTACATGAACCTCGACTTTTGACACACCGTGATGCACTGTCTTGCCTTGATAGGCGCAATAGTAATCCACCGATAGCCCTGATACCCTCAAACTTCCCATAGCTCACTATGTGCAACCTGACACAGTTGCTCGCCGATGTATCGTCACACCCCTGATCCAGCTCAGGTACCCCGACCAGAACACAACCCTTGCTCACCACATGGCTGATGCCCGAACCTGTGGTATGATGTCAGGCACAGCGATTGACCTCTCTACCTGTAGAACACACTATGAGTCGAATAGCCGAAACATTTGCCAGACTCCGCGCTGCGGGGCGTATTGCGCTAATGCCATACCTGACCGTAGGTTTTCCTGAACGCACCAGCACCCTTGACCTGGTACCGGCCCTCGAAGCTGCCGGCGCCAGTCTGTTTGAATTGGGCATCCCCTTCTCCGATCCGCTGGCTGACGGTACGACGATTCAGCGGGCGACCCAGCGCGCTCTGGAAAACGGGATTACGATTGCCGATTGTATTGCAACGGTCGCTGAATTACGGGCCCGTCGGGTGGTGGCCCCCTTACTGTTGATGGGGTACTACAACCCGTTGCTCCGTTACGGTCTTGAACGGGCCTGTGCCGATCTGGCGGCAGCCGGTGGTGATGGCTGGATTATTCCCGATCTGCCGCTCGAAGAAGCGGATGATCTCCGCCAGCTCGCCGCTGCTCACCAGCTCGACCTGATAATGTTCATCGCCCCCACTACCCCACCGGCCCGGATCAGCCAGATTGCGGCCCAGGCCAGAGGCTTTCTCTATATCGTCTCGCTGACCGGTGTGACCGGTGCCCGGCAGACCTTAGCCGGGAATCTGACCGATCTGATTGCCAATGTGCGCCAACAGACAAACCTGCCACTGGTTGTCGGTTTTGGAATCAGCCAGCCAGCACATATTGCCGAAGTAGCCAAAATTGCTGATGGAGCGATTGTTGGCAGTGCCTTGATTGATCGACTGGAACGTCTGCCACCTGAAGACCGGGTGAGTGGTGCTGCTGCGTATATTCGCGAACTGTTGAGCGCCGTTGCACGACCGTAATCAAGAGAGGAGCATTGTCATGGAAGCGCGAGCGTATGTCTTGATCGAGGCTGAGTCGGGCAAGATCGGTGAGGTATTGACCGCGTTGCGCGCCATTGATGGCCTGATTGCAGTCGATGCTGTGACCGGCCCCTACGACATTGTGGCAACTGTGCAAACGCCTGATCCGCGCCAGATTGGGCGGTTGGTGATGAGTGAAATTCACGCCATCAGCGGGATCAAGCGCACCATTACCTGCATGGTGATTGGATGAAGTGTGTAGCAGCAGAAGGGGATTACCATGGCTGAGCACGTCCTGGAAAAAGGCAAAGTCCATCACAAGTGGGACAACAGCTTACCCCCGGCAATCGAGATCGCTTCTGGCGACGTTGTCCATTGCGAGACGACAGAGGTAACGAACAATCAGGTGACACCCGGCTGCGATGCCAGTGTGTTACTCAATCTCGACTTTGGACAACTCTACCCGCTGGCCGGTCCGATCTTTGTCAAAGACGCAATGCCCGGCGATATTCTGGAAGTTGAGATTCTGCGCCTGCAACCGCTCGATTGGGGCTGGACGGGTATCATTCCCGGTCTAGGGTTACTTGCCCAAGACTTCACCGCGCCGTATATTCGCCATTTCGACCTGAGCAACGGCCAGACTGCTCCCCTCCGCGATGACATTCATATTCCGCTTCAGCCATTCTGTGGCACGATGGGGGTCGCTCTCGACGAACCTGGCGCCTTCGATGTGCTGCCAACCGGTAAAGGAGGCGGCAATATTGACACCCGTCATCTTAATGTTGGTGCCAAACTCTACCTGCCGGTCTTCGTACCGGGCGCACTCTTCTCGGCAGGCGATTGCCATGCAGCGCAGGGCGATGGTGAAGTATGCGTTACCGGCATCGAGTGCCCAATGCAATTCTCGCTACGCTTCAACGTGATCAAGGGTCGTTCCTTGAAGCCGTGGCGCTACCACTTCTACACGCCACCCGGACCGATTCAGCCGGCATACGATGCTCGTGGGTATTACGTAACGACCGCTATCGGTCCCGATCTGATGGAGAATGCCCGCAATGCGGTACGCGATATGATTGAATGGCTTACCGACAATTATCACCTGAGCCGTGAAGATGCCTATGTGCTGTGCAGTCTGGCCGGTGATCTACGCATTAGCCAGATTGTTGATGCCCCGAACTGGTGTGTCTCGTTTTATATGGCGTTGAGCGTCTTCCGCTCGTGAGGTGGTTGGTTGATGGATGTCCATGCCGACAACACTATCTCGGTCTGGCACCGGGAGTAACGCATTGCTGTTACCCCCGATGGTTGGTTATTCGTTCTGCCCGGCAAGGTGTTGCAAGGTTGCTCTACCCAGCCGATGGCAAAAGTCGCCAAAGGTCTCGCCCGGCTTACGTTCACGATGATAGAGCAGCAATACCGGTTCCAGCCGCGAGACAATCTCCTCTCGCTTGACATTATCGAGGTAGACGGCTCCTAGACGGGTTCCCAAGGGACTGCCACCCAGATAAATGGTGTAGGAATTCAGGCTCCGCCCTACCAGGCCGATTTCAGCGGTATAGGGTCGGGCACACCCATTCGGGCAGCCGGTCATTCTGACGTGCGGAACCGGGCCATCGTGTAGTCCCAGCCGATCCAGCAGGGCGTTCAAGTCACGGATCACCTGCGGCATGACCCGCTCGCTTTCGGTAATGGCCAGACCACAGGTGGGGAGAGCTGGACATGCCAGCGCGTTCTGAACGACAAGCGGGATGGTACCGGGGAGCGCGACATCATACCGCTGAAAGATTGCCTCGATGGCCGGACGATCAGCCGGTTGAATGTTCACGAACAGTATATTCTGCTGCGGAGTCAGGCGAACTTCGAGGCCGAAACGCTGCACAACATCCCGAATTGCTGCCCGGAGATGATCCCTGACCCGCCCATTTTCGACAAACAGGCCAAAGAAGAGACGGCCATCACCCTGTTCGTGCCAGCCCAGGTGATCATCGGCGCTGAGCCACGTGAGCGGTCTGGGTTCAGGCAGCGCATAGCCGACATAACGCTCGACCTCAGCTTTGAACCGTTCGATGCCCCAACTCTCGACCAGATACTTCATCCGGGCCAGCTTGCGGTCATCACGTCGGCCATGATCGCGTTGAACCTTCACAATCGCTTCTACGACCTCGAAAAGCTGAGCGGGAGCGATAGTAGTAAGCGGCTTTGCCAGTGCCGGATGGGTCTCCTTAACCCCATGACTCTGGCCCAAACCACCACCGACCAGAATGGTGAACCCTTGCAGACCCTCTTCAATCCACGGCACAATTCCGATGTCCTGGGTGTAAACATCGACACAGTTGTCGCCGGGGAAGGCAAAGGCAATCTTAAATTTGCGCGGCAGATAGGTTGCACCGTAGAGGGGTTCATCCTCTTCCAGACTCGCCGCCTTTTCCCCATCGAGCCAGATCTCATAGTAAGCACGGGTCCTTGGTTTCAGCCGGTCAGAAAGTGCTTTCGCATACTGCATCAGCTCGATCCGCTGGCGATCAACAAATGGTGCAGGACAGGCTACAATATTCCGCACCACATCACCACACGCCGAGAGTGTGGTCAGCAGATGACGGTTGAGCGTGCGAATCAGCGGCTTCAGGCCACCCTTACGCACGCCGTGGTATTGAATAGCCTGGCGGGTAGTAAAACGCAACGTGGTATTGCCCAACTCATCCGCCAGTCGGTCGAGGGTCAGATACTGTTCCGGGCTAAGCCGGCCACCGGGAATAGCCACCCGGATCATAAATGAATACTCCGGCCCCAATCCGCGAGCTTTGCGAGCTTTACGTACATCGCGGTTGTCTTGTTGATAAATGCCGTGGAACTTGAGAATCTGATACCCTTCATCACTAAAGTGATCGTTTCCGTCGTGCAACTCGTGATCTACCGGCCCTCGCAGATGTCGGCTGGCCAGTTTGATCTGCTCAACTTTTGAAAGCCTGGGTGTATCCGTCATAAACCTTCTCCGCACTCATACCTTCACGGATTGCTATCCGCGTTCAACAACGACCACGTCTCTGGCCTGATGCATCCCGGTGTAAGCCGGAACAGGCATTGGATGTACCGGTTCATCAGATGCCACTGCCTGCAATTGCTCGCGCACCGCCACCACCGGGCCGATCACCCAGACTGCCGGTGCCTGAACCGCAACCCGCCCCTGCGCCACAGCCTCAAGCGAGGCCAGCACAATTCGTTCGCTGGGTGTAGAGCCGTTCTCGATAAAAGCGCAGGGTTCCCAGGCGTCGCGACCGGCCTGGATCAGCGCCTGGGCCAGTTCAGCCCGTCGTTCAACCCCCATCAGAATCACGAGAGTATCGATCCGGGCGTAGGGAGTTATCTCAGGCACAGCACCACCCTGCTCCTGACCACAGATCACGGCAAAACTTCGCCCAATACCGCGTAACGTCAACGGAATACCGGCCATTCCCGGTAACGCCAGCGCTGAACTGAGACCGGGCACTAACTCAACAGTAATGCCGTGTTGAGCCAGAAAGAGCCACTCTTCAGCACCACGCCCGTAGACCATGGGATCGCCGCCCTTCAAGCGCACGACCGTGCGTCCGGCGCGAGCATAGTGCAACAACAGATGAAGAATCTCACGTTGCCCCCGATCCTGATCGCCCTTTGCTTTGCCGACGTAGATGCGTTCAGCTTGCGGGTTGACATACGCCAGAATTGCCGCAGATACCAGGCGGTCGTACAGCACCACATCAGCTTCGCCGAGCACCCGTAGCGCACGGAGCGTAAGTAATTCAGGATCACCGGGACCGGCACCCACCAGGTAAACCTTGCTCATACCACCTCCTGTTGATGCAGACCGAGATCGACCGGTACAGCGGAAGAAGTGCCATACAAAGCATGCCAGAGCAGGTTCTGTGCCTGAACGTAATCGCCTGCCCGCAGCATAGCCAGCGCTTCACTGTCTACGAGGCGGTACCAGGCAGCGCGTCGTTCAGTAAAGCTATGTGGGTAAGCCTGTTTGACCAGAGAGCGAAACGAGCGCAGCACATCCAGAAATGCCGCGTACTCTGGGCCATACACTGCACTCAGATGCTCTTTAATCCGCACTGCCAGCGCCGGTGCGACGCCACTAGTTGAGATGGCAATGACCAGATCACCCTGACGATGGATCGAGGGCAAGATAAAATCACAATGGGACGGATCATCGACTGCATTCAGCCAGATTCCCCGTTCACGGGCTTCGGCAGCAATGGTGGCGTTGAGGGTTGTATCTGGCAGATGGACAAAACAGAGCATGAAACCCGCCAGATCGCCATAGTGATACACACGTCGTTGCCAGTCGAGCCGACCCTCCTGCACGAGCGCATCCAGCGCAGGATGATCAAACGGTGAGATGAGTCTGACCCGTGCACCTGCTTCCACCAGTCGCTGTACCTTGACCTCGGTCTCGATACCACCCCCGATGAAGAGCACCTTTTTATCGCGTAAATCCAGCATCACCGGATAGTACATACATCACCTTAATCAGCGCATCAGGCTGCGAAACACGAGCTGTGAGCCGATGGCCATCATCCACGCCAGCAATCCCAGACGGAATGGCCGCTGACTGACATGCTGGGCCAGCCAGGCGCCCGCCAGCGAGCCGAACACGCCGCCGCTGGTCAGTTTGAGAAATAACCAGAGGTCGGATTGCCCCAGCACGGTGTGTATCCCGCCACCAATCGCCGAAAGGATCAGGCCAAACCAGAGATCGGTGCCTACCACTGTCTGGGGCGAGAGCCGTGTCGTGTTGAGCAGCAACAACGTACCCAAAGCCCCTGCCCCAGCCGATGAGAAGCCTACTTCAAGTCCAATAAATCCGGCGCCGGCAATCATCCAACCCGGTGCGAGATGAAATGAGGGTACTTTGATCAAGGTCACGAACAGATTGATCCCTGCGGCCACCAGCACAATCAGACCAACACCGACCAGCACAACGTCGCGATAGCTTTTCAAAGCGTGCAGCAGGAAGCTACCGATCAAAACAGCCGGCACACCACCGGCAAGTAGCCGGGCGAGCGTCTGCGGATGTACCTGTTGCTGCTGCCAGTAGATCAGGCCAGCCGGAATTTTGGCGCACAGCGCAAACAACAGCGCTGTGCCCACCGCCACTTCCGGCGCAATCCCCAGGCCAAGAATTAATACCGATGTGGTGATCGTGCCGCCACCAACACCGGTCAGACCAATGCTGACGGCAATGAGCAAACCAAGCAATACTTCGAGCATCTCACCCTCGTACCGGCTACAGCGTCTGGTAAGCAGCACGCAACACGTCAGCTACTTCGGGTCTGGTAAACTCCGGCGGTAATGGCGATCCTGTGCGCAACAATTCACGTACCCGTGTGCCCGAAAGGACAAGGTGATGTTGGGCATCGTGAGGGCATGTACGCGGCGAAACCACTGCGGCGCAGGTAACGCAGTAGAAGGTCTGCTCAAACTTGAGAATATGGATGCCGATCTCCTCCGGGCGGAAATGGGCAAAGATGGCCTGCGCCTCATACGGGCCGTAATAATTGCCAACCCCGGCGTGATCGCGCCCCACAATGAAATGGGTGCAGCCGTAATTTTTGCGACTGATGGCGTGCAGAATTGCTTCACGTGGCCCGGCGTAGCGCATTGCTGCCGGATAGACACCCAGCAACACCCGGTTTTGCGGGTAGTAGCGTTCAAGGAGGACTTTATAGGCCGCCATCCGCACCGGTGCCGGAACATCATCCGACTTGGTAGAGCCGACGAGCGGGTGAAGGAATAGGCCATCGAGCGACTCCAATGCGACTTTGTGCAAATACTCGTGGGCACGATGAATGGGGTTTCGGGTCTGGAAGGCGACGATTGTCTGCCAGCCCCGCTCTTGAAACAGTTGTCGCGTCTCGCGAGGTGTATAGTGATGTTCGGGAAATGGCCCCCGATCCAGGGTCAGTAGTTGCACCTTACCGGCCAGATAGACCTCACCCCGCGCAAATAGCGCCGCAACACCAGGATGAGCGAGATCTGTGGTGCGATAGACCGCCAGTGCTTCGTGCTCTTTATCAGGTCGATACTGCTCTTCGACATCAAGTAAGCCTACCGTTCGCCCATCCTTTGTCAAACGAACTGTTTTTCGGTAGGAAGCTGCATCCTGTGCCGACACCCCCAGGGTGATCGGGATACTCCACGGCAGACCATTCGTCAGGCGCATCGCTTCCAGCACACTCAGATAATCGGCCTGCCCCATAAAACCTTCTAACGGCGAATAGACACCGGTGGCAATGAGTTCGAGATCGGCATACGCCCGTTCATCAAGCTCAAGTGCTGGCAGATGGTCATATTCGCGTGGATGCGCATCCCGAATCCGCTCAACCAGAACACCACCGTGCGGCTTCGGAAGAGAATTCGTCTGTGGTATCATCACATCACCTCGTTCACAGCGATTGTTCACCGATCCATAGGCCACATTCAATCTTGCCCTTTCCCGACCAACGCCCGGCCCGCACATCTTCACCGGGGCGCACAGCCCGTGTACAAGGCCAACAGCCGATACTCTTAAAACCGGCCCAGTACAATGGGTTCACCGGCAGGTGATGGGCTTGCGCAAATGCCTCTACCTGCTCCCGCCGCCAGTAGGCCAGCGGGTTGATGCGCACCCGCTCACCAATCTCGACAAAACCCAGATCGCGGCGGGTTGCGGCCTGATCACGACTGCGAGCGTTTAACAGTGCAGAAGGATTTTTGTGCGCCAGATATTCGCGCAGGGGAGCAACTTTTCGTACGCGACAGCACCCATCGGGATCGCTCCGAAATTGCTCTTCCCCCCATGGTTCAGGTGGCAGGCCGGCACTTAGCGTGACAAATTGCATCTGGGGATAGCGCGTGATCAGATGGTCACGAGTGGCAAGGGTCTCCGGGAAATGGTAGCCGGTATCCACAAAAACTACCTCGCCCGTAAAACCGGCCTGAGCCGCCAGCTCAATCAGCACGACCCCGTTAAGATTGAAAGCACTGGTCATCAAAAGATCAGGGTGACCGGCAAGTGCCCAGCGAATGACCTCACGAGGGTCAGTGTTCGTATCCCAGCATTGTGTTGTCATCGGTGACTCACCTTCACCACAATATCCAGCCGTTCCAGCGCAGCCAGCAGGTGCTCCAGACACTCCGGCAAACTCATCAGATCGGTGCGCAAATGGACATCGGGATGCAGCGGAGGTTCGTAAGGGTCAGAGATACCGGTAAATTGGGCAATCTCGCCGCGTAACGCCTTCGCATACAACCCCTTCACATCACGCTGAATGAGGACATCCAGCGGCGCCTCAACAAATACCTCAAGTTTTCTGGGGGCGGCAGCCAGTACCTCAGCACGTGTTTCCCGATAGGGACTGATCGCACTGACCAACACGATCACACCATGTTTGGCCAGCAAATTGGCCACAAAACCAATCCGCCGGATATTCGTATCACGATCTTCGCGGCTAAACCCTAAACCCTTCGACAAATGTTCACGAACGACATCGCCATCGAGCTGCTCAACCGGATAGCCGGCCTCTTGCAACAGCGTCGCCAGCGCCCGCGCCAGCGTTGTTTTCCCGGCGCCAGAAAGCCCAGTAAACCAGACGACAAGTCCAGATCGGGTTGTTGGTGGAATAGTGGACACAAACATCTCCTGTTCTGTGCTGTAACTTGAGTACAGCAGACCACCCGTAGCGTATCAATGCTACGGCCTACAAAGTGTCGGTCTCCCAAATGACAGCGGTGGCACTGGGGAATTGATAGTTTTGTAGAACGCCTGCCTGCTTCAGGCTCCTATAGCCAACAGAGCCAGATAGCGCTAGCTCAGGTAGCAGGCGGCTATTATGTGAGGGTTGAACTGCCGATACAACCAATCGCACAGGAACCGGCAGTGGGTATTAATGGACAACACCAAACCTGATTAGAACAATACCCATCACGATGCTGAGAGCAGCGTACCGATGAACTGATAGAACTAACCCTGGTAGTGCGAACATGGAGCGTCTGCACGGTTGCCCTCACTTTCCCTTCCAGGTACAGCACGATTGCACCGGTGCAGGCTTGAGTATAGAGGAGAAAAGCGATTTTGTCAATATATTTGATCAAGAACTCAAGAATAAACAATCCTGATGCATTTCACTCGCCAGCGACGTGCACAGGCGGAACCTATACCGTCGAGGTGGTCGTATACCGGCGGCTTGTAAGGCGGGGTGAAAACCCTTACGGATGTCTGGCGTAGTCGTCGTCTCTGCCGGTTTTCTCCGACGATACGATGCCGTACCTACAACGTCACGTGGTATCAGGATGAGACACAAGAATGCGTTGGCCTACCTGCCAGGAACTATGCTACCGGTGTCCGGTAGGGGTTCACAGCCGTGCACTCCTACGCGGCGATGGTGACCCGACTCAGCCACATTAGCACCACGATACTTACGCTGGATCAATCTTGCTCACCAATGTGCATTCACTCAGTGGATAGGGGCGCGGCAACCGTGCCCCTACCCTGGCGTCCGGCGGTGCATCATACGGGTGCAGGATCAGGGTCATAGCTGGCTGGTGTGTCATACCTTCTGGACTTGATATTACCCCTGTCTCAGCCCGGTGTCAGTGAGAAATGGTGCCGATGCAACTGAATCGGGTCAGCGGAGACCATAACAGAAAGGGGCAACACTCGCATGGTCTTACAAGTACGTGTTGAGGTATGCCTATCACTTCCATCAGCATTCAAAGGCAGACTGCACATGCGAGCGTAGAGGTAGGTCTTTAGGCGTCCTGAACGCTCTCACCCCCCGCCCCTCTCCCGCAATGGGGAAGAGCGGAGGACAGCGGTCTGACTCAGGTCTCCCTGATGAGGTAGACGCTGTAGCAGATCATATTTTCAGTCCACCACAGATAGATCAGGACAACACCTTCACCAGCGTATCGATGAAGAAAAGCCAGCTCGTTTGATCGCATTCAGAGTTGACGATGACAGCTACTAGCAGATACCATACCAGTACAGCATCGGATCACTTTGACAACAACGAGTTCACTGGTGTTGATATGAATCCATCACCTGCACGTCGTTTACGCTGGTCTATGTACGGGGCACTCATTCTAGCCTTCCTGGCCATGATCCTGGGCGGACTATTCACCGTCATCATCGGTTTGTTCACCGATCAGCTAACGCCTGATGCGCCATGGCAACAGTGGCTGGCAGTTCTTTTTCCCGCTGTGCTGATATGGGGTGGTGGTGCGCTTCCCTTCGGCGCTGCGCTCGGCTTCTTCGCCTCGCATATCTGGCGTGATGTTTGACTCTTCGCCTCGACCGCGCTATAATCAAGGGGTGTTCGGGGCGTAGCGCAGACCGGTAGCGCACCTGAATGGGGTTCAGGAGGTCGCTGGTTCAAATCCAGTCGCCCCGACCAGACAAGACTGGCGAGAATTTGCTCGCCAGTCTTATCATTTAGAACTTATTTCATAAAAGCTGTGCGGTCGTGTTCCCAGACAGTCGCACAGGCACATGCACGCTTGCCAATCACTAACAATAGCAGATTCTGCTCCTAGTCCGCCGTTAGGCAGCGAAGAGGAATGACGACCATCTCCAGTGCCATCACGCGCTGGATTGGTTGCCTTGCCTGCTCGTCATGCGCGTGTTGCGCGGTGTGGAGTGCGGCAGCATAGCTGCCGCAGCAGCCGTGTTTCGTGCCAGGCGCGTGTCACGTCGTTCGCCTTGCCGGTCACGGGGATGCTGTGGGTACTCGTCACGAGCATAGCGTCGATCAGGAAGGCACGAGATAACTTTCAGGAGATGTTTTTTGAAATAGGTTCTAATCCCCCGACCACGCAGACGATCAAACCTCAGCTCTATCTCCCCAATGTCGAGTGACGCTGTAACACGAGATTTGCAACCAATGGTGATAATACCAGTTATTACCATAACGTTCGTTTCAGATAAACATGTGCTTGCTGCAACATCATTGATGATTTGGTAATGATACTTATACCAAATGGCATCAATCATTCCGCAAACGTCGCAGAACGCAAGCACTATCCTGGTACAGATTTCGCTTTCTGTTGCCGAAGTACTGTGCTACGGCAAATCTGACGGGATTGCAGAATCCGTTATTCAAACTGGTGTTACAGTCTGAGATCAGATGTTCAGGCAGGTTATGAATCAATATTTTCTGTTTGCATCCGGTAAAACATTGCATGCAGTGAACGTATATGCTATACTGTTTACAATGTGAGCCTGTGGATTGCATAGTGTTCGCCTTTTGGCGAGGCACCCGAACAGCAGGAATCGTTACCAGTTATCACCTGGAACTCCTGCCCAGCGTAAAATAGACCTGGGTGTCCCTCAAGCTATTGCATCACATTCCTGAAAGGACGTGGCTCAGACCGAGTCATGAGGCATGAACGTAGTAAGCTGCCGTATGCGTTGCTTGAGAAGCCGCGAGACATAAGCTGCTGCGAAGTGTCACACCTGCCATAATTCGGTGCTATACTGCTTGCAAGCGGCGAATACCATTCGCACTGCTATGGCGTTCCCTCAGCGCATGATGTTTTACTTTCTGGCGGCACCAACAATAATGATGTGGGAGGATTCAGGATGGCGACTATTAGCCTGCAAGACGCCTATACACAAGCCAGAACGTTTCTCGAGGCGAATCAGATCGAGCAGGCAATCGGCCTGATCCAGCATATCCTTGAACACCATCCAGACAACCTGGAAGCTCAACGACTTCTGGGTGAGGCATATCTGGCAAAACGCGATTTGCCTGCAGCAACGGCAACCTTTGAACAGGTCTTGCAGGTTGACCCCGAAAATATTCCCGCCCACGTCGGTCTGGGAATGGCGTATGAATGGCAGGGTCGGCTGGATAAGGCGATTGCTGAGTTCGAGCAGGCACTGGAAATCCGACCTGATATGCCCGAACTACGCGCTCAGTTGGTACGTCTCTACACCGCAGCCTGGGGCAGCGAGCATGCCGCTCTCCGTCTGAGCCGCCCTGGTCTGGCCCGCCTGTACGCCCGTGGTCATATGTTGCCACAGGCCATCCACGAATTTCGACAGGTGATTGCCGAACATCCTGACCGACTTGACGCCTGGGTTGGCCTGATTGAAGCGCTCTGGCGAGACGGTCAACTGGATGAAGCGGCTACCGTATGTCAGGATGCGTTGAAGCTACAACCCCATCTGCTCAAGGCAAATCTGATCCTCGGCGCAATATTGCTGTCAGATGGTGATCAGCGTGGGTTTGATTACTGGCGGGTTGCGCAACGTATTGATCCATACCAGACAGTTGCAAAACTCCTGTTTGACGCATTACCGGCCGGTGTACCAACACCGGATGTTTCCCTACCGGCCTGGGATGAGACCGAATGGCAGGCACGACGCGCAGCTTCAGTTGCCGCAGATCAACCTGCTGCAACACCGGCGGAAGATTTCTTTGCCGAGACAGGCTGGTTGACACCGGCTACTAGCCCGGTGGCAGCCGCAGTAGCTGCTACCTCAGACGATGATCTGCTGGCTATGCTGCTCTTTTCGCCACCAGCAGCAACCGGTGTGGCTGAACCAAAACAACCAACTGCCGAACGGGATGAGTTCGATTTTGATTTGGATTTACCCCTCTCATCAGCTACACCAACTGGCTTGACACTTGATGAGATCGGGGTAGGCGTAACCGAAACTACACCTGCCAGCAGTGAACCGACCCTGCAACCCTTCTCGCTCGAAGAGTTGGGCCTGTCGCCAGAAGAGATTGCCCAGCTTGAAGGTCAGGCTCCCCCTGCCGCAGCCAATGCCGAGCCGGCCCTGCAACCCTTCTCGCTCGAAGAACTGGGCCTGTCACCAGAAGAGATTGCCCAGCTTGAAGGCAAATCGACCACAACCGGCGGCACCGACACTTTTGTCGATGACCTGAGTGGTCTGCAACCATTTTCACTTGACGATCTTGACCTCGGTGCAACATCGGCGAGTGACGAACTACCGGCCACACTTCAGCCTTTCTCACTCGATGATCTGGCACTTGATGATGTATCAGCCTCTTCAGAAACACATACCGAGTCTATCGAGCCGGGGATTTATAGCTGGCAAGAGCCATCGGCTCGTAGTGGTGGTATCAAGTTACCTCAAGAACCAGAGCCGGGCGGGCCATCAATTTTCAGTAAGCTGGTCGAACGGGCAGCTTCGTTGCCGCCGGTCGAGGAGCCACCATTGACACCGGTTGAGTTAACTGAAGCTGATGTCGCTGCTTATTTCTCAAGTGATGACGTATCACTTCGAGAGGATGACAATACACCTGAGCGTTTGACCGGAACATTCCGCATACCAAAGGCGAGTATCGATGAAAGCCTGGCGCCAACCGGAGCGGTTCGTGCTTTAAGTGAAAAGAGTGAGCCTGTCAACCTGCCGACGCCGGAAGAGGTTGCCCAGCTTGAGGCCGCCCAACAGCCGGCCCAACCTGCCGCCCCTGCCGAGCCGGAGCTGACCCCCTTCTCGCTTGAAGAGCTGGGCCTGTCGCCGGAAGAGATCGCCCAGCTTGAGGCCGCGCAGCAACCTGCGACAGGTGAAACGACTGACTTTACCGATGAGTCAATCGATAGCCTGCTGTCTTCTTCTAACGAGGGTGATGTATTTGCACATCTGGACAAAACAGGTGAAGAGTCGTCGTTTGAGTTACCTGGGGTCGAACCCTTCTCACTTGATGAGTTTGCCGACCTTGAGCCGTTCTCGTTTGAAGATATCGAGAGTGGGGCTACGACTACTAGCGAGCTTGGGCTTTCACCCGATGAAATAGACAGTATCAGCCTGGGTAACTTTGAGACAGTTGTCCTCTCTGATGATGAAGAACCGATGATCGATACCGGTGACCCCGATCTCAACCGTTTGATAAAACTGGGACATCGCCAGGGATACGTCGATCTGACCGATATTATCGCTGTAGTGAAAGACCCCGAACGGGAAGCTGACCGGATTGAGCAGATTGGCTGGTCGCTTTATCGGGCTGGCATTCAGATACGGGATGGCGATGAGATTATCGATATGGAGGCCGAGTTAGGTGAAGAGGAACCTGCTCCAGCAACCTCATCAACGACGGCGGATCTAACCCCATTCGATGAAGAGCCAGCCTTAGCACCAACTTCTGCCGAACCGGAGCTGACCCCCTTCTCACTTGAAGAGTTAGGGCTATCAGCAGAAGAGATCGCCCAGCTTGAGGCAGCTCAGCAAGCAATTTCACCGTCAGAGGCGGGATCGGTTGAGGATGACCTGTTTGATTTCAGCATCGCCGAAACCGCACCGGTCGCCAAAGCTGTACGTACCGCTCCACGAATAGAGGAACCTCCACCGCCGCCAGCACCTGAAGATACTGGCTTCGTGCCGGAACCGCTGGATGCGCTTGATGACATCTGGAATGCACCGCCTGAGCCGATGACGAGTGAACCGGCACGGGTCGTGCTACCACCACTCAGTGAACGGCATAAAGCGCAACCGATGTTGCGGACGCCGACAAGAGAAGAGCGACGAAGCGTAACGCCGACTCGTGACGATCTTCGTTTTGCGCGTCGTGAAGCTCTGACCAGTGGGCGTGGGCGTTCGGCGCGGGCACCAATTCGGCCACGGGTGCTAGAAGACTTTATTCCTACCGGTAATGCAACAATCGACGATTACTTACGACAACTGAGCACCAATCCGGCCAATCACACTCTGGCTTTCACCATTGCCCGCCTCTGTGCGCAAACCGGGCAGTCTGAGCTGATGGCCGTAATCTATCGTCGCTTACTCAAGCACGCGACACTGCTTGATCGAATGGCCGAGGAGCTGGAAGACCTTATCAACACCATCGAGGACACGCCAGTTCTTCGTCAGTTATATCGCATCCTTGGTGATGTGTACTCACGGCAGGGACGGCTGGAAGAGGCAATTGCCACTTACAGCGTCACATTTGCCGAATAAATGAGGTATTCGTCTTTCTTATGCAAAGAAAGCAGACTCCGCGATGGCACCACAAGAAAGGTTTAGCATGCGCCGCATCGTAGAAGATCTCATTCGGGTCGACGGTGTGATTGGCAGTTTGCTGGTTGGCAAAGATGGCCTGGTCGTAGCCAGCACTCTGCTCGATGAAGAAGATGCCGAAATACTGGGAGCAATGTCCGCGGCAGTCTTCGGTGAAATCGATAAAGCGACCCGCCGACTCGGAGTCGGACATCTAGTTGACTCCATTATTGATGCCAAAGATGGCTCGATCTTACTGCTGGAAGCCAAAGAGCTAATCCTGGTGGTGATCACACAGCGCACAGTCAATCTCGGCCTGGTCAAGATGGAAATGCGCCGTGCGGCTAAACGAATCAGCGAGGCAGTTCCGATCTAACACGCCTGCGATGGTGGATCAGAACACAGATCGACAGGTTTGCTACCTGTCGATTTTTGCTTGTCAGCATTTTGTATGTGGTATACTGACCGCGGGAAACAGACCTGTTTCTTACTGTTATGAGGTATCCATGGAACGTGCACTGTTAATCTTGAAACCTGACGCCATACAACGAGGACTGATCGGCGCTATCATCAGCCGTTTTGAACAGCGGGGCTTGAAGTTTCAGGGACTCAAGCTGATGCAGGTCGATGAAGCCCTGGCGCGGCGGCACTACGCTGAGCACGAAGGTAAGAGCTTCTTCAACGGTCTGGTCAGCTACATCACCTCTGCGCCAGTCGTTGTGGCGGTCGTAGCCGGGAAGCCCGGCACCGTTGAGCTGGTGCGGGCGATGGTTGGGGCGACCAATCCGGCCAAAGCAGCACCGGGAACGATCCGGGGCGACTTTGGGGTGGACATTGGGCGCAATCTGATACACGCTTCGGACTCGCCGGAAAGTGGTGAGCGCGAGACAGCAATCTTCTTCCAACCGCACGAGCTAATCGGCGAGTGGAATCGTGCTCTCGACAACTGGATCTACGAATAGTCGTTATTCCGAATAACGGACGCTACGTCCGTCAATGCGGTTGGCGCAACCTGATGCGTGCCGCCAACCGCCGCCTTGTCTATGCTGGTAGTCATGGAAGCACATGCCACGGCAGAGCAGATCGAAGCGGTCTGCGCTGAGATCCGGGCGATGGGATTCATCCCACATCCGATGCCTGGGCCAACACGCACAGCCATCGGAATTACAGGAAATCAAGGCCCAATTGAACAGGCCGGACGATTACAACGACTGCCCGGCGTGAGTCAATTGATCCGGGTCACAGCCCCCTACAAACGGGTGAGCCGGGAATTCAAAGAGCTGGATACCATTGTCGAAGTTGGTGGCATTCCCATCGGGGGATCGGGCATTGCCGTTATCGCCGGGCCGTGCACAGTTGAAAGCCGTGAACAGACCTTCAATGTAGCAAGAGCGGTACAGGCCGCCGGTGCAGTCATCCTCCGTGGCGGAGCCTACAAACCACGCACCTCACCCTACTCCTTTCAGGGATTGGGAGAGGCCGGCTTACACATTCTGGCTGAGGCAAGGGCATTAACCGGTATGCCAGTGGTCACGGAAGTGATGGACACCGAGACATTACCGCTCGTCGTGCAGTATGCCGACATGCTACAAATCGGTGCGCGCAATATGCAAAACTACTCGCTGTTGCGGGCAGTTGGACGTACCCGCCACCCGGTGCTGCTCAAACGCGGCTTTGCGGCTACCGTGAAGGATTTGTTGCTGGCGGCGGAGTATATTCTGGCCGAAGGTAACCCGAACGTTGTCTTGTGTGAACGAGGCATTCGCACATTCGATGACAGTCTGCGCTTTACCCTTGATCTGGGAGCGGTGCCCCTGATCAAGCAGCTTTCGCATCTACCGGTCATTGTTGATCCGTCACACGCCAGTGGGCGGGCCGATATAGTGATCCCAATGGCGCGGGCCGCCATTGCTGCCGGCGCTGATGGTTTGATCATTGAGGTGCATGACAATCCGGCTTTTGCCGTTTGCGACGGGACACAGTCTTTGGTGCCTGAGAGTTTCGCCGATCTGATGAAGCAATTGCATCGGGTCGCAGCAGCCATCGAGCGGCCGCTGGTGCGCTGTGACGTGACGCAGACGGGGTAGCAGTTGTCTCATTGCTCTGGGACAGACTTCTGCCTGTGCAAGCAATCTGACCATCCTGGCAAAGTCCGGCAAGTGCCACGCGCATCAAGATATAGCGCACGGTAGGTGCGGAAGCATGGCTTCTCAACGCCAGACATGTAACACGTGTATACTGAGTACGGCAGAGATACAATACCAGCAGAGTTGTTCACGACCTGGACAACAACAACATAGCGAGGTACACCGTGGAAGCACGGCGCTGGCGGGATCTAGATTGGGGCATTTTGGTCAGTGTAGCTGTTCTACTGATTATTGGCAGCCTGGCACTGCACAGTGCAACCATGAATGCAGTGGCCGGTAATGGCTTGCCGCTACGTCCGGTCTTCGGACGTCAAATCGTATATATCGTTGTCGGCCTGATCGCTATGGCTGCTATGATGTTGTTCGACTACCGCTTGCTTTCCAGCCTGGTGCGCCCACTCTACATCAGCACAATACTGCTACTGAGTGCAGCCCTGGTAATTGGCCGCGTAAGCGAGGGAGCGCAAAGCTGGATTGCCATCGGTGAACGAACGTTTCAACCTGCTGAACTGGGCAAACTCGTGCTCATCATCGCCCTGGCCACCTACTGGCAGCACTACGCTGATCGGGGTGGAAGCTGGCTGGTACAGATAGGCGGATTATTGATCGCCGGTGTACCAATAGCGTTGATCTTTATCCAGCCCGACCTGGGCACAACACTGGTTCTGGCCGGCATCTGGCTGACAATGGCGTGGGGTAGTGGCATGAGGTTGGCCCAGTTGATCACCCTGTTCATTGCCGCCATCCCACTCGCATGGATCGCGTGGCACTACGTGCTCGACACCTATCAGCAAGTTCGGCTCAGTACGTTCTACTACTTGCTTACCAATCCGGCGGCTGTTGATTTTAATGCCGCTTATAACGTCATTCAGGCACTCAATGCCATCAGCTCCGGCGGTCTGACCGGCACCGGCCTTACCCTTGGCTTGTTCAGCCAGGGCAATTACGTACCGGTGCAACATACCGACTTTATCTTCGCTGTTATTGGGGAAGAATTAGGGTTTATTGGTGGTGTAGTGCTGATTATCTTTCAGGCGATCGTACTCTGGCAAACCCTCTCTATTGCTGGCAAAGCGCGTGATCAGTTTGGCCGATTGATAGCGCTCGGTATTTTCGGGATGCTCTTCAGTCATACTGTCATCAACATTGGCATGAACATGAGTCTCCTGCCGGTAACCGGTCTGCCATTGCCGTTCGTCTCGGCGGGAGGCAGCTTTATGGTGACCACCCTGATCGCCATTGGTCTGTTACAAAGTATCAGTCTTCGCCATCGACAAATTGCCTTCTGACGCGGTTTTACCGCTTGTCTGATCTCACGATAACCACTAATCATATTTTGCTACTGAGCAGTGGTAGTGCGAGCCAAAGCCTCAACCTCGGCGAGCGAAGGTAATGCACTACGACCACCGAGTCCGCGTGTCTTGAGCGCAGCCGCTGCGCTAGCGAAGCGTAAGGCTGCCGGCAAGGGATCATTGCGCAACAACGCGAACAGTAAGGCACCGTGAAAGACATCACCACAACCGGTTGTGTCCACCGGCGTAGTGGGAAAGGCCGGCGTGTGAATGAGTTCACCGTTGTGACAGGCCCAACTACCAGCTTCACCGGCGGTAACGACAACCAGTGTACGATACCGTTCGGCCAATGCTTGAGACGCCATTGCTATATCGGAAAGGCCGGTGACCGCACGGGCAAACCTGGCAGAAACGACAATATCATCACAGAGTGGTAGTAATTCCAGAACCGTTGCATTAACCCGTTCGGCATCAATCATTATTCGTCCTCCAGCAGCCCGTACCTGACGAGCCGCAGAGAGAGCCGCCGGTAGGTGAGAATCAATCAACAACGCACGCGTCTGGGTTGCCAGTTTCGCAGGAAATGCGAGATCGGCAAACACCGTTGGTTCGTTGTACCACCATACCGTTCGCCGATCACTCCCCGGTTCGGCCAACACGAACGCAATATGTGAAGAGCCACGACCGGTCACAACAAACGATGTGTCAACCCCAAATCTGGTCAACTCGGCCTGGATCGCCATACCGTAGTGATCATCGCCAACAGCACTGACCAACGCTACCTGAGCACCAAAACGGGCCATGGTCACCAGCGCAGTCGCGACCGGCCCACCTCCCATCTCCGTATATCCGGCAAGCGGTTGCTTCTGACCTAACACGGGTGACGTTGCAGTCACACCGACAAGATCCCAACTGGCAATTCCCACGCCAATAGCATCAAATCGCATCATACAATCTCCTCTTTAACCATTATGCCTATCATTGCTATTCAGCAAGCAGCTTGCGCGGCTATGCTACAATAGCATCGTGAATGATGTCAGAACCTGGCGCCAGTCGTCAAGATGAGCCTCGTCGTGGAAGATCTAATCGCACAGGTGCGGTCACACATAGATGCTCTGGTTGGATTACCGGTCGGTACACCCCTGGCGAATCCACCAACACCACCTGCCTCAGATACCCCTATTGCCAGTTTCATCGATCATACATTGCTCAAGCCTGAAGCAACAGTTGATCAGATTGACCGACTGTGCAGTGAAGCTGAGCGTTACCGGTTCGCCAGTGTTTGTGTCAATCCACGTTATGTTGAACGTTGTGCGCGTGCACTCAGCGGTTCGGCAGTGCGAATCTGCACGGTGATAGGCTTCCCGCTCGGAGCCACCACGACAAAAGTGAAAGTCTTTGAGACGGTACAGGCTATCGGGCATGGGGCACGTGAAGTAGACATGGTGCTGGCGATTGGGGCACTTCGCGGACGTGAATATCACGCTGTAGTTGATGATATTCGGGCTGTTACTGATGCTGCCCATGCCAGTGGCGTATTAGTAAAGGTTATTCTGGAAACTGGCCTGTTGACCGATTTTGAGAAGGTTATGGCCTGTATGCTGGCGGTACGGGCGGGTGCCGACTTTGTGAAAACCAGCACCGGTTTCGGGCCAGGTGGGGCGACCGTTGCCGACATTCGTCTCATGCGGGCAGCGGTAGGAGCAGCTATTGGCGTCAAAGCATCAGGTGGCGTGCGTTCACTGGCAATGGCCCAGGAACTGATCGCAGCCGGAGCAACCCGGATCGGCACGTCGGCAGGGGTTGCGATTGTGCAAGAGGCTGAAGGCACACACCTTGAACCGCGACATAGCGACACGTATTAAGATAAAGCATATTGCATCGTATATCTGTACTTTTATTAAGGAGGAACGAGTGAGCATTTTGATCGATGCCAACACCCGGCTGTTGGTACAGGGAATTACCGGTAAAGAGGGTGAATTTCACACCCGCCAGATGATCGAGTATGGGACAAATGTTGTTGCCGGCGTCGTCCCCGGACGTGGTGGTCAAAAGGCGATTGATGGCCGAGTGCCTGTCTTCAATACGGTAGCGGAAGCAGTCGCTGCGACCGGCGCCAACACTGCGGTTATCTATGTACCGGCACCCTTTGCCCCTGATGCCATCCGCGAGTCAGCCGCCGCCGGTATTCCGCTCATCGTGTGTATTACCGAGGGCATCCCGGCGCTGGATATGGTCAGCACCTACGCCTTTGTGCAAGAGTGCGGAGTACGCCTGATCGGGCCGAACTGTCCCGGCTTACTCACACCAGGAGCCGCTAAAGTGGGCATCATTCCCGGTAACATCGCGATGCCCGGCCCGGTTGGCATCGTGAGTAAATCGGGTACCCTGACCTATGAAGCGGTTGATACGCTCACCCGGCTGGGCATTGGGCAGAGCACCATTGTCGGCATTGGCGGTGATCCAATCATCGGGACAAATTTCATTGACGTATTAAGCATGTTTGAAGCTGATCCACAAACTGAGGCGATTGTTCTGATTGGCGAAATTGGTGGCACCGCCGAACAAGAGGCAGCCGCTTACATTAAGGCTCACGTGACGAAGCCGGTGGTAGGCTTCATTGCGGGTCAGACAGCGCCGCCTGGTAAACGTATGGGGCACGCCGGTGCGATCATCAGCGGTGGCGAAGGAACCGCCCAGGAGAAGATCGCCGCCCTGGAGAGTGTCGGGGTGCGCGTTGCCCGCATGCCAACCGATATTGCCGGCCTGATCAAAGAGGCGCTTAGCGCCCGTGCCGGGTAGTCTGGGTGATAGTAGCACGACGCACGGGGAGAGGGTGGGTTAGAAATCCACCCTCTTCATCTTTAGATTCGGTCAGGTGATTATGACCAGTAGAGTAAGCGTCGGATCATGGGTTATGCAGCCTATGACACCAGATTTGAGAGGTAAGGAAGTTCAATTCAGCGCGTGGCTAATCCGCGTCGGGTAGACGAAAACACCCCGACCTGCGCAGGTCGGGGCTGGATTGCCGGGAGGCAGGCAAGGCGAGCGTCATCTATCCCGGCCTAACCCTGTATCAACGCGTTTGACTCAGCGGAATACGCAATTCAACCGTTGTCCCCTGACCAATCTCACTACGAATACGCAGATCGGCACCGATCAGACGTGCCCGTTCTTTCATATTCAAGAGACCGAGACTCCCGCGTTGCGTATAGCCACTCTCCACCGCAGCGACATTGAAGCCCCGCCCGCGATCACGCACACTGGCGACAAAATAATCCTCTTCTACATACAAATAGATGGTGATCGTATCACTGTGCGCGTGCTTACGGGCATTATTCACCGCCTCTTGCAAAATAATGAAAACGGCTGCTTCAATTTCGGGCGACAGGCGTGGCACCTGGGCCGGTGCTTCCAGGCGCAACTTTGTATCACTACCGGATGGATCGTGCCAACGTTCGACATACTGTTGCAACGTCGCCAACAGACCCTGCGTTTCGAGACCGAGAGGACGCAACTCGAACAGTAACGTGCGAATGTCGTGAGTCGTTTTTTGCACCAGCTCAGCCAGGGTGTCGAGTTCAGCCGGAACCCGTTCAGGCATGGCCTTGAACAGACGTTTAATGAACTCAATATTCATCGCGATTGCTGCGATACTCTGCGTGGGACCATCGTGCAAATCGCGCGCAATGGCATGGCGTACCTCGGCCTCTTTCTGCAATAGTCTGTCGCGCTCTTCCTTCAGCCGTTGATAGAGGCGAGCATTCTCGATAGCGATGGCCGCCTGAGCCGCCAGCGTTGTCAGCAATTGCATGTCCTGATCGGTGAACGGCTGGCCGTTCGCCTTATTCAACAACTGCATAGCACCGATCACCCGATCCTTCACCCGCATCGGCACACACACTATCGAGCGGGTGACAAAATCGGCTTCACGGCTAATCGCATCGTACCAGCGTGGATCGTGTTCGACATCATTCACAATCTGAGCAACGCCGTGCGTCACCACCCAACCGGCAATCCCGCGATCAGCCGGCATCCGATACTGACGCTGCTCGCCGGGAATTTCGAGCACTAACTCATTCGTCTCTTCATCGAGAATAAAGATCGAGCAGCGCTCGGTACCAACAACTTTGGGAGCGCGTAACTTAATATCGTTCAACAGACTGGCGAGATCGAGATTCACCGCCAGCGACTGACCGATCTCGTAGAGTAGATGCAACTCGCGTAAATCCCGTTCGGCCCGACGCAACATAGCCAGCTTATCGGCTTCGCCACCAATCGCCCGTACCAGCAGCACAAGTAACTCCTCATCCAGGGGTGGATGTCCACCCGACTGTTGATTGGTGCGGCTCACTACCAGATGCAGCAATCCTACACCCTGCCCGCCACTCTGTAATGGCAACTCGATAAGGTCACGTCCCTCGTCAATCGAATACGAGCCGACAATCGGTTCGCCATTATCGTCACGACGGGTGAAGCCATCGCGCGCCTGCTCGATCAACAACAATGTTTCAGCATCGAGTTTGCCGTGCATCACCTTCGTCGTTTCACCGTATGGCGAAACGTAGAGCAATGCACCGGCCTGAGCCGGCCAGAAAGCGATCAGGCGATCAAGCGATGCCTGCAAGAGATCAGCCACTTCGTGGTGACCGCCGGCAATAAGCAGTTGGCTGAGCGTTTCCAGTTGGCGCTGATTTATCGCAAGCGGCGGCATAAGGCACCTCGAATTGTGGCAAGAGTTTCCGATCCAATAATGTATATAATGCGTATTATAACGTATGAGGACGTATGTTGTAATGGTACTGTAATCATAAATACCTCGCCTGTCAATGGAGTAGCGCCTGTGGAACGGTTTAAAATTTGTCATCGTCACGAATTACTACCCGGTCAGATGCGGTACGTTGAGATTGATGGGCTACCAATCGGGATCGCAAACGTTGCCGGTGACATCTACGCCTTTAGTGATAGTTGCCGACACGAAGGCGGCCCCCTCTCGGCAGGGGTATTGATCGATCACACCGTCACATGTCCCTGGCACGGATGGACCTACGATGTGCGTACCGGCAAGAGTATCGTGCCACCGGTGGGGCTGCGTATTGCTACCTACCCGGTTGAGATCATCAATGACGAGATCTATGTACTGATTGATTGGCCATCGTCTAAATGAGCCAGAGCACATTCATTGGTAACGTACCGCCTCCCTGTCCCCAATCTCATCGGCCTGGAACCCCGCCAGCAAGCGCGTGTTGCATCTACATACCCGAAACATCCTCTTGACAAATATACCAACAGCCTCTTATAATAAATTGCACAAGCATCTATTTCATACAAAACTATTTTGAGCAAAACAAAAATCGCCGCGCCCTTCCCAGCTCCGTAGCGCCCAACGTGCGGCCAGTCAAAGACGCCGCTTCACAGCATCCCCGCCTGGATGCCGCTGTGTTGAGAGAGCACTATTCGTGCAAAGGAGCTTTTTGTGAGACCGCGCATGTTTCTCCGCCTGATGCACCTCGTCCTTGCGGTTGGGGTGCTCTTTGGTGCAACGATTGCACCACTCTCCCCAGTTGCGTTCGCCGATCACACACCATTACCAGCATCAGTTAACCTGGCAGGTAATTTACAATCGGAAGCCACCGGCGGCGCCTGTGGCGATTGGGATCCGGGATGTGCCGGATCGGCCTTCAGCGCCCAGGGTAACGATGTCTATCTGTTCGTCTCGCAGACGATTCCGGCAGGGAGCTACGAATACAAAATTGCACTGGGAAGTTGGGCTGAAAACTATGGAGCTAATTTTCAGCAGAATGGCCCTAACATCCCGGTGACACTCGGCAGTGCACAGAGTGTACGGTTCTATTACGATCACAAAACCCATTATATCGCCGACAGCGTGCGCAACACTATCTACACCGTACCGGGTAACTTCAACAGCGAGATCGGGTGTAGTGGTGACTGGCAACCCGATTGTCTGCGCACCTTCATGAATGATGTCGATGGTGATGGTGTCTTTACATTTGCCACTGATGCCATTCCACCGGGTAACTACGAGTTCAAGATTGCCACAAATGAGAGCTGGGCGAATCCAAACTATGGCGCATTTGGAAACAATGTTCCCTTTACAGTTACCGGCCCGGCAACCGTCATTTTTAGCTTCGATACGGCAACTACGTATGTTGACGTGGAAGTACGTAGTGCGCTTCCACAGCCCGATAACAATGTGGAGTGGGATGGCGTCTACCACGACTCGCGCGATCCCCTTTATCGAACACCAGGAGGTGCCGTACCTGCCGGTACACCGGTGACGATTCGGCTTCGCACCTTCCACAATGATGTCACGTCGGTAACCCTGCGGGTCTACGATGTCAATGCCGGGGTGCAGCGGTTTATTCCAATGAGTATCGTTGCTGCCAATACCGACTGTTACGCCGATTATGGGCCGCGCCGTTGCGATTTCTGGGCGGCTACGCTGAGCGAGGCGCAACCGAATAACCTCTGGTACCGCTTTATCGTCACCGATGGCAGCGATACCGACTATTACGCCGATAACACCGCAGCACTCGATGGCGGCAGCGGACGCATGACGGATGATGTCGTTGATTTCAGTTATGCGTTGATGTTCTACGATCCCGCATTTACCTCGCCAAACTGGGCACGAACGGCAGTCATCTATCAGATTTTCCCTGATCGTTTTCGCAATGGCAATCCGCATAACGATCCACAAGACGGCGACACCCGGTACGATGATCCGGTGATGACGTTGGGTTGGGGTGAATTACCTGAAGGCTATTGCCGTCACTATGCCGACGCTACTACCAATTGTCCGTGGCGATTTGACACCACCCCACCGGCCTGGAGCCCAACTATCGAAGGGCCGCGGGGGCGTGATTACTACGGCGGTGATTTGGCCGGCGTGATCGAGCAACTTGACTATCTCCAGCAATTAGGCATCACGACCATCTACTTCAATCCCATCTTTGCCGCCGGATCGAACCATCGCTACGACACTCGTGATTACTACCGAATCGATCCCTATCTTGGCAATAACGGCACCTTTGCGCACCTGGTTCAGCAGGCACGGCGGCGTGGAATGCGGGTGATCCTCGATAGCGTCTTCAATCACATGTCGTCGGACAGCCCCCTCTTCGACCGCTATAGCCATTACACGACACTGGGTGCCTGCGAGTCGCTGGCTTCGCCGTATCGCACCTGGTTCAACTTCCGCACGAATAATGTCCCGTGTACGAGCGACGATTATGTCGGCTGGTTCGGCTTCGACTCCATCCCCGAAATCAACAAATCAAACCCGGACGTACAGAGCTACTTTTTAACCGGAGCCAACAGTGTGACGCGCTTCTGGCTACGACGCGGTGCCGCCGGTTGGCGCCTGGATGTGATGGGAGATGCCAGCTTTCCGGCAGGCTATTGGGAGACGTTCCGCACCGTCGTGCGCCAGACCAAACGAGACGGTCTGATTATTGGTGAGTTGTGGCAGAAGGACTCAACACTGCTGCGCCACCTCCGTGGGCAGACTGCCGATACAACGATGAACTACCGTCTGCGTGATGCGGTGATCGGCCTGCTCTTGCCCGGTGGAACGTTCGACAGCAAAGGATTTGGTGACAGCGGCCGGGTTATCAGTCCATCAGAATTCTTGAGTCGACTGGCCTCGATCCGGGAAGACTACCCGGATGCAGCCTACTACACGCTCATGAATCTGCTCGGTAGCCACGATACGGAGCGGATTCTGTGGACACTTACGCCTGGACAGGAGACACGCGCCGATAAGGAGTTTAATGCATCCAACCTGGCAGAAGGTAAGCGTCGTGTCCAACTGGCCTCTCTGATCCAGTTCACCGTACCCGGTGCACCGACCGTGTATTACGGTGATGAAGTAGGCGTGACCGGCGATGATGATCCAGATGACCGCCGCACCTATCCCTGGCCTGATCAGGGTGGCACTCCCGACACCAATCTTCTCAACCACTACCGCAACCTGACCGAGCTGCGCAACCGCTATCCGGCGCTGGTGAAGGGTAATTTCACGCCGCTGCTGGCCGACGATACCACAGGTGTTGTGGTCTATGGTCGAAAATACCGCAATGAAGCTGCACTGGTCTTGATCAATCGCAGCTCAACAACACAGACGATCACGGTACCTGTCCAGGGCTTTCTGCCCAATGGGGTAGAACTCTGCGCAATGTTTACCGTTGGCAATCAGCTCGACGAGACAGTACAGGTCGTTAACGGGAGCATTCAGATTACGCTGAACCCGCTGAGCGGTACGGTGCTGATCAGCGAGCCGGGAGCCGATCTTACACCACCGGCGGCACCCACCAACCTCCAGATCACCGAAGAGGGTGATCGGTCGGTGAGCCTGAGCTGGCAGCGACCCAGGGGTGGAGCACAGGCGTATAACATCTACCGCAGCCCGGTCAGTGGTGGTGGTTGGATCAAGGTCAATACTGCGCCGGTAAGCGGGCTGAGCTTTACCGACACCACGGTGGAGAACGGACGCACCTACTACTACATTGTCCGTGCGCTTGACGCCGTCGGTAACGAAGGGCCGGCTTCGCTGGAAGTGAGCGCCATGCCGCACTATCAGATCGGGTGGGCCAATCTGCAATGGCCACCAGCGATCTCGCACACCGTGTCGGCCATTAACACCACACCGGAGATTTACGGGCAGGTCTGGATCGACAGTGTAACCAGTCAGTCCGGCGCAACACCTGGCCTGCGGGCCCAGGTGGGATACGGCCCCCAGGGCAGTGATCCCCGTGGGAGCAACTGGGTGTGGGTTGAGGCTACCTTCAATGTTGATGCAGGCAACAACGACGAATTCAAGGCACAACTCCAGCCTGAAACGGTTGGCACCTTCGATTACGTCTTCCGCTACAGCACCACCAACGGGCGTGACTGGCTCTATGCTGACCGCAGTGGGCCGTTCAGTAGCTTGCCGCCACAACCAGGTGTACTCACCGTTCTTTCCAGTGGTGACACAACACCGCCGGCAATCCCAACTGGCCTGCAAGTGCTCAGCGCATCCCCTGCAGGGATCGTCTTGAGCTGGAATGCCGTCGGTGATGCCTATGCCTACGAAGTACGACGCATTGATGGCAACGGTAACGAACTCATCTTTGCCCGTACAACTGCAACCACCTTCACCGACACCACTGTCATGCAGGGGGCAACGTACACCTACGAGGTGCGTGCGCTAGACATCTCCTTCAACCGTTCAGCCTTCAGCGCACCGGTAACGGCTACCGCCGAACTCCGCACGGTTACACTGGTCATGAATGTGACGGTACCGACACCGGTTGAAGACGCGCTTGGACGCAGCGTCTACATTGCCGGCTTCCTCGACCGACTCGACGGTGGTTTACCGCAGTGGAATCCGGGTGGTGTGGTGATGACGCAGGTCTCGGCAACGCAGTGGACAATCACCTTCACCGGACGCGAGGGTACGCAACTCGAATACAAGTATACCCTCGGATCGTGGGATTACGTTGAGAAGGGTACCGCTTGTGAAGAGCTGGCCAACCGGCAATTGACGCTGAGCTACGGTACGAGTGGTGTGCAGACGATCAATGACACTGTGCTCAACTGGCGGAATGTAGACCCGTGTGGGAATTAGGACTGGAAGGGTAGCAGGCTTACCCGCCTCGTTATCCTGATGAGAGCAACCAAGAACCTCACACACGTGCGGCAACCGAAACAGGTTGCCGCATTGCCATTCCTGAGTGCAACCAATGATACGGCGACAGCGTCAAACAGACAGTACGAATAGTGGGAGGAGGGTACAATGAATACGCCACAAACACAACGGTTGCAACGGTTGCGCAATGATCGCATGCTTGCCGGTGTTGCCAGCGGGCTGGCCCAATATATCGGGGTTGATCCGGTGATCGTGAGGCTAGTTTTTGTGGTCTTGGGCCTGGTGAACGGCATGGGTGTGCTGTTCTATATCCTGTTGTGGCTGCTGATGCCGAATGAAGACGCTGACCCGACGACGAACAATCTGCACACGGCCATCGGCGAGATGCGCGTCATTGTGGAACGGTTCCTCAGCGAAGTTCGCGATGTCTTCCGACGGTAAGACGAAGGTGTGGGGTTGATCGAGGAGCGAGTAGCGCGATGCGTTACTCGCTCTCGTTGCTATCAGGTGTAGTTGGAGACACGCCCTCACCCCCGGCCCCTCTCCCGCTTACGCGGAGGAGGGGAGGGGTGAAGAACTTAACAGAGAGGCACTGGAGTAGCGAAGGGGCTAGCCTCCGCTCCACCCATTCAATCCCCGCACAGCCACCGGCCCAAACCCGAGGTAGTCACAGGCGGTGAGCTGATAGTAGACTCCATCGACGCGCCCTTGCACAGCGTTGTCCCAATCGTAGCGCCGATGCAGATGGCCGTAGATGCAGGCAGCCGCACCGGAGGCAGCGATGCGACGGGAAAATTCGGTTGATTGACGATTGACGAATGGGGGGAAGTGGATCATCACGATCAATGGTTTGTTCACCGCCAATGCCTGGCCGGCAGCCAGTGCCCGTTCCAATAAGCCGAGTTCACGTTGATAGATCGGGAGATCGGTTTCAGTAAACCCAGGAGTCTCCGGAGTAATCCAGCCGCGCGTTCCACATACCACTGCCTCACCAATGTCAAGAGCATCGGCCCCGATCAGGCGCAGGCTGGGTGGCAGATGGCGTCGGATCGAATTCACCCGGCGTGGACACCAGTAATCGTGGTTGCCCCGGATTAACACTTTCGTGCCGGGTAGGGCATCGATCCACTGAAGATCAAGGAGGGCGTCGGGCAATTTCATTGCCCAGGAAATATCACCAGCGATCAACACCCAATCGGTTGCGGCGACCCGCTCTCGCCACGCCTGAGCAATCCGTTCAGGATGATCTTTCCAGCCGGGGCCAAAGATGTCCATCGGCTTGGGACGAGCAAATGAAAGATGGAGATCAGAAATTGTCCAGATCATAGCGCTTGATGATAACAGGCATCCCGTTGCAATGCAACTGATACTACCATGCGATCCGCGCATTGCGGTGCGTGGATGTGCGCCTCGCCCCACCCCGGCCCGCCCCTGCTGGGGGCGGGAGCATGCCCCCCACCCCAACCCGCCCCCGCTGGGGGCGGGGGGGTACCCCTACTCCCGGCACCTTTCCCGTGCTGCGGGAAAGGTGGGATAGCAGAAGGGCAAGCCAGTCCCCGTACCTTGCAGGGAAACCGCTACAGCCCGCACCGGTTTGTGAGCACGGCTGGCGCAGCAGCATGGCTGCCGCACTCCATACGACGCACCACGGGTACGCTGTTTGGCAGCGGTATGCCCTCGAACATGTGTTGCTACCGCGTGCGGAGAGGAAACGCTGGTTCTGGGCATCCACACTCTGGTGTGGTGGCAGGGTGATCGTTGGATGATGGGTGATGAACGTTGTTCCACCAGATTTGACTGTGACATGCCCCCACCCCAACCCGCCCCCGCTGGGGGCGGGAGCATACTCTCGGTTCCTCCTGCCAGGGTGAGCTGGAGGCTTGCGCACCCAGGGGGAGTACAGTGTGGGCAGGCAGTGGTGCAGGGTGCTGTTGCCTGATGGGATAGTAGCTCTCATCACTGCCTGATACGGCTTGCGATGAGAGTATCATGCATTCCTCAGAGGCTTATCACGTGCCGGGCAGTATGCGGCAGACTAACGTTGGCAATAAATAGCGGTATAATGGCCGTCGGCATTGGAGCGAGTGGCGAAGGAGCACGATGACCGTCAGTGATCGTTCGATCAGTAGTGAATTGTTTGCAGCCGAAACCGTGCCATCGCTGCGGGCAACGGTACGAGTGCTGTTGTTCATACTGGCCCTGGCATTGCTGGCCGGCGCGATGGCGTACCAGGCCCCACCGCAGGGTCGGGTAGCAATTGGCTGGCCGGGAGATCGCCTCTTTGTGGGGGTGAGTCCGGGTTTGGGACGGATACCGGTTGAGCGCGGGGATTTGTTTGCGGATGAATTGACTCCCGATTCGCCAACCGGGCGTTCGCGCTGGACACGTGAGCGCACTGTGATCGAGTTGCCCAACGTCGGTGCCGGGTCGTCGTTGCAGTTGACGCTGGTGGCGCAAGGGTGGCCGGCCACGGTTGGGGCACAACCAACGGTGACGGTGTTGATTGATGGGACGGTTATTGGCAGTTTTGTGCCAAAACCAACCTGGGAAGCCTACTCATTTGCGGTGCCAGGAATTGCCCATCAGCACGGTGATCTTACCCTCGTGCTGCAATCTTCAGCGACTTTGTTCGATGAACGCGATCCACGACCAAAAGGAGTGCGCCTGGCCGAAGTTCGTATCTCACCTGCCGGCGAAACGGCGCTGTGGTTACCGCCGGCATGGCCGGCAGTGGCGCTGATGGGATGGAATGCGCTGCTGCTGGCGCTCTTGCTGACGCGATTGCGTCTGAATCAGAGCCAGGTGTACGTCATCACGGCAATCGGCATTGGGGCGGCTGCGATTGGGCTGGCTGTCGCTCGCATCTGGATGGCGGCGATCCTGAACGTCGCGATGGTTGGTTTGCTGGTGCTGCTGGTGATTGCCTATCGGCAGCCGCTTCTGTTCTACCTGCGCTTCCTGGTGCAGCGCTACGGGCAGGGGCAGGCACTGAGTTATGGTCTGGTGGCAGTGGCTCTGGTCTGTTTTGGGTATGTATTGCTGCACGTGATCAATTGGACGACGGCAGCCGGGATACGCCTCTTCTGGCAGGTTTTTCCCGACTCGCTGCTGCTAACGCTGTTGGGAACAACCTTGCTGGCGTTACTCCTGACCTATGGGCGGGCCGGTTTGCCGCGTTTGAGTGATAGATTGGTTGATGTGCTGGCAAGCCGACGCGGTGCGTGGCTTGTCTTGGGAGGATTTGCCATCATCTGGTTGGGTTTTGAAGCAACGGTTATCGCTGCTCTGCCCTATGCGGGCCACGCTGATTACAGCGACAACGCTATTGTCGCCCGTAATCTGGTGCGTGGACGGGGTTGGGTCGTTGACTATATCAGCCAGTTTTATTATCCATACGACAGTCTAACGCGCCCCCAGGAAACCTGGCCGCTGTTGCAGCCGGTCTGGATTGCGCCCTTTTTTGCCCTGTTTGGGCCAACATCGTGGGCTGCAAAGATACCCAATTTCATCTTCGATGTTATCCTGATCGTTCTTATCTATGCAGTTGGCAGACGTTGGTGGGATCGGCGGGTCGGTGTAACGGCGGCTGTGCTTGTGCTGACCAATTATCTTTTCTTCCGATTATCGATCTATGTGACGAACGACCTGGCGTTTGTGGTCTTTAGTATGGCAGCGATGGCAGCGTTGCTCCAGAGCCATACTGATCCGGCGAGACAATGGCGCTGGCTGTTCATCTCGGCTGTCAGCACCGGTCTGATGATGTTGCAGAAGCCGAGTGGGACCATGTTCGCGCTGGGCATGGGTCTCTGGCAACTGACGATCCTGGCGAACCACCTGCGTATGGCGGGCGACTGGCAACAGCGCTGGCAACGGCTGCGCGTCGGTTTAACGCCGATTGTCGTCTGGTCGGTCATTGCCCTCCTGATCCTTTCGCCCTACCTGGCGCGCAATATCATGCTGTTCGGGAAACCGGTTTACAGCACCGAAAGCTACGATGCCTGGGTACTCGACTATCGCGGGGTGAGTGGTGATGCCTGGGCAGAAATCTATCGCGTTTTTGCGCCGGAATGGGGTGGGCCGGGATTGCCTGATCGGAGCTGGATTTTACGCTGGGGTTTTGATGCGACCTTCACCAAGTTTGAGACGCAGGTGCGCGAGCTGCGAGCGTACCTGATGCCAGCCTGGCCGGGTGCGCCACCTGTGCTCGCGGCACTCTTCAGCCACGATGCGCAAAAGAACATTCTGACCCCGCTCGGCGCGTGGCTGGCACTCACCGGTTTGCTGGCAGCTATTGCTTACCGGCGAAAATGGCTTGGTTTGCTGGCATTTACGTATACGCCATATATCATCTTTATGCTGACGTACTGGCGTACCAATGAGGAACGCTACTGGGTTGCACTCATTCCCTGGCTGGCTTTGCTGGCGGCGTGGGTGATCTGGGCCGGTTATGACCGGCTGGCAGCGGTTGGGGATCGGCGCTGGGCACCGTTGGGATTGATCCTGGCGCTGGCAGCGATCATTACTATTGTCGCCGGCTCGCGGGCCGATATAGACGACAAGGTACGTAACGAACCAAAAATCTGGCGGCAAGACCTGGCTGCTTACGAGTGGTTACAGGCGAACACGCCACCCGATGCCGTGATCATGACCCGCTTACCGTGGCAGGTCAACTGGCATACCGAACGACCGGCAGTGATGATCCCTAACACGGATGACCGTGAGCTGTTATTGCAGATTGCCCGTCACTATGGTGCGCAATATCTGGTGCTGGAAAATCAGATGCGGGTGAAGGGTGATGCCGGGCGTTTGCTGGCTCCGCTGATGGATCATAATAACCAGCCGGGGATGATCATCGACGGTTTTGAATTGCTGTATGCCAGCCCAACAGCTGATTTTCGAGCATTTATCTACCGTATCCCCGACTCTTAATGGAACATCGTACCGTATGCGCATCTTAATGCTGGCTTCATCACTACCAAAATATCCGCGGGAAACAACGGCACCGTTCATCGAAGAGATTGCCGCCGGAATCGCGGCTCGTGGCCACGAGGTGACACTGGTGGCACCGTGGCATCCCGACCTGCGGCGCGGTACCTACGAACGTGGGATTCATCTGCGTTTCTTCCGTTACGCACCGCATCCGGCACTCAATATCTGGGGCTATGCCCAATCACTGCAAAGCGATACTCAGGTGCGTGAACGGGCATGGCTGGCGGCGCCGTTTGCGCTCACTGCTTCGTTCAGTGCTTTGCGGCGCGAATTACACCAGGCGCGGGCCAGGGGAAAGCCGTTCGATCTGGTACAGGCGCACTGGGTCTTACCCAACGGGCCGCCCGCCGCACTCGCAGCGCTTGTGGCTCGCCTGCCGCTGGTGGTCAGTCTGCACGGCAGCGACATCTATCTGGCCGAGACACAGCGCATTATGGGCACCTTAGCCGGGCTGGTCTTCCAACGCGCTGCCGCCGTCACTGCCTGTAGTGCCGATCTGAGCATGCGCGGAGTACGGTTGGGCGCTAACCCGGCCCGTACCTTCGTCATTCCCTACGGTGTGCATCCCGATCAATTTCGGCCTGATCCGGTAGCGGCGCAGCAGTTTCGTACCGAATGGAATATTCCTGCCCACGCCCCGCTGGTGTTAGGGTTAGGGCGACTGGTGAGTAAAAAGGGGTTCAGTGTTCTGCTCGATGCGTGGCCGGCGGTGTTGCGCATGCACCCTACAGCGCGTCTGGTTATCGTCGGCTACGGCGATCTGCGTCCAGCCCTGGAAGCGCAGGCCGCCCGATTGGGTATTGCCACCACCGTGCTGTTTACCGGTCAGCTTGACCGGGCGCGTACTGCAATAGCGATGGCCGCCGCCGATGTTTTTGCGCTGCCGATTGTGCGAGAGGGTGTTGACGGCTTGCCCAACGTTTTGCTGGAAGCGATGGGAGCGGCGCGCCCGATTGTGGCGGCACGGGTAGCCGGGGTGCCCGATGTGATCGAAGATGGCGTGCACGGCCTGATTGTTCCCGAACGCGATGCAGCCGCACTGGCAGCCGCTATTGCCCGCCTGATTGATGATCGGACACTGGCAGCCCGCCTGGGAGCGGCAGCACGCGAACGCATTCTGAATGAGCTGACGTGGGAGAATACGGCGGCACGTTATGAAGCCGCCTTTGCGGCTGCACTACGCGGTGAGGTCAGGCCATGACGTGGCGATGGCTGATAGGCTGGCTTGTGATCGGCATCGCTGCGCTGGCCCTGCGCCTCTACCGGCTCGACGCGCAAAGTCTCTGGCTAGATGAAGGCAACAGTTGGGCAATGGCGAGGCAGCCGTGGACGGTGCTGCTGATCGATTTGATCCGACCTAACGCAGCTTACCCGCTCTACCATGTGATTTTGAAGGGATGGATGAGTCTGGCCGGAGCGAGTGAGTGGGCACTACGTTTCCCTTCAGCGATAGCGGGTGCGTTAAGCGTGCCGCTGCTGGCGCTGGCGGCGAGACGTGCGGTTGGTGACTCGCCGCAACGCGACGCGGTGACCATCGCGGCTGCGCTGATCGGCGTATGCTCGCCTTTTGCCATCTGGTATGCGCAGGAAGCGAAGGTCTACGCGCTGGTGCTGCTGGTCAGTACTGCAATCCTCTGGCTGACATTGCGCGCCGTACACGAGCAGCGTGCGCAGGTGTGGTACTGGCTGATCGGAGTAACGGTGCTGGCTTTGTTCATCCATCGGCTGACGGCACTGCTGGCATTAAGTGCCGCTCTGGTGTGGCTGTTCAGCCGTCCGCGCCGGTACACCATTCCTATCGCCGGTGGTCTGATGCTGACCGGTCTGGGCATGATCGGCGCTATGGCTACCGGCATCGGTAGTGATCGGGCAGCGAGTGGGGCGTCAATTGCCGCCGATCCGCTGACCGCTCTCTGGTTGACCATCACCCGCTTTAGCCTGGATCGCTGGCCGGGTGATCTCGAATGGTTCTGGCTTGTGCCGTGGCTCCTGCTGTTTGGTCTGGGCCTGATCGGATTCGCACGTCTGCCGCACTCCAGTCGGCTGGTTATCGGGGTGATGGGAAGTGTGCCGCTGGTGCTGTTCGGAGTCCAGCTTCTCTTCACCCGGCTCTACGAAGCGCGTTATCTGATGATCGTCTTTCCAATCTGGTTGATCACTCTCGCAATTGGCGTTGGGCACACGAATTGGCGACAAGCGCTGGCATGGCTGATGTTAACCGGTGTCTTGACCACGTCGGCTTTGGCCCTGACCCAACCGCGCTTCGGGCTGTTTTCTGGCGACCCGGTCAAGGAGCAATACCGTGAAGCAATCGGCGAATTGATGCGTCGGGTACACCCCGATGATGCGGTTGTGGTGCATCCAGGATACCTGCGCCCGCTCTACGACTACTATGCGAGCCGGTTGAGCAGCGATCCGGCACCGCAGCCGATCAGCTTTGCCAATTTCTGGACGGGCGAGACCAGTTATACTCAGCGCGAGTGGGATGTCGAGCGGCGGGCGGCATTAACCGGTTATACGCGAAGCTGGCTCCTGATCGCTCCCGATCATGCGCGTACTGTCGATCCGCCGCGACCGGGTGATGAGTACGGTCTGGTCGGTAATTTTTGGGCTTTCAGCCGCGAGCAGCGGACGTGGCCGTGCGGTATCTGGCGCTTCCAGGGGGTTCATCTCTTCTGTCAGGAGGCACCGGAGGCGTACATTACCGGCGAGATTGTGCAGCCGGCCACGCCGGGTAACGCTGTGTTTGGCGAGCAGTTGACGTTTCTCGGTTATACGCTGAAGGCCACCACGCCAGCGGGGCCGCGCATCTATCGCGCTGGAGGCAACATCCCGCTCAGCCTGTTCTGGGATGTGACACAGCCACTCGGTGAGGACTACAGCCTCTTTATTCACCTCTGCCGCGATTGCGACCAGCCACCGGTTGCCGGCGATGATGGGCAACCGCTGGCCGGTTATCTGCCAACCAGGACATGGCTGCCGGGGAAGCCGGCGCGCGATGATCGGGCGGTGCATCTACCACCCGACCTGGAACCCGGTCACTATCAGCTCTTGATCGGCTGGTACCGACCGACCGATCCGACACCCGATGGCCGTCTGCCGGTGCGTGGCGAGGGAGCACTGAGTGCAGGGCGGCTCTGGTTAACAACGATTGAGGTCATTGCCGGTGAGGAATAATTGGTTGCGACAACACTGGCCGCTGTTGCTGGCATTGGGCGCCGGTATCGGCCTGCGCCTGGCACTTTGGGGCAACCTGCCG
This sequence comes from Chloroflexus sp., assembly GCF_034434295.1. GTDB lineage: Bacteria > Chloroflexota > Chloroflexia > Chloroflexales > Chloroflexaceae > Chloroflexus. Next base: position 36,487 of record NZ_DAOTZQ010000089.1, read on the forward strand.
CGCCTCGGGCTCATATCTGATGAAGCCGAATATCTGGCATCTGCCGATTGGCTGGCTAACGGGCGAGGTTTTGCCTGGCATACCACGTATCTGTGGACGCGAGCGCCACTCTACCCGCTGTTTCTGGCCACCCATATTGCGCTCTTTGGGCGGAACGAAGCGTTTATCTTCGTGACGCAGAACCTGCTCAGTCTGATCAATGTCGGTCTGGTGTATGTGCTCAGCCGACAGTTGGGGGCGACACCACACATGGCTGGCGGTGCTGCTCTGCTGAGCGCACTGTCGCTACCGCTGGCGATGTATCCGCAACTGCTGCTGAGCGAAACGCTGTTTATCAGCCTGTTGCTGGCGGCGTTCTGCCTGCTGGCCAATCCTCAACAGCGCCGCAATCTGCTGATCGGTGGTGTGCTGCTCGGTCTGGCGACGCTCACCCGCGGCTTACTGCTCGGCTTTCTACCGTTGATCGCCGGCTGGATCGGTTGGCGTACACCGGGTCACTGGCGTGAACGATTGATAAGTGCCTTGCTGCCGTTACTGGCTGCCAGTTGTCTGATCGGGCCGTGGGCATTCTATGCGTCGCGAACATATGGTGGCCTGATGATCATTGACACAACCAGCGCTTACAACCTGGCCCTGGGTGCCCGTACCGCCTACGACGGTGGGCGGAGCGACGCACCGACGCGCAATCTGGTGCTGGCACTGCTCGATCCAACCCTTGATAACGATGCCCGTGCGCAGCTCACTGCCGGTTCGTGTCTGGCGGAGCGGAACGATGCACGGCTAGTCGCCGCGCTGGCTAAGCCAGTTTCCGCGATAACGCAGGCTGAACGACAACAAGTGCTCAGTGCCGAAGGCTGGTGTCTGATCCAGGCGAAACCGTGGGCGTTTGGTGAGAAGACATTCGCAGAGTTGATTGATCTCTTTCAAATCAACTACAGCGGTGATGAGCGACTGGCGGAAGGCTTTGCCCTGGGGCGGTTGCCGGCATGGTACACGCTGGCCCTGCTTGTGCTGGACGATACGCTTTACGTGATCGTGTTGCCGCTGGCCGTGTTGGGGTGGGCAGTCTTGCGTCGACCGCAATCATTTCTCGCCGGGCTGATTGGCTGGTGGCTGTTGTACAATCTGGCGGCGGCGCCGTTACTCTTCGCGATTAACCGCTTCCGCATCCCGCTACTACCGTTTCTGTTTATTCTGGCGATGTTTACGCTGGCAGCCATCCCCCACCGGCGCACGTGGCTGCTGAACCGGCGGGAGGCAGGCTACGCAACGCTAGCCGGGCTGGCGTGGCTGATTGCCGCCACCCCCTACGCTTATCTCGAACCACGACCTGCCGGTGCGCCGTCACAATGGGCATCCTACCTTGGCCCCTACCCGTCGGCGATAGCCGCAGCGCGGATAGCCTGGCAGAGTCGGGCGCAGTACGCTGCGGTGGAACGGTTAGCCACCGCCGTGGCCGCCGATGATCTGACAGCGTGGTCGCAGGCACTCGCCGACCCGGATTTGCCGGCTTACGCACGCGCTGTCGGCGAACCGTTACTGGCTGCCCGGCAAGGGCAGCCGGCTGCCGGACTGGAACTGCTGGCCCGTCAGCAACCACTCTACCCATGGCAGGCCGCTGTGATACGAGGTGAATTGCTGCGGCAGATGGGTGATCTGAGCGGAGCGCGCCAATCACTTGGGCAAACCCTGGTTGACGATTGGAACCCGACGAGCTGGGCATGGCAGTGGCTCAAACCGCCCCGCCTCCCCGGTGACCGGATCGAGCTGGCCGACGATAACGATCTCGGTTATATCGATGGATTTTACCTCGGCGAGTTTGATCCGGTTCTCGGCGCGACTGTGCGCTGGGCGGGGGAGAGAGCCGCTTTGCGCTTTCCGGCAGCCGCGACGGGCGACAATCGGCAGCTCTGTCTCCGCGCAGCAGCTAACTGGCCAGCCGATCTGACACCACCAGCGATCACGGTCTGGCTCGATGGTACTGAGGTGGGGAAGTTTCAACCTGAACGTCAATTAGAGGAGTTCTGTCTTTCATTGCCGGCCCGTCCACCGGGAAGCGATTACATCATCACTCTACACGGCCCCGGCTTCATTCCTGATGCGCTCGACCTGGTGCGCCGGCAAGGGCCACAAGTCGGTCAGGTGCGGATTTTGGCGTTTCAGCTCGATTGGGCAGAGGTGAGATGAGACTGTGCAGAAACCCGGTTGTGAACAGCCGGTACCAGGACTATGAATACCGATCAACGAACCGCGCAACGTAACTGGTGGATCGCCGTCGCCGCGCTGACGATACTGGCGCTGATCTTGCGGCTTCAGGTCTGGCGCTGGCGTGAGTTCTATCCGCTGGGAGGCGACGAAACCGAATATCTGGCCCAGGCAATTACCCTCTTGCAGGAGCGACGTTACGTTGAGCTGCGGCTGATGCGGCCACCGCTCTACCCGATCTTTCTGGCAACGGCGATTATCCTGGTCGACTCGCTGGTACAGAATCTGCGCCTGGTACAGGCGATTATCAGTACATTGACGGTACCATTGATAGCCCTGCTCACCCGAACACTGGCCAGTCGCAGTGCGCCGCAGGCCACACCTGCCTTCGCCAGCCGTGCCGGATTACTGGCCGGGCTGCTGACGGCGTGTAACTACACGCTGGCCACTAACGCGACCGAATTACTGACCGAGACCCTCTTTCTGGCCGGGCTTAGCCTGTTGTTCTGGTTGATCCTGGTATCGCAGCTACCGCGGCGGCTCGCTCTGATTGCAGGGATGATCTGCGGAGCGCTGTGTCTGATTCGCTCGGTGGCGTTGCCACTGCTCCCGCTGACGATAGGCTGGTGGCTGATAGACGGGTGGGTACGCGGGCACCATCGGCAACAGTTGCAGCAGGCCGTGATCTTTGGGTTGGGATGTGCTCTTGTAGTAGGGCCATGGACGATCCGCAACACCCTGACCTACGGCGGGGTGATTCTGATCGATACTACCGGCGCCGAGAATCTATGGCTCGACAACGACCCCGCCGGTCGCGAAGTGGTGAAAGCTCAGCTTTACGCTTTGGGTGAAGACCGGTTATTACGGCAGCGATTGGCTACCGAACGCGGTATTGCGGTGATCCTGGATGATCCGGCCCGTTTTCTGGCAAAGATGGCTCGCGAGCTGCGCCTCTTCTTCGCCCTCGAACACGCCGATGATATGCGGGCCAGACCGGCGATCTGGGTCTCGCCGGCTGAAGTCGCAGCCCGGCTGCTCCTGGGAGATGGGATATGGCTGATCATACTCATCGGCGGCAGCTTCGGTCTGTTCCAGCGCTGGCACGCAGCAACAACACTACAGCGTCCAGCGACCTTCCTGCGCACCCTGACGAGTCCGGCCTGGTTGTTGGGTGCATGGGCCGCGTATGTCCTCTTCACCACGCTGATCTTTCACGTCGAACTGCGGTATCGTCTCCCCCTATACCCGGTCTTGCTCGCCTACACCGGCATGGCTGGTTCGGCATGGTTGACGGGGCTGTACACAACTATTCCCCGCCAGCCACAAACCCTGCTGATCCCGCTCCTGGCCCTGCTGATCACGCTCTGGCACGCCCCGTACCCGCTGCTGGCCTGGCAGTTGGCCGGCAAACACCTGGCGCTGTGGCGTGCCGAACGGGCATTGGCCGCCGGCGATCCGACAACGGCAACGACGGCTGCGTACCAGGCGCTAGTGGGTGACGAGCAATCGGTGCTGGCACGGGTCGCGCTGGCCAGAGCCGCCCTGTTGAGTGATGATGAGGAAGCGGCATTGCGCTGGCTGGAGGAAGCAATCACGATCCTGCCTGCCCACCCTTACCCGCATCTGCTGCGCGGCGACGTGTTGCGCCGGCGGGGGGAGCTGGAGGCTGCGCGGCGTGAATTGAGCGATTTTGCTACCGGGTCGCGTGAAGATCTCGCCTCGTGGCTTTGGGAGCGCTCGGTTACGCCACCGCCAACGACACTCGTCGTCGGTGATAGTCTGGCGCTCGGTTTCATTCGCGGCATGCACCAGACCGATCCCGGCGAACAGGAATGGCGCTGGACGACCGGATGGGCACAACTACGGCTGAGTACACCGGCCAATGCCCAACAGATCAGGCTGACAGTACGTAGTGGCCGGCCTGATCGAAGCACCGTCACCATCTGGGTGACGATTGCCGACGGCCAACCGCAGCCTTTCACGATTGGTGCCGACCGGCAAACCATCACCATCCCATTACCGGCAACGCTCCCCTCAGAAGAGCTGGTTATTTCGATCACAACTCCCACCTTTTGGCCACGGCAATACGATCCGGCCAGCGCCGATGGTCGCCGGTTAGGGGTGCAAGTAGCCCTGGTGGAGGTACGATGAAGCGCGAGTCGTGGTGGCTGATCGCAATCCTGACCATAGCGGCCCTGATCCGATTGGCACTCTGGCTGCAACCGCTGCATCTGCCGGCGAACGACGAGGTCGAGTATCTCACGGTAGCGCGTGATCTGTTGGCCGGGCGGGGGTGGAGCTTCTACGAGCGCTACCACTGGCTGAGGGCACCACTCTATCCGCTCTGGCTGGCCGGATCACTCTGGCTCAGTGGTGGTGATGTCTGGCTGGCGGCGCTGCCCAACATTGCCCTCAGCGTGCTCAACGTCTACCTGATCTACCTGCTTTCGCAGGCGATAGCCGATGGCGCCGGGCCGTGGGTGCATCGCCTGGCCGCCATTGGAGCAGCAGTTCTGCTCACCAACGCCACCTTTGCCTCGCTCTACATGAGCGAAACCCTCTTTACCACGCTGTTCTGTGCAGCGTGGTGGCTACTGCTGGGATGGCGGCGACGCGGTGCCCAATGGCGCGACTGGCGTCTGTTTCTTGCCGGTGGCCTATGGGGACTGGCGCTCTTGACCCGCTCGATGCCACTGTACTTCACCCTGCTGGTGAGCGGTTGGATCGCGGTTGTTACTGCCGGCAACTGGTCACAATTGCTACGGCGACCAACGCCGGTGCTTGCCGGTCTGATCTTCGCCACCAGTGCCGTGATCGTTGTGGCACCGTGGACAATCCGCAATTGTTTGAGTTATCGCAGTTGCATTCTGATCGAAACCGGCCTGTCGTACAACCTCTGGGCATTCAACGAACCACGCGAAGATATGGCAACCATCTTTCGCGTGCTGGAAAACATCCCCGATCCGGCTGAGCGAGCGGCTTACGCGACGGCGCGTGGGCTGGAGCGGCTGCGCGAAGACCCGACGATTATGCTGCGCAAACTCTGGCCAAACTGGCTGGCAATCTGGCGAGTGAAGGCGATTCAGGATCGCTTTCTGCTAGAGGATTACCGGGCCGATCCGCCGCCGCTGCTCTTTCTGGCTGCCCTGATCTTCGACGATCTGTTGTACAGCCTGATTGCCGTGGGCGGGATAGCCGGCCTGGTGTACGGGGCACTGCACCGGCGAGCGCCGGCAGTGCTGGTCGGCTTATGGTTGATCTACTTCATCGCCGTATCACTGGCGACCCATGGCGAAGGGCGTTATCGTCACTTCATCTTCTTCGCCCTCATCCCCTATGCAGCACGGGCGTGGCTGGCACTCCCGCACTGGTATCGGCTCACCCGGCCAGCACTACGTACAGCGTTGCTGATCAGCGGGGGTGTCGGTCTTTCGATCCTGATCGCCTACCATTGGGAATACGCTATCCAGGGCGGTGTCCGCAGCTTCTGGCGGCTCAGCGGCGACCTTGCCCGCACTACCGGCAACCTGCCGCAAGCCATTGCTGCGTACCGGCAGGCGCTGGCCGCACAACCCACGCCTGATGGGTATCTCGTGCTGGGGGATGTGCTGCGTGGGCAGGGCGACCATGAAGGTGCGTTGAATGCCTACCGTGCCGCCCAACGCCTCAATATCCTCTACCCACCGACGTACATCCGGCTTGGTGATCTGTTACGGGCAACCGGCAATCTCGACGAAGCCCGTCAGGCGTATCGCCCGCAGTACGTGAGTGAGCAGACGATGATCGATCTGGCCTGGCGCGACACGCAACCATTGCCGACACCGGTGATTGATGTGGGTGACGGACTTGACTTTGGTTATCTTGTCGGCGTCTATCCCGCCGAGACTCTGGCCGATGCCCGTGGTCGCTGGACGGGGCCGGTGGCGAGGATTCGTATTCCGGCCACCGGTCAGGTGGTACGGTTGCGGGTGGCGGCGTTGCGGCCCGACGCACCGGTTACCGTACAGTTCTGTAGCGACAATCGCTGTCACCCGTTCCGGCTTGACACCAACTGGCGCTGGTTGACGGTGCGCTTAGCGGTGCCGGCGGAGTCGACTGCCCTGCGCGATGTTGAGTTGCGAGTGGAATCATGGTCTGCGCCGGATGGCCGTGAGCTAGGGGTTGTAGTGGATTGGGTTGAGGTACGGTGAAGGGGGGAGAGGGGAGTGGCGTGTTCCGTATGGCGTTCGGTCACAGTGATCCCGGTCCCTCACCACATCTTCCAGCCCCCGCTCCGCTCCCTGGGTGCTATGCATTACCCACAACTGCTGTCAACCACAGCTGTATCAGCGGGTATGATCGCCATTGGTGCTGGTGTGGGCGACTGGCCCGGTGGCAGCGCACAGCGCCAGCTGTGCCAGCACGTGCTGAATGGGTTACCTTACGCGCTTATCATGTGCGTGGCGCAGGGTTTGGCGTGCGGCAGCCATGCTGCCGCACCAGCCGTGCTCACGATCCGGCGCGTGGCATACCGTTCCCCATCCTGGTCAAGGGAGTGCTGACTATGCTCGTGCCGATCATCGAGTCGGTCAGGCATGCATGCGCTACCTGCGTGTAGACGTTTGGTTATACCAGGTTCGTGCCTGCGCACCAGCGGTCACGGCCAGCACCTGACGGCGGTGGCGAGGATGCTTGCACGCAGGCTGGAAGCCTGCACCACGGGAAGCCTGCGCCACGGGGAGCGCGTGCAGCCCGGCCTAACGCAGCGTGACATGTGGGTAATGCATAGCCCAGTGGGGGTGGGGCACCGGCAATGCCTCCCCCCCAGCGGGTGGGGGGCACCGGCAATGCCTCCCCCCAGCGGGTGGGGCACCGGCAATGCCTCCCCCCAGCGGGGGGGCACCGGCAATGCCTCCCCCTAGCGGGTGGGGCACCGGCAATGCCTCCCCCCAGCGGGGGGTACCGGCAATGCCTCCCCCCAGCGGGGGGTACCGGCAATGCCTCCCCCCAGCGGGTGGGGCA
>NZ_DAOTZQ010000090.1:0-44124 GCF_034434295.1 Chloroflexus sp.
TTAAATCAAGTTATTCCTTCTTCATAGCCAGAAAATACGTTTCAGTGCTCTACCGTGAGCCGAAATTGTTGAAAAACCAACCTCTCTATTCCCTCCTATGCGCTGTGATCACTCTCGTTGGACGTTGTACGCATCTCTGGAGCCTTCCTATACATTCATTATATCTGTTCTGGCCGGTTGCGCAAGGGCTTGGTTGGGTCTGTCTTCGCAACTCCAGATTTGTTCTAAATTCCGTTTGGGTTGCGAAGTATATCGATCCGTTTCTGATGCGCTATCTGCTTATTGGACGTGGTGCAACTGAGTACCAATGCGCTGTTGGTGATAGCTTCCGATACTCAGTTGCGAAGCGATTGCGTATATGACTATTTTTTGGGTCGATCTATACGACGTCGTTGCAGAAGCGGCGAAATTCGCAATTGACGCAGAGTGCCCGGCTTGTCGGTGGCGGTGGTAGCGCTTCGGTTTGAATGGCTTTTTGCACCGCAGCAATCGTTTCGATCACGTTTTTGCGTAACTGAGGGCTGATTGGGACTTTTTCCGCTTTCCGTAACGGAATGTGGTATATCCACCCGGTTTCTACCGGTAGTCCCCACGCCTCTTCAATGAGGAGTGCATAGGTGCCTACCTGAAGTTTGAAGTGCGGCCCGGCAGGCTGCTCGCTGTCCTTGTAGTCGACAACAATTACTTTTGCCACCGGGTCTGACCGGTTGGGTACTGCAATCGCCAGATCCAGGATTCCTCTGACGCCAAGTCGCTCTGACCGCAGGTAGACATGGAAGAAACGCTCGCCGTTTTTCAAACCATATGTGCGGAGTGAACGCCGCTCTTCCCGGTCTTCCTCTGCACGGTGACTCGCGGCTCCCTGGCGCATGAGATCTGTCTGTGGGCGAATGGCCGGCAAGCAGTAGGTGTACCATACAACCCGTGGACAATAACGCCACTGTTTGATATCGCTAACTTCAATCGTATCAAGATCAGGCATCGTCATATTGCTGCTCCAGTATGCGTCGATCACCCCAGGTTTTGCTATCGAAGACGAAGAGTTGGACGTTTGCAGTATGACCCTTGACCCGGCGAGTTATTTCGCCAAACAGTGCCCGTTGATGCGTCCGGCTGAGATTCCCGGCGAAAGCACTGTATTGAATGCGTTGTAGTCCATAGTCGAGGCAGGCATCAGCAACTCGCTGTCTTGCCCGATCATTGGGAATGTCGTAGATGACAAGACATTGCATCGCTGTTCTCCTCACCATCCCATGATGAATGGGGTGTAGGATTCACGCTCACCCCGCACATACGTCGCAATGTGGCGCGCCTGACACTGGAGAATATGACGTAGCGGTTGGCGTTTGCCTTCATACGGCTCTGTCGTTTCAAGTCGCTCTAAGACCTTAGTGGCAATGCGTTCACGGGTTGGCTGGTCAAGTCTCCCATCTTCCTCACGCCCGATCTGCCAGCCACGAGTGACCTGGCCGAGGAGTGTCCGATCCACGACTGCTTGCCGGAATTCTTCGATCAGGTCGAGGACCAGGCTGGGCTTGCCTGGACGATCCGCATGGAGAAGGCCGGCATAGGGGTCAAGGCCGGCTAGCACTATCGCATGTTCAATTTGACCATAGAGAACGCCATATCCGTAGTTGAGGACTTGATTGAACGGATCGCTCGCGCCTCTTGTTTCCCGTCCTGGCCAGTTCAGTGCCGGTGGTATCAGTGCTCCAATCGCCTGCCAGTAACGGGCGGCATAACGTCCTTCGATACCCATTAATGCGTCACGAATCTCATCAACGGTCTCGCCATGCAACCGCTCAACGGCAACCTGATAATCGACAACTTCTGCCGCGGTCGCCATGAGCAGTTCATAGATTTCTGGTGCGGTTCCCTTACGGTTCTTCGCGACGTAGCGGAGAAGGTTTGCTTGATTGCCGAGTTTGCCCAATGTGAATGCACGGGCGAGGGCGACACCAGCCGGGCCGTCATACGCACGCAATTGTGCCCGCCGGGTCAGAACGGTTCCGGTGAGGCCGGCACTGTACAGGCTGGCTCGCGGTGTGCCGTTGCTGCTAATGAAGTGAATTGGTATACCCTCTTCACTACACGCCCGGATTGCATCACTACTGATTGCAATGCCGCTGCCGGCGATAATCACCTGACGTAGGTGCATGATCGGCACTTCTTTTTGCCGTTCGTTGTCCTTTGTGACCCGTAAACGGCCTTGATGCTTGCCAATGAAGCTACCTCGTTCGTCGACGATGAGTTCCATGGTGTAACCTTCCTTTCAGGATAGAGTGCTGGTGTCGCCCCAAAAAGGCAATCGAGATCGATTGTTAAGGTTCAGGTGCTCTTTTTCAATATACACATGTTTGCGCATGATGCAAGGAGATACGATACGAATATCTTTGTGCCATCGTGCAATACGTAGACAATACCCCCACCGGAACGTTTCCTGGCGCAGGGTGGTGGTGAGCGTCACTGCCCCAACGTGCAACACGTAGATGCTGATCCCAACGGAACGTTTTTTAATTGTTAAGGTGCAGAAGCAACAAACGCAGGTCAGGCCGGGTTGTCGCCGTTGCCACTGTTGGGGCTACGGCCAGACCGGCATGCCCTGGAGAGTGTACCAGCCATCACCCTTGACTGCATTGCGCCCGACATGGATCAGGCTGCCCCATACGATGAGTTCACGCAATTCCGCCAATGGCCCGCGAAAGGTTGCGCTGCCGATCAGGCCACCAACCGGTGTCCGCCGTTGCTGGCGCGACGAAACGCTAACTACGTCGATCCAGCGCGTTTTGTCGGCGGTGACGGTCACCTGTTCGGCCAGGGCCAGTAATCCGCGAAAATCGATGGCCAGTGGGCCATCACCGTAAGCACGCGACAGATCATCGAGCCGACGCATCAGGCGCTGGATAAGTGGCCGTAAGGCAATGGTTTTGACCAGACGGTCTTGATCGATGAGCCGCATGGGTGTATGGAAGAAGAAGGTGATTTCTTCAGTCGGCAACCGCGCCGCGTAGTCACGTACTGCTGCTACGTCAATCGGCAGACCAGGGAAATACACGGTTCCACCGGGTAATGGGTAGAGCGTTTGTCTGGCTCCACTCAGAGGATGGTACGCCTCAATCGAGCGGAGAGCAATGCGGCCCCGCCGTCGGCGTAATTCGTCTAGTTTGATCCCAATGCCATCACGTTCCAGTTCCCGCACTGCCATCACGATGAAAGGAAACAGATTTTCGGCATGCCCAAATAAGGCCAGGCCAAACCGGATGGTATCGCCGGGCTGGAAATGCATGCTCTGACTCTGCCGGGCGTGCTGATCATCGGCGAGCGGCGGACGAACGACATACGGACGGGGCCGCTGATCACTACCTTTTTCATCTTCACTCCGCATCGGGGCGACCAACGCGGCAACCGGGCAACGACTGTAGAGGGGGCAATCGGCACACGTTGGTGCTTCTTTGTTGGCACAAAAGCGTGTCCACAGTGCATTGGAAACGGCACCGCGTACCGCCGGCCCACTTTGTGCCGCCAAAACAACCGGGGTTTCCGCCGTCGCGGTGAAGATGAGGTGATGTACGATAAGTGTCATACCTAACTCCAATCTGGATCAATGACCATATCGCCAAATGAGAGGCCATTACGCGAGTCGTAAGGTGTTTGCACAACCCAGACCCGTCGCTGACCGGTCTCTTCCGCAGGTCTCACTTTGCCCTGGCTGCGTAAGATGGCAAACCGCTGTTTGCTGATGCTGACCAGATAGTCATTCGCCTCGATAAAGCGCTCTTCGACCAGTAGATTGACGTAGTCGCGCTCGAAGCATGCCGGCACCACGTCTACACCATCAAACATCTGCTCGAACTCGTCTTCACGCTGGGCATCGCTCTGGAATGGGCAGAGGCCATTGACGATCTGTTCGACCTGCCGGCTCATGTTCTGATACGCTGTCAGCCATTGCTGGCGCAGCAACGAGTCGTCATAGATGGTATCCAGCCAGGTCTGTACTGCGGACTCATCGATTATGTCACCATGATGACGTGCGAGTTCGGCCAGCGTGACCCGCACGATGTGACCGGCCTGTTCGGGATCACGATGGCGACCATAAACCCCCTGGCCATCGTTGGGCTGACGGAAGATGTAGACGGGACAGATTCCCTTCACTGCCCGTCGATTAACTCGCCCGAAGCGTTGCAAGAGGGCTTCCAGCGGTGCCGGATCACTGTAGAGAGTGTCCAAATCGATATCGAGGCTGACTTCGACCACCTGGGTTGCCACTAACGCTAACGGTGGCCGCCTGGCGCTATCGCTGCGACAGCGCTCAACGATTGTCTGCTCCAGCCGATTGCGATCACCATAGGTGAAGCGACTGTGGATCAGGATGAGTTGCTCGTCGCTCAAACCAGCCTGCATCAGCAGATCACGCACCATTTGCGCCCGTGCAACCGTGTTGACACAGACCAGAACCTGTTTCCCATCACGTACTGCGGCGACAATCTCGGTGATAATTGCAGGATCGGTCAGCTCGCCATCACGCAGGTACAACTGATGACGACGGAAGCGGGCAAAGATGTCTGGTGTGGCCTGAATGATGGTTGGCGTATCCAGCACATCGCTGAGCTGTTCAAGAATGAGCGTTGGGAAGGTAGCTGACATCACGAAGAAGCGGGCCGCAAAATGCTGGCGCAAATAGCGTATCAAGCCGGTGATGAGAGCCAGCCGCTCTGGTTCATAGGCGTGAATCTCGTCGAAGATAAAACTCGCCCGCGCATAGTCGGTCAGCATGGCCTCGAAGCCGCGCAGTTGAAAGAGAGCTTTGAGCAGTTGATAGGGGCTGAGTACTTTGAGAGGACGGGCATGCAGGAGGTTAAGATTCCTCTCCCACTGTACCTTTCGCACCGTCGTTACCGACCATTCCTCACCATCCCGGAAACGGGCGTAGAGTGCCTGGGCAGCACGCCCGTGTTGAAGACCAACAACATTATTCCCGAAAAGTCCGCGCAGTCGGTCGTCTGGATGCGACTCGCTGCGTTGTGGCTCACAATAGCATCCAACAACATTATTCTCGAAAAGTCCGCGCAGTCGGTCGTACATCGCATTCATGCTGGCCTGGTAAGGAAGTGTGTAGAAGATACGCGCCGGTGGGTTGCTGCCATCACCCAATGCCCAGGCCAGCGCGGCTTCGGTTTTGCCACTACCGGTTGGCGCCATCAACAACACATGCTGTGTACCTGTACCGGCGCTTGCAACCTGATGAGGATATGTCTCCCATCCGGCGGGAATAACCGCTTGCCACGGGTTACGTATCGGCCCCGGTAGCTGCTGGAGATGCGCCGATGCCATGTGATCGGCGGTTGTGATCAGGCCGCGCAACAGAATACCGGGAATGCGGGCAGTTGTGGTGGTACCCGCAGCAGTCAACGAATCGACCCACTGGTGATAGATCGACAGCCAGTGACGGAGGCGTCCGGCATCAATCGGATGTGATTGCGGGTTGATTTTCACAACCACATCTGCCATCCCCAGCCCGATACGCCAGGGATTCGCACACTCGCCAAGCCAGCGATGCAGAAGATCAGCAGTAGCCGGTTGCAGTTCAGCGCAAAGATCGCTTAACGGATCCTTGCGCAACCCGGCAGGGTACAGCTCACGAATTTCCGGCGCATCACGGTGGTGCGACACAATCGCCGCTACGACCCAGCACTGTTCTACATCACTCAGGCCGTGCGCAATTGCATCAACAAAGGCCAGCGAGAGCACTTCGTGACGATGCGACCATGCCGGGCCTCCACGCAACCGTCGCTGAAAACCTGCTGCCGCCTTACCGAAATCGTGGAGAAAGGTGGCCCAGTACAGACAATGCCACAGCCGCACATCGCCTGCCAGGTCTGCGAGGTGCGGTCGTAACCGATAGAGATCGGATAGTCGGCAAAGGACATCCCACGTATGACTCGCTAACGTCTCGCCACCGTACTGCTGGCTCTTAGCCAACAGATCATCCAGCCAATCAGGCCATGGCAAAGGCTTCATCGTCTGCTCCTACGAAGGTGTGAAACCACAAACCGAGTGGCAATCCATCAACAACCGGTGCCGTTGGGTCGCTCCAGAATGTTGCCGATTGCTGACCGAAGCGCAACATCTGCCTGGTTGTAATCCGTTCGGTCAAGACAAGATAGCGGGCAAAGCTGGGCTGCCGACGCTGACGATAGTTAATCCAGCGCGGCATCAGCGTGACGACACCCGCTGGGGCCTGAGTAGCCATGGCAAAGGGCAACAGGGTATGCTCAAAATAGACCTGATCGGCCTGCTGGAGATCGACAATCTCAATATGGGTATAGGCTGCCAGGTCTTGTGAACGACCCAGAACCACCGGGTAGCGCGGAAAACGAAAGGCATCAATCCACTCCGGTCGGTTGAGATAGAGAGTCAACCGCGGGAAGAGCAGGAGCTGGCGCTTGAAGGGATTGATATTCCCTTCAAGCACCTTGGGTTCGCCACCGGGCAATTTTCCCGCTGACGTCGAGAGCACATGAATATGCTCAAGGTCGTGCCCTTCACCGGCAGCGGTGAAATGGTAGGCAAACGCCAGTCCTGCTGGATCGACCCAGTCGCCCAATGCGCTACAGATGTGCCCATAAATGGTTGCCGGCGGTGGCAATGGAAAGCTCGGCTGTACCCCCAACATAAAGTGAGGATAGCGAAAGGACGTTGTCAGGGCTTCGAGCACAATCTTGAGCGCCTGCATAATTCCCCCCCTAATCCAGCCACTCAGGATGTGCATCACACTCCTGAATGAAGGTGGCAAAAGCCTCACGTGGATGGCTCAGGATGATACGTGGCAAACCCTGGGACGAATCTTGTTCATTATGCTGAGCAACAAATTGCTCAAAAGTATCCCGTGCCTCATCGAGATACCCCTTCACCCATCCCACATAGATCGGCGAAAGGATACCATCGGCGAAGACACGCATGGCTTCCCGTAAAGCGTCAATCTTAATCTCTGGTAGACCATTCCGCTGCGCACCGACGGTATGGTGGAAAATGTGATTACCACCCGTGGTAACGGCAAAGATCACGAGCGCCGGGCTGACATCGGTGTAGTGCAGGGCTTGTTTCGCACCACCCTCCAATTGCGCCATCCCGGCGAAGAGAGCCTTCACGCGGGCCAGGCGTTCTTGCTTCGGCAAGCGGTACGACTTCTCGCTTTCGAGATGCTCGACTCCAGCCACGTCCTTCACCAGACGCACCCGCTCATCGTCAAGGTTGCGAAAACCGGTACGATTACGGTACGAGAAGGTACCACATGCCCACAGGTCAAGCGAGAAGAGACCCTTCAGCGTGGTACGATAGAATTGATGCTCATGAGGCACCGGATTCCCTTCGTGACGCGACATCACACCAAAATCACTGGTCGGATTGACCGGTGCAATTGAGACCAGTGTACTCACCCGGAATGGTGAAGCGCGGGTAACTGTATCGGTCACCGGGGTAGATTCTTCCAGAAAACTCATCTGCTCCCGACTCTTCTTCGCCGTCTCACCTTTGCCCGGTGCACGCATATACCCGAACAGATCATCGTCCCAGTAACGAATCGGGTTGGCATCGGTGTAGGCAATCTTCTCCTCGCGGAAGATCAGCGATGAACGCCATTCCGGTACCCGCCGTTCGAGCGTTGTGCGTAGCCAGTAGCGAAACGCCTGTGCCGACACATAGGGAAAATTGCCGGCTTTGGTGGTAATGACTTTGACGCCGACCGTGTTCTCTTCGCGTTCACCTGGAATCGAGCCGAGATTGTTGAGCGCCGACGCCGGAGCATCAATCAAGAATAAACCGGTTACGAAGGCCATGGTTGTTCCTCTCCTTTCTTTAGTTATTCGCTAACAACAACTTCCGCATCATCTGGAACAGCGTCAGGATTACCGGCAATCCAGTCGCGCAACTGTTCGACCATACGGATCAACACCAGATCACGCATCAAACGCCAATCGCTGCGCAACACCTCCTCTCCCTCCATAAAGACGGTCAGAAAACTATCAAGAGTGAAGAGCGTTTCCCGACCCTGCGTATAGCGCGTGTAGTCGATATTCGTCCTGTTGAGCAGGCTCAGAAAATGGTCACTCCGCTGCACCGTGAAGAACTGACGGAAAAAGCGCTTCCCGCCTTGCTTACGGGTGTAGTCGGCGAGTTTATCGCCCAATTCCTTCAACATCGCCACTCGATCATCGGTCATAAGCATTACCTCCTGCACAAAGAGTTCAACCAGCAGCCACAAAACAAGGTCTATCTCACGACGGAGCGAATAGTCGTGACGGGGATCATCGGTAGATCGCTTCACCTCAGGGATACGGAGAAAATAGGTACGCACAAAGCGCGCTGCCTGTGCCGGAAGGGTGAACAAGTCCTCGTATAGATAGTTCACCCGCGGTTCAGCCGGTTCGGCTGCCTTCCCGCGCTTCCCGGTCGGCGTCACGCGCTGCCAGCTTCGGGCAACCAGCTCATTCCAGAGGTTGCGATAGGTCGGCGTGTACACTGCAAGCAGAAAACCGGTAATCTGGAGCGGCAGATGATACAGCTCCAGAAATGGTGATTGACCATTGCTGAAATAGTAGGCCGTGATCGTTGTCCGTCGCATCCCTTCGAGTTGCTGGCGCATAATATCGGCCAGCGTTTCAATCAGCAATGTCCGCAAGCTACGCGGTGAACCGGGAAGTTTCTCTTCACCCGCAGCCTGCGCTTTCGCCACATCGCTCAGATTACGCTGCAAAAACCGATTGGCAAACGCAATGGTCAACCGCTCATCATCACAATGGACGGCAAGCAGACCGCCACCGACCTTGGCACAACCTAACGGCATCGTCTGCAAAGCCAGTATCGCCTCCGGTGCCATTGGCAGACCGGGGTCACCGTTGATGAAGAAATTGATCGAATCATCACCTTGCAACAATGGCATCTGTGCCCGCCCGACCCGTCCAGGTTGCAGTTTGCCCGACAACTCAAATGCCGCCGCCGGCAAACCGGTAAAGAGACAGGTTTCAAGCGCTCTGGCCGACTCTACCCACTGTCGCAGATGACGGTTAGCCCAGTACTCACGTTTTTGACGCGCTTCAGCCTGCTTGTCAGACGACAACCCGGGACGGTCTGGATTAAATGCCGATTGAGCAAACCATGCGTTACTGGTAAATGCCACCGTCAGAAAGCTCCGTAACGGTTGTCGCACATAATTTGCCTCAATGTAATCGGCAATACGCCGAAAATCATCGGCATTGAGATCGGCAACACGTTGCTTCCTGACAAAGGCCGTCATTGTGGCAAAACCGACATCAACGAACGGATGGCCGGTGTAGCGTATCTGATTCATGCATACCCTCGCTATTCAAATCTGCTGCCTCAAGACAAAGTCTATCATCCCAGCCTGCACTATAGTTGCAGTTACGTGTACAGTACTGCGGCTTTTCGCAACTCATCGGCGACCATGTGCATCAGTTCGGGTGGAGATAGCACCCGTGCGTGCGAGCCATAGCCCAACACCCAGCGCTTGATCTCGCCGAGGGCAGCACTCTGAAAGCGCAGGATTACCCCACCATCAGGTTGATCTTCAAGCTGCTGGGTTGCATGCCATTGTCGTTCTCGAATATACGGTGCCTGCTCACGATCAAACGCAATCTCGATCGGCAATGGCTGGGTACCACCTTCAACCATAAAACCGTTGCGAAGATACGCTGCAATGTCAACTTTTGGATCGCGAACAAACCGTTCGTGTCGGCGAACCTGCCATTGTCTGATGCGGTAGAGTGCAAACTGGCGCAGTTCACCACGGAGATGGTCGAAGGCAATTACATGCAGATCGCCACGCGCCAGAAAGAGATGGTACGGCTCTATCAGACGGTGAGTCAGTTCCTGCCGGCTGGCGGTGAAATAAGTAATCTCCACCGGATAGCACTCACAAATACATTCGTGCAACACCTGCACCAGTTCGGGCTCAACCGCAGCCAGTGCACCGGGCTGGAACGTGAGATGAGCCAGCAATGCATCAGGATGAACCGCTATTTGCTCTGTGATATAGGCTTCCATTCGCTGCAAAAGACGACGGAGTAGCACTGCAAATGGGGTTCCCAGATACCGCCGGCTCAATTCGGTGCTGATCAGAAACGCCAGTAATTCACCCTCGCTGACCTGCAACGCCGGCATGACCCATGTCGGATCGCGATAGTAGTAACCACCCTTGCGACGACTGTAGGCTAGCGGTGCCCCAACCCGATCGCGCAGATAGGATAGGTCAGCGAAGATAGCCCGCTCGCTCAGCTCAAAGCGAGTACAGAAATCAGCTACCGACGGGTAGGTGCCGGCTCGGATGAGCGCGTCCATCGTAACCAGTCGTTCCAATCGCGACATTCACACACTCCTTCGACAGGAGAAGAGGGTGGATGCCTCTTCACCTGCCATCGGCACATCAGCTACGGTAAGCGGATTGATACTGGTGTACCACCGATCAGATCAGGATCGAAAACGAAGCGTAGTTCAGATGCATCAGCCGGCACTTCAAAACCGATCTGACCACGCACCGTCTGACCAGCAGGGAGTTCGCCATCAATCCTGCCACCCGTCGCCAGCGAAGTTGCCGTAATATCCCCGGTATAGCGATACCCTTGCGCATCTTTGATCGAGGTTTGAATTGAAGAAAGGAACCGGGAACGATCACCACGATTCTCAATCGTTACGTCAACCAACACAAACCGGTAGCCATCGTCTGGCTGACTGAAGCGGTCACCAGGAGGTGATGTGACCTCATTGACCGTTACGACCAGATCACCGACCTGAACCGATTCACCGACATTGAAGACAGGGATTGGCTGCTCACCAGGATTGGTTGCCGGCGGCTCTTGCGAGACCGGATCATCACCAAGGACAACCGAAACCGTGCCACCGCTGAGCAGGTTGCTATCAAAGGTTAATGTCAGCCCACGTGCATCCTCCGGGATAGAAAATCCTGTCCACCCTCGTAAACGCTCACCAGGAACCAGCACACCACCGAGCTGACGATCACCGATTGCAACCGTCGCACTGAAATCGGGAGTATACTTACGAAACTCAGCATCCTTGAGCGACAACTGCCATACGCCGGAAACCGATTTTGGCGAATCACCCTGATTAACGATCACCATCTCAACGGCAATGAACCGCTGTCCGGGATCAGGCTGAGCAAAGCTGTTTCCCTCCACCACCTGCCAGCCGAGAACAATCAGATTCAGGCCATCAATACCGATAACGTCACCTATGTTGAAGACCTGCGGTTGCGCCGCATCCGCAACAGCGGTTGCCTGTGATGTAGGTTGCACGACATCCGTAACGGCAGTGGCCTGTGACACAGGTGCTGATTGATCTCCCTGGGCGGGTGATGTGGCAACGAGTGTTGGTGCCGCCGCACCGCCACCACAGGCCAGAACTATCATCAGCATTCCCACTGCAAACCCAACGACAGGCCATGAACGGTACCAGGATTTCATTGTCTGCTTCCTTTCCGACTGTGATCCATTATGTTCTCTGATGTGAGTTATAGCACCCGACTCTCCAAAAAATGGCAACAGTATCTGTGTGTTGTTGCAAATACCAGTACAGTCACCACCAGCGTCGAAACATATGCAACCGTCCCTCCTCATCCTCACTCAACAATAATCCTCGTTCTTCGAGTAGCGGCAGATCACGGATCACGGTTGAGCGTGGCACACCCAGGCGATACGCCAGTTCAGCCGCAGTGAGTGGTGTTTCGGCCAGCAATGCTTCATATTGATCGAGACGTTGCTGTTTTCCCTGTTTACTCCCAAACATCGTCATCCTCCGGCGTAAAGTTCATGTCAGCCTGTGATGACCGGAGTTTGTCAGCGACGTGTTGCAAGTACTGCAACAATCGTCGCTTCTATCATAGCAAAATGTCTGTTCACAAATGTGGATTTTAACCTGATAAATTAAAGCATTTTTGGCAAGAGAGGTTGAGACAGGTGAGAGGGTTTCTCACTCAAACTCTACAGAGGCTTCGTTCTGGAGAATAGGACATGCGGGCTGAAGCCCTACCCGACAGCATAGAAGTGCCGACAGGGCTGGCGGCACCGCTCCGCGCCGTCAGGCCAGCCCCGGCGGGGCTTTCACGCATTGAGGCAGGGTTTTACCCCGCCGGGGCATACAGGCTAAAGTCATACCTGACAGCATAGAAGCGCCGGTGGGGTTGGCGGCACTTCTCTGCGCCGCCAGACCAACCCTACCGGCCTTCCATGCATTGAGGCGGGGTTTTAACCCGCCGAGATGTGACACTTACTTACCCTCATTCAATGCCTCAGCCAGCAGACTGATAGCCGCTGCCCGCGGCAGCGAGCGTTGTTCACCGCGTTGTAAATCTTTGATCACAACCTCACCACGAGCCAGTTCGTCGGGGCCGAGGACCAGAGCAAACCGCACCCCACGCCGGTCAGCCTCCTTGAACTGTTTACCGATGTTCCCTGGTTCAAGTGCGATCAGGGCATTGATACCTGCTGCCCGCAGCTCAGCCGCCAGCCTCAGACTCTCGGCAACCTGTTCTGCGCCGAACAACGTCACAAATGCGAGAGCCGTTGTCTGCGGGCGCGGGCCGAGGTTTAGCTCGATCATCACATCGTGCAGGCGGTCAATACCGAAGGCCAGACCAACGGTGGGAATGTTGCGACCGGCAAACAACCCGATCAGGTGATCGTAGCGACCACCCCCAAGCAGTGAACCCTCCGGCCAGTGCGGGGTAATCGCTTCAAAGACGACTCCTGTGTAGTACGAAAGACCGCGTGCCAGACGAGGAGCCACCCGGTACTGTTCTGCCGGAACACCCATCGCCATCAGACCGTCCAGGACGGCACGCAGATTGGCAATCGCTGCCACCGCTCGCTCATCGGCGGCCAGTTTTTGGGCAAGTGCATCCAGAACTTCATCTGCCGTACCATCAATTTGTACCAGCTCCAGAATCTGGTCAGCCGCGGCAGGAGTCACACCAGACTTGATCAACTCAGCCCGTACACCATCAGCGCCAATCTTATCGAACTTATCGATGGCACGATAGACACCACCAGCGGCCTCCTCGGACAAACCGCTCACACGGGCAATACCACCGATGATCTGACGGTGATTTAACAGCGTGACAAAACCGGGAAAACCAAGCGCAGTCAGGGCTTCACACAAAATCGCCACAATCTCGGCATCAGCCAATGGCGAGGCACTCCCGACGATATCGAGATCAAACTGGTAAAACTCTCGATACCGACCACGGGCGGGGCGTTCACCGCGATAGCTCGGCCCATACGCATACCGGCGCCAGGGTAATGTCAATTGCCCGGCGTATTGAGCAGTCACACGCGCTAGCGGTACCGTCTGATCGTAGCGCAGAGCCAGACGACGGCCACCGTGGTCTTCAAACCGATAAATCAGCTTTTCTTCATCACCCAGTTTACCTTCCAGCGTCTCGGCATACTCAATGATCGGGGTTTGTAAAGGCTCGAAGCCGTGACTTTCACTAATGCGCGTCAGCGTATTGACGATGTATTGCCGTAGCATCATATCTACCGGCAGATGATCGCGCATGCCCTTAACATTTTGAATTGGCGCCATACAACTCTCGTCTGTGTACAAAGAGGAATATCGAACTCGCAGGTATCATCCGGTAAGGTTTCGTGTCGGTGTTTCTGGTTCTACCGTGTTCAGTGGCACACCGTGCCGACCGGCCAACTGACCACACGCCGCAGCAATTTCTACCCCTCGCTCAACCCGCACGGTACACGGAATGTCGTAATCGGTCAAAATCTGCTGAAACGTCGTCACACGCTCCCACTCTGAACGGCCAAGTGGTGTACCGGGAACCGGGTTCCACGGTATCAGATTGACATGAAAGAGGAGAGGACCACGTGGTGCTGAACGGCGGAGCAGGCGGGCTAGTGCGATAGCCTGATGCGGATGGTCGTTTTTGCCTTGCAGCAACACATACTCGAAAGAGACTCGCCGGCGCGTTTTGGCAATGTAGTTGCGAGTGGCAGCCATCAGATCGGCGATTGGATAGCGGCGATTGACCGGCATCAATTCGCTGCGCAGAGCGTCATCGGGCGCATGCAGCGAAATCGCCAGATTGATCGGTAAACGCTCATTGGCCAATCGTTCAATCCCCTTGACCAGCCCAACGGTAGAGACGGTCATACTGCGAGCACCGAGATTAAACCCCTGCGGATCGTGCAATCGCTCTACCGCCTGCCACCAGCGGTCGTAGTTGGCGAACGGTTCACCCATCCCCATAAAAACAAGGTTACTGACGCGACCCGTCGGACCGGCCATACCCATCGCACGAAGCTCTTGTGAAGCCCAAATTGCCTGAGCAACGATTTCGCCACTGCTCAGGTTGCGCAGAAGACCGAGCTGACCGGTGGCACAGAAGACGCAGCCCATGCCACAACCGGCCTGCGTTGACACACACACCGTTGAGCGGTCGGGATAGACCATCAATACCGTTTCAACGACAGCACCATCGGGCAAGCGGAAGAGAGCCTTACGAGTCATCCCGTTGTCACCGATCTGCACCTGCTCGCAGCGTAGGGTCGAGAACGGAATCTCGGCGAGCCGGCTACGCAGAGCGAGTGGCAGATCGGTCATCTGATCAACCTGGCGGGCAAGATTGACATACAGATGCCGGTACAGTTGACGGGCACGAAAGGCCGGCTCTCCCCAGCTTTGCAGGAGTTCGGTCAATTCAGACAGGTTGTAATCATACAAACAGCGTTGTTCCATAGCATAGTGCATTGTACCACGTTGCCGTAAGGCGAGCGCAGTAGTTTGTTGCCAATGGGAACCAAATCGCACGTGCCGGCGTTTCAGAGTCGGTAGTTGTTTAGTGAAAGAGGAAAACAAATGTTACGTCGAATCATCTTACTCATTATCGCCGGACTGATGTTGATCCTTACTGCCTGTACCACGGCAACCCCGACACCACGAGCAGGGATCGTAACTATTGAGCGGGTGAATTTTGCAGTGCTCGAATCTAATCCACCCCAGGTGCAGGCACATATTGTCGGGTACCTGGGAGATGGCTGTACGACGTTTGCCGGAATCAATCAACAGCGTGAGGGTAACGTCATCACAATTACGGTCAATGCCGCTCACAGCGGCGCCGAAGTTTGCCCGGCGATTGCGCCGTTGCTCGATCAGCGGATCATGCTGGAAGGGCCTTTTACAGCCGGTCAGTACACCGTAATCGTGAATGGGGTCGAGTATCAGGTGACGATCTAGTGCCTAGACAAATAACATCGGGCGGGTTGGACACCCGCCCGACATTCACCATTGCGACAGTATACACCGGCTCTACAGCACTACAAAATACGTTTACCTAACGCCGACAAAACCAGATCAACGGCCAACTGCGCAGTCGCGTTACGCTCATCGAGGATCGGGTTAACTTCGACCACATCCAGACTACGCAGAGCACCACTCTCGGCAATCAGTTCCATCGCCAGATGAGACTCGCGGGCCGAAATCCCACTGCTTACCGGTGTACCCACACCGGGCGCCTCGCGCGGATCGACAACATCGAGATCAAAACTGAGATGAAATCCTTCAGTGCCGGTCGTGGCAATTGCCAGCGCCCGCTCCACCACAGTTGCCATTCCACAGCGATCAATCTCATGCATGGTAAAGACGGTGATCGATGAAGCACGCAACGCTTCCCGCTCCAGTGGATCGAGATCACGCACAGCAATCAATACGACGTGCGCCGGATCGAAAGCCGGTATGCGACCGGCAAAACCGGTGAGCGTTGGATGCCCGCGTCCGGTTAACACAGCCAGCGGCATACCGTGAATATTGCCACTCGGCGTCGTGTGTTCATCGTTAAAATCAGCGTGGGCATCGATCCAGATCAGGCCAAGTCGTCGCTGCCGCGCACTCCCACTGGCTGACCCGATAGTTAAACTATGGTCACCACCCAGAATCAGGGGCAGCATCCCCTGCTGCACAATATCGGCCACCTGCCGAGCCAGCCGCCCACACATGTCGGCAATCGGCTCAAGATAGCGCAGGCGTGAATCAGGCGGTGGCGGTGGGGTTGTCTCGACCATCGGCACTGTCAGATTGCCGAAATCAACGACCTGATAGCCCAACTCGCTCAGTCTTCGGCTCAGACCGGCGTAGCGAATGGCACTCGGCCCCATATCGACGCCACGCCGTCCGGCCCCAAGATCGATGGGTACGCCGAGAATTGCAATCTGTGATCGACTACTCATGAAGGTGTCGACTCCTCCTGGGCATCCGTCTTCAGCGAGAGGGTCTCTGGCGGGCCGAAGAAGACTTCGAGCACACCATTGCGGAAATAGGCCCGCCGTGCCGGACGTTCGGCCAGTGTCGTCGGCAAGAGCATGTCACGGCGGAAATTGCCAATCTCGATAAACAGCTCATCGCCGCGCTTCGTCATCGATACTTTACCGATCTCGACGTGCGGCAAGGGCAAGCGCAGCACATACTCATCGCCCTGCTTAACAATCTCCTGGGTTTTACCGATGAAATGGACTTTCACCGGATCGTCATCGCCGAACAGACGACGACCGACCATGGCCAAATCTTCAATACCGGCCAGGTCACGCGCAAAGTAGGGGCTTTCCCAAATCGGCAAGGGACGGAAGAGATCGTAGACCATTTGCCGATAACCCTGCTGAATACGGGCCAGCTCCTGCATAAAAGCACCTTCGACCTGATCGACCGGCAGCACCCGATTGAGTACGACTCCATCAACCGGATAGCCAAACAGAGCCAGATAGGTCGAGGCACGTTGCGCTTCTTTAATTACCATCCGCTCAGGGTTCACCACCAGGCGATAAGAGCTGATCTGTGGATCGGTCAGGGTTGCCCGCAGTGCTTCCACACCTTTCGTTAGTCGCTCAAGCTTGGCGAAGACATCGGTTGCCGGGACTAACTGCTTGACCAGTGGACGCGCCACCTTCAATGTCGTCGGCTCCCAATCCATCACCCGCGCTGCGTACCATTGAAAGGTTTCGGGCATCGTCAGCAGGCGAACGGTCTCACCGGTAGGCGCCGCATCCACAATCACCACATCAAAATTACCATCACGCGCCTGGCGGCGAATGTGGAGCAGGCTAACCACCTCTTCCATACCGGGAATGATCGCCAGCTCCTCGGCTGCCACTTCATCAACTCCGCGCCGGCGAAGCAGGTTACTCAAGTAGACCCGCAACTCACCCCAATGCTCACGTACTTCATCGAGCACATTAATCTCTTGCCCCCACAACCGTTCGGTAATCTGGATAGGCAGCGAGCCTAACGGTGTATCAAGTGCATCCGCCAGACTATGAGCTACATCGGTGCTCACGACCAGCGTGCGATACCCTAATTCGGCAGCCCGTACTGCTGTCGCTGCCGAAGTGGTAGTCTTGCCGACGCCGCCTTTGCCGAGATAGAGGATCAGCCGCATTGATGTATCCTTCTGTATCGGAATCTGAAGTAATAGACAACCGGTTCGCTCATTCGTTGATGCGACGCCGCATCAATTGTATATGTTGCAGTACACTCCGTCAATCCTGTATGGTACACTATTAATGATGATATGCGATCATTGTTACTACAGCAAGATGTAAGGAAAATCAGTGCTTTCCGATCTGTTTCTTATTCGCCACGGTCAACCTGTTCACAATCCGTCCATTCCGTACCAGTTGCCACCAGGGCCTGATCTTTCGGAACGAGGGCGTGTGGAGGCGCGCCAGGTCGCGAATTTTCTGGCCGATAAAGAGATCGAGCAGCTTTTGGTCTCACCATTTGCCCGTACTACCCAGACGGCTGAGGTATTGGTTGATGTACTCAACGTACCGGTCGCCTTCACCGCTCTGGTGCAGGAGCATGCACCGGGCGAAACATTCGAGCAGGTGCGGGCGCGGGTACGTGAGGTTCTGGCCGGACTGACCGATTCGCCGTACCGGCGCATTGCCATCATCTCGCACGGTTCACCGATTCGGGCATTCCTGCTCGAATTGAGTCACGATCAGATTGATCTACGCCATCACGTGTACCCCGGCGGAAACCCGGCCCCCACCTGTGGTATCTGGCACGTCACTTTCGCCAACCAGCGGGCCTGCCGATTCGATCTGGTGTTCAAGCCGTCCTGAACGTAGCGGAGGCCGGTCATGAACAATCTCGATGATGTCATCACGATGCTGGCTGAGTCTCTCTCCACGGCCCGTCATGTCACCGTACTCACCGGTGCCGGCGTGTCGGCTGAAAGTGGTATTCCAACGTTTCGTGATGCTCAAACCGGTCTCTGGTCACATTTTGACCCAGAGGAACTGGCTTCACCGGCAGGTTTTGCCCGTAACCCAACGCTGGTCTGGCGCTGGTACGCCGAGCGACGGGTGAAAGCCTGTGTTGCCCAACCAAACCCAGCTCACCATGCACTGGCCGATCTGGCGACTCTGGTACCAAAGCTCACGCTGGTCACGCAGAATATTGACGGATTACACCAGCGGGCCGGTAGCCAGCAGGTGATTGAGCTACACGGCAGTCTCCACCGTGCGCGCTGTACGGTTGATGGTTCAATCCATACTACCTGGGATTACGACGAAGAACTACCGCAGTGCCCCACCTGTGGGGCATTACTGCGCCCTGACGTGGTCTGGTTTGGTGAATATCTGCCACCTGGCGCCCTGGAATCTGCTTACGCCGCAACCCTCGACTGCGATGT
Organism: Chloroflexus sp.; assembly: GCF_034434295.1. Taxonomy (GTDB): domain Bacteria; phylum Chloroflexota; class Chloroflexia; order Chloroflexales; family Chloroflexaceae; genus Chloroflexus. The sequence continues at coordinate 18,725 of NZ_DAOTZQ010000090.1, forward strand.
CTTCTTCTCGATTGGGACATCAGGGGTCGTCGAACCGGCAGCCTCACTGCCACGCATTGCTCTTGCACGTGGCGCAACCGTGTTGATCCTCAACCTTGAACAAACTACTACGGCTCGCCCACCACTGTTCACCATCTACGGAAAGGCCGGTGAAGTGTTACCCCGCCTGGTGGATGCGGTGCGATCATTGCGTCGGCAGCAGGGTGAATGAATGGCAATACTGGCTGTGTGTTCACCTGGAGCAACCTTCGCTGCGCCGGTATCACGTGTGATGGCAAATACGGCACGTTTCGCACCTTGCCGGGTGTGATTGTCCAAACCTGCCCGTAGGAATGTATAGCCGTGCGCCTCTGCCGGCACACCGGGGCCGGATCAGGGTTGCTGTGACGGCGAGAGTATTACGCTATGGGTAGCGCATCCCGGCATGAGCATGAGTAGGATCAACCTCACCGGGCAACAGCAGTGTAGCACAGACCGAAGCCTGTGCTACACCAAAGCTATACGCCACAGATTGAGACGCCGGTTGGTGTGGGGTGTAGTTCACGTGCAAGGCGTACCGAAGCCTATGCTACACCCTATCTTCTATCTCCTCCCTACTGCATTGCACTCGTCGCCGCCTGGCGGAAGGCATCAACTGCGGCATCAATCACCCGCTGTGGATCACCACCTGCTGAAGTGACAATCGCCCGGAGAGTCTCACCGTTGCGGAGGCGCGAGCGGATAGTCGCCTGATCGAGGCCGGTCTGATCGGCAGCGGTCTGGATCAACCAGCCTAACGTGCTTCGCTGTGAAACCTTCACAGCCTGATTAGCCAGTTGGGTACCCAACGTCGTATCGTTCACCAGCGTTGTTGCCTGATCCCGGATCGAAGTCAAGAGCTGATCGGCTTCCGCCTGCGTCAACCGCCCATTAGCCACCGCCTGGTCGAGCCGGGTCTTGGCCGCATCAACGACTGCCTGCACCAGCGCATCGCCACTGCTGCCATTAGCGGCTGCAATATCGGCCAGGCTCCGCCCATTCTGCAACTCCGTATGAATGGTTGTCGTATCAAGTCCGGTAAGCGTACTGAGCGTGCGCACCAGATAACCAACATTGACCACACCCCATCCACGCCAGCCGCCGCCGCGCCCATAGCCCAACTCTACCGTCGTCGGATTCGCCTCGACGACCTGAGCCGCACTAACCGATACCGGCTGATACCAGAGCAGGGTCAGCGCCAGTGCAGCACCAGCCAAACCGCTTACAAGTGTTCGTTTCATCGTCAAACCTCCCTTTCTATGCTGGGTTGCGGTTTCATCACGCCAGAATGCTCCGGCAACATCTTCAGGGTAGCGCACGACTTTGAAGAACTCGTGAAGTGGCCGTGAGAAGATTGTGGAGACGACTGCAACAAATGGCAATCATTCACGTCGTATACCCAGGAAACAGGAACGGCTTTGACATCAAGGAGGAACATCATGGGAACCAACCGTCTAACCCGTAGCGCAACCGATAGCATGCTCGGTGGTGTATGCGGTGGCATCGCCCGCTATTTCGGCATTGACAGCACCATCGTACGTCTGGTTTTTGTCCTGGCAGTGCTGAGCGGTCTCAGCCCGCTGATCTACGTCATTCTCTGGATTGTGATGCCGAAAGAGGAGCTGGCCTTGCCGTCAACACCAGCTCAAGACCCGACCGGCGAGTGGAAGTATGACCCGTACACAGGACAGAAACTCAACTAGCCGATCTATACGACAACAGCTCTGATGTACCGATACGCCCTTGTGTTGGATTATTGACGCAAGGGCGTCGGTCTTTTATCATTGACTCGTGGTTATGATCAGACACGTATGATACAGATATGACCTCTTTGCCGGCACACGTCACCAACCCAATCATTGCAGCACTTGGGCAACCAATCGAAGCCGTCGAATACCTCGGTGGCAGTTTTGGTGCCCGCCTGGCCCGGATCACTGTCAAAGGTCAGCATTTTGCACTCAAGTGGGCGAACAGTGGGGCACCGGCTGAAATGGTTGCTGCTGAAGCGCATGGCCTGCAAACACTGGCAGCAACCACGACCATTCGCGTGCCGGCAGTTATTCTGGCCTGTGCAGCCGATGGCCAGCAACCGGCAATCCTGCTCAGTGAATGGATCAGTAGCGACGGTCATCCACTCGATGCAACCAGACTCGGTGAGCAACTGGCAGCACTGCACCGTTGCACCGCCGCCGCCTATGGCCTGGAACGCGACAACTTCATCGGCGGGACACCGCAACGCAACGATTGGAAGACTGATTGGATTACATTTTTCCGCGAACAACGCCTCTTACCGCAGATTGAACTGGCAGAACGTAACGGTCTGCTGCCCTTACGACAGCGCCGCGCACTTGCATACATCGTTGACCATCTTGACGATTGGCTCGGTGGTGTCGCTCACGTGCCATCGCTCATCCATGGCGATCTGTGGAGTGGCAATGTGTTGAACGGAGCTGGTGGCACACCGGTACTCATCGATCCAGCTATCTCCTACAGTGATCGCGAATCCGAACTGGCCTTCACCGAACTCTTTGGCGGTTTCTCACCTCGCTTCTACCAGGTGTATCAGGCAGCCTGGCCACTTGAACCTGGCTATCGGGAACGCCGCGATCTCTACAACCTGTACCACCTGCTCAACCATCTCAACCTGTTCGGCGAAGGGTATAGTGACCACATCGACGCAATTATTCACCGCTACGTGAAAGGATAATCAGAATCCCATCATTCCGATTGCCTTCAAAAACGATGTATGATATGGAAATATTTGATGTAGACACATCTACACTATCAAATATGATAATAGTCCAAAAAAGGTTAACTTGACATGGAAACGATCCACGGTGTCGGCGCAGTTGTGTATCGTATTCAACCCGACGGCACTATCGAGATTTTGCTCATTCGCAAACGGAAAGGATTTTGGTCTCTGCCGAAGGGTAAGCTCAAGCGCGACGAACCAGCTCTGGAAGCGATTGTCCGTGAAGTTCGCGAAGAGACCCACGTGACTGCCGAGGTGGTTGATATACTGGGCAGCATCGATTACCTGATCAGCGGACCACGCGGTCAGCGGCGCAAAATTGTTGATTACTACCTGTTGCGTGCGATTAAAGGACGCGCCCGACCAACGGGCGGTAGTGAGCAGATTGTGGCTGTGGATTGGGTTCCACTCGCTGAAGCGATAGAGCGACTCCAGCGTCCACGTTTACGGGCTATCGTGCGTGCAGCACAGACGCTGTTTAGTAGCTGATCGGCATTCCTGTTGCACCGGAAGTGCCAATCTGATTCAGTACCAATGCACAACGAAATGGGGGCCATGACGTGCTATAATCAAGTTACATTACCAAAGGAAGGCACGTATGGATGAAATTACCGCCAGCCAGCTTGCGCGTCGGATCGCAGAGCATCGGCCAGCCCTCGCTAAACGAGTGGCCGGACGATTGTTACGTGCATTCCCCGAATTAACCCACACCCTGCGCCTGGAAGAGAATTACGATCCGGCCGAACGGATGTCTAGTGTGGCAGTGCAACCGTTCGGTGATCTGGTACGGGCAATCTTGTTGTTCAACACCTTTGAGATCGCCGAAACCGAATTACGCTGGGCGCGGGGCGTGTTGCCTCGCTGGGGAGTAGCGTATGAGCATACTACAACCATGATTCGCTGGTATTTTGAAGAGCTGAGTCAGCTCCCTCTCTCACCAGCCGAACGTCTGGTTGTGGTTGAGGTTGAGCAATACCTGCTTCATCTGATAGCACGTATCTATCACTCAAACGAACCAAACCACCATCTGGCTGGTGAAAGCCTGATCGAGTGGGGCACTTCTGCTAGAGCCAAACCAAATCTGCAATAATAGGGGCTGGTTTTCAACCGGCCCCTTTCTTTGTTTACAAATCCATGCTATGACCATTACAGACTGGACGGATAAGACATACAGCAGCAGGACGTTTCGAGACTGTCTAACTGTGCTCCGATAGCTCGTTATAGCTGTACGTTAGACAATCGTCACACCTTGCCATCAACAATGTCAGGCTCAGGCAATATTGGTTGGTTCGTCATGCTGGAGCAACAACAGGCTACCACGGAGTGCGACGAGATCGGCTTCTGACAGCGATGCCAGCAGTTGATCGTGAACTGAGGTCGCGCCATTGAGAAGTAGTAATGCCTTGAAGGCAAGTGGCCACGCCGGATCGGCAATCTCAGCGGGCAGGGAGTGATTACCAGTAAAAGGAATTTGCGGTAACGTGTATGGTGTACGACGAGCAGCGGTCATGGGTTCTCCTCTCAATCTGTATTACTGGTAGTGTAGTCGGAAATGATCTGTACGTCAAGAGTCAGAGTGACACTGCACCATGGAGTATGACGCTGCGTGCGGTGAGGTTACATCACAAAAGCTGGTGTAGTAGAAGTCAGCGCACCCTATCTAACACGTTGCCTCGACACTGCATCTGCGCACTGCACCGCTGTGCGCACGCTGGTATCTTCATATATGCCATCCCACTGGGCTATCGTGCGCCTGTCGTCCAGGCGCATGACCGCGTGCCAGCCCGTGCTGGATGGATTGCCGTACCTGCTCGTGATGCACCTGTCGCCGCGTTTGGAGTGCGGCAGCATAGCTGCCGCAACAGCCGTACTCTCGATCCGGCGCGTGGGACATCGTTACCCCTCCGGGTCACGGGGATGCGGGATGTGTTCGTTTCGTTCATCGAGCCGCTCAGGCCGGCATGCGACACCTGCGCGTAGACGTGTTGTGGCACCGGGTTCGTGCCTGCGCACCAGCAGCCACGGCCAACACCTGACGGCGATGGAGAGGACGCCTACACGCGGAGGAGCGCTTGCAGCCCGGCTAACGCAGCGTGACATGTGGGTAATGCATATCTCCAGCAGGATCAGGCTGAGGTGAGGGCGTGTCGCATACCATCGCTGAGAGCAGCGCACGCCTGACCTGCTTCCAATGATCACTCCGGTGCTGCCCCTAGATGCAACTGCACGTGAAACTGTAGGGGCGACGCATACGTTGTCCCTACGACTCACCGGTAGCACACCTGGTAACGCTTCACTACCAGGATCACACCTGCACGATGCACTGCTGGACAGTAAGGGGCACGGCATGCCGTGCCCCTACAACTCGCGTTCCCATCGGACAACCTGTTCAGACATCCTGGTCATGCGCCAATGGCGCACGCCTCCAGCGTTCTAGCGGAGCCAAGACCCGCTCAGATCGCCAGCCGCGCTGCCGGATCACCGAGCAGCATATAGTTGCGCGCATCATTCCGTGCCATCCAGAGCGTCGAAAGCTCACGCGGTTCGGGTTGCTTGCCAAACTTGATGTTCTCCAGCTCTTCGGCCAGGGTGAGCGAACGGGCGGCCTGGATGATGTTGAACTGATCGGTCGCACTCCCTAGTCGTTTCCCGGTTACCAGACGCCCGATCACATCTTCAAAACTCTGGGTTTGACCACGAGCGCCATCCAGGCTAAACCCATACGTCCAGGCTCGTTCAACATGGCCAACCACACCCAGCGCACCGCGCAACAGCATCTGCTGCGGCAGTTGGGCTACGAACGTGAAGGGGGCAATAATCGGGCGACCTTTTTCGGGGTCGAAAATGAATTCGTCGTGCTGTGGACAACCGGCGCCGTAACAGGCAAAGATCAGAGCAACCATCCCCTCAAGTGAAAGATTGGTCGGCAAGTCTTCCGCCGCAAACCAATGCTCGCGCTTGATCCCACCAAAGCCGGTCCAGTCTTGCGTCACTAACGCACCTTGATAGGGAATAAGCTCGCGATCAGTGGCCGGTAATCCCAGCCCGTGGGTGGCACTAAAGAGGATCGCCGGCGGTTGATTACCATCGCGCAGGGCCAGTTCGAGATTGCTCCGTGTTGCATCACCGGCCAGCAGGAGCCGTTTGGCAAAGCCCTGTTTTTGCGGCAAGCCACGTTCGTGCCATTTAGCCAGCGGGGTCACCAGTTCGAGCGCGCTACGCTCGGTTGATTTATCGAGATCGTGGCGCGTACCGAAATAGACAATCTCGCGCCGCAGACGAACCTCTCGTGCTGCCCGCCGTTCGTAATCAACCAGCCGTTGGGCATAGGTACGATAATCGGCGTAGCGATGATGCCCACGTTCATCCGTAAAACAGAGCCGACCTACACCCCAGAAGATATCGAGTTCATATTGGAAATTGAAACTGATAAACGCCCGGTCGTTCTCAGCCAGTGGTCCCGGACGAGCAGCAATCAGGAGATAGAAAGGCACACCCTGACTCGGTTTGACAGGGCCGGCCATTGTACCGTGGCGGGCCAGCCAGGCGTTCACCCGTTCACCGGGGCGATGCACCAGGACTGGCGCACGCTGCTCCCATGGTTGCTTTGGATCGGCATAGCGTCCGGCCCACTCGGCACAGGTTTCCCCCTGGTGAAAGTCAACTACCGGTAGCACAATGCCCTGCTGCTGCGCCCGATGCTCAATCAACGGCCAGAGCGCCTCGATCAGACGCACATCGTCGGTTGCGCTAACCACTAGCGCCCAACGCGCCTGCGCCAAATCTTCCTGATCGACTTCGGCGACGACACCAAAATGCTTTTCCTCGGCTTCATTGCGGGTTTTGTGGAGTGCGTGCAAGTCTTTCGGGTCTTCACTGTGCTGGGCCAGCTCACTGGCCCGCTTTGCATCAATGCGCAGAAGCAGCTCGCCACGCCGGCCATCGATACCGTTTGGATACAATTCATCGGGACTCTGATCATCGGCCACCAGGATTAGCGGGCTGCTGTAGCCGGTCACCACCGGCACTGTCGGCTCAGCGGGAGCGACCGGCACGGCTTCGGTGTCCGCCGCACTTACCGCCGGCTGGACACCGGCCAGGGCCTGTACCCGCTCGATCAAGGCGTCGAGCCGGCTCCGCAGGGCCTGCATCTCGGTCAGGATGGCAGTGAGTTCGTCAGGTGCAGCCTTGCCCAGCACGGGAGCGACCGGTTCCGGCTGTTCAATAATCACACCCGTGGCAACCAGGGCGGCCAGGCCCTCATCGAAGATCAGTTGGTACGGTACGTAGCAATATCCCGGCCCATCAGGATTCTCACTTGCCCAATCACTACCCCACGAATTACGCACGATGAAGTAACCACCGCCAGGTGCTGTCGGGTCATCGCGATAGCCCAGCGCACACATCGCGTGCCCACCCAGACGTTGCTCACCGGGCAGTGCCCGCCGTACACGCCCGATCCGACGCACCTGTCCACTACTCGTCCAATGCTCACCGATCATCAAGCCGATTAGCACTGGTCGACCGGCAGCCAGTGCGGCTTTAATCTGTTGCACATCGCGCGCCGGCAATTGTTCGACTGCCGCCAGTCGGCGTTGTTTTGCCTCCTGAAACGCAGCCGGACTCGGCCGTTCGTGACCAGGGTTCTGGTTATCAACTGGCTCCGGCCGGTAGGGCCACGTCTCTTCACGACACACCCCCAACTCGGCCACTGCCCGCATCGCGACCAGCGGATTGGTGCCAACATCGCCGGGAATCCGGTCACGATCCTTGCTAATCCAGTAAATAAACTGCTCGGAAAGATCGGTTGGGTCTTTGCTCAGGATTTGCACCATCGCCGCAATGCTAAAGGCGACACACGTATTGCGCGGCCCCTGGCTCACCGGTGGGGGCAGATTCAACAGTGGCGGCACCTCTGCCGGCAGTCCAACTGGTGGACTAAACACCGTCGCATCAACTTCGGGCAGATCATCGAAAATGGCGCCGGTACCAACTGGTTCCATTGCCACATCGACACTGAACGAGCTGGCGTCAGGCACCACATCCAGCGCCGCCATCACCATCGCTCGCACATCATCTTCGCTGCGCCCCAACACCTGCGCTAGCGCAGCCAGACCGCTGCCCAAACCGGTATTGGCGGCCCGTGCCGTCGCCACCAGCTCTTCGACGCTGGTGATCCAATAGGCAGCCAATGCCGTTCGGGTTGCGTCATCAATGGCGGCCACTGCGGTCAATGGTGTGAGTGTGCGCATAGCAAATTCCCATCTCTAGCATCAATCTTCCGGGCAAGCCGTGTCGGGCAATTGGGTCTCGTTATCCGGCAACATTACTCCATCCGAGCCAGGATACCGCGCAGCAGAGCGGCAAATTTTGGTTTGGCCGCTTCACCGGCTTCAATCACCTCTTCATGGTTAGCCGGCGGGCCATCTGGCAAGGCCAGATTCGTTATCAAGGAAAAGCCCAGCACCCGCATTCCGCCGTGTATCGCCACAATAATCTCCGGCGCAGTTGACATACCGACCGCATCGGCTCCCAATGTGCGCAGCATCCGCAACTCGGCGGCACTCTCGAAATGAGGGCCACTCAGCATACAATAGACACCCTCGCGCAACGTGATGCCCAGATCGGCTGCTACTGCGCGGGTCAGCGGCACCAGATCATTATCGAAGGCGCCGACCATCGCCGGAAACCGCGGCCCCAGCCGCTCGTCATTCGGGCCGCGCAGCGGATGATGACCGGCCATCCCTGGTAGAAAGATCTGGTCACTGATCCGCATAATATCACCAACCTGCCAGTCGGGGCGTAACCCACCGGCAGCGTTGGTGACAATTAGCGTCTCGCAGCCGAGGGCACGCAGCACCCGCACCGGAAAGGTCACTTCCTGCATGCTGTAGCCTTCGTAGAAATGAAACCGGCCACGCATCGCTGCTACCGGTTGACCGGCCAGCATCCCAACCGCCAGCTCACCACGATGACCAACGACTTTCGTCTCGTGAAAGCCGGGAATGTCGCGGTACGGAAGCACAACCGCATCAGTCATCTCATCAGCCAGCGCACTCAAGCCGGAACCAAGAATAAGGCCAACCCTTGGCAAGAGGCGCAGCCGCGGGACGATGGCTGCGCAAGCCTGTTCGATATCGTTGTACATTGACCACCTGTCGCTATCTACACCGATCCCGACGGGATCATGATCGAAACAATAGATCAAATACGGCTAAGCAAATCACGTTTCTTCGCCTCAAACTCTTCAGGCGACAGAATCCCCCGATCCCGTAGACGGGCCAGCTCTTCCAACGTGCGCTGAATATCAATCACCCCACCAACCGGCCGCCCGGGCACATAGCCATCGGTTTCCAGATAGCCATACCCACGTTCGAGATTGTGCTTCGCTTCCAGCAATGCCCGCTTGAATTCCAGTGGCGCTTCAATCCGATCCATCAAGTTCGCACCGTCGCTGCCGGACGCAGTGAGAATCTCGATGGTCCCGAAATTGAAGATGCGACCGAAAATGCTCTGGCGCAATTCAATATCGTTAATCTTTTCGAGTGAGGAATCAATCACCCGTTTGTTAAAAATCCCACGTACCTGCAAAACCCGGCGGTCAGTAATAACAATTTGCTCCGAGTTCCAGCGTAAAAAGTCGAGAAAACCACTGATCAGGACAATCACACTGATCACAATACAGATCAGCAAAATCAGATTGCTGATGCTGATAGATCCAATCATTGCTGTCGGATTATTTCGAAACGCCATATTTGAGGCGACACCGGCAGCAACCAGGACGGCAATCAACGACAATTCGGTCAAGATGTTCACAATTAACACAAAAATGTGCTGGCGGGCAATGTATAGAATTTGCTCTCCCCGCCCGAGCAGGCTTTCTACGTAACTCATGGCCCGCCCTCCTCTAATGTCGGCAGTGTCGTAACCATACCAGTACTACTGTGATGATAACAGATGATCGAGAAACCCGGCTGATTTAAGATCACGTTCGAGCAGCAGGCGTAAGCTGGCCCGCAAGAGCGTGGCGGCTTCTTGACGAGTCGCTGGTGAAATACGGAGTGCTTCAGCGACCGTTACGGGTTGCGCTTGCAGGTAGCGAAGCAGGCGAAAGGTCGGCTCGTTCATTGCGAGAGCGGCTGGATCGGCGGTGCGATCACGGGGGCAAAGCACACCACCGAGCGTCGGGCTATACCGGTCGGCAGCCGGTGTCAACAGCTCATTACACACCACGCAATAGTGCAATTGCGGACGGTAGCCAAGGATGTGGAGCAGGTGTAATTCAAAGCTCCGTAGTGTCAGTTCAGGATTGGCGCTGCAATCCAGCGCTTGCAGGGTTTCAACCAGAAGCTGAAACAGGAGAGGGTTTTCTTCCGACTCAGCAGCCAGGCGGTCGTACAATTCGGCCACGTAATACCCACACCCCAACCGTGTCAGATCGGCACGTAAGACCGGAAAGGCATGCACAATCTGACTTTGGGTGACAATATCAAGATTACGCCCCACAGCAAACATCATCTGCGCGTGGGTGAAGAGTTCAATGTGGCCGGCCAGCCGACTCTTCATCTTGCGCACACCTTTGGCGATAACCCATCGCTTGCCGGTTGGCGTAGCAATCAGGAGCAGACGATCGGCTTCGGCAAAATCGGTACGACGAAGAATAACCGCTTCGCTGCGATACACTCGCTCTCGCATGGAACCTGTCGCCATTACGCGCCGTCGGGCTGTACCGGCGATGCGCCTTGCGCGGGTGTGGTTGATGCAAGTCCCCGTCTGTAACACTCGTTGACTTGTCAGTCTGACCCGCAAAACAATTACCGTACTGTCGTTATGCACTCATGCACAATGAATGCCATATCCTTGCACGCTGTATTATAGCCGCTCGGAGAAGGCCGATCAAGCGATGTTTCACTTTACCACTTCGCCGGTCTGAAGTACAATAGTTCGTCGGTGTGCAAGTATCAGACAACGAAGGATCGATGTACCTCAAACGACTGGAAATTCAAGGTTTCAAGACATTCGCGACCCGTACCGTCTTTGAGTTTCAGCCCGGGATTACGGCTGTTGTCGGGCCAAACGGGAGTGGCAAATCAAACCTGGCCGATGCAGTGCGCTGGGTGCTTGGTGAGCAGAGTATGGCTGCACTCCGCTGTAAACAGGCCAGTGAGTTGCTGTTTGCCGGCGGCGGTAAGCGGCCACCGGCAGGACTGGCCGAGGTGGCGCTGACGATTGATAACAGTGACCGCCTCTTGCCCCTCGATTTCGACGAAGTGACAATTACCCGGCGCGTGACACGCACAGGCGAGAATGAGTATTTCATCAACCGCGCCCGTGTCCGACTGCGCGATCTGTTGGCCGCCGTCGAACCACTCGGCGGTTCCTATACGATTATCAATCAGGGTCTGGTTGATGCCGCCCTCACCCTGCGCCCGTCCGAACGCCGCCGGCTGTTTGAAGATGCAGCCGAAATCGGCGGGTTCGAGCTACACAAAGCCGAAGCCATCCGTCGCCTGCGCGAAAGCGAGACCAACTTGCAGCGTGTCGCCGACCTGCTGGCCGATCTCGAACCCCGCTTGCGCAGCCTGCGCCGCCAGGCCGGTCAGGCCCGCCAGTACCGCGAATGGCAGGCCGAACTCCACACGCTGCTGGCCCGCTGGCATCACGCCGGATGGCGCGAAGCGCAGGCTCAGGAGCAACAGGCCCGGCTGCAAACCCAACAGGCTGAAGACGAACTGGCCCGCCGGCGGGCCGTGCATGCCGGTGCAATGACCGCTGTTCAGGTACACCGGGCTGCCCTACGCGAACGACGTGAAGCGCTCGGCGAGTTGCATCATCAGGCGGCACTTCTGCATCAGCAGGCAGAAACGATCCAGCGCGATCTGGCAATCGCACAAGAACGGCTGGCCGCGACAATCCGGCGCAGTGAAGAGGTCGAACGGCAACTGGCCATGCTGAGCGACCGTCGCCAGGCGACAACCGATGAGCGTGATCGGATTGCTGCCCAACTGTCCCAGATTGAGCAAGAACTGATGACCATCCGGCAGCAGCTTACCATGGCCGAACGCGAACAACAGGCAGATGCTCAGACACGAGCGAATCTCGCCGCCGCACTCACCGCAGCCCAGGAACGCGCTTTGCAGGCGACACGCGCAGAGGCGCGTGTGCTCAGTCAGATTGATCAACTGACGGCCCAGCATGAACGGTTACATGGTGAAATTGAACGACTCGCAGCGACGTTACAGCAGGCAACTATCAATGCCACTACCGCCCAGGCCGCGGCTGCCAATGCGCAGATGGCTTTAACCGCTGCCGCGCAAGAATATCAGGAAAGCAGTGCAGTTGTCCAGACCACCAGGCAAGCCGTCGAACAGTTACGTCAAGCGCGTGCGGCACTCGATGAAGAGCGGGCCGGCTGCCGCCACACACTAGCTGAACGCGAGGCCCGTCTGGAAGCACTAACCCGTCTGGCCCGTTCCCATGCTGGAACATTTGCCGGCGTGCGCGCCGCACTCGAATGGGCTGAACGTCGCGGTCGCCGGTTCACCCTGGTACAGCAACTGATCCGGGTACCGCCCGAACTGGAGACTGCCATCGAAGTAGCGCTGGGTGCGCGCCTGCAACACATCGTGGTTGAGCAGTGGCGCGACGCCGAAGATGCCATCGCCGAACTCCGCCGCACCGGCGTGGGCCGGGCAACCTTTCTCCCGCTCGACACCCTACGCCGTCCGGATCACAGCCGTCGGCCTGCCTTCTCGTCCCAAGTCATTGGCGTGGCCTCAGAACTGGTCACCTGCGATCCCGATTACGCCATCGTCGTCGATCAACTCCTCGGTCGCACCCTCGTTGTCGCCGACCTGGCAACGGCACGCGCCGAAGTGCGCAATCTCCCCCCGGGCTGGACGATCGTCACCCTGGCCGGCGACCAGGTGCAGAGCGGCGGTGCAGTCACCGGCGGTGCGCCAACCAAAGAGAGCGGTGCCCTGCGCCGCGAACGTGAATTGCGCGAACTACCGGAACAGGTTGCCACCGCCCGATCAGCCCTGGCTGCCATTGACGAACGGCGCCAGGCACTTGATCAGGAGTTGCAGGCAACCATCACCCGCCTCCGCAACGCCGAACAGGCCGAACGCGAAGCTCAACGGCGACGCGATGCAGCCCGCAATGCACTGGAGCAGGCGCAACATCGTGCCCGCCAGAGCGAGCAAGAGCAGCAATGGCTGGTGAGCCAACAGGAACGTCTGCAACAGGAACTGACATCGCTAGCCGCCCAACTCACATCCCTGCGCGAACAACAAACCACATTGCGCCACGAGCGGTCAGTTGCCGAAGCCGAACTGGCGGCATTGCGCGAAAAGCAAGAACAGCAGGCACAGGCAGATCGGGCCGGACAAGAGCGGCTGGTCAATCTACGGGCCACGCTGACCGCCGGCGAAAGCCGGCAGCGCATGCTCGCCGAATTGCTTGCCGGCCACGAACGCACCCTGGCCGATCTCACGCGCCAGGCTCATGACCTCGAGGCGACCCTGAACGCACTTCATACCGAACGCATTGAGCGTGAAGCCGGTTACGCGACCATGATCACCCGGCAGCAACAGATCTTGAGCGACCTGCAAACTCTGCGGATTCACATCGAACCGCTGGAAGCAGAGATCAGTGCTGCGGAAGCCGAACTATCTCAGCTTGAAGCAGCCGAGGTTCAGGCAACCAACGACCTGCTGGCTGCGGAAGCCGAACACAGTCGGCTTGTGCGGGAAGCGCAACGCACCAGCGACCGGCTCGAAACGCTCTTCGAGCGCGCCGCTGCCGATGGAGTCGATCTGACAACTCCACCGCCAGCAGAGGAAGGACCACCGCTGGCCGAACTACCGGCAGCCATCGAATCGTTACGGGCACGCATCCTGCGCCTTGGCGTCGTCAATCCACTCGCACTGGAAGAGTATGAAGAAGCGGCCAACCGCCATGCCTTCCTGACCAGCCAGGCTGCCGATCTGCACGCTGCCAGTGCCACCCTGCACCAGCTCATTGCCGAACTCGACGAAGCAATGCACACCCGCTTCGAGCACACCTTCAATGCAGTAGCCGGCGAATTCAGTGCCGTATTCCAGGAACTCTTTGGTGGTGGCAGTGCCCGCCTCGAACTCGTCGAAAGCACCGACAGCGACGAGAACAACGGCAAGCGCACTGCGCCAGGCGTAGAGATCATTGCCCGTCCACCGGGCAAACGACCGCAAAACATCGCCCTCCTCTCCGGCGGTGAACGCACACTCACGGCAGTGGCGCTCCTCTTCGCCATCCTGAAAGTCAACCCCAGCCCCTTTTGCATTCTCGACGAAACCGACGCCGCACTCGACGAGAGCAACATCGGGCGATTCCGCACCATGCTCCAGCGCCTCACCGACCGTACCCAGTTCATTGTCATCACCCACAACCGTGGTACGATAGAAGTAGCCGACACCCTGTACGGCGTGAGCATGGGTGACGACGGAGCATCGCGGGTTGTCTCGCTGCGTGTCGCCGAATACGTGGGAACAGCGCCATGATCAATGCTGCCGAATTAAGCGACATTCTGAGTGGTCGCGTCGGATCAATCACCATCACCCCCACCGGTGAGCGGCGGATCGACGATCCGCCGCCGGGGGCAATCCTGCCCGGCAGCTTCAACCCGTTGCACGCAGGCCATCTCGGCATGCAACGAGCCGTGGTTGTTATGACCGGCAAGCCCGTCCACTTCGAGCTAACAGTGCGAAACGCCGACAAAGGCGAACTCGCGCTTGAAGAGATTGAACGTCGGGTCGCTCAATTCCAGCACCGCCACCACGTCATCCTCGCCGCCGCCCCCCTCTTCGTCCAGAAAGCTCGCCTCTACCCCGGTCGGGCATTCGTCCTCGGCTACGACACCGCCCTGCGCCTCGTCACCCCTCGCTACTACGGCGACGAAGCGGCCATGTTCGCCGCCTTCGCCGAACTGGCTGCTGCCGGATGCCGCTTCTTCGTCGCCGGACGCCAGATCAACGGGCGCTTCTACACCCTCGCCGATCTGCAATTGCCGGCAGGCTACGAACAGCTCTTCACCCCCATCCCCGAAGACCTCTTCCGCCGGGATATTTCTTCGACGGAGTTGCGGGAACGGCGAGCGCGGGAGCGGGGCAGCAATTGAAATCTGGTAAATAATCCAGAACTTATTTCATAAAAAGCTGTACTGTCGCACTCTAATAACCATCTCCGGTGTCATCACACGCCGGATTGGTTGCCTTGCTCGCTCATCATCCACCTATTGCGCAGTTTGGCGTGCGGCAGCCATGCTGCCGCGCCAACCATGCTCACGATCCGGCGCGTGGCATGCCATTGACCCGGCTGGTCACACGGATACCAGGTGTGCTCGCCACGAACAATGGAGGCGGTCGGCAATGAATGAGATACCTTCATAGTAGATGTTTTTTGAAACAGGTTCTAGTTCCCATCGACGTGCTACGTCTTGTCTCAGGGTGGCAACTCAGGGTTATTCGCATCCTCTGTGTTCTCCGTGCCTCTGTGGTGACAAAGGAGCAACCCTGGGTGTATACTGATGAAAAGTTTTTGCCATAGCCACGGTACTCTGCAAGGGAGGTTCTGTTGTGCCGACTCAGCTCACCCTCAACTTACAAACAAACACTCTTGAATCTGATCGAACAGTGACCTTCCGCGACTCAGCCTTCGAGCAGAATAAGCAAGATCCCATCCACCGTTGGGTACCCTGGATAGCAGGCTTTTCTGCAGGTTTTGTTAACGATATTCTTCAACACTATCTTCTGCCGCAACAGAGGCACCACGTGCGCATCCTTGACCCATTTGCCGGGGTAGGTACGACCCTCGTGGAAGGGTTACGACGTGGGTATAACGTGGTAGGCTTTGAGATCAATCCATTTGCCGCCTTTGCATCAAGGGTAAAATGTTCGGCTTTCAAGATTGACCCCCAGGATCTGAGAAATACGATACAAGAAATTGTTGAGAAAGCAAAAGAGCGTACTGCACCGCTTGATGATGCGTTTGTGAACGGTGACGATCCGATCCGCTGCTCACCAGAACCAACATCGCGTCCGCCCGCACATTTCCGTACCCGCGTTCCGTTCTTCAGCCCATTCGTTGAACGTAAGGTTCTGCATTGTCTTGACATCATTCATGAAATCTCTCACCTATCGATTCGCGAGTTAGCACTTCTGGCATTGGGTTCCATTCTCGTACAGGTATCAAATTATTCCTATGAACCAAGTCTTGGATCACGTGTTGCAGCCGGTAAAGCCAATGTCATTAACGCAGATGTTACCGGTCTATTGGCGGCAAAGCTTCGTATGATGCACGACGATATCCTCGTGTATCGTGGTGACATGGCACGATGGACACCATTCCCAACAGCCGAGATCATTCACGATAATGCGCTTCAACTTCAACACACACTCCCGGCCGAATCTATTGACATTATCATTACTTCACCACCATATCTCAACAATTATCACTACATTCGCAATACACGACCACAGTTGTTTTGGCTCAACTTTGTAACAAACCCTACCGAACTCAGATCATTCGAGCAAAACAATTTCGGTAAATACTGGCAAACAGTACGAGACACAGATCCATCGAGGCTTACATTCCCTTTATCCGAACTAGAGTCAATAATCGATCAAATTGCAACGAGAAATACCGATAAAGGATCGTATGGTGGAAGAGGCTGGGCAAACTATGTGGTAGCGTACTTCAATGATTGCTATCGGATGTGTATGAATATGCAGTATGTGCTTAAACCAAACGCAGTAGCCGTTTTTGTTTTAGGCAATTCTATTATTCAAGGAATTGAAGTGCCAACAGATCGCTTCTTTGGTGAAATTGGCATGCTCTGCGGATTGCATCTTGAGCGTATTCATCTTCTCCGTGAGAAACGGGTAGGGAACAGTATCATCAACTCATCAATTCGTAACGGACAATCAAAACAGGCTACTTTGTACGAAACTGCTGTCATACTCCGCAAAGGATAAGAAACGTCAGATTTGAATACTATGGAGCCATTCAACCCATTGGGTAAGAGAAATCTAGCCATAAGTATTGCCCAGGCTCTGCTTGCGAAACAAATGGAACCGCTCCCTCCAGCCCAATCATTCACGGGAGCCGGTATCTATGCCATCTATTACACAGGTCAACACATGCCATATCCACTCTATGAGCCTGTAGCCGTGAAGGAAGTTGCCAACGAAAACGTAGAACCAATCTACGTTGGTAAAGCCGTACCATACGGTACAAGAACAGGCGGATTACAGACTTCACCGGGCACGGTTTTGTTTCATCGTCTGCGCGAACATGCGATATCGATAGCGCAAGTTACCAATCTTAGCCTTAACGACTTTCTATGTCGCTATTTAGTGGTTGATGATATCTGGATATCATTAGGTGAAGCCTTACTCATCGAGAGATTTGCCCCAATATGGAACACAACACTTTTTGGGTTTGGCAACCATGATCCCGGTAAAGGACGCTATAATCAGCAACGTTCGCCATGGGACACATTACATCCGGGACGTCCGTGGGCTGACCGATTGCAGCCGAATGCGAAAAGCGTCAATCAAATTGAGGCTGAAGTGCGAGCAGCGATATCCAGGCGAACATAGCAATCGAACATTCTTCCGGTCGGGCATTCATCCTCGGCTACGACACCGCCCTGCGCCTCGTCACCCCTCGCTACTACGGCGACGAAGCGGCGAACTGGCCGCCGCCGGATGCCGCTTCGTCGTCGCCGGACGCCAGATCAACGGGCGCTTCTACACCCTCGCCGATCTGCAATTGCCGGCAGGCTACGAACAGCTCTTCATTCCCATCCCCGAAGACCTCTTCCGCCGGGATATTTCTTCGACGGAGTTGCGGGAACGGCGAGCGCGGGAGCGGGGATGGTGAGAGCATAGCGAGGAAGGTAGGTTGGAAACGGAAGATAACCGTTTGTATTTGAGGCACAGAACGAGGATTTCAGCATCGATTCTAACACCATACACTGCATCCACACCTGATCACCTGAAGCAATCCATCCAGCAACGTACTCGCTTATGCATCCTGACCACAACACCCCACTTACTATATCACCGCCCTATTCCTATACCACGCTTTGCCCTTTTTTCCTATTTCCCCCCTCTTCCCGCAATGATACGATCACATTGACTGCGCCGACTCCATCGCGACGGCCAGTGCCTGCACGATGACAATTGCAATCTTGATGTTCAGACCTTCACCCGCAAAGGAATAGAAACACCACTATGAACATCACAGCTCGTGCCCTCATTTTGATCATCTCCCTGGTGACGCTAAGTGGAACAATCACCGCCCATCTCCCGCACCTCCGCGCCCAAAGTTCAACGGCGCTAAACATGGTACACGTGCCCCTGGTGATGAGTTCAGGACCTATCGGCAGCTCTTCCGGGGAGTGGAGCCAGCACGCCCACAACGCCCAGCATACCAGCTATACAGCGCAGGTTGTGCCACCCCCCTGGCGGTTGCGCTGGATCTGGAATGGTGTCGATGCCAGCGGTCGCGTGCGCAAAGTAACCAGCACCGGCTCACTGCCGCGCAACGTGCAGCCAGTGACCGGCGGTGGACGGGTCTACATCGCTGCTGGCGCTGATGGCGTCTTTGCCCTCAGTGAAAGCAGTGGGCAGCAACTCTGGCAGCGCAGCGGCATTGGTACTGTTACCTCGACAGTGGCTTACGATCACGACACCCAATCAGTCTTTGTCGTCTCGGCCAACGGCACCCTCTACAAACTGCGCACCAGCGATGGCGTTGTGCTGAGTCAATTTGCCACCGGTCAGAGTAGTACGCTGTCGCTGCCGCCAGCTCTTCTGCCTGATCGGGTACTCTTCGCGATGGGCAACTCGGTCTACGCGATCAACAAGCAGACGATGAAGCAGATCTGGGTCTACAACGCCGGCGCGACCGTGGCCGTACCTCCCGCCTACTCCTCTTCACGCGGCCTGGTCATCGTCGCTACCGAGCCAGACCTGTACGTACACGCTATTCGTAACAGCGACGGTGGACGACAATGGCGTATGCGCCCCGTGCATACGAGTCGTTCCTTCGCCGATCCCACCAGATACCGGTACGGCTGGCCGGTCATTGCCGACGGCGTCGGGTATGTCCTGGTGAAAGTGCAACTGGACTGGCACACCCTCTGGCGCGAATGGCCACAGACCAATAGCGCTATGCGGCAGATGCTGAGCCAGAATCCGGGTGATCAGGCGCTCTTCGTGCTTGATCTGGACGATGGAACAGTTCCTTTTATTGCCAATGTTGGCCACGGTGGCTACGGCGACAATGATTATATGCCGATGGGACCACAACCCGTTGTCAAACGATTACCCAACGGCAAAGAGGTCGTCTACATCATCATCCGCGCCCGCCATACCCACGATGCCCGCTGGGACTCCCACTTCGGCGAGATGGTGCTGGATAACACGACCGTGAGTGGGCTTACCGGCGGTGATGTGCGCTTTATCGCCTTCGACTGGCCACCCGGTGAGGCCAATCCGTACCTGCTCACCGATGAACAGCCCAATGTTTCAATGGCGGGGGATATTCTCTTCGGTGGGCATTGGGAGGCCGGTTTTGCCCTACGTATCCTGGATCGCTCGGATGCACGCGGAAGTTTCACCAACAAGATCACCAGCCAGCGCCTGCCCACAGTAGCCACCTCGCACGATAACCCGGGCACATGCTCTTTCAGCACTTCCCACTACTGCGCCCGTGGTCTCTACAACACCCGGCCCTATGACTTCGGCTTCTACATTTACTACAACCAGGGTACGGTATACGATAGATACTGGAGTGAATACGCGACCTGGGTTGTCAGTAACGAGAACCTCTATTTCCGTAGTGCCGATGGTGCAATTGTGGCGCTAACCGCCGGGAATCCGACAAGTGGATGGAATAATACGCCAATGCCGACGGTTGCCGACACCCCCCAAACCATTCCGGTGACCCATGAAGCGATCGTCATTCCACATACCGCCACTCGCGAATGGGCAGGACATACGGCTACGGTCACCGGTACGCTTCAGTATGTGGTTAACAACGGCAAGCAGGTGCTGCTCGGCTTCAGTAATCCCCACCAGGGAACCTTCAAAGCCATCATCCGCAAAGCGTACTGGTCACAATTCAGTGTATTGCCGGAGCAGATGTACCATATCGGTCAGCAGGTTGCCATCGTGGGTCAGATATCGTGGTATCAGGGCGATCCGGCGATCTTTGTGACAACGCCGGCCCAGATACAGGTGTTAGGTGCGGAGTGAGGGGAAGGAGGTACAGCTCGCATATTACACCGCTGCGGAGTTACGGGTGTGATGATTAGTTTACCCCCAATCCAGATCGCATTCAGCAAGCACTCTCGCCGATGAGACAGCGACTATTATAGCGCTTGCCGCTCTAACACGACAATAACTGTCTGAAACACGATACCGGTCGGGGTCGGTGAAAGAAATGCCTTCGCCGACCTCTTAGTAAACTCTGGAGAGGTTTTTCGGATTGGTAAGCAGGTTCATCGACACAGCAAGCACGGCACCGGATGGCACCACTTCCAACCGCCAGTTGCTGATACTCTGTACAACCTATGCACCTCTACACGGCGTTGCGATGCTTGACACAACAACCTCAGATAGTTAATCACCCTGATGATTCTTTGGGTGGTAGTCCTTGCATTAGATAGGGCCAACTGTTCCAAAGCGGGGCGGTTGAAAAGGAGTAAAAGGCACTCTTCCAACTTCTATGCAACGATGCGCGATCATCAGCAGCACTGGTAATGTACAGTGTTATCAACATTACCAACGCCTGAGCAACTCTGTTCAGTACCGTCATTAAGCAAGATTTTTCACTATCCCTGGTACTAGAAAGTGATTGACAAATAATTGCACAATGGAATATAATACATGCACTGAATCGGTCTTACTCGTAGAAAAATATGAATCTATCTAGCATTACAAATTTCCTTATCTCCTCATGCGTTGCTATACTTTTAGGTGTTATTACAAACTGGATTTCCGATGTGTTAAAAAGGAAAGGTTATCTTCCCGATCAACTAAATAACAAAACCTTCATCATTCTCGTTGTTTGTATTGTTACTCTAACCGCAATGCATTTTTATTAACACCACAATTTATTGATAAAAGAAATCCAGAATATTTACAACAAATAATACGAGACATCGACAGCTCTCAATCGGAAGAAGAGCGAAATCAGATTTCTCCTTACAGTGTTCTGCCTAATAGCCAAAGTGGGATTAGTGGAATACATGGACCAACAGGCGTAAATATACCACCCAACTGCTACGGTTTAGCCTGGAATGTTATAATTAATGGCGAAAGTTACAATGATAGTGTTGTGGTCATTTCACAACCAACAAATCTTGACATATTAGATGATCCTGTATATAAGGGGTATTACATAACGGTTTGTCACAAGAGGAATGTATTCTTGTCACCCGCAGCAATTGGCATGATCCAGGCCGCAATTATGGACAAAGCATATCCTTTGGGTAATAGCAGAAGATGGACCTGGTTTGTTCTTTATTAAACATAGGTAGAATCATCAGTGGTACTGTAACGTTCTGTAACTACTACGTATTACCCTACCGCTGATGTGTTCACCGAACAAGGCAGTCTTTAAACACTGGCACTTTTTGACATACCTCCCTCAACGATACCGCACACCCGACACCCTACGCACGGTAGTAGCAACGGCCCTGCAAAGTTATGCTGACGGGCACGAAAGAGCGCATTTTGATCCTGCTGCGCTTGCGACCTTTGCCAGTTATATGCGAGAACGGCTGATACAATCATAAACATTCGCAACCAGAGATACACGGCCAACGTCTGCCCAGCATTGGCTACATCACGAGCAGCGGATAGCGATATTGAAACAGGTTTCACGCGATACCACCTCACTGTGCCACCTCCCCGCCACTACCACCGAATGTATGTTAAAGTACAGCCGATCGCACCTGCTCACTCAAACTCGCGTCAGGCAAATACCGTATCAACGGAGCAAACTCATGTCGTACCCATCGATACGCGAAATGCGTGAGGCACTCGAAGCCCAAACCCTCTCGCCATATGCCGCCAGAAGTGCTGATGCCGTGCACGATGTTCCCGAACCTCCATGCCCCATCCGCACGGCATATCAACGCGACCGTGATCGGATTTTGCATTCCAAGCCGTTCCGACGTCTTAAGCATAAAACCCAGGTCTTTATCGCGCCACTCGGCGATCATTACCGCACCCGGCTTACCCATACGCTTGAGGTGACGCAGATTTCACGAACGGTTGCCCGTGCCTTGCGGCTGAACGAAGATTTGACGGAAGCCATCGGTCTGGGGCATGACATTGGTCACGCTCCGTTTGGTCACGCCGGTGAGAAGGCGTTGAGTCGCATCTGTCCCGGCCATTTTCGTCACAACGAGCAATCTCGTCGCATTGTTGAAGTACTCGAACAGAATGGAGCCGGCCTCAATCTGACGTTCGCTGTGCGCGAGGGGATACATTTCCACTCCAAAGCCCGGCGCGATATTACGGCAACTGCCTGGGGCACTGCCAGTACCCTCGAAGGCCAAATTATTAAGCTGTGTGATAGCGTGGCCTACATCAACCACGATATTGATGATGCGATCCGGGCCGGATTGCTGCGCAACGAAGACCTACCGGCTGAATGCGTGGCTGTGCTGGGCAACAGCCATAGTAAACGGATTGCGACTATGGTCAGCGATTTGATCTATCATAACTGGTGGGCTACCGGCGAAGGGGCGCCACCTGATCCGCCTGTGCTGACGATGAGTCAGCCCATTTTGACCGCAACCAATACGTTGCGCGAGTTTCTGTATCAGCACGTCTATCTTCGCCCTGAAGCCAAAGCCGAAGATGAGAAGGTGCGCTTTATTATTGAAACACTTTATCAACATTTCAACCGCCATCCCGAAGAGATTCCCGCCGAGCTGCGCACTATTGTCGAGCAACGCGGCGAGCCAATCGAACGAGCGGTGGTTGATTATATCGCCGGTATGACGGATCGCTATGCACTCGATACATTCAACCGCATCTTCGTCCCGCGTCTGTGGCACGTGCTATAACGCCTCTGGGCAGTAATCTGTCGGGTTGAGGAGGGTTATGAGCGTTATTGACGATATTAAAGCCAATATCGACATCGTTGACCTGATCAACTCGATGGGGGTTGGCCTGCGACGCAGCGGGCGCAGTTTTGTCGGTTTTTGTCCGTTCCATCCCAATACGCGCACACCAGCCTTTCACGTATATCCCGACACTCAGAGTTTCTATTGCTTCGGGTGCCACGCCTCCGGTACCGCCTTTGATTTTGTGATGCGCAAGCAGGGGTTGGATTTCAAAGGCGCCCTGGAGCTGCTGGCTGCAAGGGCCGGTATCCGGCTTGAGCCGAAAAATGATGCCCAGCGCCAGGAAGATGCGCGGCGGGCACGGTTACTTGAGATTAATGGTATCGCCGCTCGCTACTTTAACTATGTATTACTCAATCTCAGTCGCGGTGAACCTGGCCGCGATTACATCGCCAGGCGCGGGATCAACCAGGACGCGATTGATGCTTTTCAGATCGGTTATAGTCTCGATGACTGGAGCCATCTCTTTACCTATCTGCACGAAAAGAAGGGCTACAGTGTCGAAGACCTGATCACTGCCGGGCTGGTTATTCCCGGTGAACGTGGCCCCTACGACCGCTTTCGCAATCGGATTATCTTCCCAATCCGTAATATTCGCGGTGAGGTGATTGGCTTTGGCGGTCGCGCATTGGGTGATGCCCAACCCAAATATCTCAACACCCCGGAAACCCCGCTGTTCAAGAAGAGCGAGGTGCTGTACGGTTTAGACCTGGCCCGCGACGCGATTCGGACGGCCAACCGGGCGATTGTGGTTGAGGGGTATGTTGATGTGATTACCGCTCATCAGCACGGCTTTCGTAATGTGGTGGCGCCCCTGGGAACAGCCCTAAGCAAAGCTCATATCAACCAGCTTAAACGGCTCACCGATCAGGTCTACCTGGCGCTTGACGCCGATGCCGCCGGTCAGAAAGCAACTCTTCGCGGACTGGAAACCATCCGCACGACGAGCGAAGAGGAAGGCGAAGGGCGCATGGTGACCACGGCTCAGGGCATCGTTCGCCTGGAGAACGATGTAACCATCCGGATCATTCGCTTGCCGGCAGGACGTGATCCCGACGAGGTGATTGCTGCCGATCCCCAGCTCTGGCAAACCCTGGTCGATCAGGCTGCACCGGTGATGGATTTCTACCTTGAGGCGTACACTGCCGGTCTCGACATGCACGATCCGACCCAACAACGGCAGGCGCTTGAGCGGATCATTCCCCTCCTGAGTGAGCTTGACGGCGCTGCCCAGCGAGTCTATGTTGCTCGGGTCGAACAGCTTACCGGTGTCCGCAGCGAGTTAATCGTTGATCTCATTCGGGCACGTCTGCAACCGCCACGACGGAGCGAGCGTAACCGCACATCGCGGCCATCAGCACCGCCGTTACCGGCAACATCTCCGGTAAGCACTACACCACTCGATGAACACCGTCGCCACACTGAAGCCTACTTGCTGGCCCTGGCCCTGCGCTACCCCTCGGTGAATCTGGCCATCGAAAATCTGCTGGAGAATCTCAAAAAACAGCACCGCGACGCAGGTGCACTCTTTGGGGCCGGTTTGGAAGACCTGCTTGAAGAGCCACTGCATCAGGCGATCTGGCAGGCGTATCTGGCCACACCGCTTGAGTTGCGGCCAACCGACCCGGAAAGTTTGCAATTCTGGGTAGATACGCTCGGCGAGCCGTTAAGCAGCGAGGCCAAAGCCCTGCTAGAGATTCTGAACCGTCGCCCTGACGATGTCCGTTTCAGGCACGAAGCCGAACAATGTGCCCGTCTGTTACGCAAGGCGCAAATTATGGCTCGCATCCGTCGTTACAAAGAGCGGCTGGATGAATTGACTGATGAGGAAGAAATCCAACAGGTTTTGCAGCACATTCGCGATCTGAGCAGCTACGCCGAGCAGATCACACGTCCACGCCAATCGAGTACGTTTCCCGATTTACGCAATCTGCTCGGACAGTGAGGAGGGAGAAGGTAGGAGCGAGAAAATAGCAGCGAGAAGATAGGAAAGATGGTCTGTCCACATGTAGTGAGATCACGTTTCGGAGAGGACACCATTTACAGACAAAGGTGCCCGCATCGCGTAGTTTGGCGTGCGGCAGCCATGCTGCCGCGCCAGCCGTACTCACGATCAGGGAAGAGATGCAGTGGTTTCCCCCCCGGTCACAAGGCCAGTGCGACAGTCACACTTCCACAGGACTATTGGTAATAAAAAGCACACGCGGGCGAGGGGAGAGACACGCCCTCACCCCCAGCCCCTCTCCCGCACGCGGGCGAGGGGAGAGGCACGCCCTCACCCCCAGCCCCTCTCCCGCACGCGGGCGAGGGGAGAGACACACCCTCACCCCCAGCCCCTCTCCCGCACGCGGGCGAGGGGAGAGGCACGCCCCCAGCGGAGGCCACCCCCTTATCTCCTCCCCCCAGCGGAGGCCACCCCCTTATCTCCTCCCCCCAGCGGGG
>NZ_DAOTZQ010000091.1:0-31159 GCF_034434295.1 Chloroflexus sp.
GGATTTGGACGGATTAGCGGGGCTTGGATTGGCGGGGTGCTGAGGTAGCGGGTTGCTGGGCCGGCGGGTTAAAACCCTGCCTCAATTCGCGGAAGCCCCTGTGGGGCTGGCCTGGCGGCGTGAATGTGTACCTTTAGCCTCAGCGGGGCTTGTCGGTTGTCAGGGGGGCTGAAGCCCGCCTGACAGTCGTACTTTCTTTACTCCTGGAGGAGAGACGATATAACAGGCTCTCAGATGTACTCTACCCTCATCTGCCGCTATCCTCGCGCAGTGCCAGCGGGAAAAGCAGCCCAACCTGCCAGCGAATCAGGTGCGCCATCCAGCGTTGTTTCAGTGAAAGCGGCATCTCGGCCAACGCCCGATAACTGCGAATCAGATACAGGGCCGGGGGAGGAGAACTGTTTATCTGCTGAAGGGCCTGCACGACCAGCTCGTGAGCCTGCCGGGTTTCACCGCTTATCAGCGCGATACGAGCGGCCAGAATAGTGTGCCAGATTTGATCGGCACGGCTGATTCGGTTCGCATCGGTAAACAAATTACTCGCCGCCTGCCATTCGCTCACTGCTGCGGCAACATCACCGTTCGCCAGATAGAACTCAGCAGCGCTTAAACGACCCCATACCTGAACCTGATGATCGCGGCTGCGTTCGCTGCGCATAGCGATCTCGTCGGCACCTGCCAGTGCTTCAGGTACATCACCGAGGCGCAACTGTACCATTGCCAGCAAAGCACGACATTCAAGCCAGCGGCGAGTTTCGCCGGTTTGCTGAGCAATGCTCATGCCGAACTGAAGGGCCGCCTGGGCCTGACGCCAGTCACTGCGGATAAGTGCTGCCAGACCTTGCATCTGGGCTACCCAGGCCATGGTCGAGGGATCGTTCAGACGTTTGACCAGCCTCATCGCTTTGCGGCGGTACAATCGGGCCAGTATCGGCAAGCGACTCAAGGCTATTTCCATACTGGCGTATGAACGTGCCCGGATTGCCGGTAGGCGAGTGGTTTCGGCCAGATTCAGCGCGAACAGTAGTCTGTAGAGCATTGTCAACGGGTCGTGCTGATAATAATCGATCTGCACCAGCAGATGGGCGGCACGGGCAATCTCTACCGCATTCTTGCCTGCCAGCAAGTGCCGTTTGGGGATACCCAGCAGGATAAGAATCTGTTGAATGACTTCGATGAATAACGACCAGATCAATCTGCGCCGGCTGACAGGCAGGTGGTACCCCAGGTGACGAAACGCACTCTGTAACAGCCGATAGCTTTCGGCGAGGCGCCCCTGACCGTAATATGCCTCTGCCAGCAGCCGTTCCCGGCGCCCAATAACAGATGCTTCTTCGTCGATACCTATCTGGTGAGCCTTACTCAACAGATCAATCGCACCGGCATAATCACCGGTATGCAGCGCCAGTTCTCCTGCCTGTTCGAGAAACGGTTTAGCGCGCAGCGTTTCGCTGGCTGCCTGCCAGTGGTGAGCAATCGTGATGGCACGTAGAGGGTCGTGTCCGGTATGTTGTTCGAGGTATGCTGCGAGGCGAGCGTGTAGTTGACGGCGCTGGGCAAAACTCATTAGATTGTAAATGGCTTCGGCAATCGCTGCCGGACGAAAGGCGTATTGCAGGTGTGGTTCAAA
The DNA here is from genome assembly GCF_034434295.1 of Chloroflexus sp. Classification (GTDB taxonomy): domain Bacteria; phylum Chloroflexota; class Chloroflexia; order Chloroflexales; family Chloroflexaceae; genus Chloroflexus. The sequence continues at coordinate 1,631 of NZ_DAOTZQ010000091.1, forward strand.
GCGTTCAAGAACAATCAACCCGGCCTGTTGAAGCGCGAAGAGCTGACCGGTCAATTGGGCCTCGTTCAGCCCGGATGGGTGAATGGCGGCCAGTGTCGCTGGATCAAATTCGGCACCGATTATGCTGGCTGCTTTCAGCGTTAGTTGCTGGTCAAGGGTTAACTGATCGAAGCGGCTCGTGATCAATCCCTGTACCGTTGTCGGTAAACGCACCATCTGAAGAGCCGTTTTCGTTGCTCCTGGCACAAAACGACACATCTGATGCTGACGCATTAGCAGGCCGGCATCGTGTAGTGCCTTAGCCAGTTCGAGACTGAAAAATGGATGTCCTTGGGTCTGATCGGCAATCATGCGCCAGATTGCTTCATCAACCTGATGGACATCCAGGGCATGGGCGATCAAATCGTGAATCTCTGGCGGACTCAGACCCTGGAGCTTGATATGGTCGACCAGGGGGTGATACAGGAAGCGACGCTGCTCCTCTGTCTGGTTGAGTGGTGGTCTTCCGGTCACGATCAGCAAGATGGGGACTGGCTGTTCGAGCAGATTGATCAGCAAGCTCCAGGTTGGTTCATCGAGCCACTGTACATCTTCAATTGCGATCATCAGCGGTGCATGCTCGGCGGCTTTGCTCAAGACCGCAATTAATCCATCGTGGACACGTCCGGCGTAACCCTGGTCAGGTGACGCTGTAGGGTTTGCTATCGTGGTCAGGTTCGTGGGCCACAACTGACGGCTAAGGTGGTAAATATCATCGCTGAGGACGGTCAGCCGTACATCGTTGAGTAATTCGAGTAAACCGCTGCGAATAGTTTGGTAAGGGCTACGGTCGATAGCGCGCGCAGTCGCGGAGAGGACAATCGTATTCTGGCTACGGGCTTGATTGAGAAACTCCTGTACCAGGTGTGATTTGCCGATACCGGCTTCGCCGCTGATCATCACCCCACCACTCTGCCCGCGTTGCAAGCGGTCGAGGCGGTCGAGCAGCAATGCCATCTCACTGGTGCGCCCGACGAAAGTGTGGTTGTAACGTGCCTTGTTGATAAGCTGGCGGTTGGTATCGTCAGTGATGTTGAGCACCGGCTGGAAGATGGTTACCGGATCGCTGATGCCTCGCAGGTGTAATGGCGGCAGGGCGTTGAAGGTAATCCGCTCGCGGCATGCTGCCGCGGTTTCGCCATCACAGAGAAGCGGTATCTGCTGTTGGCGGGCTGCCTGCATCAGACGGGCTGCGCGATTGACAACCGAACCCATCATGGTGTATTCGCGCCGTTCCAGACCACCCACCGAGCTACAGAGTGCTGGCCCGCTTGTCAAGCCGATTGTGCAGGAAAAACCCAGATTCGAGAGTGTATTGACAATATCGTGGGCAGCTAACACCCCACGCAGTGCATCGTCTTCGTGGGCAAAGGGAGGAAGGCCAAATGCCGCTAACAACGTTGGTCCCTTGTTATCGATGCCCAGACGGTTGATACTGCCTTCATAGCGGTACAGGCAGGTCTGCAGGGCGCGCACAGCCGCTTGCGCTGCCGGTAAGGGGGTACTGGCATTCAGGTCACCGAGATGGGCAAAGAGCACGGTGACATAACGTTGTTCGGCCAGCCATGCGGTTTGACCGGCATCGATACGACTCGAGATCGCTTTCGGGACATACGAGCGTAATAATTCGATTTGCTCCTGATCGATAACCGGTGTGGTGAATGTGCGCAGCGGCACATCATCGAGCAGGGCGGTCAAGCGCCAGTAACTGTCAGAGAGAGGCTCGGCCTCGCACCATGGCTGCGTCAGCCCCCAGGCATCGGCGGTAAGGGCAACTTCTCCTGGTGGTGCGGCAGCTTCCGCTGCACTGGCTGCGCGTACTGCATCACCGACAATCAGAAGTTCCCAGCGGTCGTAGATGCCGCCAAGATGCATGAGGGTGACATCGCCGGCCCCGATTCCGACACGGGCGCGTAGTCGTCGTGCTGCCTCGTCGATGACTTCCGTGCTCCAGACCGCAGGCGACATCATCATCTGAATTGCCAGACCGCATTGGATTGCCCGACGAGTCAATACGGGTAATGGTTCATCGCCGTACCAGAGCGCGATTAATCCATCACCGGAGAACTTGATCACATCACCACCGTGGACGGTCACGATCCGCACCAGATGACCAAAATAGAGATCGAGAATCTGCGTCAGCTCCTCTGTGCCAGCCGGATTGGTGTGGGTCAGATGTTCGGTCAGCGCAGTGAATCCTGAGAGGTCGGCAAATAGGATTGCTGCCGGAAACGTCTCTTTTGCCGCTTCAAGGCGGCCATCAGCTCCGATATTTTGTAGCCGTCGCCGGATCAGGCCGGGAAGGTAGCAGGCCAGTTCAGCGAGATTTGCGAGCATCATGACAAGTGTCCATCGGTGGTTTGATTGCCAACCGCTGCGTCTTGGAATGTCCACGATGATATTATTATAGCTGATGCAGATTGTTGAGCGATTATTGATCAGCTTTCGGTGTAGTGCAAGTTTTGTTGAATGTATTGCTATTCACAATGTTTCTGAAGTGTGGCGATGTTCTGGAAGCAAGTGACTTGCGTTAAGAAGAAACTGAGGCGCTGGTCTTGGCCAGAAGCTTATCCAGATAGCCCATTCGGATGTTTCGGATGGGTTACTGCTCAAGGTTGCGCAAGCCATGGAGTGTCGATGTGCTGACAGAAGGGCAGATCAATCTAGCGGATATCATTCATGTTCAGGCTCTGCTTGCGAGGCTAATGATTCGGAATTGGTGATGAGAGGATGGTTAGTCTCAGACAACACATAGACCTGTAATGGATTTTTCTTCCCCTTAACGGTAATAATGTCTGGCGTAATTTGACAACATTCTTCGTCAATGGCTTGATAGGCACGGGTAGAGACCAGGATTTCACCTTTGCGAGCAACGCTTTCCAGGCGTTTTGCTGTATTAACCGTATCTCCGATCACATCATAAAATCTGACTCCACGGCTACCTAACAGTCCTTCAACGACAGGGCCGTGATGGATACCGATTCCAACACCCAACTGCTCGTGGTCGAGCAACGGTTGAATATGTGATCGAAGCATAATGGCAGCCTGAATGGCTGTCGTTGGGTCGGGGAAAATGGCCATTGCCTCATCGGCTGATAGTTTATACTTGATCACTTGATAGTTAGAAAACACCTGTTCAATAATCTGATAATACGAATTGAGTAATTGTACAACTTCTTCTGGCATTCTGTGTTCACTCCATGTCGTAAAACCGCGAATATCCATAAACAATATACTGCGTTCACGACGTTGTAGGGTTAATTGATCTGGGTTTGTTAGCGAGAGATGGAGTAGTTTACGACCGAGTAGCCATTCAGCGAACCTGTTGAATTGTCGGATTGTTTGCGTGAGCAGACTTACGTGCCATTCACTGTACGCATGGGTCAACCCTGCAATGGTGCCGAGAAACAGGATCAGGAATGTGATTATTTGATGATCAGGGTTGTTGAAAAATTGTTGGATGGATAGGTGCTGATTGGACGTTTGATCCTCCTGAAAAGTGTAAAATAAGAAGAGGATGATGCTGGTGCGAATGATGTTTTCACTAATGACTACGATAGGATCGATGGCTGTCAGAGCAATTTGGGCGCGTAGAAATTGGAGTATAGCTATCGTTAGGGCAAAACCCCAATACGCACAATGTAGGAGATGGAGCCAGAAATGAGGGCCTTCGTATATATAACCACCGATGCTGTATAGGATTGGGCCAATCAGGTTCCCGGTTAAGCGATGCCATGGCGAGCTGTTGGCATGGATGCTCAGGTAGCAAGCCTGTAACAGGCCGGCTGTGATCAGCATGTAGGGTGGGGCAGAAGAAAAATAGTCACCGGGTGATGCCGTAACAGCCTCGCATCCAACAGCAGCTAAGGGAAAAAAGAGTGAATTCGTGGCGCATTCGGATAAAAATCGTAGACCCGGCGAACCACGCCCCTGTTCTTCGGTTATAGAGGCTGTATCATGTACACTCATCGGTTGTCTGAGAGAGTAGTGCATATGGTATTCCTGTTCGTTGACACGGTAGTTTGATTCATATCTCCACCCATAAGGGTTGTATCAGCATCATAAAAAAAGATTCTGAAGACATGCTGAAGCGAAGATTGAAACATGTTGGATAGGTCTGATAGGAGTTATCGCGTGCTCGTGCCGGGCACGCTGCCGGTTGTGCTATTGATGACCAGTTCCAGGGGATTGCTGAGGGTTCGGTGACGGTGTGGTAAGCGTGAACGGTTACCTGTGCTGATGCTGTACAAGGGTCAGTGCAATCCGCTCCAATTCAGCACAGTGCCGTTGCCACGAGAATTCGGCAACCACGCGCTCGCGGGCGCGACGGCCCATCGCAAATGCTGCCTGTGGATCGCACAGCACGCGCTCGATTGCTGCGGCCAGATCGACGATGTCACCTTCCCGAAACAAGGCACCTTCCTGACCTTCCCGGATCACATCGGTGAGTGGATGAATGGCAGCGGTGACAACCGGCAGCCCGGCGGCCATGTATTCGTAGATTTTGAGTGGTGACCAGAAAAACCCGGCGGTACGCAGGGCCGGATGGGGGGTGGTGTTGAATGGAGCCACACCGAGATGGGCCTGCGCCAGGAGTTCGGGTAGGCGTTCGTAGGCTACGGCACCGGTAAACGTAAAGCGATCAGCATATTCGGCGGCGAGAGCCTCCGCCGTAGCCCGTTCAGGGCCGTCGCCGATCAGGGTAAAGCGATAGTTGTGTCCGCGCTCAATCAACAGGCGAGCTGCACGCACGAAATCACTTACACCGTGCCAGGGACGAAAGGTTCCCATAAAGATGATATTGGGTGGGCCTGGCACCGGTTCGGCTGGCGGTTTGAATGCTTCGACGTTGGCCCCCCACGGTAATTCGACGATCTTGTCGCGTGGAATGGCGGGTGGTACGGTGGTGTGCAGTGGCGTGACGATCCGATCTGCCCAGTGACATTGCTGTTCCGCCCAGCGCCGGAAAGGACTACCGAAGGCGTCATCAAGGCGGCGCTTGAGGACGGTCGGCGGATCGACGATCAGGGCATTTACTTCGAGAATGGTTGGAATCTGCAAACGGTGAGCGGCAATCATCCCGGCACCGGCAAAGTTGTAGTAGCGCTCCATAATCAGATCAGGACGGAGTTGACGGGCCAGCCTGATCACAGCCGCAGCACCGAGCAGGCTCAATGCCTTGGGGACATCTTGATGATATAGCGTAAACCCAGCGTATGGCCGGGCTGTAAGCCTGAACAGTGATCTCAGGTGAAGATGATGTAGCGGTAGTTCGCGACTGGCTGCAATCACGTGGACATCATGGCCGAGATGGGCCAGACCACGTGCCACCTCCAGGGTATGGATACTGCCGCCGACCGTACCTGGTGTCGGGATGCCGGAAGCAATGTACAGGATGCGCACAATATCCTATAACCGTTCGTATCGCTCAAGATCCATCGTGATCGCCAGCGTTCCTGGAGCTGCGCGCTGAATGATCTCGTGTGCCCGCTCAACCTGATTGTCTTCAACCCCAACCAGCAATGTCGTATTGCCACGGCGCAGGAAGCCACCCGTCGTCGCCAGCCGTGTCACCCGAAAACCGGCAGCAACGAGGGCATCAACACCGGCGTCCGCATGTGCATCCTCGGTTACGAAGATGATTAACTTCATACTCGCCCTTTCGTGATCTCGTAACTGTTGCTGCCGAGATTATACGGAGAGCAGCCCCGCTCGTCAATCTTTCACTATTGTTGGTGAACAATTGCTGTGCTATGATTCGTGTGACGTGATGATCTGCGTTGATAGGCAGGTACTGGATCGATGCCTGCCTGCCGTAGTAATAGCTGGTATTAATCGCGCAGCGAGATCGCCCGTTCTCTTTAGGAGGCTCCTATGCCGGTACCAGCGAGTTTCCATCGTTTCACGGATCGCCGTGCAGCCGGACGGGCACTGGCCTGGAGTATGAGCCATTATGCCGAACGTCCTGCGCTCCAGGTGTTGGCCTTGCCACGAGGTGGTGTGCCGGTGGCATACGAGGTCGCCAGGGCACTGTCGGCACCGCTCGATGTCTTGCTGGTACGCAAGCTGGGTGTGCCCGGTCAGGTCGAACTGGCGATGGGGGCCATCGCTGAAGGTGGAGTACGGGTGCTGAATCACGAGATTATCGCCGAGTTACGGATTCCGGCGTATGTAATTGAAGACGTGGCTGCCCTAGAGCAGGCTGAGATTGAGCGGCGTGCCCGGAGTTATCGCGGACACCGTCCGCCCCCTGAGTTGCGCGATAAGACGGTGATCATTGTGGATGATGGTCTGGCAACCGGTGCTACCATGCACGCCGCCGTAGATTGTGTTCGCTTGCAACACCCACGCTGGATCGCGGTGGCGGTGCCGGTCGCTAGCAAAGAGTCGGTACAGATACTACGGTCGGTTGCCGATGATGTTGTGGCAGTACTGGTCGTTGAACCGTTTTATGCGCTCAGTTACTGGTACAATGACTTTCGACAGACCAGTGATGACGAGGTGCGGCAGTTATTGCAAGCCGCGCAAGCAGATCGCGCTGTAACCAACCACGAGGATACATGATAGTTGTTCAGCTCTTAGGGCCACCGCGCATTGTGGTTGCCGATCACGCGGTTGCCTTGCCGCGGCGACGTAGCCGGGCGTTACTCTATTACCTGGCTGCTCATTCCCAACCGGTGCAACGCGAGCAGGTGCTATCTCTCTTCTGGCCTGATCACGAGCGGAGTGCTGCGCAGCAGCTTCTCCGTTCCACGCTCTACGCTATCCGCAAGACGATTGGGGATGCGTTGGTTGCCGATGAAGAGTGGCTATCACTGGTAGCCACGGTCGATCTGCGCCAGCTACAGACGCTCATCACCGACCCACAGGTTGATGTGGTTGCGTTGACGGCCGCACTGCCGGTTGACCAGGTTGAGTTGCTGGCCGGTTTTGACCTTCCCGACTGCGAGCCGTTTCAAACCTGGCTTGACACCGAACGTGAGCGAACACGCCTGCTGCTTGGGCGTGGCTGGCTACGCCTTGCGCGTCTCTATGAACAGCGGGGTGCAATGACAGCAGCACTTGCCGCGCTCGATCATGCCCTTGCTATTGATCCGTTGCAGGAAGATGTACAGCGTGATGCAATGCGTCTGGCGTATCTCAGTGGTGATCGGGTAGGGGCGATCCGTCGGTTTGAGCATTTACGTGATCTGCTTGATCAAGAGTTGGGTGTCCCGCCGATGCGCGAAACGCAGGCACTCTACGATGCGATTATTACCGATACGATTGTAGCACCTGCCCTGTCACCAGCCCATGTTCGCCCGGCGTTCTCCAACGGCCCCCTGCCCTTCAGCGGGCGCGAGGCTGAACTGGCGACGTTGCACGGCGAAGTCAGACCTGGTCGGCTGGTCTTGATCGAGGGGGTGCCCGGTATTGGCAAGACACGCCTCGCGGAAGAGTTTCTGGCGCAACGCGGTGGTCTGGTCATTACCGGTGCTGCTCGTGAGCTAGAGCAGACCCTTCCCTACTTCTCGATCAATGCAGCGCTACATGCCCTGATTGCCCATCCTGAGTGGCCGCAGCTTCGCACCCAGGTACAGCTTATGCCGATCTGGTGGAACGAATTAGGTCGTTTGTTGCCCGATGTGGCCCCGCTCCCCGCTGATCCGCCTAATGAAGCACGGCTCTGGGAAGCGGTAACCCGACTGTTGATGGAACTGGCTCGTCAGACCCGCGTAAGCCTGTTGCTGGATGATCTGCAATGGGCCGATACGAGTACACTGGGGCTGCTTGGCTACCTGTTACGACGTAGTGCCGATGTTGATCTGGTTGTGCTGGCAACCAGTCGTCTGCCCGAGCCGCGGAGTGCGCTGGCCGGTCTGATCCGTGCGCTGGTGCGTGAAGATCGCTTCTTCCGCCTAGCGATTGATCGTCTTCCTACAACAGCAGTACTGGCGATTGCCCGTCATTTGAGTGGGCCTTTTGCCCATCCACTGGCCGATTGGCTGGAACAAAGTACAGAAGGTAATCCCTACATGATCGCCGAGCTGGTACGTTATGCGCGCACGAGCGGCTGGCTCACTGCCGACGGTATGGTTGATCTTAGAGCGTTATCGTCGCAGCCAGTGGTACCGCAGACGGTGTACCATCTGATTGAAACGCGCCTGAACCGGCTTTCCGAACCGGCACGGCGGGTGCTGGATGCAGCGGTGGTAGTGGGACGGGATTTTGATTTTAACGTGGTGGCAAAGGCTGCAGCTCTGTCAGAAGAAGCGGCATTGGATGCTCTCGATGAATTGCTGGCAGCTCGCCTGGTCGTACCGCTCTCTGCTGCCTGGTTTCGCTTCGACCACAGTCTGACGATGGAGGTGGTGGGGCGTGATGTTGGTGATCTACGCCGACGCATGCTACACCGGCGCGTGGGTGAAGCCATCGAGGCGCTCTACCGTGATCGGATCGATGATGTAGCCGGGCAGATTGCTTTTCATTTTGCCAGGTCTGGTTTGGTTGAACGGGCAGCGACGTATGCGCTCCGCGCTGCGGAACGTTCGGTGACCCTGGCTGCGTGGCCGGAGGCGGCAGAGTTTTATACCCAGGCCCTGGCAGGGTTGCCCGCGAGCCAGCGTTCGGCGACACTGGTCAGGCTTGGTGAGGCACGTCTACAGTCCGGTGCATCGGCAGCCGCAGTTGATGCTTTTCGTGACGCGATGGCGGCGGCGCAAACTTCGCAGGAAGCACTCGCGGCTCGCCTGGCGCTGGCACGGGCCTTGATCCCGCAGGGACGCTATGCTGAAGTGATTGCGCTGGTCAGTCAGGTTGAACCGACCGCACATCCGCACGATCAGGCCACAGCACTCTTTCTATGGGGGACTGCCCTCTCGCTTGAAGGTGCCGATCTCGCCGCAGCCACCGAACGGCTCATGGCTGCCGCGCAGATACTGGGTAATGAGCCAACTGTTCAGCGAGCGGCATTGGCGCAGGTTACGTTTGAACTCGGTAATATTGCTGCCCAGCAAGGCGATCTCGATACCGCCATTGCCCGTTACGAGCGTGCACAGGAAATTGCAGACCATGCCGGCGACGAGGCGATTACCTGGCGTATCCTGGCACGTAATAATCAGGCGTATCATCGCCTGCTCCGTGGGGAAGTCGATGCAGCAGCCACGATCATCCGCGAGGCCATGGCTCTCGCCGAAGAGCGGGGTATGCTGTCGTTGCAACCATACCTGCTTTCGACTGCCGGTGAGGTGGCGCTGGCTCAGGATGATCTGGAAACGGCATCTGCCCGGTTTCAACAAGGGTTGGCTTTAGCGACGCAGTTGAATATTCCTGAACGAGTGGCCGGATCACGGCAAATGTGGGTCTGGTCGCCTTGCGGCGTGGTGAAACAACGTGTGCTGTACACTACCTCTCGTCGGCGCTGGCGCAGGCCGATACGTTGGGGGCGCGTCATCTGGCAGCTCAGATTCGGATCTGGCTGGCACCACTGTTGCCGCCCGCCGAGGCGCGGGTGATGCTTGCCGAAGCCCAGGAGATTGCCGAGGTTGGTGGACGGCGTCGCTTACTGACGGCCATTAAAGAAGTTCGGGCACGGATGGTAGAATCGGAAGTCATCGCTCCCGGACGTAATGATTGACATCATGTAGTGTCTACAGCATACAACGCATGGTGCGCATGACTCACCCTTTCGCCCCCTCGTTGCCACATCCTTCGTATGGCAATGTGCACGGGCACTCGTGGGGGCGGGTTCCACACCCGCCCCTACCGGTGGTCATATACTACACATCCCACCTTCACCTGCACCCGATGGGTGTGGGAACTGGCGGCGCCGGATGGCTGCCGCTGGCGTGTGTTGGTGCAGATAGGGAGTGCGCCGGAGGAGGGCGCTCCCAGGTGTAATGACACCGATGATGGTCGTCAATGCACGTTTAATGCTCGTGCGAGATGCTCTTTACCTTGCCGGCATCGGCAGCAATGCGTGTGGCCGGCAGGGTCAACAGCGTGCCACGCGCCTGGCACGAAGCACGGCTGGTGCGGCAGCCGTGCTGCCGCACTCCAAACGCCGCGACACGCACATAACGAGCGGGTAAGGCAGCCAATCCAGTGCGTGATAACACCAACGATGGTCGTCAATGCACATTTAATGCTCATGCGAGATACTCTTCACCTTGCCGGCATCGGCAGCAATGCGTGCGGCGACGGCCTCGGCTTGCTTGCATGCCACTTCCGGCATCAGCGTGATGCTTTCGCGTACGCGCCAGCATGCGGCAAAATGGCCATTTCCGTAATCCACGAAGGGAGGTTCTTCTTCTTTGCACTTTTGAATGGCAATCGGGCAGCGAGTGTGAAAATGGCATCCCGACGGTGGGTTGAGCGGACTGGGAACGTCACCCTCAAGAATGATCCGTCGTCGCTGCTTTTCCACTTTCGGGTCGGGAATTGGTACCGCCGAGAGCAGTGCCTGTGTGTATGGGTGGAGTGGCATCGAATAGAGCTTTGGCCCTTCGGCCAGTTCGACCACCTTACCCAGGTACATCACCGCTACCCGATCGGAGATATGATTGACCACGCTCAAGTCGTGGGCGATGAAGAGGTATGTCAGACCGAGTTTGTCTTGCAATTCTTCCAGCAGATTGACTACCTGGGCCTGGATTGAGACATCGAGCGCGGATACCGGCTCGTCACAGACCACGAAGTCTGGCTCGACGGCCAGTGCACGGGCAATGCCAATCCGTTGACGTTGCCCACCGGAGAATTCGTGTGGGTAGCGATTCGCGAAGGCGGGGTTTAAGCCGACCAGATGCAACAATTCTTCGACTCGTTCACGCACGGCACGCCCTTCGCGTAGTTTGTGGACCCGGATCGGTTCGGCAATAATATCACCAACCGTCATGCGCGGGTTGAGCGAGGCGTAGGGGTCTTGAAAGATCATCTGCACCCGACGCCGCATCTGGCGTAGCGCATTTCCCTTCAGTTTGGTCAGATCGGTACCTTCAAACAACACTTGACCGCTGGTTGGTCGGTACAATTGCAGAATTGCACGCCCGGTTGTACTCTTGCCACATCCCGACTCGCCGACCAGTCCGAGCGTTTCGCCACGTTTGATATTAAAGCTCACCCCATCGACCGCCTTGACCGTGCCAACCCGTCGCTGAAAGATGATCCCGTGCGTTACCGGAAAGTGCATACGGAGATCTTTGATCTCGATGATGTATTCACCGGATGATTGTTTCAGCGTTGTCATGCCTCGCCTCGTCTATCAAGCCGCCACATCGGTGGTCATCGTTCGCGGAACAGGGGTCTCTAGCGTAATGTCGAAATGACATGCCGCTCGATGATCGGTGCCAACGCTGCGTAATTCCGGCACGCTCGCCAGGCACTCTTCACGTGCATAATCACAGCGTGGACTGAAGGGGCAAATAGGGGGAAGGTCGATCAAATTGGGTGGGAGACCCCGAATGGGTGTCAGGCGACGACCACGCTCTTCATCGAGCCGCGGGATTGAACGGAGCAATCCAATCGTGTACGGCATCCGTGGATTGGCGAAGATCTCGCTCGTTGGTCCCTCTTCGACTACCTTACCGGCATACATCACGGTGACACGGTCGGTCATACCGGCTACCACACCGAGATCGTGGGTGATCAGAATAACTGCTGTCTCAAGCTCTTCGCGCAGGCGATTGATCAACTCAAGGATTTGGGCCTGGATCGTCACATCGAGGGCAGTGGTGGGTTCATCGGCGATGAGCAATTCAGGGTTGCACGACAACGCCATTGCAATCATCACCCGTTGCCGCATACCACCCGAAAACTGATGCGGATAATTGTCGAGGCGCTTGCTAGCCGAGGGGATCCCGACCATATCAAGCAACTCAATGGCCCGGTCACGTGCCTCTTTTTTGCTCAACTTTAGATGTAATTCAAGTGACTCTGTAATTTGGCGCCCCACCGTCAAGACGGGATTGAGCGATGTCATGGGGTCTTGAAAGATCATCGCAATCCGATTTCCGCGAATGTGGCGCATCTCCTCTTCGCTGGCCTGGAGCAGGTCTTCGCCGTCAAATAAAATTTGCCCGCCGACAATCTTGCCCGGCGGATTGGGAATCAAGCGCATAATGGAGAGCGATGTCACCGACTTGCCGCACCCCGACTCGCCAACGATACCGAGGGTTTCGCCACGATTGACATAAAAAGAAACACCGTCAACCGCTTTGACGATGCCGTCCTGCGTGTGAAAATAGGTGCGCAGGTCACGAACTTCTAACAATGGAGCCATACAGTAATCCTCTGTTACGGTGTCGCGCTGAATTTCTGGCGAACGTGACCATGCCTCTGCTTTGTTATGTTTACCTTTTCCTATGCGGATGTTGGGGATAGTACCACAAGAAACCGGTTACTGTCAAGGATTTCGCATGACTTGACATGATCCCCAGGCTGTGCTATACTCTTCGGCGTTGTGAGGGCGTATAGCTCAGCAGGTTAGAGCGCAATCCTGATAAGATTGAGGTCGGTGGTTCGAGTCCACCTACGCCCACCAACCAGGAGAGAATAGAGAATGTCTCTCTATTCTCTCTTATTTTGGGGCGATAGCTCAGTTGGTAGAGCATCTGCTTTGCACGCAGAAGGTCAGGGGTTCGAATCCCCTTCGCTCCACCACAATTCATCTCCCCTCCTGCTGTGCTGAAGGTCGTGGTTATGCCACGGCCTTTGGTGTTTTTCTGACGCAGCATACGCTCTCAGCCGGCAAACCGCTGCAAATACGCCAACACCTCGCTCACACTGACCACATCACCGTATTTGCCATCGATGTCGAAGAGGTTGGCAAGGTGTGGTTCCGGGGCGCGATCACCGACACACTCACGGGGCACGATGACCCGAAATCCGTGTTGCATGCCGTCAACTGCACTGGCCCGAATGCAGCCACTGGTCGAACAGCCGATCATGATCAGCGTGTCAATCCGTAATGCGGTTAACGTTGCGGCAAGATGGGTACCGAAGAAGGCGCTGGCATACTTCTTCTCGATCACCAGCTCATCTGGCTGTGGCGCAAGTTCATCGACGATGGCGATAAGTGGTGATTCGTGGGTGAGCTGGCGGAGTGCCGGTACTTTCTGGACGAAGATACCACCATCACGGCCATCACTGGCGTAAGCGACCGTTGTGTAGATGATGGGGATCGCCGCCGCACGAGCTGCTGCCAGCAATGGTTGACTGGCCCGCACTGCGTCTGGTACGCCTGGTGCAGCGTAGAGGGGCGATCCGGGGGTGGTGTAGGCTTTGATGAAGTCGATAACCAGTAAAGCCGGCGAGGTGCCAAAGCCGACCCGTCCGGCCAGGCCGTGCCGGCGGTAATCGGCGGTGAGATGATCGTAATCGGCCATGAATAATATCCTCCTTCCGCCAGATATGGGCTATGCATTACCCAAATGTCACTCTGCGTTAGATCAGGCTGCAAGCGCTCCCCGTGGCGTAGGGTTACTGTGGCGCAGGCTTCCAGCCTGCGTGGAGGCATCCTCTCAACTGCCGTCAGGTGCTGGCCGTGACCGCTGGTGCGCAGGCACGAACCTGGTGCAACCAAGCGTCTACGTGCAGGTAACTCATGCATGTCTGACCGACTTGATGATCGAAACGAGTACATCCAGCTTCCCCGTGACCAGGATGGGCACCGGTGTGCCACGCACCGGATCGGGAGCACGGCTGGCGCGGCAGCATGGCTGCCGCACTCCACACCGCGCGACACGCGGATGACGAACGGGTACGGCAATCCATCCAGCACGTGCTGGCACGGCTGGAGTGACGCGCTGCTACCGGCCCAAGAGCCGGGTAGGTGTTCGTTGGTGCCTGGCACGCGGTCAAGCGCCTGGACGACAGGCGCACGATGGCACTGCATGATGACATACGTTCGCGTACCCTGCCCCGCGCTCCGGCACGACGTTCCCCGCCGCCACCATGCTGCGCTCCGTCCATGATGCGCACAGCTCACGGTGCGACTGATCCCTGGCATGGTGCCCAAAACAGCACCTATGGCGATCATACCCGCTGATACGCACGTGGTTAACACCATAAATATAGTTGTGGGTAATGCATAGTCGCCAGATACGTGGGAGAGGGTGCAGGAAATAATTGCTTGAACCGGTTTGGAAGCTCTCTGGTTATGCTGCCGAACACCAGAGTCTGGGGTGACAGGCAGCGGGATGGTACTATCCCCTGATGGATATCCTGTCACCCCCATAATTCTGGCAACGATCAGTCAGCAGTGACAGCCTGCTGCTGCGCCGACGCCATTCGCTCGCGGCGAGCGGCGCGAGCCATCGCCCAGCGTACCGGTTGCGGCTTGCGCGGTGCCGGGAGGCCGGTTTCGGCTTCGGCATTGGCCAGCAATTCTTCCAGCGGCGGCCCGAAGTCAAAGCCTTTAATCTCGCCGCGTGCCGCTGCCAGTTCGGCGCGTTTGGCTTCGGTAGCCGCCTCGTCAATCGTGAGATCGTCGCGGAGAACGACGCCGTAATCGTTCAGTGCCTTCTCGCGGCTCACCAATCCGTAACGCACGTCGCGCTGTACCGCCTCTGGTGGCCGGGTGAGCGGGTCTTTCCAGCCGCCGCCTCCGGCAGTTCGATACACCAGTTGATCTCCCGGCTCGACGGCGATCTGGTCGCACTTGCTGGGTAAGACCTGGCGGGTGCCGTCGGTGCGGATCAGCAGCTTGCTCGAACGACTCCCCGGTTTGCCGCCAACGTTGCCCCACGGTGGCGTCAGCCAGCGGTCATCGTGGATCGAAATCTCGCCCGGCTCAAGGAAGGTGTAAATCTTCTCGATCCCGTTCCCTCCGCGATGGAAGCCGGCACCGCCTGAGTCGATAATGCTGGTGTAGCGCTCGATGCGGATCGGGTAGTAGCTCTCCAGATATTCGGTGGGAATGTTGGTGAACAACGGCCACCACGAGTGTCCATCCATACCGTCGCCAATCGGGCGACCGGGAATCCCACCGTAGTTGATCTCCATCAGATAGAAGAACTCGCCATCCTTATCATAGCCTGAGTAGAGCAGGTAGGGTGAGGTGCCATAACCGGCGGCGGTCGTGAATTCAGGCGCTCGTTTGGCCAGCGCACCGCCGAGCACATCGAACAGGCGTGTCAAGGCGTGGGTACGACAGCCGAGTGCTGCCGGGAATTCGGGCTGGATCAGGCTGCCCTTCGGCATGGTGACGTGCAGCAGCGGGTAGAAGCCGTCGTTGAACAGGATTTGAGGGTCGAAGACCATAATCAGATAGACGCCGATGAACATCTTGAACATCGACTCATTGAGGTAGAAGTTGATCGGCCCCATCGCCTGAGGATCGGTGCCTGTCCAGTCGAAGTAGGCTTCGTGGCCTTCGCGCCAGATGGTCAGCTTCATCTTGAACGGCCCATTACCGAGACCGTCGTCGTCAACGTAATCTTCAAACGACTGTGGCTCTTCGGGCAGGTTGCGCACGATCAGCTCCTTCATCGCCCGGTAGGTGCGGTCGAGGAGAGCCTGGGTAGCCGCCAGATAGACATCCTTGCCGAAGCGATTGCACAGCTCAATCACGCGCTTCTCGGCGGTGCGGCAACTGGCAATAATTGCCATCAGATCGGCGCGATTCATTTCAGGCTGGCGAACGTTGTTGAGCATAATGTCAAGGACTGCCCGGTTGAGCTTCCCGCGCTCGTAGATTTTGACCGGCGGCAGCCGCAATCCTTCGCCGAAAATGGTCGTCGCCGTAGTCGGAAGCGAGCCTGGCAATGGCCCGCCGACATCCTGGGCATGGCCGAACATGCTCGCCCAGCCAACCAGTTCCCGCTCATCGCCTTCGCCGTAGAAGATGGGCAGCATCACCAGCAAATCGTTGATGTGGCTGATGGCACCTCCACAGAGGTACGGATCGGAGAGCAGAATAACATCGCCCGGTTCGATGGTCTGATCCCAGTTGTCGAGCAGGCCGGCGATATACGAGCCGAATTGACCGACGATCATCCGCCCGTGCGGATCGGTAATCATCGGAAACTGATCGTGCTGTTCACGGATCACCGGACTCATTGCTGTGCGGTAAAGCACAGCATCCATCTCGTAGCGCGTATTCTTGAGCGCATTCTCGATAATATCGAGCGTCACCGGATCGATCTCGATCTGGGGGATCGTCGCAATTTTGAGATTAGTCGCCATAGATGCTCCTCGCTGTAGCAACTTAACTGCGGTTGATCAGAAGGTTGAAGTAGCGATCAACGGTTGCCGTATGGCCGGGCAGGACCACCGTAGTGCTGTCAACCTCGGTAATAATCGCCGGCCCCTCAACCTGCATACCCGGACGCAGCTTGTTGCGGTCGTAGAGTTTTGCCGTAATCCATTCACCGTGGCGGTAGATTTGATGATCGCCGCTATAGGCACTGCTGGCATCTGGGTTACCCGGTTCTGCTTCGGGCAGCTCAACTTTCGTCACGCGCCCAATCCCGACTGCGCGCAGGTTCACAATTTCCACATTGCTGTCGAGCATAAAACCGTAGGTACGGTCGTGCAGTTCGTTGAAGCGTCGTACCAGGATCGGGATCAGGTCTTGATCGAATTCGGTTTCGCTGACGGCAATCGGCATCTCGTAGCCCTGCCGGTAGTAGCGCATATCAACGAAGTAGCGAATTTCCTGGCGGGATGGTGGGATCGCCTCTTCACTCAGCATTGCCTGCGCTTCACGACCCAGATCGCGCAGCATACCGACCATCTCTTCCTGATCAACCCGATCAACGGTGCGGATGTAGGTGCGGGCAAACTCATCACGGTAATCGGCGCTCAGGTCACCGAGGGCGCAGAGCAGACCGGGTGCAGGTGGCACAATTACCGGATAACAACCGAGCAGTTCAGCCAGAGCGTTGCCGTGGAGAGGTCCGGCACCGCCGAAAGCCATCAGCGCAAACTGGCGTGGATCGAACCCGCGCTGTACACTGACCAGACGGAGGGCACCGAACATATTTTCATTCACGATGCGCAGAATCCCTTCGGCTGCGGCCATCAGACTCAACCCGGTTGCATCGGCGATCTTTTGAATGGCAGCTTTGGCTGCGGCGATGTCGAGCTGCATTGCCCCGCCAAGAATGCTCGGTGGCAAATACCCACAGACCAGATTGGCATCGGTCACCGTCGGTTCGGCACCGCCTTTGCCGTAGCAGGCCGGGCCGGGCACGGCCCCTGCGCTCTGTGGCCCAACCCGCAACGCTCGCGTCAGGGCAGGTACGTGGGCAATCGAACCGCCACCGGCACCAACTGAACGAACATCAACCGAAGGAACTTTCACCGGAAAATAGCCAAGTACCGTCTCGCGAGCGATGTTGGGTTCCCCCATACAGAGCGAAACGTCGGTTGACGTACCACCCATATCGAAGGTCAGAATATTGGGATACCCGGCGCGCAACGCGATATGCAACGCTCCGGCTACACCACCGGAAGGACCGGAGAGAAGGGTATAGACTGGATTCTCCTCGGTCGTTTCGGCAGTCATCAAACCGGCATCGGAGCGCAGGATATTGAGTTTCGCCTGTACTCCCTGTTGGCGCAGGTGCTGATCGAGATTGTGGACGTAGGTTTTGACCTTCGGTTTGACATACGCATTCATGGTCGCGGTAAGCGTGCGCTCGTACTCGCGAAACTCCGGCAGTACATCGTAAGAGATGGTAACTGGGAGATGGGGAGCAATGCGTTGGGCAATCGCTTTCAGGCGACGTTCGTGATCGGGGTTGGCATACGAATTAATCAGCGAGATGGTCAGTGACTCGATACCCGAATCGACCAATTCGCGGATCACTTCTTCGGCCTGGGCTTCGTCAAGGGGGCGAACCACCTCACCACGGGCACTCATGCGTTCGCGCACCTCGCGGGTGTCGGCGAGGGTTGCCGGTGGTTCGGGCTTGATCATAATCATCCAGCCGGCAAGTGGGCCGGGCGTTTGTGAGCGGGCAAGATGCAGGATTTGCTTAAACCCTTCGGTCGTGATCAGTCCAACCCGTGCGTCTTTGCTTTCGAGGATAACATTGGTCGCGACGGTTGTACCGTGCATGATCTGCGCTACCTGCGACGGTGCAATCCCGGCTTGCTGGCAAATCGCCGCGATCCCGGACAGCACCGCCTCTGACGGATCGTGTGGTGTGGATGGGGTCTTGTAGCGCCAGTAGCGTCCGCTCTCCTCATCGAAGAGCATTAGGTCGGTGAACGTTCCACCAACATCGACTCCAATGCGATAACTCATGTCTCCATTCCTCCCGATAAAACCACGTACTCCCCAGACAGTAGCTTATGACAGGTAGGGTGCCGTTGACACTACCTGCGGATAGACCGGCCCGGCCTTCCCGACCAGTGCCGGCAAGGGGCGGCCAAGTGTGGCAGCGAGCCAGTCGGATGCGGCAATGAGCGTCGGCAGTTCGATCCCGGTTGGTACCCCAAGCCCGTTGAAGAGATGCACCAGGTCCTCGCTGGCGATATTGCCTACTGCTCGCGGTGCGAATGGGCAGCCGCCGATCCCACCGAGCGCAGCATCGAACGAACGAATGCCGACCTGCCAGGCGGCAAAGGCGTTGGCATAACCGGTATTGCGCGTATTGTGCAGATGAAGGGTCACCGTGACATCCGGGATGCGTTCTAGCACCATTCGACACAATGCCGCAACCTGCGTCGGTACCGCCATCCCGGTCGTATCGGCCAGAATGATCTCGCCGGCGCCAATATCGGCAGCGTGTTCGGCAATTGCACAGACCCGTTCAGGTGAGACATAGCCATCGAATGGACACCCGAAAGCGGCGCCAATTGCCACCCCAAACGAGAGACCATCACGTCGAATATTGAGTGCAAAGCGGCTGAATTCAATCAGCGACTCAGCGGTTGTACGCTTAAAGTTTGCCCGGTTCAGACCATCACTGGCGGCCAGCACCAGTCGCACGTGGCGTAGTCCGGCAGCAGCGGCCAGTTCATAGCCGCGCTGGTTGGGGACAAGGGCGGTAAAGCGGAAGAGATCATTCGTGGTACGGGCGGCCAGGTTATGACCACGCTCAATCAACATCTGTGCAATCTGATCAATTCCGGCCATCTGCGGCACCTGACGCGGGTTGACAAACGAACCGATCTCGATCCGTGGTACACCGGCTGCGAGCAGGCGCTCGATCAACTCAACTCGTGTTGCCGGCTCTAACACGTCAGGCTCGTTCTGCAACCCATCACGGGGTGCGACATCAACAATTGTGACTGCTTCCATCAAATCACCCGTTTCGCTTGCAGCATTGCCAGATCATCCTCGGTCAGCCCAAGCAGATCGGTAAAGATTTCGCGATTGTGCTGACCGAGTGCAGGACCAGTCCAGTCCACGCCGCCGGGGGTGGCTGACAGCCGCGGCACCACATTCTGCATCTTGATCTCGCCCAAATCGGGATCGTGGACACCGATAATCGATTGGCGAGCGATAAAATGTGGATCGGAGAGCATCTCTTTCGCGGTGTAGATGCGACCGGCAGGGACGCCGTACTCGTCCATCATGACCTGCAACTGGTCGGCGGTATAGTTAATCGTCCAGGCTGCAATCAGATCATCAAGTTCGGCCTGATGCTCACCCCGTGCCTGGTGGGTTGCGAAGCGCGGATCGGTAGCCAGTTCGGGCTGGCCCATAGCCTGGGCAAGACGGGCGAAGATGGTATCGGCGTTTGCCCCAATCACAAACCAGCTTCCATCAGCCGTTGGGTAGATATTCGAGGGGGCAACATTAGGGAGAATGTTCCCGGTACGTTCACGGATATGGCCGGTCAATTGATATTCAGGGATCATACTCTCCATCAGGGCCAGCACACCCTCGTAGATACCAATATCAACCACCTGACCCTGTCCACTGCGTTGACGCTGATGCAACGCAACCAGAGCACCCAGGGCGGCAAACGTAGCCGCCAGCGAATCGCCAATGCTAATCCCAATTCGGGTTGGCGGACGATCAGGGAATCCTGTAATCGCCCGAATCCCTCCCATAGCCTCGCCAATCGAACCGAAGCCGGCCTTATCGCGGTAAGGGCCGGTCTGACCAAACCCGCTCACCCGGATCATAATCAGACCGGGATTGAGCGCGTGTAGCTCTTCCCATCCCAGCCCCCACTCTTCAAGCGTACCAGGACGAAAATTCTCCAGTACCATATCCACGTGGAGCACCAGGCGCTTGACCAACGCCTGGCCTTCGGGTGTGCGCAAATCAATCGTAATCGACTTCTTATTGCGGGCTAACACTGGCCACCAAAGCGTGCGCCCTTTGTAGCGGTGGCGACCCCATTCGCGCATCGGATCACCTTTGCCGGGAGGTTCGACCTTAATCACTTCAGCGCCGAAATCGGCCAGCAACTGACCACAGAATGGACCGGCCAGAAACGCACCCAATTCCAGCACCCGAACATCATCGAGTGGTCGTGGCGGACGTTGGGAACTCACGATACCTTACTCCTCGTCGGATGCGGTCGTCTCTTCCGCACCCCGACTCTGCAACAGAACATCTCGACCGTAAAAAATGTGTTCGCGCATCATCGCGCGGGCGCGGTCACCATCACCGAGCCGCAGCGCATTGAGGATACTGCGATGGAAGAAATTGGAAATTTGACGCTGCTCAGGCTGATACCAGTAGAAGGAGCGAAACTGCAACGGAACCGCCACGATCTGGTTGAGCATCGTAATCAGGCGTTGATTCCCGGCAGCCTCGGCAATGGTCTGATGAAAAATCGCATTGTGTTCAACCAGAAAATGCACTTCGTCCTGACGCCGCTCGAAGGTCAGCGTAAGTGACTGTTCGAGGGCGGTTGCCGCCATCTCCATACGGGCAAGCTGTTCGGCGGTAATCCGCCGGGCAGCCAGATACGCTGCGTGTCCCTCAAGCAAGGCGCGCAAATCATACATCTCGATCAAGTCATCAACGGTAAAACTACGCGCCACAGCTCCACGATTGGGAAAAATCTGCACCAGCCCTTCAGCGGCGGCGCGCACCAACGCCTGCCGCACCGGAGTCCGGCTCACGCCAAGGTCTTGCGCCAGCCGTTCTTCGATCAGGCGGGAGCCGGGTGGATAATGCCCCTCTATTAACAGTCGACGCAGCCGCTGGTAGACCTGGTCGGCAGACGTTTCTTCAGTTGTATACAATTTATTCATTACAATAAATTGTAGTAGTGTGCCATAAACAACGGTCGTTAATAATGACCAAAATAGCCCAATATAATCAGCTAAATGCTATACTAAACAGTTATAATATCTATACCATTGGAATATTGTATACAATATAACAGAATGGCCGTGCCTTGTCAAGCGATGATCGAATACAACACCGGTCCTTTGATTGGTATAATGCGGGGCAGCACGCAACCATCACAACCCGACGAGCGCATCTATGAATTGTACCCGTCCGCCCATTGCCGTTGTTATCCCAACCTATCACGCACTACGCTTTCTTCCGGCATGCCTGAGCGCTATCCAGGCCCAGATACTTCCCCACGATGAGATTGTGCTGGTTGACAATCATTCACGTGATCGGGCTGGGGATTGGGTACGCAGATATTTTCCGACCGTCCGCGTCATTTCATTGCCGTACAACGCCGGCTTTGCCGGTGGCGTCAATGCAGGGATTGAAGCGACACAGACCGATCTGATAATGCTCATCAATGACGATGCGTTGGCCGAGCCGGGTTGTGTTGATGCGCTCTGGACAGCCCTGCGTGATCATCCGCAGGCGGGATGGGCAGCGGGAGTGTTGACCTTCAGCCGCCGGCCACAGATCGTTGCCGGCGCCGGGATTCGGTTTCACGCCGATGGGATTGCTACCGACCATGCCCTTGGTGTGGCAGTAACCCAACTGCCGACCAATCCTCAACTCATCTTCGGTGCCAGTGGTGGGCTAGCCCTGCTGCGGCGGACGATGATCGCCGATACCGGCATGTTTGCCGATTTCTTCAGTTACCTGGAAGATGCCGATCTGGCCTGGCGCGCCCGTCTGCGGGGTTGGGAGTGTGTGCTGGCTCCCACCGCTCGTGCCCGCCATGTCTACTCGGCAACTGCCGGCATGTTCAGTCCGCTCAAACAGCGCTTGCTCGGCCGCAACCGGCTGCGCATGGTGATCCGCTGCCTGCCCACGCCACTCCTCCTGGCCTGCCTGCCGTCGATCCTGGTCTACGATGTGCTGGCGATCACCTATGCTGTGCTGCGTCGGCAACCTGATATGCTGGCCGGCAGACTCATGGCGCTGGCTGAATGGCAACAGCTCTTGCACCAGCGCCGATACATTCAAGCGCACCGCACGGCACCGCTCGGCGAACTGGCACGCTGGATCGAACCGCCGCTGGGTCTCGTCGGTACGTGGCGGGTGCGTCGGCAGTTGGGGGGAGGAGGAGGTAGGAGATAGGAGATAGAGATAGGAGAGAGAAGATAGGAGAATAGAAGTTAGCAGGGGGAGGGAGAAGAGAGGCAAGAAGCGATAGAGCGTGCCGTGTGGCTCTACACCGGCAGCATATACGCTGGCGACGTAGCAGGTTGCCAGTTGATAGATTAGGACATACCTGTCATCATACAGCTTTACACGGCGTATGATCCACCTTCTAATCAAGCATAACCTGGATACTATTGCCGGGTCGATAATCCTCGCATCGACTAAAGATGATGACGCTGTTAGGATTGAGTTGTGGCTGAACAACCGCCAGCCACGGATGCTCGTGGTAGGTTACGATCAGGCTGGTAAGCAGCCAGAAGGGCAATTTACCGCTCACTATTACTCCCCGTTGTCGATCAAGCTGTGGTACCGTCAGGTCTGACAAATCATCGTAATCGAGATACGGTTCTAACAGATGCGCTTTCAGCATGGTATAATCCTGCTCTTCTCTGGTCTGCCAGCGAATAACATCAGCCACGGGTTGTGGCAAACGCTGCAGGGATTGGGCCTGCGCCCAACCGAGCCGGGGATCGAAGAGGGAGAATGGCGCAGGGGCAGTGTGGCCTGCCAGTGCTGCATAGAGCCAGTTTGGGCCACGTCCATAGATAGCAAGGGGCGCTTTTGCCGGAATACTATCCAGAATCTGTGGAAGATCAGGTGGTATCCATCTCCGCTGCGTTGCCTCTGCCCACATCTGCCTGGCAAGCCGATCAAGATCAACTACGAGTTCCGCAGGCGCCCGCTGCAAATGCTGCTGCACCAGTTCAGCCTGGTCGTAATGCATCAGGCGGGCAAGCCGGTTGGCCAACGCCTCTACTACTATCCCACCGGTCGGGGCATTCCGTTCAAGGCCACTAATCACCCCACGCAGCACCGGTTTTTCAACCTCAATCTGATCGCTTCCGTGCAATTCTGAGTGCAATTCTGCAACAATAATCAATCCATATTGCTCAACACGGTTACGCCATTCGTTCATTCCCTGCGAGTTGCCTGAAAGCACAATCGCGTGTGTACACCTCTGAATAATCCGTTCCTGATCGAGCGTAGGCCGTCCTCCTGCATCCACCAGCAGCGGCAAGTGGCGCTGTTCTATATCGCGACAAACCCGATCAACAAACGTCCGATCAAATGCCCCTTTCTGCCGTAGTAAACGCACCTGATCGGGTGTTGACTCCTGGCTCCAGTCACCTTCACCATCAGGACATGCACGCAAGACATAATGGGCAATGCCTCGCTGACGAAGGTACTGCGTGAGCAGGTACGTCAAAACGGATTTACCACTGTGAGGAGGGCCGCCGATCAGCACTGCGGGAAACGTGTTCATCTCTCCATCCAAACCCCAAAGAATGATGCTACAATAATCATCATCATTATTGCCGATATTTAATAGATATGCCAGACATTGTTTTGCCAACAGAACCGTCGGCTGTTCTTGTTGCCACCCTCGGTGGACAACCGCAAGTTGTTACCTTTGCTCTGGATGCGCTCCTCGCCCGTGGTGAAACCATTCAGGAAGTCTACATTCTTCACCTTGCACTCACCAACGAACGCACTCTTCAGGCATGGCAGCGGCTACAACGAGAATTTGTCGATGATTACTATGCTGGTCGACGTTGTCGGCTGCGGCAAGTACCCATTGGTGCAAACGGTAGCGAATTAACCGACATCCGTACCACAACTGATGTCGAAATCGCTTTTCAGGCCATTCGCCAACTCATCGTTGATCTGAAAACGACCGGACGACGGCTCCATCTCTGCCTGAGTGGTGGTCGGCGCATGATGGCGCTCCTGGCAACCTCAATTGCAGCACTCTACTGTGACCACCAGGATCGACTCTGGCATATGCACACCCCCGAAGCCACCTTACAGCGTGTCAGAGACGGTGCCCAGATGCACGTTCAGCCCACCGATGGGGTGTCGCTGATTCAGATTCCGCTCACACCCTGGGGTGCCTACTTTCCCGGCCTCCGCCTGCTGGCCCAACCCGACTCCCGCTCGATACAAAATCAGCTACAACGCTTCCTTATTGACGATCCACGCTGTCAGCAGGTCTGGGATCGTCTCACAACCCGCCAGCGCGATGTCTTGCAGGCGTTTGCGAAGGGATTACGTCCGGATCAGGTTGCCGATCAGCTCTCGATCTCATTAAGCACCGTTAATTCCCACAAAACCGCCATCCTGGCAGAATGCCGCATTGCCTGGAATATCTCTGATGCAGAATCCCTCGACTACCGGTTTCTCCGCGAGCACTTTGCCGGCTTCGTGGAACGAGTATAGCAGAGTATGTGCGATGAATAATCACAAGGGGTGATGATTGTTTTTCAGTAGCAGTGGTGAGGTGGATGTATGGTGGAAGGAGTAGGATGGGGGGGAGGGGAAAGCGCATCAGATGCCGTTTTCTACACGGGGGGGGATAGTGACAACTCAACCTGCTATTCAGGATCGTTATAAGAGCGATTATTTGTTTTTGCTGGTCGGCACCAACCCCTTACCAAATTTCGTAGCAGCGACGCTCATGTTAAGGCCGCAGGGGCAACTCTACCTGGTTCACTCCGACAAAACCAGGACTGTAGCAGAACGTCTGGCGCGCTACTGGGTTGAAAACCACCCGCAACCACAGTTTGTGTGTGTTGATGAGTCGGATGGCGCTGACATTCGCCGGCACATTGACCATGCGTTGAGATGCATTGGCGATGCTTCTGTTGGCCTCAACTACACAGGTGGCACCAAAATGATGGCGGTGCACGCAACTCAGGTGATACGAGACTACCAGAAACCCCAGCGACCGGTAACCTTGAGTTATCTGGACGCACGCACGAACAGGATGTATATCGAGCACGGCAATGATCCGGCGTTCATGACCGAATCGCTTCTCTACGAGGTACAACCTTCCGTTCAGGATATTGTCAGATTGCACGCATTCAAACTTCAAGAGTCGATTGCCAGGGAAGCGCAGCTTCCTCAACTGGCTACCGTTCTCGCCAGCGTTCACCAAAACCCTGATGCAATTAAGGCGTGGCGAACGTGGTGCGATGAGGTTTTGCGTAAAAACGCCCGTACCCGGAAAGACTACGAATGGGATAAAGAAAGTCTGCTTCAAAACCTGCACATTGAATTGCCGACAGACAAATCTCTGGAAACGGTTGCCAGGCAGATGAGCACCTCTTTTGCCACGAGTGACAGTAACTTTCAACTGCTAGAGGCAGCGCAACGGTCTGGTTTTGCGAAGATCAAACACCTGTGTGAATGGCTAGACGGTAAGTGGCTAGAACACTACGTATATCACGTTCTGAGTCAGATAAAAGCGCAGCGACCTGAAAGTCGAATCCATGACATCGGTATGGGCATTCGTCCGCAGAGCGAATCGGATAGCCCGGAATACGACATTGATATAGGCGTGATGCAGGGATACCGGCTCTACGCCATTTCATGCACAACCGACACAAATCCCGGAATGTGCAAGCTGAAACTCTTTGAAGCGTATATCCGCGCCCGTAACATGGCCGGCGACGAATCATGTGTGGGTCTGGTCTGCATGGTAGATAAACCCGAAAGCCTGCAACGTCAGATTGTACGCTCGTGGGATGCTGAAGACAAGGTGCGCGTGTTTGGCCGTCAGGATATGCCAGATCTGATCAACCGTATGGCTGAGTGGTTTCTCATCGTAGGAAAAGGAAGAAACACATGACCGAATATATTCTGACCGCTATCGACACCACCCAAATCCAGGGGTATATCTTCGGCAGCAACAGACTGCAAGAGAATATCGGCGGCTCTGAACTGGTCGAACGGGCAACCCATCAATGGGTGTACGAGGCGCTTCCTGCTGCTCACAACGTAGAGAATGTGGCTACAGGCAAACTTGATAATAACCGTACCATCGACACCCTGGACGCGGAGGTCATCTACGCTGGTGGTGGCAATACGGTGATTCTGTTCAAGACCATGGATCTGGCACGCGCATTCACCAGTCGCCTGACACGGCGGGTTCTGCGCGAAGCCCCTGGTCTGGAAGTTGTAGTGGCGCACCGTCGTTTTGATTGGACGAAGGAAGCCCTATCACAGGTTGTCAGTACGACGTTAGGTGTTGATCTGGTGCGCAAAAAACATCATCGGACTCCCTCGATGCCACTGCTGGGGTTGGGCGTGACGGTACCTTACGCTTCGACTGGACTGGTTGCATCCCAGATCGTTGAAAAAAAGCCGGTATCTTTGGAAATCAGGGCAAAAAGTGATGCAAAGGTCCAAAATCAGAGTGTGGATCGCCTGACAGCCAGACTGCCGCAGATAAAGAAAGGGAACTGGGAAATTCCGCGCGATTTTGATGATTTAGGAAGAATCAGGGGCGAGGAAAGCTATATTGCTGTCGTCCATGCCGATGGCAACGGTATGGGCAAACGTGTAGAAGCCATCGCCAGGCGTCACAACACACCGGAGCAGAACCGTGATTACATCATTGCCATCCGCACCTTCTCGCAAAGTCTTGAGCGTGCTGCTACTCAGGCGCTGAACAGCGTCGTTGATCTGATGGCAGCAGCCTTTATTGCCGACGATGAACTTGCCAACCGTCATCGCCTGAAATTTCCTATTCGTCCCATCGTGTTTGGTGGTGATGATGTGACGTTTGTCTGCCACGGCAGTTACGGTCTATCACTGGCAGTGCGTTATCTGGAAGCATTTGAGGCTGCAACGAAAAATGAACCGGCTTTCGAGGGCAAAGCAGCGTATGCATGCGCCGGCGTCGCCATTGTCAAGACGCACTATCCTTTTGCCCGTGCCTACCGTTTAAGTGAACAGCTCTGCCGTTCCGCCAAACAGATGTTCAAACAGACAGGGATCGATGGATCGGCCCTGGACTGGCACATCGCAATGAGTGGTATTACCGGTTCGTTAGATGAGATTCGGCTGCGTGAATACACTGTCAGGCACGGCTCGCTCTCTATGCGTCCGGTATTGCTTTACGATTCAAAACAAACTTGGCGTAGCTGGCCGGTCTTTAAGACGTTGCTTGACCAATTCATCGATGAACACGGCGAATGGTTTGACCGCCGCAGTAAAGTGAAAAGCCTCCGCGAAGCCTTACGTGCAGGACCTGACAAAGTACAGGAATTTCTTCATACATATCAACTCAGGCAACTACCTGTTGCCCATTCGCTCAATGTTTTGGGTTACGAAAAGAGTGGTTGGGCAGGTGACCGTTGCGTGTACTTTGACGCTATTGAGATGATGGATTTCTTTGTAGACCTGCAAAAGATAGTTGCGGATTCTCGCGGGGAACAGGAGGAGAACGCACATGCCGGCGTATAAACTTCAATTCGATCTGCGTTCTGCCGCTACCTTTGGTCGCGGTGATGGTGTTGCCGGTCTGGTCGACGAAGAGGTAGAGCACGATGCTGACGGATTACCGTTTTTGCGTGGCCGCACGTTGAAAGGCTTGCTGGCGGAAGAGTGTGCTAACATCCTGTACGCCCTTGAAGTGCAGCAGCGTGCCGACCAATGGCGTCAGACGGCTTATCGTCTGTTTGGATGGCCAGGGAGCACTATCGCAGATACCGGGATGCTTCGGGTTAGCGATGCGCGTCTGCCTGATTCGCTGCGGGCCGCTGTCAAGATGGCAGTACGCAATGGTGAGTTGTCGGCTGATGAGGTTCTGGAATCGCTGACGGCCATTCGTCGCCAGACCTCGATGAATGAGTACGGCGCTCCTGAACGAGGTAGCCTGCGCTCGCTGCGCGTTGTGTTGCCCGGCACGATGTTTGAAGCGACCCTTGAGTTTGCGGCAGAGCCAGATGCGCAAACACTTGCACTGCTGGTAGCCTGCATTCTGGCGTGGCGACGTGCCGGCACCGGGCGTAATCGGGGGCGCGGTCGCCTGCAAGCACGGTTGATCGACAGCGACGGTGTAGACATTACTGAGCGGTACTTTCGCGTGTTTGCCGGAGAGGTGGGACGATGAACATCATACCCTACCGTGTGACATTACTGGAACCGCTACTGGCAACACGCATTGCCGGTGATCCTAACAGTGGTGTCTCTTATCCGTATGTGCCCGGCAGCCTAGTGCGTGGTGCAGCAGTAGCTATGTATGCGCGGAACAAGGGCATCGTTGCCGTTGATGCGCGTGAAGAGGAAGCCCGACGCCTCTTCTTTGATGGCCGCACCCGCTACCTTAATGCCTATCCTGTCGATGCCGGCGGCAGAAGATCACTCCCCACACCTCGATCATTATTCCACGTCAAGGGCGAGGAGACGCCTGTCTATGACTTCGCTCTCGAAGTGATCGATAACGTGAATGACGAGACGGCACAGTTTGTCAGTGCTGCAAAGGAGTCGCAACCCTTCTGTTGGATAGACGACAGCGATATCTTCTTCATATCCCCGAAACGCCGTATCAATGTGCATACCCAGCGTGATCGCGTAAAGGGTCGTGCGACCGAAGCGAGTGGCGCCGTTTTTCAGTACGACGCGCTGGAAGAGGGGCAAACATTTGCCGGTTGGGTCCTGGTTGATGAGGATGACGATGTTGAACTGCTGTCCTCACTGCTCCGGCACATCTATCGTCTCGGCGGCTCAAGCAACAGCGGCTATGGACGGGTTACCGTTGCAGTGGATGCACCACAGAATGTTCAGACGTGGCGAGAGATACCCAAACAAATCGTTCCAATCCATGCTGGCAAGACGTTCGTTGTCACCCTGCTGAGCGACACTCTGGTACGCGATCCGAACACCGGTCAATATACCTGGAACCTGCAACCGGCACTGCAACAATTGCTCGGCGTCGAAATCGATCACGTTCACCCGATTGCTGGCGAGGAAGAGCAGCGCAGCGTCTGGCGACTGGAGGAAGTGGGTGGGTTCAATCGGGCATGGGGCTTACCGTTACCACAAGCGCAGGCAATTGCCGGGGGCAGCGTCTTCGTCTTTCGCGCCAGAGCAATTATCCCGGCCCAAACTCTTGCTGGCGCTGAATGGCATGGTATTGGCGAGCGACGGGCTGAGGGTTTTGGCCGTCTCGCATTCAACTGGCAGACTGAGACGCAGTTGATCAGGGTGGATCCTCCGGCGGCGAGTCTGATTGA
>NZ_DAOTZQ010000092.1:0-47083 GCF_034434295.1 Chloroflexus sp.
AGCGCCGATGGGGACGCATTCAAGATAGATCGGCTGAGTTCCAGCGCGGGTCTTACGCGAGTGCGGGTTGATGACTTCGACATCAATCTGGTTGAAGAAGGTCGGGTAGAAGTACAGGCGTCCGCTGTAGTGAGGAAGCGGGTCTTTTGGGGCCACACCAAAATGCTGGCGCAGTAAACGTTCGTATTCAGCGCGGGCTTCAGGCTTGAGGGTGTTGAGATATCTGGCAAAACCTTTCACCTGGCCGGGTTCCTCGCCCTGTTCATCACCGAAGAGCAAGGTTTGAACAAAACGCTCCCGAGCAAATTCCTGTGGCAATAGTTCATCTTTTTTCTGCGCCAGGCGGGTGTGCATCAGCGTCCAGCGCAGCAGACCCTTCCAGGAAGAGGCAGCCATGTACGGCACTTTGAAGACCTTATCCTTACGTACCGGGTTGACGCTGGCGGCGACGTAGAACGGGTCATCATCCTTGCTCATCCAGGGCTTGGCCAGGGTGAAGGTGAATTGGAGGAACCAGGAGCCAGAAGGCAGCCAAGCCATATCAGGCGAATGATCGAGCAAGCCTATAGATTTCAGAGAATTACACTGCTCGGTGATGAAATCATTGAATTTTGCCTGGCTCCCATGCACGAGCTGGACAAACTTTCTGGCAGCGTTTGTACTATTCCGTTTGGTTACCAGCAGGCGCAGTTGTGTGGGAATATCGCCTTTGGGTCGGGCGACGTATAGATCATAGGTCATTCGGCACCTCCAGCTACTTTTTGCGAAGGCTACGCAAATAATTTCTGGATAATCTGTTCACCTGTGATGAATTCATTTTGGGGGGTGAAAGTTTTCCAGACTGCCTTCAAACGCTCCTGTATCTCTTTATAGTTAGGCTTGCTCGGGTTTACAAAGCCAAAGGTACGCCCCTTTTCGGCAGAATGCTTGAAACTGAAAATTTTCTTGCTTTCCCGTTGGCTACCTGCAAGCCAGCGAGAAGATGGGTCGTTATTCCTCAAAGATTGTCCTTGCTGCTTTTGTTCTTTTCTACCCAACACACGATTGTATGCACTTTGTTGAGCGTTCTGCCTCGCCAGATAGTGCCCTTTGACACACCAGAAATGTTGGATAGATACCCAGGAATAGTTATGCGCATTGCCTGAGCGCCACTGTTTTGATTGTATGTATGCTTTGATTTTATCCAGAGTTATAGAACAGCGCCAGCTCCCTTGAGGTGGTATGATTTCTACCAGTCCAAAATCTTGATGGTGAAACTGGTTCTGATGGTTGTGTTCATCTGATGGCTTGAAGATTGTTTTGCCACCTATGGCGCCATATTCAGAGATCAGACGCAGAGTTGCTTCCAAAAGACACCATTCTTCTTCGCTTATGCTCCGCAAAGGTACAAATTGAATCTGAATGGATTGTTGTGCTGCGATAGCTCGGTTTTTTATTTCCGGTGTCGAGGCAACACTTAACCGAAACTTGCGCGACCAGCCTGTACAGCCAAATAACTCGCAGGTTACGCAATGTTTACCATCTCTACCAGGACAACGATCCTCACTCGTCGGATCGCACGCATACCCCCCCAACCCGCGCACCAGCGCTTCATACCACCAGCGCAGTGAACCAATCAGCCCCGTCTCGTGCAGGCGGTCACACGTTCCGTCTATGCCACCGGTCCAGAGTGGCGTAAGGGTTTTGAGAGTGATAGTCAGCGGTTGAGTCACGAACCGATCTCCTTGTCTGTCAGCACGAACTATTTGTTGCTTTGGAATGGAAAGAGTGCCTTTTGCCGAGGGTATGGTTCTAATACCATTAGTGAAACTGAGTAATGCTGTCTGTCCGGGTTATTGGATACATAATAACACATCACGTTGCAGATCATCGGTATATATTTCTGGTCATTAGCCTTTGAAATGGTGCATGTAGAGTGCCTCTGCCATTGATGTCACACTACATTGCTGTCACCGTCACATACACAGCAAAGCTGGAAGCAAGAGTTGCAACAATTGCAAGTATTGCCTTCTCTCTTGCCTGGACACGTTGCTACCAGGGTCTGCTTCTCTTAATCCCCCCCATTGACCACAACGCATCGGATCGCTACAATACAAACGCAGTGCGCATGACGAGCTAAAGGAGCTGATGATGAACATCCGCGAAGCGATTGCGGCAGTGGTCGCCCGGCGAGATTTGACCCAGGCTGAAGCAGCGAGTGTGATGGAAGAGATTATGAGCGGTACGGCGACGCCAGCACAGATTGGGGCGTTTCTGACCGCTTTGCATATGAAGGGTGAGACGGATGCGGAGATCGCCGGTATGGCGGCGGTGATGCGCGAAAAGGCAACCCACGTCTATTTTGATGGGCCGGTGATTGATACCTGCGGTACCGGTGGCGATGGGGCGCATACGTTTAACATTAGCACAACGGCAGCGTTTGTGGCTGCCGGTGCCGGGTTGACGGTGGCAAAGCATGGAAATCGGGCCATGTCGAGTGTGTGCGGCAGCGCTGATGTGCTTGAGGGTTTAGGCGTGCAGATCGAACTCGATGCTGAGGGTGTCGCTCGCTGTTTGCGCGAGGCCGGGATCGGGTTTATGTTTGCTCCTAAATTCCATCCGGCCATGCGGTTTGCCGGGCCGGTACGCCGCGAGATTGGTATTCGCACGGTGTTCAATATTCTTGGTCCGCTAACCAATCCGGCACGCGCCCGTTATCAGGTGTTGGGTGTCGCCAGTGCTCCCCTGGCCGAAAAGCTGGCTTACGCGCTCAGCCGGCTTGATACGGTGCACGCCCTGGTTGTTCACGGCGATGGTGGTGTCGATGAATTGACGCTATCCGGGCCGAATCTGATTTTTGACGTTCGTGCCGGTCAGCCACCTCGGCAGATGCTGGTCGCGCCCGAAGATGTCGGGTTGCCCAGAGCACCGCAGGATGCGCTACGCGGCGGTGATGTGGCATACAATGTCGCAATTGTACGCGCCATTCTGAGTGGCGAAGAACATGGGCCACGACGCGATGTTGTGCTGTTCAATGCGGCGGCGGCAATGGTTGCCGGTGATCTGGCCCCCGATCTGGCTACCGGTGTGGCGATGGCCCGTCATAGTATCGATAGTGGCCGAGCGCTGGAGCGATTGAACCAGATGATTGCCGTCAGTCGTGGCGAATGAAGGCGACGGTATGGCTCAGGATGTGCGACTGACACAGTTGCGTCGTCGTAGATTTGCGCTCTGGCGTCTGATCGTTGCAAATCTGCTTGACGATTTGCGTGTGCTGCGGGAAGCCTGGTTTCCCCTGACAGCGCTTGCGCTGGTGTTGACCAGTGGTGTACTTTATCTGCGCTGGTTTTATCTACCACTCATTTGTAACTGTAGCCCTGATCTTGAAGTTGCTCTCTTTGAGACGCTGAAGCTGCTCATTTTTCAAACCGACCTCGACTTGCCGACCGATCCCGCCGGTCGCGTGCTCTTCTTCCTCATTCCACTCCTCGGTCTGTTCTTCCTGTTGCAAAGTGCGGTTGATATAGGGCGTTTACTGGTTGACAAGCGCGCACGCCCTGAACGGTGGCAGGAAGCGCTAGCTGCAACGTACCGCCGACATATGATCGTCTGTGGTCTGGGCCGGGTAGGGTATCGGGCAGTGCTGCAATTACTTGATTGCCGGCGGGAGGTGGTGGCGATTGAGCCTGATCCCGGCTGTGAATTTTTGCCGATTCTGTACCAGTTGGGTGTGCCGGTTGTGCGCGGCGATGCCCGTGATCCGGCGGTACTGGTGCGAGCAGGTTTGCGCCGCGCCCAGGGGTTAATTGCCACCATTGATGATGATCTGAAAAATCTGGAGATTGCACTGGCAGCCCGCCGGATTCGGCCCGAATTGCCAACAGTGCAACGTGTCTTCAGTCGCGCCCTTGATGCACGCATCGAACGCTCGTTTGGTCGAAATTCAGCCTTCAGCCCGGCAGCACTGGCTGCGCCGACATTTGCTGCTGCCCTTTTAAGCTCCAATGTCCGTTACGTGCTCGATCTGCCGGCTGGACTGTTGGGGATAGCCTTCGTCAACGTGAGCGATGATAGCCCGCTGATCGGACCGGTCGCCGATCTGGAAACACGGTTTGGTGTCCGCCGCTTGCCCGGTCCGCATGCCCATCTCCCAATTCTGCCGAGCGAGGAAATTGCACTGGTTGGCCCACTCCCTGCCCTTGAAGCAGTGCAGTGGGCTAATCGGCCGTATCTCACTCGGCGCAACGGTGGCCTGATCGTTTGTGGGTTGGGGAAGGTTGGTACCCAGGTCGTGCGCCTGCTCAGTCGGCGTGAACCGCGTCCTCCGCTCACCGTCATCTGCACTGTCGAGACACCACTGCGCTATGTTGAAGCCTTGACTGCCCAGGGCATACGGGTCTTGCGAGGTGATGCTCGTGATCCGGTTCTGCTCCGTGAGGCGGGGATCGAAGAGGCAGCGGCACTGGCCGCGCTCTACAGCGATGATCTGCTCAATTTGCAGATCGGGCTGGCCGTGCGCAGCATGTATCCCGATGTGCATCTGGTGCTGCGCGTTTTTAGTGATGTACTGGCCGACCGCCTTGTTGATCTGTTCGGAATCCATACCGCGTTCAGCACCTCAGCTCTGGCCGCTCCCAGTCTGGTTGCGGCTGCGCTGCTCCCCGACGTTGAAGGAGCCTTTGACGTTGGCGATCACCTGTTGGTCGTTCGCCGTCAGATTATCACTGATCATCGGGTAGGCCAGACGGTGGCCGAATTACGCGCTGCCGGTCAATTGCCACTCAGTTTGCGTCGCGGTGAACAGCATCAAAGGTTGCCGCCAGATGAAACGGTGATTGAGGCGAACGACGAAGTTGAATTGCTTACGTTTCTGACGTAAACACCCGTCAACTACTGCCCTTAGCGGGTAAAGACAATCCGCCCGCCAACCATCGTCAACATCACCCGCGTCGTCGCAATCTGATCAGGTGGGATCGTCGTAATATCGCGATCAAGCAAAACCAGATCGGCCAGGTAGCCGGGAGCCAATCGTCCCAATTCGTGATCACGATGACCCGCATAAGCGGCCCAGGTCGTATACCCGGCCAGCGCTTCAGCAATCGTCAGGCGCTGATCTGGAAAATCGCTATCCGCGGTACTTCCATCAAGTTTGCCTCGTGTACAGGCTACCTGTATCCCGCGCAACGGATTCGGATCGGCGACCGGCCAATCGCTTCCCAGTGCCATGCGTGCCCCGGCCTGCAACAGGTCGCGCCAGGGAAACCCGTAACGCAGACGCTGCTCACCAACCAGTCGCCACCAGGGGTTATCCCGATCCATGCCAAAATCAACATGGAGCGGTTGTACAGAGGCAATGACCCCCAGGTGGGCAAAACGGGGCAGATCGGTTGGATCAACAATCTCGGCGTGCTCGATGCGATGCCGTGCGTCGCGTTGCCCGTTGATCTGTTGGGCCTGTGCCAGTGCATTGAGAGTCTGCTGGACGCCGCCATCACCAATCGCATGCACACAGACCTGAAGGCCAGTCGCATCGGCGTGGGTTACCAATCTGATAAATTCATCTATATCGTAATTGGCGACACCACAATCGCCACTACCATCGGCATACGGTGTCAGCATGAGCGCCGTCTTCGCTTCCACCACACCATCAATAAACAGCTTCACCGCGTCGGTCTGCACCAACGTGTTGCGATACTGACGCGCATCTATCGCCCAATCCGTGATACGAGCCGGGTCGGTACCCGGCGACAGCGAGAGTGGCAACCGGATGCGCAGGGTCAGTTCACCAGCCGCTGCCAGATCGCGGTAGCGTGTGCGCTGTGCCTCATCGCCGTCCATGTTGTGGACGCCGGTCAACCCCAATGCCGCCAGCTCACGGAGCGCACGCCGTACCGAATCCCGAATATCAGCTTCGGTCGGTGATGGAATGCAGCGACGCACGAAATCCATCGCCGGTGCTTCACGCAATTCGCCGCTTGCCAGGCCATCGTTGCCCATCACCACTTGACTGAATGAATTACCGGTATCGGCACCCGCCAGAATGCCGGCAATCTGCAAGGCTGCCGTATTGGCCCAGGCAGTATGGCCATCAAAAGCGGTGAGCAGCACCGGTCGATCAGGGACGACTGCATCGAGGAGATGGCGGGTTGGCAATGCACCGGGCGCAAACAAGCGGTACCGCCAGCCCCGCCCGATAATCCACGGCAGCGTTGGGTTGGCAGCGGCATAATCGGCCAGGCGTGTCTGGAGATCGGCGATACTCTCGGCCTGCTCTAGCCGCAACACACTCAGCGCACGTGCACCGTTGTGTAAATGAAAATGACTATCAGTGAAACCGGGGAGCACCAGCATCCCAGCGCCATCGATGATCTGGGTCGCCGGTTGTTGCCACTGCGTTGCATCGTAATCGGGACCGATCCAGGCGATACGTTCGCCTCGAATCGCGATGGCCTGTACCACAGATTGACCGGGAAAGCGAACATTGCGCAGAATGAGATCCATCATACCATCCTACCGTACCAGACTCAACAACACACTCAGCGTTACCAGACTGGCGAATGATGAGACAACAACGGTACTCACCACCAGTTGCGGTCGGGTGTCAAACTCAATTGCCAGAATCGTCGTATTGACTGCGGTCGGCATCCCTGCCATCATCACCCCAACCCCTAACGCCACACCATCCATCCCCAACAGGCGCCCCAGGCCAAACGCCAGCACAGGTGATACAACCAGCCGGATCGCAGTAGCGAAGGCTACCATCGTCGGTTGTACAATCGGTGCCCCGGCTCCCAATTGCACCCCAAGAATGAGCAGCATCACCGGCAGAGCCGCTTCACTGAGCAACGCCACGCCTTCAAAGAGACTACGGGCGACACCGGTTGCGCTTGCCGGATGAAATCCCAACCCTCGCAGCAGCAGTGCTCCGGCAACGGCGTAGATTTGAGGCATATGGAGCAAGCGATTGCCAACCTGACGCCAGGCCCGTCGTCCTCCCCCGGCGGCACCCGCAGCAGCCACGCCTACCCCTAACGTTTGGGCCATGATTGACTGCATGATAAAGTAGAAAACACCCAGCGTAAACCCGGTTTCACCGAAGGCAAAGCGTGACGCGGGTAGGCCGTAATTCCCTGAATTCATAAACATGCTGGTCAGCAAGAGCGCCGTTACCTCTTTGCCACGCAGGCGCAGTGCCATAGCGCTCAGCCAGACTGTAAGCGCCATCAGCCCAATCACGCCAACCGAAAAAAAGAGCATACGCCCGGCATCTGGTCCGCTGAGATCGGCGCGGAGCAAGGCGACAAAGATGAGGGCCGGACTGAGACCGTAGATCATCAACCGATTAAGCGTCATCAGATCGAGCGGTAAGGCGCGACGGAGCGCAAATCCTGCGCTTGCTACGACAGCAATCGGCAAGAGGACATCGACTAAAACGGCGATCATGGCATCCCCGGTCAACAATATCTTACAAGTCAAATATCATAGCATAGATCGGTGTGTCAGGTGAGGGGAATGCCGGGAAGACGCTGAAACCAGGCTCTGCATTCCCATCGTTAGATGGTTTGCTGGTGTCAGTTGTATCATCGCGTTGCCTGCATAGAAATAATGTGAACAAACAGACTTATGTTTCCCTTGCATACCTCTGTGAATTACCGGATGGTCATGTGCATTTGGCAACTATCACCCGCTATCCTGACGCCTGTAATAGCCTATGCATTACCCACAACTAGCAACCACAGGTGTATCAGCGATTATGATTGCCATGGGTGCTGTTTTGGGTGACTGGCCTGGTTGCAGTGCGCAGCTCCAGCCGTGCTACCACGTGCCGGATGGGTTGCCTTACGTGCGCATCATGTGCGTGGCGCAGGTTTTGGAGTGCGGCAGCATGGCTGCTGCGGCGGCCGTGCTCACGATCCGGTGCGTGACACGCTGTTGCCCCCGCAGATCATGGGGATGCTGGATGTACCTCGAGACGATCATAGAGTCGGTCAGGAATGAATGAGATACCTTCTCACAAACGTTTTTTTGAAACAGATTCTACCCTGCTCCTATCCTGTTGGCATAGCACAACGCCGGTCGTGCCATCACGTGCTGGAGGTGTAGCCTTGCCCGCTCGTCATGCGCGTGTCGCGACGTTTGGAGTGCGGCAGCATGGCTGCCGCAGCAGCCGTGCTCACGATCCGTCGCGTAGCACGCTGTTGCCCCCACAGATCACGGGGATGCTGGATGTACTCGTGACGATCATAGAGGCGGTTAGGAATGAATGAGATACCTTGTGAGGTGATTACACGTTTTGTAGCAGCCAATACCCTGGTGACACTCTGCCATTAGCACCATTACCGGCTGCCCTGTGCTAACATATATGAAGTTATCTCAGTAGAAAAGTAACTGTCCAGAGATAGCACGGATGTTGGCCTGTATAGAGAGGTGTGCTTCAGAATGCACATCTTCTCAACGGAGTTATGCATGAACTGCTGGCACTGTAACCGTCCGGCCCATGGCACGTGCATCTTCTGCGGTCGTGCCATTTGTCGCGATCACGCTCAGGAAATGCCGCACATTGTTGCCCTCTTCGCCGACCGCAAAGGGGGGCATAAAGCAATCGTCACCGCACGCACCCTCTTCTGTGGTCTGTGCGAACCGCGCGAAGACCCGATTGAATTGCCCGAATTGCGTTAGGTCTTTGCAAGAGTCAGGATTGGCAATCGAACCCAGAGATTTGCCTAAAGTTATCGTGAAGATAAGTAAACCGTTATCCCATGGCCATGATCCGCGTGGTATAATGCGG
This sequence comes from Chloroflexus sp., assembly GCF_034434295.1. Classification (GTDB taxonomy): domain Bacteria; phylum Chloroflexota; class Chloroflexia; order Chloroflexales; family Chloroflexaceae; genus Chloroflexus. The sequence continues at coordinate 8,768 of NZ_DAOTZQ010000092.1, forward strand.
ATGGGCCATGTCCGCCCCGATCCATTCCCCTGACGTCATGAGGTGAACCTATGCCAATGTACGAATATGGCTGTCTGGACTGTGCGCACCAGTTTGAGCGGCTCCTGCCGATGAATGTGACCGATCAGCACGTTGTCTGTCCATTTTGCCAGAGCACCCATGTCCGGCGTCGCCTCTCGTTGTTCGCGACGCAGAGCCGCGGCGATACAGCCGTTGCGGCAACGACGACGACAACCGGTGGTGGGTGTGGTTGCAGCGGCTGTAGTTGTGGCTCAAGGAGCTAAGGTATGCGCGTTATGATCCTGACAGCCGGCCTCGGTACTCGCCTGCGCCCACATACCTTCGTGCGGCCTAAGCCATTGGTGAGTGTTGCCGGAAAGACGGTGTTGTCTCACATTATCGATTATCTGGCAACCCTTCAGATCGATGAGCTGATCTGTGTGGTTGGCTATTTGGGCAACCAGATTGAAGAGTTTATGCGGGCCAACTACACCTATCCAATGCGCTTCCTTGAACAGAAGGTGATGCGCGGGCAGGCCGATGCCATTGCTCTCGCCCGCGAGCTGACCGGGCCGCTGCTGGTGGTTTTCGGCGACGGGTTGCTGGAGTTTGATATTGAACAGCTCAATCAGCATCCCAATTACGGCATTATCTACTGCAAGGAAGTTGACGATCCGCGTCGTTTCGGCGTTGTGGTGGTCGAACAAGGCCGCATCGTGCGGCTGGTGGAGAAGCCGAGTGAGCCGATTTCCAATCTGGCTGTGGCCGGTATCTATTATGTACCAGAGGCTGCCCGGCTGATGTCAGCGATCGACTACATTATGCAGAACAACATTCAAACCAAGGGCGAGTTCTATCTGGCAGATGCTCTTCAGGTAATGATCGACCGCGGCGAGGAATTACGTGCTGAAACGGTGCGAACCTGGTACGATTGCGGTACGATAGAGGCATTACTCGATACCAATCGTTATCTGCTCGATCACGGGCACAATCAAGCGGCGGAGTATCCCAATGCCGTGATTGTGCCGCCGGTGAATATTGCTCCGACAGCCGTCATCGAACATGCGGTCATCGGCCCGTATGTCTCGATTGCTGATGGGGCAGTTGTGCGGCATGCGATTGTCCGCGACTCGATTATTAACGCAGGCGCACAAATTCAGTCGGTTATTCTCAATCGCAGCCTGATCGGTGACCGTGCTTCCGTTAATGGTGTTAGTCAGGAGTTAAACGTCGGCGATTTATCTGATATTCGTTTCAGGTGAACAACTATGATTGCTTACAACTTCCATGCTGCAAACAATGGCGCTCGCGGCGAGGCCGAGGATGGCCGTTGGGAGTTGGCTTCGCCTGGTAACAGGCATATGCCAGCAATAACCGCTACTGATCACGCTCCATCCTTAAGTGCCGAACAAGAGATCATTCGTCGCCTCACAGTTGCTGCCAGCCCTGCGGAAACACGTCTCTTAACCGCAGTCTACGTCTCGCTCAAGACGTATCCATGCGCGGTACTCAGTGGCAGGGCTGGAGCTGGGAAGGCAGTGTTGGTTCAGCATCTGGCCGCAGCCATTATTGGTCAACCCCCCGGCCAGTTGATCCGTATCGGTTCGTCACACTGGGCTAACCACAGTGGTCAGCGTGAATATTATCGTGACCTGCACACCCGCTTTGGCGATAGTCAGTTAAACGAAGTGCTTAATGAAGCACAATCACCGCAGGGTGCGGGGAAGCTGTATCTCGTTTTGTTTGATGGCCTGGCCCCTGACGAACTCTTCCACTATCTGCACAAACGCCTGCAACTTTTGCCGGTGTCCACGACCCCGCTAGTGCCGACCGAACCGCCACCGGCTAATGTCTGGTTCATTGCGACCTTCCATCAGTTGCATCGGTTGTCGGTTCGTGATACGCACGTGCTGGCTCACGCTCATCAGATCAACGTGACCGCTTACCGACGCTCGCTACCATCACTGCCCCCACCGCCGGTTGGCTTACAGCGCGCCGTGATCCGTGACTCCTTGCACGATGTCGTCGCCGCCCGTGACCGCCTGCGTACCGTGTTTGGCAGCACGCAGTTGCCTCAGTTCAGTCCTTCCACGCAAATTGCCGGTTTTCTGCGCTGGTATGGTCTGAAACCCGATACCACTCTTGATAGCGATATGTGGCTGTTCCTGGCCAACAGTTTCGACCGCTACGGCCATGGCTTGTTTGACACCGATGCATATCGCAATCTCCAGATCGCTTATGATCTGCGGATGGTGCAACGCATTATGGCCCAGCTCGACCCGGCGAACGCGGCACTGCGGCCTGAGTTGGCCCGGGCGGTTGGATGTCAGGCAGAGTGATTAACGGCGGATGAGGTTGATTGATGCAGTGTGAGGGGCGCGACCGTGCGCCCCTCGACGGAACAAATCTGATAACAGAGCCAGACTGAACATCGACACCTCACCGTAACAGTGCTGCCAGTGTTGCATCGTACTGATCGACCAGGTTTTCCCAGCGGTAAGGGCGGGCCACCGCCGACCAATCGTAGCGCGTCAGCCGTGGTAGGTCGCCGATCAAGCGGGCAAGTGCGTTCGGTAAATCGGCATCGTTTGCGTAAAGACAGTCGGCGTGCCATTCTCGTGGAATCAGATCGGGGTAATTCAGCCGTGCCGGCAAAAGTGGTACGCAACCACAGGCCATTGCTTCAAGGATCGCAATCCCAAAATACTCCTGAATCGCCGCCGATACAACAATATCGGCCTGGCATAATAATGCGAGGTACGTCTGGCGATCTCCAGCATAGCCCCAGTGAATAGTGTGATCTGCCCAGCGCTGGCGGGCAGTTATCAGATCAGGGGCATTCGGATCGATATGCTCACCAGTCACGATCAGGCGAAATCTTACGCCACGCTCTGCCAGTGACTCCAGAGCAGCCATTACGACGTGGGGCTGTTTATCATATTCCCAACGGGCATTCCATAAAATAACCGGTGGTGCGGTCGGGTCACGCGGTTGCCGTGGCGGTAGCGATGGCAGGTCAAGACCGGGGGGTAACACCTGCGCTTTTGCAGCAATCTGCTCGACGGTCTGTAGTTCGTGGTAGTCGTGATAACGGCGGAGCATTCCCGGCAGCGCTGCCAGCCAGTCTCGCCGATGAAAAGCGGAATTGAACAACACGGCATCCGCCACCAGAGCACTGGTGAAATTGATCCAGGCAAATGTGTAGTCGCGCTTGCGCTCTGGCGGGATGGGATACGTGAGTTGGTTTTCGTGAAAATAGAGTGCTGCCGGAATGTGCCCCAACTGACGACAGGTTAGCGCCCGAAAGGTCGCCAGATCGAGCATATCAGTCGCAACGATGACGTCAGGCCGTTCAGGCAAATCGGCTACCAGGCGAGCCAGAGTCACTGCTCCGCCGCGCATTCGCCAGCGCCATCCGCCGGCCTGACTGAGGGTGATAAGTCTAACGTAGTGGGTGCTATGGGCAGCATAACCGCTTGCTACTGCTGCGTGTGACCCACCATGAAATGGATCAAGCCACCAGATCAACATGTCCCGGTATCTTAGTGAGTCCTGGCGAAGGTTGTCACTCAATATCCACCCGCATCATATAGCGATTCACGCCTTCGATACCTAATTGAGCCTCAAGCTGAAGGAGATAGCGCAACGGTTCATGATACGGGTGATTTTCATCGAGCATCCGTACTGCCGCTTTGTGGCTGCCAAGCTGCAAGAGGTGCTGATAGGCCACCCATTCGGCATGTCCTTCCCGCAAGAACTCATTGCGCAACAGGGGGCAATGCTCGGCTTGCCAGGCGTGGGCATATTCATGAGCTGCTGTGATGCGGAAGATGAGTGTCGGCAAACCGTAAAGCAGATAAATCACTCGCACATGATTCTGGCGGCGGTATAAGCCGAGGGTATCCTGTCCAGGTGCAGTTGGACCGCGTAGACGGGCCATTGTCGGTGCATCAACCAGCCGGAAAGCTACCCCGACATGAAGCCGTAATCCCATGCCTTCAGCCAGCATGCCCGCAGTTTGTTGAAACAAGTGTTGAGCCTGTACCGGATCGTAGATGGCGACCGCATGGCAGGCATCGCATTGCTGGCGACCATCGTGCAGTTTCCAGAAGTGGTTCCCTAGCGGTGCGCCACAGGTGCTGCATCGTGGCCGCGTCGCAATACAATGAGGGCAAAATCGTTCTGGCCGGTTGATCAAGACATAATAACTGCCAGTAAGCGGCTGTCCACAACTGGCACAATGCAAATGATCAGCGGCCATAGCCTACCTGCCTACGCGAGATCGTGCGGTGGCGGGGCATCGAGCTGTTCGGCCAGCCAGTGCTGCATCAGGCTCAAGCCATTTGGATGCAGACTATGCCCTACCGGGTCTTCGTGATAGCGGTGGCGTGGTGCGTATTGGGCCAGCACATCACGGGTTGCTCGTGCCTGTTCAACCGGAATAACTTCATCGTAGGTGCCGTGCAATTGCAAGATCGGCAGACGGGCAATGCCGGCAGCGGGTGGTTGTGTGGTCAGGGCCGGATCAAGGTAGCCGTTCGCTGCAATCACGCCGGCCAGGTGTTCGGGAATGCGCCAGGCCAGCGCCATACTAAGAATCGCCCCCTGGCTAAAGCCGAACAGGTAGGTTCGCCGCGGATCAGTTCCGATCCGTCCAGGCAATTCACTGACAAACTTGATGAGCAACTCGATGGCCTGGGCCCGACCCACCGGATCGGGAACAAGCCGACCGGGTGTACCGCTTAGCTCATACCAGGCAAAGCCGCCCCACGGCAACGCAATCGGTGCCCGTGCACTCACGATATGCATCCGGTCGTCAATCAGATCGGCAAGTTCGAAGAGATCGCGTTCGTGACTCCCGAAACCGTGCAACATTACTAACAACGGTGCCGGTCCGCTCTCAATAATTGGCCTGCGTTCAATAGTACGAATTGTTGTCATGGAATCACCAGTTCCTGTCCAACTTGCAGGTTATCCCCCTGGGCTGGAGTGAGATTATTGGCCTGTAAGAGTGCCTCAATTGTAACCCCAAATCGCTCAGCAATCGTCCGCAATGTATCACCAGCCTGTACCGTGTACCGTTGTGGGCCACTTGCCGTTGGAGCGAGGGTAGGTGTCGGTTCTGGTGTTGGTTCAACGGTTGGCCTTGGTTCAGGCGTTGGAGAGGGTTGTGGTGTTGCGGTTGCCGTTATCGTGACCGTTGGTCGTGGTGTTAGGGTTGGTAACACCGGCAATGTCGGCACTACCGGTAATGGCTCTTCACTCATCGTATCAACGACCGGCGGTGCCCACGCCGGGAGGATCGTTAGATCACCGATCCGTAGCGGTGGTAACGGGTTGCGGGCGATAGTCAACAGGGCTACGGCTGCCAGTACAAGGACGGTCGTCATCCCGGCAGCGATGCCGATACTCCCAATCAAGTGTTGCACCATGCGCAACACGAGGGCACCGACTGGTGGTGCCAGTAAGATAAAGAGTAATAATAGCCAGAGTGTCGTTTCAGTAAGCATATAATGCGTAGATGCTCAATCCCAGTTCATTGCTCGCCAAGAACGTACCGTTATGGAGCCATTGCCCAGGCCGGATCGTAATCCTGTCCAATCAACAACACAATATCAGCTCCCAGTGGCTGCGGAGGAGCATCGTCTGGTGGTGTGGCAAAGACCTGGCTGGCCGGTAACCCAAGATGTCCGGCAAGACGGGCCAGTGTCGCCGGTTTACCGGTATAGTCGATTAGAATAGTTGTTTCCCTCCAATCCGTGTTCCCGGGCGGCAGGGTTTGAAAATTAGCGTTAACAAGTGCCCGGCTAATCCGGGCTGCCAATCCATTCACTGGTGTACCATTCAACACCTGTATCCGTGCCTGTTCAGCATCGATCCGTGGCCCGGCCTGTAATCGTTCGACCATCGCTGCTACATCCCGGCGGTTCCAGTAGATGTCTGAACCAATTTCAGCGACAATCGCCACGTCACGCGGGTTGATACTGAAGGTAGCGACACGCTGACTGTCAATCGTTTGGGCCAGCGTAATCAGTTCACGCAGAGCCGTTGGATCATCGATAGGCAGAGTTGTTTTCACACTGCGCCGTGTCTCGTTAATCAACGCTGTTAACACACTGGCCTGTTCAAATACCCCACGCGCACGGACGGTTTCCAACACGGCGCGTAACAGCATCTGCTGCCGTCGGGCGCGCTCGAAGTCGCTCGATCCGTGGCGTGACCGTGCATATTTCAGCGCTGTCTCGCCATTGATTACCTGCAAGCCGGCAGGAATGAAGATCCGTTCGTAGCCGTAATCTGCGGTTGGAAAACTACTATCGAGCACCGGGTACGGAACATCAATCACTACCCCTCCGAGCGTATTGATGAAGCGCTCGAAACCGGCAAAATCAATCTGGGCGACATAATCAACCGGGATATTCAAGAACTGAGCCACCGTTTCGGCGGTCAGCGCTGCACCGGCGGCTGCTGGATTGGCACCTGCGCCGTAGAGTTCGTCCGCATGCTGATAGCCATAACTATACGCGACGTTGATCTTCTGCTCACCAAGGCCGGGGATTGTGGCTACCGTATCGCGTGGGATTGAGAGCAAACTGGCCCAACGTTCGGTTGGATGCACGTAGGCCAGGATCAGGGTATCGCTGCGAACGCCTTCACTGCCATCAGGGCGAAGATCAACTCCCAGCAATAATACGGTAAAAGGCTGACGAAACACTGCGTTCGTCGGCGCTACTGTTCCAGCAGATCGCAGATCGGGTTGTCGCATCCCGGCAACGGTTTGCCATAGCCAGCCGACACCGGCCAGCGCCGGTAGCAGCAACAGCACGATACCACCTGTCATTAGCAACCAGCGCCACCGTCGTCGGCGTTGGGCACGCAGCAAGGCAACCCGCTCGCGTGCACTACCCTGGGGCAATGTCCGTCGCTGTTTTTGTTCAGTGCGCCGTGGTCGCTCCATCCCTATCTAACCTGCACCTACTCATCAACCATCTCTAGTTCATCGGGAGGTTCGTATTGACCGGTCGCAATAATCGGTGCACTGACCATCATTCGTCGTAACCCGGGAACACCGCTGACCGGCAGAATGCCGAGCACTACAATGCTCATATCATCAACCGGCTGACCGTCATCCAATTCAAGCGCCTGATTCATAATGCTATCAACCAGTGTTTGCGGATCACGTCCCTCGTGCGCCGGCCAGGCTGCCAGATAATTCGGGAGACCGAGGTCTTCGCCGCGTCGTTCACCTGCACGTAGTAAACCATCGGTAAACAGAACAACATAGGTGTAGGCGGCAACTGGTATCTCGCTGATCTGCGGTCGTATCAGTGGATGTAAGCCAATCGGGGTTGACGGCGTATTGAAGCTGCGTAACTCTTGTGGCGTAATGACGAAGAATGGAGCTGGATTATTGCGCGTCACCAGAATCTTGTAGCTGGCGAAATCAACTGACAGGATATTCAGCGTTGCTGATGCCTGTCCCATCCGATAGGTGTAGAGATAATCGTGGACAGCCCGCGCCACTGCTCCATCGCGGGCACCATCTTTCAAGAGAGTAATTGCCCGCGTTGCAACCAGATGCGATAACGTCTTGGCACTTCGGCCATTCCCCTGCCCATCAACCAACACAAACGAGAAGCCGCCACCCGGACGCTCAATCGTCTCGAGTGTATCACCACTCTCCCGATCTCCGTAGCGGGGAACTTTGGCAACTGCGACACGCATTTCCAGATCGGCCATCACGCTCATCCCCTTTAGCTTGTACCTTATCCGTAACAGCATACCATAATTTGCCTCATGCTATAATCACCCTAAGAGTCTATCTGATAACGGTACCGCAGCAGATGATCCATAATATTGGATAGGCTCGCACTGGTGTTCAGGTGTTTGTTGTATGGTCGAAGGAGGACAAGGGTGTCCACACCACGTGTATTTCACAATTTGATCGGCGGTGAGTTTGTGCCTGCCCAGAGCGGCAAGACCTTTGAGCGGCGTAATCCGGCGGACACCCGCGATGTGGTGGGCATCTTCGCCGATAGCGATGAGCGCGATGTGCATGCTGCTGTTGAAGCAGCCAAGGCAGCATTTCCCCAATGGAGTAAGGTACCGGCGCCTAAGCGCGGCGAGATTCTGCTCCGGGCAGCCGAACTCTTGCAGGCGCGCAAAGAACAGTACAGTCACGACCTGACACGCGAAATGGGTAAACCGCTGTTTGAAGCCGGCGGCGATATTGTTGAAGCTATCGGGATGGCCCAATACGCCGGTAGTGAGGGGCGTCGGATGCATGGGGTGACGACCCCTTCCGAATTACCCAACAAGTTTCAGATGAGTATTCGGCAACCGATTGGGGTAGTCGGCCTGATCACACCGTGGAACTTCCCAATGGCAATTGCTTCCTGGAAGATGCTGCCGGCAATTGTTTGTGGCAACACGGTGGTTATTAAACCGGGTGAGGATGCCTCGGTGAGCACCTATAATCTGGTGCAATGTCTGATGGAAGCCGGCTTGCCCCCTGGCGTGGTCAATATCGTCACCGGATACGGGCCTCGAGCCGGGCAACCGCTGGTTGAACATCCCGACGTACCGGTGATCTCATTTACCGGTAGCACCGAAACCGGGCGGCTGGTGTACGAGTTAGGAGCACGGCGGATCAAACGGGTAAGCCTGGAGATGGGTGGGAAGAATCCGTTGATCGTGATGCCTGATGCCGACCTCGATCTGGCCCTCGATGGCGTGCTTTGGGCCGCTTTTGGTACGACCGGTCAGCGTTGTACGGCAACCAGCCGTCTGATCGTCCATCGTGCTGTGGCTAAAGAGCTGGTCGAACGGATCGTAGCCCGTGCGCAATCCTTGCGGGTAGGTAACGGACTCGATCCGGCAACCGAAATGGGTCCGCTGGTCAACGAGAAGCAGTTGCAGCGTGTGCTGAACTACATTGACATCGGCAAGCAAGAAGGTGCTACACTGTTGTGCGGCGGCTATCGCCTGACCGGTGGTGACTACGATTATGGCTACTTCATCGCGCCAACCGTATTTACCAACGTCACCCCCCAGATGCGAATTGCCCGCGAAGAGATCTTCGGGCCGGTACTGAGCGTGATCGAAGTTGATAGTCTCGATGAAGCTGTTGCGATTGCCAATGATGTCGCCTACGGCCTCAGTTCGGCGATCTACACCCGCGACATCAATGCCGCGTTCCGGGCAATGCAGGCATTGCAGGCCGGGATTGTCTACATCAACGCACCAACGATTGGGGCCGAGATTCATCTGCCTTTTGGTGGAGTCAAAGCCACTGGCAATGGTCACCGCGAAGCCGGCCCGACTATGCTCGATGTCTTCTCCGAATGGAAGAGTGTGTACATCGATTACAGCGGTGCCTTGCAACGGGCGCAGATTGACAATGCCGATTAATAGTCATTGTGGCGCCTGAACGACAGGGTTTGTCCAAACTATCAAAGATAATACTACGTATACGAAAACATTTCCGCGGCGACGCATGCGTCGCCGCTACTTTTGTTAGAACTTATTTCATAAAAGCTGTACGGTTGCGCTACCTGACCATCGCCCAGATGTATGAACGCTTGCTAATCACCAACGATAGTCTATCCTGCTTCCAGGCTGTTGGTATGGCAGCGAGGAGGGCTGACGACCATCTCCTCATTGGATTGGGGGCCATGTCCGCGCGTCATGCGCTTGTCGCAGCATTTGGAATACGGCAGCTATGATGCCGCACCAGCCGTGTGTACGATCCGGCGCGTGGCATGCGATTGACCATACTGGTCACAGGGATGCTGGATGCGCTCGTTACGATCATAGAGTCGGTCAGGGCTGCATGAGATACTTTTGAAATAGGTTCTACGGTGAGCGAAACTCGATATATGTTTTAAACGTGCGGAATTCATATGTAGATGTTTAACAACTTTCTCGACGCATATAACAAAGTTAGTGACAGATAGTGTCGCTATATAGTAGCCGCGTACTGTAGATGAACAATTTTGTACAAAAACAATTTTTTTAGTAACACCTGTTAATGGTAACATCATGGTAATGCCAGGACGGTATATATCGAATGCATATGCAGTCATCACATGGGGAAAGTTCTCACCGCTATGCGAATTCTGTTTATCATTGCAAGCGTGTTGCTCGCAGCGTGCTCACCTGGGGCTATTATCAACCCCGTCTCAACTCCTCCCAAACTGACCGTGACCGGTTGGGTTGGGTATATGCCACAAGCCATTATCGACGCATTCAGCGCCGAGACGGGAGTGAGCGTCGAATATATTGGATATGACACACCCGAAGAGGCATTGATCGGCCTGGAACAGGGAGCTAACTACGATTTGATGATCATGGTCAATTCCTTTGTGCCTGATCTGATTGCTGCCGGTAAGCTTGCCCCCTTAAACTACGCGAAAATCCCCAATGCCCGCAACATCAGCCCCAACTTCCGTGATCTGATCTTTGATCCTGGGGGACGCTATTCAATCGTCTATCAGTGGGGCACAACCGGCTTACTGGTACGCACCGATCTGGTTGAACGACCAATCACCCGCTGGGCCGATCTGTGGGATCCGGAACTCACAGGGAAGATTGTACTCTGGCCAATTCCCCGCGATACCATCAATGTATTATTAAAGTCGCTTGGCTATTCGATCAACACCACCGATCCCAACCAACTCGCGCTGGCTCGTGAACGGGCTGCCGAACTGGCTCGCCGGGTAACCCTGACCCAGGAAGGGGATGAGGTTGTGACGCCCTATCTTCTGTCTGACGAGCATGTGGTTGCTCTCGGTTGGACGTATGACGCATTTGATGCTCAGGCGCAGAACGAGAATATCGCATATATCATACCTGCCGAGGGTGCCATTCTCTGGTTTGACAACTTTGTCATTCCGGTCGCCAGCTCAAACAAGGCATTGGCCGAACGCTTCATCGATTTTGTGTTACGACCCGATATGAGTGCTCTTGTAACGAATGAACTGGCGGTTGCAACCGGTAATGAAGTAGCCTCTCCGCTAATTGATCCTGAGTTGCGTAACAACCCGGCTATTTTTCCGTCCGGTGATGCCTTGCAGAACGCTGAAATCGAGTTGTCACTTGACCCTACAACGCAAGCAATACATAATGAAATATACGCAGCCTTCATGTCAGCAAAACCGTGAATGTATGATACGACCACTAGCACTATGTTTGTTGTTACTCACGTTGGTTGCATGTAGCACATCAGCTCCTACGCCTGTAGCGGACAGGTTAGTCATTGCAGGTTGGGCCGGCTATGTGCCGCAGGCCATTTTGGATGCCTTCCAGGCTGAGACCGGGGTTACGGTTGAGTACCGTATCTATGAAGAACAGCCTACTGCTATCGAGCAAATGCGGGCTGGCGCCGATTACGACCTGGTGGTCATGGGAAGTTTTTTTGTGCCGCAACTGATCAAGGATGGTCTGCTTGCACCGATTGATTATCGTCAGATCTCCAATTTCCGCTATGTCAGTGCGAATTTTCGTGATCTGAGTTATGACCCCGGTGGGAAACATTCAGTTGTCTATCAGTGGGGGGTTGGCGGATTGGTGGTACGTCCCGATTTACTTGAGCGACCGGTGACGCGCTGGGCCGATCTGTGGGATCCATCTCTGGCCGGTAAGATTGCCATGTGGGTGACGGAAGATGACTTGTTTGCCATTGCCCTCAAATCAATCGGCCAACCCGTGGGTACGACCGATCCGGCAGTACTAGACTATGCTGCCGAACGCATTCGCGAGCTACTACCCGGTATTGTTGCACTCGATCCCACGATGCCTAATGCCGCAGCATTGTTGGCTGATGGCTCCTATCCGATTGTGTATGGATGGTCATTTGATGCACTGAAAGCACAGTCGCTCAATCCAGCGGTTGAGTTTGTACTGCCGGAAGAAGGGGCAATCCTCTGGATCGATACATTTGTTGTACCAACCAGTAGCACCCGCCAATCACTGGCGTTGCGGTTTATCGACTTTGTCCTGCGTCCAGAAATGAGTGCCCTGGTTACCAACGAGATCTTTGTTGCTACTGCGAATGAATATGCGACGCCATTCATCGATCCAGCGCTGCGTGATCATCCCTGGGTCTTTCCCAGTGGAACCGATCTAATGAATGCCGAATATCTGGAAGAATTACCACCGGATATTCTCTCCTACCGCCATCAACTCTGGCAAGAACTAGAGAGCATCGCTACGAGGTGATCTGTGCATTCCCTGCGTCGTCGCCTACACCACCTGCTTACTCACTTTAACGCCAGCTTGCAAGCCAAACTGGTACTCTTTCTGAGCCTCATGCTAACGGCAATTCTCCTGATCGCCGCTTACGGTGTCTTTCTGTTTATCGAGTCGATTGAACAAGAAGGATGGGCGGGTCGTCAACGCGAAGCGGCGCAGAATGCGGTGCGTACTATTGATGATTTTCTGCTGCGGGTTGAAGATACGCTGGTCCTGCTCGGTTCCCTCTCGGCTGAACAGATCCGTCAGTCGCCGGGACTGGTGTCTGATCTCCTTAACCGGATACCGGCGTGGGTGGAGATTGTCCGTGTTGATCCAGATGGTCAGGTTATTACCTCGGCGACACGTGATCGGGCACTGCTGGCTGACCTTGTCACCATACCACTCTCCAACTGGTTTCGCGAGGCACGCAGCGGTAAGCATTATCTTGGCCCTCTCTACATCACTGCCAATAGTGAGCCTTACCTCATCTTAGCGGTACCGGCCAGTGATGGCGGTGTCGTTGCCAGTCGATTGCGGGCAAATTTGCTCTGGGAAACGGTAGCAGCGATTCGATTTGGGCGTACCGGCAATGCGTATATTGTCGATGAGTACGGTATCATCATCGCCCACCCTAATCCACAACTTGCCCTCTCGTATACATCGATTAGTGAGCGCCCTGAGTTTCGTAGCTTTCCCCCCGACGGTGAGCAACGGTTTTACATTAATCTCTTCGGTGAGGAGACTCTTGGGGTAACACTTGCTATCCCCGGCACACCATGGCGGTTATTCGCCGAAATTCCTGAAGCAGAAGCCACCGAATTGTCAACCCGGGCTGGTATTACTTTTACATTCAGTCTAATAATTTTTGGTGTCGTTATGGTGCTCGCCGTCAACTACCTGCTCAACCGCTTTATTTTCCGCACATTGGAGGAGCTACGGCAAGGTACCGAACGAATCGGAAGTGGAGATTTATCGCATCCCTTACCTGTACCACCTGAACGAGAAGTGGCACAGGTTACCCGATCCTTCAACGCGATGATGCACCAGTTACGCACGCGTAATACGGAGATTGCCCGCCAGACCGCAAATTTGAAAGCTGAAATTCAGGAGCGTCGTCGAATTGAACAAGAATTGATCAAAGCGCGTGATGCTGCCGAGGCGGCATCGCGGGCCAAGAGTACCTTCCTTGCCACGATGAGCCATGAGCTGCGTACCCCGCTAACGGCAATTATTGGCTATAGCCAGCTTCTGGCACAACTGGTGAGCAAAGGGATATACGACACGGTGGTTCACGATGTTGAGCGTATTCGGGCAGCCGGTACGCATCTGCTGGCCCTTATCAATGATATTCTCGACATCTCGAAGATCGAAGCCGGTCGGATGACGGTGAGTGTCGAGTATGTGGATGTGGCCGATTTAGTGCGATCTGCTGTGAATACGATCATTCCGCAAATCGAGAAAAATCGAAACCGGTTACACGTTCATTGTCCTCCGGATATTGGCATCCTCAATAGTGATGCCACCAAAGTGCGTCAGGCTCTCATTAATCTGCTGAGCAATGCAGCCAAGTTTACCGAAGACGGCGAGGTAGCTCTGACTGTCAGCCGGTATCAACAGGATCATCAAACCTGGTTCCGTTTTGTCGTTGCCGATACCGGTATTGGTATTCCGGCTGACAAGCAGGATTAAAGCATTTTCGCAGGTCGATGACTCGCCAACCCGTAAATACGGTGGCACCGGCCTGGGTCTGGCATTGAGCCAGCGCCTATGTGAGCTTATCGGGGGCCGGATTACGATGGAGAGTACCGTTGGTGTCGGTTCAACCTTTACGATAGAGATTCCTGCTATCCTCGGCGATCCTTTAACAACGTCTACGCTGGATTTAGATGAACTTCCTTCTCAAGTGACGAGTGAGCAACCGGTTACCATTGACGAATCGGTACCGGTGGTGCCGGTAAGTAATGCTATCATTCTGGTCATTGATGATGATCCAACCGTCGGAACCATGATTCAGCGCCTCATGGCGTCAGGTGAGGCGTATGTTGTGACAGCGACAACCGGTGCTGAAGGCTTGCGTCTGGCAACTGATCTTGTTCCCGACTTGATTGTTCTCGATCTCAAACTGCCCGATCTCCATGGTTTGGAAGTTCTGGCCCGTCTGCGCGACAATCCTGAATTAACCAACATTCCGATAGTTGTATTGACTATCGATGAGCAATCACGGCGCAGTATTACCTTTCCCATAGCTGAGTATCTCGTTAAACCTGTTGCACTCGAAACCCTCCTGGAGGTAGTTAAACGCTATTGCCGACCTCAATCCACATCCTCTACTGACCATATCCTGCTGGTTGAAGACGATCAGCGGTTGGCTGAATTGCTGGAACGAACCTTGCGTGCTGCTGGCTGGTCGGTGGAAGTAACCTTTGATGGCGAGGCTGGTCTGACCGCAGCTCTGACTCGACCACCAGGGTTAATTCTGTTAGACTATATGTTGCCGAAACTCGATGGTTTGCAATTCCTTGCTCAGTTGCGCACTGATCCGATTGGTCAGACTATTCCGGTGATCTTGATGACCGCTCGTGACTTGTCTACCGATGAGCGGCAGCAACTGGCGGCAAGCGCGGACGCTATTCAGCACAAAGCCAACTTAGATATCGAAACACTCATTACTCATATTCGCACTATGTTGATGCACGCTCGCTCAACCTCTGCCGATAGTACAGTGTCGGGGTAATCTATTAATGTCACGGTGCTCCGGGGGTACACCTATGGCAAAAATTCTGATCGTAGAAGATGACAGCAACAATCGGGACTTGATCGCACGTATCGTTGAACTCATGGGACATCAGCCAATCCTGGCAACCGATGGTGCGCAGGGTGTTGCCCTGGCCCGTAGTGAGCAACCTGATTTGATCGTCATGGATATGGGTCTACCGGTACTTAACGGCTGGCAGGCAACCCACCGTATTAAGTCGCAACCGGCAACCAGGCATATCCCGGTACTGGCACTTACCGCATACGCGATGAATGAAGATCGAATTCGATCCATGGTTGCAGGTTGTGATGATTTCGAGACTAAGCCGATTGATTTCAACCGCTTCCGTGAAAAGGTGGATGCATTACTTGCACGGCAGGTCGACTAACGGCTGATACGCTTGCCTGTTGTTGACGTATATGGGTTCACCGCAGAGACATGGAGGGTATAGGTAGATGGTGGTTGCCATGTTTCCTGTGCAATAGGGCATCACTATCGCACGATCATCACATTGCACAAGTTGACAAATACCGGATGCTGTGGTATCTAGGTAAAACGCATGAGACCTGCTGTGACGGATCAGGCAGCAATATAGTTGTCAGTATATCTGCGACGCTCCGCTCAAATAGGGTTGGTCTCACCGATAGAAAAGGGCAGGTCGCATAGTTGGTCTAGTGCGCGGCACTGGAAATGCCGTACAGCGGTAACGCTGTCGTGGGTTCGAATCCCACCCTGCCCGCCATAGCAAACGAACGCAGGTAGGGAGCACGTCAGTGCTCTCTGTTGTTATTTCACCTGGCTATTGGTAAGACAGCCTTTCAAAGAGTGTTCCGCTGCATTGTACACGCTTATACCCTAACAAGGCGCGTGTCACATCGTACAATTGATGATTACTGCGATGTGGATCGTCTCAACAAATCCTTTACGTTGCCTTGCCCCCAGTTTTTCTACCACTGTACTAGAACCTATTTCAAAAACATCTACGAGAAGGTATCTTATTCACTGCCGACCAGTTCCATGATCGTGGCAAGCACACACCATCCCCGTGACCAGCCGGGTCAACGGCGTGACACGCGTCGGGTCGTGTGTACGGCTGGCGCGGCAGCATGGCTGCCGCACTCCAAACGCTGCGCCACGCGCATACCAGGCGGATAAGGCACTCAATCCAACGTGTGATGGTACTGACGATGGGCGTCAACCCTCCTCGCCCCCATACTGGCAGATTGGGAGCAGGATATACTACCGTTGGTGATTTGGTAAGCGCTCATGCGCCTGGACAGTGGTCAGGTAGCACGACAGAACAGCTTTTATGAAATAAGTTCTACTGTAATACCTATGCTTACCGCCTCACCTGTCGATCTGCTGTATAATCAGGCAGCGTTGCCGGGGCGCACGCATGTATCCACTGCGGAGGAGTTTGAGAGAAGATGCCAAAGCGCACCGATTTACATACCATCCTGATCATCGGCTCTGGCCCAATTGTGATTGGGCAAGCCTGTGAGTTCGACTATTCCGGCACCCAGGCTTGTAAGGCGTTACGTGAAGAAGGGTATCGTGTCGTCCTGGTCAACTCGAATCCGGCTACAATCATGACCGATCCCGGCCTGGCCGATGCGACGTATATTGAGCCTCTAACTGTTCCCAGCCTCGAACGGATTATCGCTCGTGAACGACCAGATGCGATTCTGCCTACGGTTGGTGGGCAGACGGCACTGAATCTGGCAGTGGCTCTCCACGAGGCCGGTATCCTGGAAAAGTATGGCGTAGAACTAATTGGCGCCTCTGTTGAAGCGGTACGTATCGCCGAAGATCGGCAACGCTTCAAAGACAAAATGATCGAGATCGGGTTACAGGTACCACGTTCGGGGACGGCGACCACGCTTGAGGAAGCGTTAGCTATTGTGGCGCAAACCGGTTTTCCGGCCATTATTCGTCCCTCGTTTACGCTGGGTGGTGAAGGTGGTGGCATTGCCTACAATATGGAGGAGTTCCGCATCATTGTTGAACGCGGACTCGATGCCTCACCGGTATCACAGGTCTTAATTGAAGAGAGCGTGCTGGGTTGGAAAGAGTTTGAGCTGGAGGTGATGCGCGACCGGAACGATAACGGCGTGATCATCTGTTCAATTGAGAACATCGACCCGATGGGTGTCCATACCGGTGATAGCATCACCGTTGCACCGGCGATGACGCTCACCGACCGCGAGTATCAGCGCATGCGCGATATGGGGTTGGCGGTGTTGCGGGCGGTTGGCGTGGAAACTGGTGGCTCGAATGTGCAATTTGCCGTGTCGCCAACCGATGGGCGGATTTACGTGATTGAGATGAACCCCCGGGTCTCCCGCTCGTCGGCACTGGCCTCGAAAGCGACCGGTTTCCCTATCGCCAAGATCGCAGCCAAGCTGGCCATTGGCTATACCCTCGATGAGCTGCCCAACGACATCACCCGTGAGACACCGGCGTCGTTTGAACCGACCCTCGACTACGTGGTAGTGAAGATACCGCGGTTTACGTTCGAGAAGTTCCCCCAGTCCGATCAGACCCTCACCACGTCGATGAAATCGGTTGGTGAAGTGATGGCGATTGGGCGTACCTTCGCCGAAGCGTTCCAGAAAGCCTGGCGTTCGCTCGAACAGGGACGTGCCGGCTGGGGAGCAGATGGTCGCGATGCGATTGAGCCGGAACGGCTGCGCGAACGGTTGATTACCCCGCATCCTGACCGCATGTTTTACATCCGCTACGCCTTGCAGAGTGGGATGTCGGTGGAGCAAATTAGCAACCTGACCAAGATCGATCCGTGGTTTATCCGTCAGCTCGAACAGATGGTTAATCTGGAAGGACGTTTGCGGGCGTTCGATCTGGCAACCATCCCGCCCGATCTGCTCCGTCAAGCCAAACGGATGGGCTTCAGCGATGCGCAACTGGCTCATCTGCTACGTGTGCCTGCCGGCCCGCAGCGCTGGTCAGCCGAGCTGGCTGTTCGCCAACGCCGGCTAGAGCTGGGCATCCGGCCTACCTATCACAGGGTAGACACATGCGCTGCTGAATTCCCGGCCTTCACCCCCTATCTCTACTCATCGTATGAGAGTGAAGACGAGGCCGAACCAACTGATCGCAAAAAGGTGATCATTCTCGGTTCTGGCCCTAATCGTATTGGCCAGGGGATCGAGTTCGACTATTGTTGTAGCCACGCCGTTTTTGGTCTGCGTGCCCTTGGCTATGAGACCATTATGGTCAACTGCAATCCGGAAACCGTTTCCACCGACTACGATACAGCAGATCGGCTCTATTTCGAGCCACTTACGCTGGAAGATGTGCTCAACGTGGTCGATGTTGAACGGCCCGACGGCGTCATCATTCAGTTCGGTGGTCAGACACCGCTCAAACTGGCGCAGGCGCTCGAAGCAGTTGGTGTACCCATCTGGGGTACCGCACCTGAAGCGATTGATCTGGCCGAGGATCGGGATCGTTTTGGGGCGTTGTTAAAGGAATTGAACATTCCCGCTCCTGAGCATGGCAGTGCTACCTCGTGGGAAGAGGCATTGACCGTCGCCCGCCGGATTGGATATCCGGTTGTGGTACGTCCGAGCTACGTGCTCGGCGGGCGGGCGATGGCGATCGTCTACGACGATACCGCGCTCGAACGTTACATGCGCGAGGCTGTCGCTGCCTCGCCGGAACATCCCGTCCTCATCGACCGTTTTCTTGAGGATGCCTTCGAGATGGATGTTGATGCCGTCTGCGATGGTCATACGGTCGTGATTGCCGGCATCATGGAACAGATTGAGCTGGCCGGTGTCCATTCCGGTGACAGCGCCTGTGTGATCCCCACATACATGGTGGCGGAAGAGCACGTCGTGACCATGCGGCATTACACGGAACGGCTGGCGCGGGCGCTGGGTGTGGTCGGGCTGATGAACATCCAGTACGCGATGAAAGACGGGGTTGTCTACGTTCTGGAAGTCAATCCACGTGCATCACGCACCGTGCCCTTCGTCGCCAAGGCTACCGGTGTGCCGTGGGCGCAACTGGCTGTACAGTGTGCAGCCGGTGCCCGGCTTAAGGTTGATCACGATCAGGTGTATATTACGCATCCTATCCTGCCTGATCCGCCCCGCTATCGCCTGGACGTCAGCAGTGAGCAACGCTTTCATGTCAAAGAGGTTGTGCTACCGTGGTCGCGGTTTAGTGGCGTTGACACACTGCTCGGCCCTGAGATGAAGTCGACCGGTGAAGGGATGGGCAGCGGAGCGACGTTCGGAGAAGCGTTTGCTAAAGCCCAGATGGCCTGTGGTAGCTATTTGCCGACGAGCGGTAACGCTTTCTTGAGTGTCAATGACCGTGATAAAGCGACATTGCTACCGATTGCCCGTGAGCTGGCCGCACTTGGCTTCAATTTGCTGGCGACCAGTGGTACTGCTGCGTACCTTCAACAGCATGGCCTGAAGGTCACACCGATCTACAAGGTGAATGAAGGCCGTCCAAACGCAGTCGATTACATCAAGAATGGCGAAATTGCGCTGATCGTCAACACCCCGCTCGGCAAGGCAAGCTTCTTCGATGAGGCGGCGATCCGGCGGGCAGCGATCACCTACGGTGTGCCGACGCTCACGACACTCTCTGGGGCGGCGGCGGCTGTGCAGGCTATTCAGGCGTTGCGGGCCGGGCAGTGGACGCTCCAATCATTGCAGGAACGGTCGGCGCTGGTGGTAGACGAATAATCTGGTGGGGCTGAGTTAAACGAGCAGGATCAAATTCTGACCGACACTGTGCCTCGTTCGGGTGGTCAGACTCGTGCTGGTGTGGTGTCGGTGTGTTTCCGGCGCGTTGCTGGTGAGTTGGCACAGGCGCATGGACTGATTTGCGTACTTTGCCGGCGTGAAGGGTGGCGAGTGTGTCGTGGTGATGTTGCGTTCAGTAAAGGTATGAGACACGCCCCACCCTCACCCACCCCTGGCTATGCATTACCCACATGTCACACTGCATTAGGCCGGGCTGCAAGCGCTCCCTGTGGCGCAGGCTTCCAGTCCCGTGCTGGCATCCTCGCCATCGCCGTCAGGTGCTGGCCGTGGCCGCCGGTGCGCAGGCACGAATCTCTTGCAACACAACCGTCTACGCGCAGGTATCGCATGCATGCCTGACCGACTCGATGATCGGCCCGAGCACATTCAGCACCCCCGTGACCAGGATGGGTAACGGTATGCCACGCGCCGGATCGCGAGCACGGCTGGCGCGGCAGCCATGCTGCCGCACTCCACACCGTGCGACACACGCATGACGAGCGGGTACGACAATCCATCCAGCACGTGATAGCACGGCTGGAGCTGCGCACTGTCACCGGGCAGTCGCCCAAAACAGTACCTATGGCGATCATCCCCGCTGGTACACCCGTGGTTGATACCAGTTGTGGGTAATGCATAGCTCGCCCCCAGCGGGGGTGGGAACCAGCGGTGCCGGCTGGCTTCTGCTCAAGACCTAACCTCCCGCCAACCTCTCGTTCACCGTGTCTCTCCTGTGGCAATGTGAACAGGCATATTCTCGTCCGTAGGGGCGGGTTGTGTAGGGGCGGGTTCTAAACCTGCCCCTACAACCCATCTATCTATCTCCTACCTTCTATCTCCTACCTTCTCCCAACCGACACTACGCCGCATCCCTACGCCCGGCGGCCTCGATATATTCGAGGCTCTGATGGCGAAAATAGGTGTTGTAAAGCTCGGCATAATGCCCGCCGGCAGTCAGCAACTGATCGTGGGTGCCCTGTTCGAGAATGGTGCCATGGCGGAGCACGATGATCCGATCCACCTCTCGCACAGTGCTTAGTCGGTGAGCGATAATGATTGCGGTACGTCCACGCATTGCCTCATCAAGCCCCTCCTGGATCAGTGCCTCGGTGAGTGGGTCAATGCTGGCCGTCGCTTCATCGAGGATCAGAATCGCCGGGTCTTGCAATAAGACCCGTGCCAGGGCAACCAGTTGCCGTTGGCCCATACTCAGGCCACTGCCACGCTCGCCTACCGGCGTGTCCAAACCGGCCGGCAGGCTACTCAGCCAGTCACCGTTGCCGACACGCTGTGCGGCAACTAATACTGCTTCATCGTCAGCATCTGGTCGTCCGTAACGAATATTCTCGCGCACCGTACCGTCGAACAAGAAAGGTGTTTGGGTTACCATTCCAAGCTGACTACGGTAGGCATTCAGATCGAGACGGCGAATATCGTAGCTATCAATCTGAATCTGACCACCTTGAAATTCGTAGAAACGAGCAATCAGTTTAGCAATGCTACTCTTGCCCGAACCAGTGTGGCCCACCAGTGCCACTCGTTCACCCGGCTTGATATGCAGGTTGAACTGGCGCAATACCGGTTCCCCCGGCTTGTACGCAAAATCAATCTCGCTAAACCTGATCTCACCGCGGAGGCGTCCGGGATCAAGCCGGTCAACCTGCACTACCCGCGGTTCAGCGTCTATCAGGGCAAAGACCCGCTCGCCGGCTGCCAGACCGAGCTGAAACTGGCTCCAGAACGAAGCGATACTGGTCAGCGGAAACCAGAAGCTTTGCAGACCTTGAATGAACAGGAACCAGCTCCCGGTGGTGAGTTCACCGGCATACACCGTCTGTCCACCCAGATAGACCAGTAATGCTGTCCCAACTGCGGCCAGCAGATTGAGCAACGGAAAGATGCTGCTGAAGGTATAGCGCGTGCGGAGATTGATCCGTCGACTCTTCCGATTCACATCAAGAAAGTCAGCGTAGACGGCTTGCTCCTGGCGAAACGTCTTGGCCACGCCAATACCACTCACCGTCTCTTGAATGTGATTGCTGACTTCAGCATTGACCCGGCGCGATGCGGTGATGACCCGGCGGGCAATGGCGCGAAAGGCCAGCGCTGCACCGATGATGAGTGGGGCCAGTCCCAGCAATATCAAGGTCAATGACCAGCTTACACTGGCCAGATAACCGATCAGCACCACAACCAGCAGCAGCCGACTGAGCAAATCCATCGTCAATGTCATCACCTGCGCGAATGCAGCGGTATCGGAGTTGACCCGACTGACAATCTTCCCGGACGGAAACTCATCGTAGAAGCTCAGATCACGGGCCAGAACAGCATCGGCGGCATCGCGGCGCATTGCCAGCACCACTTCACCAATCGCCCGTACCGACATCGTCTGGCGGATCAGGTTAAATACCCACGAGAGACAGGCAATCAGAGCCAGTGCACCGGCCAGGATACCCACCCGATCCAGCGATGTTGCCGTCTGTATCTCGTCGATACTGCGCGAGATAAAGATCGGGATCAGCGCCTCGATCAGCGCCGTTGCACTGATCATAAGCGCTGCGGTGATGATGCGGGGCGCTTGTGGGCGAAAATAGCGCAGAATACGCCGCACCAGTTCACGATCACTGTATTTGCGGTCGTAACCTTCGGCGTCGAGGCCATCAAACAGAAAACCCATACTATGCTGCCCCTTCTGTTGAACGAACAAGATCAGTCAGCGCGGTGGTATGTTCGTAGCGCGCAAAGATACGACGGTAGTGTGGTGAGGTGCGTAACAGCTCTTCGTGAGAGCCGGATGCCACCAGGCGCCCACCGTCGAGGACGAGGATTTGATCGGCCCACCGAATCTGGGCCAGGCGATGAGTAATCAGCAATACGGTGCGGCCCTGTTGTGCCTGACGAATCGCTCGTTGAATCTCGTCTTCAGTCGCACTATCAATCGCGCTGGTGCTATCGTCGAGGATGAGAATGCGAGGATTGGCAAGGAAGGCGCGGGCGAGGGCAATGCGCTGGCGCTGACCACCAGATAAAGTGACACCGCGTTCACCGATCACTGTCTGGTAGCCATGTGGCATGCGACTGATAAACTCGTGGGCCTGCGCTGCCCGTGCTGCTGCTTCAATTTGTTCCGGTGTGGCGTCTGGTGCGCCGAACGCAATATTCTCGCCAATAGTGCGCGAGAAGAGAAAAATATCCTGCTCGATTTTTCCGATCTGCGAACGTAGCGCATCGAGATTCCAGTCACGCACATCAACCCCGTCAATCAACACCCGTCCGGCAGTAGCGTCGTAGGTGCGGTTGACGAGTTGGGTAAGCGCACTCTTCCCGCTGCCGGTCTGGCCTACAATGGCGACCGTCTGTCCGGCAGGAATATGGAACGAGATGTCGTGGAGCACCCGATGAGGTACTTCACCATGGCTGGTAGCAAAACTGAAGCTGACATGCTCAAAGGTGATTTCGCCACGCAGTGGTGCCCGATACCCATCCGGGTTCTCATCGAGATCGGTTTCGGCGTTGATAATGGCGAGAATACGTCGCGCACCGGCCAAGCCGGCCTGAAAGACCGAAAAGGCGAAGAGAGAAATAAACGTTGGAAAACGCAACACATTCATCAAGCCAATGACCGCGACCACCTGCCCTAGACCGATGTCACCCGTGCTGTACAGCCAGAGGGCATGGAAGAATTCAGCACCCAGGGCAATGCCAAACAGTAACAGCGGTAAATAGCGGGCCTCGATCCGACCCTGTTCAACAAACAGATCACGGAAGCGTTGGGCATTGCGGAGGTATTTCGAGCGTTCGAGTGCCTCACGAGCGCTGGCCTTTACCACTTCAATACCGCTGATGGTCTCTTCCAAACCGGCATTCATCAGCCCATACTGCTCGCGCTGACGCTGAATCACCGGCATCAGGCGGCGCAAGTAAAGGTGCGCCGTGATGATATAACCGACCACAAAGATCAGTGGCACAACCATCAACCGTGGCTCGGTAAAGAAGATAAACGTGAGAGGGACGACAATCCCTAACACCGTTTCTGAAATCAGGGTTGCGCCGGGCACGATCAGATTGGCCACCAGATTGGTATCGTCGGTGGCGCGGGCCATCAAATCACCGGCTCGTTGCCGATCATGAAACGCTTTACTCTTGGCGAGCAGGCTCTCGTAGAACTCCTGGCGCACATCAGCTTCGACCCGTGCTGCCACATTCTCGGCAGACAGGCTGCCGATCAGGGCGCTGATACTGTCGGTAACCATCAACGCCAGCACTCCCAACGCCAGCGCAGCCAATGCAGCATAGTCGGGAGCACCGCTGAGCACATCAGCAGCACGACCAATGACTGCCTGTGTTCCCGAATAGGCGGCCCATGCCGTGATGAAACAGAGATAAAACCCTAACACAAACGGCCAGTAACGAGCAGCATGCGAGAGGAGCCAACGCGCAACACTGCGTCGGTCATAAGAATAGGCAGAAGCCACAGAAAATTCACTACGCTGCACGAGGATTTGCTCCTTTCGCGGCTAAATAGAACATGGTTGCTAGTATATCTGATAGGAAACTGAAAGAGATCGGTCAGAAGGTGGAATGTCGCAGACTTGTCAATGCCTTTGCGAGAAGGGACTGGCTATGTTCGCTTCATTTGCTCTACCACAACATTGTTTTAAAGATACGTGACGGCATTCACCAGATGTAACCTTTTTCCTATATCCAACGTATTGATAGCGTGCTACAATGCGAACGTATCTGCGTATCGTTATGGAGAAACAGCCCTATGACAGCACGTGTCGTTGCGGTAAGCGGTTCCCTTGTGGGGCGCTCTATTCCGCTCGGTGACATTCCAATGACCTTCGGTCGTGCCCCCGAAAACACGGTCGTCATCGCCAGTCAACGTGCATCCCGTCGGCATGCCGAGATTCGACGTGAAGGCGGAGTATATCTCCTGATCGATCTGGGAAGTTCCAACGGTACTTTTCTGAATGGTCAACCTGTTCAACGCCAGATATTACGCAACGGCGATACATTTACTATCGGTGATGAGAGCTTTCGGTTTGAAGAATTAGCTGTCGGCCTCGATCCGACGATGCCGGTCGGCTCATCACCACCGGCGACGCCACCGGCTGCGCCTGGCTGGTCGGCGCAACCACCACCGGCGACGCCACCGGCTGCGCCTGGCTGGTCGGCGCAACCACCACCCGCGGCGACGCCATCTGATGGTGGTTTTCGCTTACCACCCACCCCACCACCTGCTGTCCCTCCCCGACCACAATCTCGTCGCTTTCCAATCTGGTTACTGGTAGGTGGATTGTTTACCTGTATCATCCTGGCCGCAGCCGTGGCCGGTGGGATCATGTTCCTGAACCGTGGTGGAACGATTGCCGGTGGTGGTAACAATCCAGATAACAGTGGTGGGAGCGATATTGTTAACACGTCGCCTACTACGGCACCGCCAACCGTGCCCACTCGCGAGCCACCACCTGATGCTGCCGAATGGACAATTCTCGTCTACCTTGATGGCGATAATAATCTGGAAGCCGATGCGATTGACGATTTTCTCGAAATGGCACGAGTGGGATCGACGGAGCAAGTCCATATTGTTGTCCAAATGGATCGCATCCGCTCGCCAGAAACGTGGGACGATGAGCGTTACAATAATTGGGAGGGAACGCTGCGCTTCCGGGTGGAGAGTGGTATGGAGCCTGACCCGGCAAATGCGCTCGCTGATATTGGTGAGCAAAATATGGGCGATCCGGCGACACTGACCGACTTCATGATCTGGGGGATCGAGACCTATCCGGCACGTCGCTATGCGATCATTCTCTGGGATCACGGTGCATCGTGGTTGGGCATTGCCAGCGATGATACCGATGGTGATGCGTTGAACTTGCCTGAAATTAGTTCGGCTTTACAAAATGCGCTGGAACGTACACAGATTGGTGGTTTCGAGCTGATCGGGTTTGATGCCTGTCTGATGGCACAGATTGACGTATTACAAACAGTGGCACCGTATGGGCGAGTCGCAGTAGCTTCAGCCGAACTGGAGCCGAACAGCGGCTGGGCGTGGGATGCCTGGCTCGAACAACTGGTTACCAATCCCGATCAGGACGGCGCGGCGATTGCACCGGTTATTGTGCAGACCTATATGGATTCGTTCAGAGGCAGCCGTGCCGATGAAGTAACCCTCTCGGCGTTCGATCTGACGCGCATCAATGATATTGTCAGGGAACTCGATGGCTTGGCACAAACGCTCCAGCGTGATGTACAGCAGAGTTACACGGCAATTGGGCAAGCTCGCTCATTCACCAACGTCTACGCACCTGCCTACTCAGAGGATTTTAATGCGATTGATCTGCCACATTTTCTCGCCCTTCTCCCTCAGCAAGGCGCGAGTAGTGCTATCACTGAACAGGCGGGGCAGCTCTTGCGTACTATTGAATCGGCACGGTTGGCAAATGGCGTAGGCCGCTATCATCGTGAGAGCGGCGGTCTTTCAATCTACTTCCCGCAATTAGTCGATCTCTACGCTGAAGCCTATGAACGAGCATCGCCATTGCCACGGGCTACCGCATGGGAAGAGTTTCTAAACGCTTACTATCAAGCCGGCAATGTTGTTGTCCAGCGGCCAACTATCAGCGACCTGCTGATTAATCGTGAGGTAGTGAGCATCAACGAACCGGCCAGCCTTACCGGGACAGTTGCCGGGAACGATATTGCCTACGTCTTCCAGTTCATCGGTATCCCCAACGACCGTCGTGATACGGTTGATCTGATCCTGGTTGATTTTATCTATCCACCTGGAACGATTCCCGGTAACCAGGTTCCAAACTGGAACGCCGGCGAGTATAATATACGTCTGAACTGGGATGCGACGAGCTGGTATTTGAGTAATGGTAACGATTTGATCGAGGTCTTACTTGGACCAATCAAGTACGGTTCAGAATTCTACGGCGTCGAAGGTATCTATACCTCAACTGCAACCGGCGAAGAGATCAATGCTGGTTTAATCTTTTCAATCCAGGGCAACGAAGCCCAACTGGTGCGCATCTGGGGCTTTCCCCGCGCTGCCGGCAAGCAAGAGCCACAACCATTCGAGCTAATCCCGCGTGCAGGTGACACCTTTACCGCCTATTATCGCTCGTACACCGATACCGGCAGTGGGCTAGAGGTGAATCGGTTTGAGGGTCAGACCATCACCTTCGGGGATGCGCCAATGAAGGCGTTGCGCGGCCCCACACTCAACGGGAATTACGTGATGGGCTTTCTCGTGCGCGACATTTCCGGCAATTATCACTATGATTATGTGGATGTCACTGTAGACAATACTGGCGTTCCGACTGATGCGGGTGCTATTGTTGTGCCAACCCCCGGTACATCGCAGGCCGGATTCCAACGCTATGAAGGTACATTAGGCTTCACCATCGACTACCCGCAGGAGTGGCGAGCATTCGATACCGGGGATGATCGTATCATCTTCTCACACCGCGAAAATGATGACGGCGTATACGTTGTTGTGGATGTATATAAGTTTATAGACAGCGACCCGGCTGTTGCTACCCGTACCCTGATGGAAGAACTCAAACGTCTGGTCGGGCAAAATGGCGAGCTACGTGTCGATACAACCGATTTTCGCACTGCCGGCATTGATGGTCTCAAGATCGAGTATGTCTATCCCAATCAGCGGGGTGGCAATAGTTATGTGGTCGCAATTGTTGTTACCAGTCCGAATACAGGCTGGACATACCTGGTCATGTTTGAAGCACCAGAGGAGAATTTCGACCGTCAACTCGATCTCTTTAATCAGATGCTTAACAGCCTCGTAATAGGGTAGTTCAGGCCAGACTACGCAGCGAGGAAGGAACGAACCGTGGGGGGCGCAATCAACGTGAACTCGGCGGAAGGCAGGTGGAGAAGACGACACCAGACATTCTGGAGTTACGTGCCTGTCTTCGGATGGGGGTAGCAGGCGGCTATACCCCAGCGGCTCTGATGCAACTGACACAGGCATTAAGCTACGCCACACTGAGCGAAGGCGGTTCGGTGTTAGTGGCAGGGGCCGGTGGTGGTCATTGGGCAGATCTGGCACTTCAGGATATCCATCTACCGATTCAGCGCAGCAATCTGGTTACGCACGGCAAAGGTGTGGCGCTTATCGGCTTAGGACCACGGTATGGTTATGCGCTGGCTGCGATACCGATGGAACCACTCGAAGGTGATGCTGATTTGCAGTTGCACGATGCACATTGGAGTTGTGCGCCAGAAGATCTGCTGGCAATTGGTGAATTGCTCGATGGGGCCATTCCGATGATGCAGCGCGCTGCGCTCCTGCGACTCCAACCACCCCCTTCCAGCATCCTCTTGCAGATTGCTAACCAGGCACTCGATTTCGCGGCACGCCAACATATCACGCTCGCCCTGGCCAACCGCTCACTGAGCGAGCGTTTACGGAACCACGAGGATCAAACTCGTATGGTCGTACACGATATGCGGGCACCACTGCATACGCTGCTGATTAGTCTGAAAGCATTGGAGCGACAGGGGTTCGATGCCGGTGTGCGCCAGGAGTTGTTGGAAGTTGCCCGGGAAAGTTCCAACTACCTGCTCGGTCTGATCAATACCGTGCTCGACACTGCGCGTCTGGAGACCAGTAGCTAGGCCTTGCAATTACAGCCGACCAATCTGGTTACCATGATTAAGACGGTATGTGAACCGTTCCGACAACTGGCTCACCCCGATCAACCTACAGTACGGGTGGAAATACCGGCAGAGTTGCCGACAATTGTGCTGGATAGCCATCTCATTGAACGGGTTATTGCTAATCTAGTCTCGAATGCGATCAAGTTTACGCCGGCGGGTGGTGAAGTCAGGATCATGGCTCAGCTCATCAATGATGGTCATACGGTTGAGATTCGGGTCAGTGATACTGGTTATGGGATACCACTCGAAGCGCAACATCATATCTTTGAGCGCTTCTATCAGGCTCGCGAACATGATCGGCGCCGTGGTACCGGGCTGGGTCTCTATTTCTGCCGGCTTGCTGTCGAAGCGCACGGTGGCAGTATTGCGCTAGAGAGCGAAGTAGGGCGCGGGAGTACGTTTATTGTGCAGTTGCCGGTGGGAGGGTAGGTTGGTGAGGGGGAGGAAGTAGGAAGTAGATATAGAGCAAGGTGGGTATTTTGTGGCTATTATGCAGCTCAGGCTAGAGCCTGGGCTACTTCATTCTGTTCATATCCTTGTGTGATGGCAACGGTTTTCTGAACAATCTCCTCAAGAACTTATTTCAAAAAACGTTTACTATGAAGTTATCTGATTCATTCCTGACCGACTCTATGATGGTAACGAGCATGCCCGGCATCTCCGTGACCAGTAGGCTCAACGGCGTGCCACGCGCTGGATCGTGAACACGGCTGCTGCGATAGCATGGCTGCCGCACTCCAAACGTCGCGACACGCGCATGATGAGCGGGTAAAGTAACTAGTCCAGTGTGTCATGGCATGGCCTGAGCTGTGCTCTGCCAACGGGTCAGGAGCCGGGTCGGGTTTCGTTGGTGATTGGCAAGCGTTCATGCGTCTGGACAACGGTCGCGCAGCACGATAGCACAGCTTTTTATGAAATAGGTTCAAGTCTTGACCAGTCCTGTGCATTATCGCTGCGACTATCAATCAATGGTTAGGCCCTTCGCCAGGTTGTCAGTGATTCACCGGTGATTCACCGGTGCAGTTCTCTCGTGGGGCGAGCCTCCGAACCACATGCCTTCCCTTAACCAGGTTCACGTACCGGCAAAGGTAAATGCTACACCTCGCGTCTGCCTGATTGTGAGCAAGGCTGGTGCAGCCGTCATGCTGCCGCAATCCATACCACGCGACGCGGGCAATCCGGTCTGGTAACGATATCCTCTCCGAAACGTGATCCTCTGCGTGCGCAGCAGGAATGCTGGTTTGGCACATCCACGCTCAGGTATGGTGTCAGGGTGATTATCGGATCGCGTTTCATGAATGCTATTCCACCAGATTTGATAGTATGTAGTGTGTGCTTGCAAATGCAGGAGCTGTGTTTTCGTAGCCATCGTGCAACCGCGCCAATTCTGTATCATCAACGACCGACAGCTCCTCGCGCTGCAACCGTAGGAGCGTGAGGAGCTGTGGAGTCAGACCGGTAGTATGTGCTGATGTGGTGGCACACAGTTTCGGCTACGACATAGTATTTCTCGCTGTACTGTGCGCCGGATACAGCATTATACCGGTTCCCACTGAAGATTGCCGGCGTACTTGTGGGTAACGACTCCCCGCTCATCAAGGGCAAACAGGTAGAGCCAGCCGTTATCGAGCAGTTGCCGCACCTGCTCGTGTTTGGCGATAATGGCTGTCATCGCCGGGATGGGGGCTTCAATCAATACGTGGAGCCGCATCGGTTCGTGGACATAATTCGTCCCATCGTGAACTGACTGCCACGGCAGGCCAACTCGTAAGTCGCCGGCATTACCCTCAAGTACGCCGAGTGTGCCGACAACATTGTGCAACGTTTTGTTGCCACTGCCGAACAACCGGTTATCGACGGTCGAGCCGTAGTACTGAAGATTGATCCAACTGGCCACAATCATGGGTGCCGTCATGATCAGTTCCAGGATGCTGAAATCGCTGTCCTGCTGCCAGGTGTACGAGTGAAGGAAGGAACGGCCATCGAGTTTAATTCCAGCAGTACGATCCCGTGGTGCGGCAATAAATGCCGCACAGCCGGCCAATCCCCATTCGGGTCGTACCTGCGACCAGTCTTTGCTGCGCTGACGCACGTGCCGATCAATGTCGGCCTTGCGATCAATCTTGAGCAGGGCTGCACGTTCGGCACGTGCCAGGCGACCGGCGGCAGCCAGGTCGGCCTCTAACCGCTTGAGATCGTCGGCATGGCTGGCCGGGATCATGTGCGTATCGAAGATGGTGATGTCATCGGTAGTAGTGTCATGCAGGGCGGCCACAAACACGGTGTCGTCTGGAATGACGATGCCCTGCTCCTTGAGTTTGATCCGTACTGCTGGATCGTTCAGAATACGCACGGCAACCCGCACATTCGCTTCGCCGGTATGACCACCACAGGCACCACAATCGAGACCGGTAGCGTGTGGGTTGTTAACCGTTGTGGAACCGTGTCCGGCCAGTAAGACAATACGGGCGAAGTTGTCGGTCAGCGACATGGCCTTGAGCGCACCGGCGGCGGCAGCGACCCGCTGTTCCAGCATCATGCCGGTCGGTCGGTCGCCGATCAAGCCCGGTTCGAGACTGGGGGCCACGTGCGCACGCGTGCGGGCATCGAGGCCAAACTGGGCCGGATGCGGCACCGGGCGGGTGACACCGAGCGTATCCAACACCAGCTTGCGCAGATACGCCAGTCCGACCGGGCCAACGAAGCCGAAACAGGAGATCGGGGCGAATTTGAACATGCGCCATGCCTTGGCAACCCGCTGCCTCATGGCACATCGCTCTATAATCTTCGCCACTTCGTCTGTCGATGCGCCATCAACTGCTTCGGCGATCACAAACTGGGGTGTCAACAACACCGGACACTGGGCACCGCCGTGGACTTCAGCCAGTGGCACATACTCGATGGGAAAGCCGAAGAACCCGGCGAAACCAATAGTTTCGATGTCGTCGGTGACGGTTTCAAGCGCACGCCGGAAGATTTCAGAGCGCACATCGATACAGAATGCCGCCTGCACTCGTTTGCGTTGCGAGGTCGTTGCCGGTCTGGCCGCGCCGAGGCGGGAGAACAATTGCCGCTGGTACGACTTCTCGAAGGTACGCTGGAGCAGTATGTTGCCGGTCAGTGCATACTGAGCTGTTTCCGTCAGTTGTTCATTACTCAGTTCATGCTTGCGCTTGTGCCACGCCTCGGCAACACCCCGGTCGGCAAAACTATGCCAGAGCGCAACTTCCCACACCAGACGGATCGCCAGCAGGTCGGTCAGTGTGTGATCCTCACCGCCGTAGAGTTCTGCGTCCCAGCGCAGATAGCGGGCATAGCTGGCCCAACCGTGAATCGTCAGTAACAGTCGGTGCAGATACGCTTCCAAACCTTGTTCAGGGATGTTAAGTATCTTCACAGCGGTGACAATCGTCTCAAGCGCTGTTTCGGGCAATTCGCGGAGTGCCCGGTTCATGCCATACACGCCACGAGTCTGTGCGGTACGGTCGTGAGCGGTTTCGGCTCGCCAGGCAGCATAAGCCGGCAACTGTGCCCATGGTGAGCGCCAGTAGGATTGACCCAGATCGAAGTACGCACCGGCCCAGGTGGAGATCGCATCGGTAGCGAAATCAGCCCAATTGATACCGGTAACAGTGGTTGCGACATCAGCAATGGTAGGCAGTGGTGTCGTTGCCGGATCGGGGTCTTTGCTGAATGCGAACGCCTTCAGTGCAGCGATACTTGCCGGAGCCGGCGAGGGCAGCTTCTCGTCGGCAATTGCCGCAGCAAGATCGGCATCGGTGATGCGTCCACTCTTGATCGCCTGGGCGTAAAAGTCACGGGGTGCCGTCATGCGGGCATCTGCTCGCCGGGCCAGCAACTGCGCAGCATCGGCAAAGGAGTGGTCGATTAGCCCCAAATAGGGATTGACTGCCACGAAGTAGCGTAATGGCCATAGCGGAGCAATCCGCTGTTCGGCGCGCTTTGTTGCCGCGATAACCGCATCAATCGTCAGGTCGCGGATTGGCTTCGTGGTCACCGGTAGTGAGCGAAGCTGCGTTTCAATCAGGCTCATTGGTATTACCTCCATTGCAAGTGAGTAATCCCCATTCAACGATTAACGGGCCAGGCGAAACGTATCGATGAAGCGGTCAAACAGCGTGTTAGCGTAGAAACCATGCTTGAGATGGACATAGAAGGTGCGCCAGGCCGGGCGATCCTTCAGGATCGGCAGGTAGACGCTGAGGATCATTACCAACGCAAACGCGATCACCGACACAATCACCATTGTGAAGGTAGTCGGATCGAGTGGTGGGTAGACAGCAACCGCCGAACCGAATATGGCTTCAGCGACAACTTCAAGGATGAAAAAGGCGATGGTAACCAGGGTTGCCATACCAATGGTGCGACTCGCAACATACAGCGGGGCCTGGCCGGTCGTACCTTTGACAATCAGATAGGCAACCGCGATCATAAAGATCGTGATCATCGCGGTCTCGGCGGGGCGTTTAGTGACATCGATCCCCAGTGCTGTTGCGACCGCCAGGAAGATGGCTATTGCCAGCACGATATTCATCAGCAACTGCAACGGATTGGGGACTTTATCGAGTTTCTGGATGCCGGTATTGCGCACGTATTCAATAATGCTGCCCGACGACAGGAAAGCGTGCGCCTTGTAACACGAGTGAGCGATCAGGTGCATAATCGCTACTGTGTGTGCGCCAAACCCACACAGCATCAGCATAAACGCCATGTGTGCAGCACTGGAATAGGCCAGCGAGACCTTTACGCTGCTCTGGGTAATCATTGCCGATGAAGCGAAGATGGCGGTAAAGCCACCAATCACGATCAGCAGGATCAGTGCCGGGGTGGAGAGAAACACCAGTTCACCAAAACGGACAACCAGGAAGATGCCCGCATTCAGCAGACCGGCGTGCAACAGTGCTGAAACCGGTGTAGGTGTCTCCATTACCTCAAGCAGCCAACCGTGGAAGGGAAACATCGCCGATTTCAAAGCTGCGGTTATGACAATCAAAATGGCAGCGATGGCTGCTCCGGTTGGAATAACGCCCGTGGCGAGAGCTGAGGCAGCGGCAGCCCGGATCATGCCGATATCAGTTGTAGCGAAGGTCTGAGCGAGGAGAATTGCCGCAATGATAAGACAGAGATCACCGATCCGCGCTATGATAAACTTCTTGCGGGCGGCCCGAATGGCGCGTGAACGTTCGGGGTAGAAGACCAGCAATTCGTGCAGAGTGAGGCTGGTACCAATCCAGGCCAGCACCAGTTGCCAGAGGTTACCGGCTGACACCATCAATAGCACTGTACTGATCGTCAGGTAGAGACGAAGAAAAAACACCTTCTGGCGTGGATCACCATCGAGATAATTGCGGCTAAACTGGATCAAGAGCGTACCTAACAAGATGACCAACCACGACATCACGACACTCAGTGCGTCAAACCTGGCGACAAAACCGATCTCACCAACACCGATGATTGGGTTTACTATTGGCCCGGAAGTAAAGACAACGATCCCAATACCGAGGAGAAGTAAGAATGAACCGATCCCGATTAGCCGTCCGATCTGAAATGTCAGATGAGCCGATGGCAACAGATTGATGGCCGCGAGCAGGGCCACGGCCATCAACAACAGTGGTGGGAGATACCCCAACAGCGCCAGGTTACTGACCAACGCGTCCATACTGTCGTTCCCTCCTTCACAATATCCTCGACATCTCGATAGTAGCATGTGTTAAATAATCAGTAAAATATATATATTATCATAAAACGTTCTTTTTGAAAGAACGTTTTATGACCTGCTCTGACCATTATCGGGATGGTATAACCAGACGCTTTCAAACATTCTTGCGCAGCGTGGAGTGGCAAGAGAGGGGCCAGGCGACACGATTCTGAGTGACAGCACCATCTTCCTCCCTGTCACGGCGCATCCGCAATAATGTGCCGGTATGTGGTTATCGTGCTCTTCCTCAATCACGACGTGACGCATTGCCACCTCCATCACCGGTGAATTACTTGCTACCCGGCGGTGGTATAGTGGTAGCATCTGGCAAGGACGAAAGCATGTACCGATACGAGACCTGGCAATATGCTGAATTACCATCACCTCCGTTACTTCTGGATTGTGGCTCATGAAGGTAACCTGACGCGGGCCGCTCGTAAACACAACATTGCCCAGTCAGCGCTTTCGATGCAGATCAGCGCACTCGAAGAGTATCTGGGGCAACCACTGTTTGAGCGTGCTGGTCGCCGGCTGGTGTTGACCGAAGCCGGTCACATTGCGCTGGACTTTGCCGACGCCATTTTCGCCAAAGGTGACGAACTGCTCGGTACCTTTGGCAGGCTGGCCGAAGCCCACCAAAAGGTCTTGCGAGTTGGTGCGCTGGCCACCTTATCGCGCAATTTTCAAGTGGGGTTTTTGCGTCCTTTGTTTGCCGATCCCGAAATTACCGTGATTGTCCGTTCCGGCACGCTTGACGAGCTACTTGGGAGTCTGAAGCTCTACGATCTGGATATTGTGCTGTCAACCGGTGTTCCCAATCGCGATCACGCTACGCCGTGGATAGTCCATATCATCGATACGCAACCGGTAGGGCTGATTGGACAACCGCGATCAGATCGGTATCAGCAACCGCTGGAGGTGTTGCTCCGGCGTGAACCGCTTATCGTGCCATCACCGGAGTCTACGATTCGCACCGGCTTTGATGCGCTTGTTCATCGGCTAGGCATTCACCCTCGTATCGTGGCTGAAATCGACGATATGGCGATGCTTCGTCTGGTAGCGCGTGAACACAATGGATTAGCAGTCATTCCGCCGATTGTCGTGACGGATGAGTTGCGCAGCGGGATGCTGGTGGAATACGCTGAACTGCCGGAGCTTGTCGAAACCTTCTGTGCGATTACCATGCCGCGCCGTTTTCCCAATCCTCTCCTACGGCTGGTGCTGCCCGGAAACACAACACCGGAATAGCTGTCATTCTGACCGATTGATTATTAACCCAAATTGCTCCCTTTGTCACCACAGAGGCACGGAGGATCCAGAGGATGGGGATGACCCAAGCTGCTACTCTGAGGGGGTGCGTGACATAGCGCGTCCATAGGAACCGGCTGCTACCCACATCGTTCATCCAGGTACGTGGCATAGTATTGGGCGCAGCGTCGTACCGTTCATCCTGGCAGCCAGCCTCACGTGGCCTGCGCACAGCACAGGTAGCAACTTGGGTCATGAAATATTATTGTGGGTGCATCAACGGCACCGTAGCGGCATATTTGTTCATCATTGGGCACTATGAACACCATGGAGAACCATCATGAAACACTGGCTCTACCTGATGGTAGCAATTCTGACCGAAGTTGTGGCAACCTCAGCACTCAAAGCCAGCGCCGGCTTTAGCCGCCCCTTGCCATCGCTGATCGTCGTAGCAGGCTATGCTATCTCGTTTTACGCAATGTCGCTGGCGCTGGAAGTAATACCCGTTGGCATCGCATACGCAGTCTGGTCGGGAATCGGGATTGTGCTGATCACGGTTGCAGCCTGGTTCCTGTACGGCCAGCGGCTTGATGTATGGGCACTGATTGGGATTGGGTTTATTATTGTCGGGGTAGTTATTTTGAATCTTTTGTCAAAAGTTGAGGTGCGCTAGTAAGCTAATGTTTATTGATTTCGATCATCACAACTGCTAGAATGACAGTGTTCAATACGTAGATCAATTATTCTGGCACTGTGATGAAACAAATCGTTTTACAGCAGGCGATCAGGCTTTTGGCCTACCGGCGCATGTTTCTCACCAATCTCACGCCGGTTGATCAGGTACGAACCCTGATCCGTCAACTCCATCCACTGACACCTCCGACACCCTTCATCCGTCTCGGCCCTGCCGGTGATGGTGGCTACCTCCTACCAGACGATCTGGAAGGAATTACCACCTGTTTCTCGCCTGGTGTTGGCGGAATTGCCGATTTCGAGCACGATTGCGCCAGGCGGGGGATGACTGTCTTCATGGCAGACGCCTCAGTTGATGGGCCACCATCGTACCATCCGGCGTTTCGCTTCTGCAAGCGCTTTATTGGCGCATTGACCGACGAGCAGTACATCACATTAGATGATTGGGTGCAGCAATCGCTGCCGGCAGACAGCACTGACGATCTCTTGCTGCAAATGGACATTGAGGGATCGGAGTACGAAGTGCTGCTGGCAACGTCGACCGACCTGCTCCGCCGGTTTCGGATCATTGTGATCGAGTTTCATTATCTGGATCAGTTGTGGAATAAATTCTTCTTCCGGGTTGCCGGTCGGGCAATCGCGAAACTGCTCCAAACCCATGCCTGTGTTCATATCCATCCAAATAATCAGCGTGGTGCGATGACGCTGAGTGACATTACTATTCCCCGTACCATGGAATTTACATTTCTCCGCCGAGATCGGTTAACCGGTGAGCACTATCGCCGTGATTTTCCCCATCCCCTCGATCACACGAATACGGCCCGTGATGGACTTTCGCTGCCGAAGTGCTGGTATGGGGGGATAAGAGATAGAAAATAGGAGATAGGAGGTAGGGGGTAGAAGGTAGGAAATAGGTAGTAAATTAAGTAAGAGTATTGCTGCAGGTGATGAGCAGTGTTCTTACATGTTTAGCACAGCGTGATCTCTGGATTGTGCCATTGCCTGGGCGGGAATGTCTGAGTTGGGTTGTTGTGCAAGTAAAATAACTCAATCCATCTGCTATTGCTACACGCGGCCTGTTCTCCATCGATACCTTTTCAGCAATTGAAGACGATTTCTAAAACGGCATGAACACTGGTAGCCGGGTGTTGATGCCTTGTGGTTGTGCCAGGATTTGGCGATACCTGATAGCGTGCCGGCGTCCGCCAGTCGTACTCTGGGTATGCAGGCCGCCGTCGTGAGTACCGGGTATATCGCCCGAACTGATAGACGAGCCGGTTGAAATGTCTTCCGAAGTCCTGCCGAATCAACCATTGTTGTCGCGTCTCTTATGACAGGAAGCCCGAACACGCACGGTCAGAAGCGACGTTACGAATTGCTGAGAGCAACGATGAATCCAGAAGCATTTGGCAGGCTGGTAAAAGCGCTGCGCAAAGAACACTACGACGAGCAGGGAAAGGTGTGGACGCAGGCAGTCCTGGCCGATAAAGCCTGTCTGTCACGCCGTATGATCGAGCGCATCGAAAGTGGCACCTTCTCCCATCTCGATACCACGGTTGTGCGCAAACTGGCGGATGCACTCAGGTTAACGGCTGGCGAACGGTATGAATTCTTTCTCGCTGCGATGGATGTAGACAAGTTAACGGCACCACCCTTGCCTCTTTACGATCACGTAGAATCGCACCTTTGTGCTCGTCTGGCAACCATGCCATTTCCGGGTTTTGTTTGCGATCCCTACATGCATTTGATCGCTGCCAATCAGATGTTTGTTACATTAGCCAACATTATCGGGCCGCCAAATGGTGATGCCAGTCCAAGACACAACCTGATCCGCATGTTGTTTGAACCACAGTCAACATTTCGTTCGTTACCAAATGATGAATGGCAGCACGTTGTCATTACCAGTTTGCGATTGTTTCGTATGCTCTCATTACGGTACCGTGCCAGTCCAATGTTCAGAAACCTGCTAACAACGTTACGCAACTATCCAGACTTCCAATTCTGTTGGGAACAGACGCAGCTCACTGCTACAGCGTATCACGGTGAATATAATAATGAATATAATGAATATCGGTACTGCCATCCTGTTTTGGGGCCACTTCATTATGCAACCATCAGAGTGGGGATGCCGTCTACGCAGCATACACTTTGGATGGTGTGTTACTTGCCGTTGGTGGAGGGAACGGCACGTGCGTTTG
>NZ_DAOTZQ010000093.1:0-43537 GCF_034434295.1 Chloroflexus sp.
CGCCAACCTGCCTCGTATATGCTGACTGTCCCGGTAATCTCATTGGCCAGGAAAAGTAATGCCCGTCCGGTCAGACTCTGGTTGGCCGGTACGAAGAGAACGATTTCTGGCCCGCTATCCGGCCCCACAGTGTCACCGCTGAAGGAGCGATTGTTGACGTATTGCACGAATGTCGACCTGTCAGGTGTGCTCACATCGAAGATCATAGCACCACCCTGCCGTTCCCATCCGACAAATGCATAGGTTCGACCACCGATTACACCAAGCGTCAGCCCCTCTGGTTCGGGACCTTTGTTATCGCTCCGGCTATCAAAGTTGTTTTCAGCATTGTTACTGTTGAAACATTCAGGATACGTTGCAGCGACAATCCTCTCAATCTGGTCGCCACTGTCGAATACTAACTCGCCATTACCGTTCCAGATCGAGAAGGAACGAGCACCAAATACGTGAATCTGGTCAAACTGACCATCGTTGTCGAGATCGCCACTCGCATTACTGACTGTCAGGCGGCCCAGGGCTGTGTTTGCTTTCAGTGCAGTTGCATTCGGAAATTCGGTAGGATCGAGCTGGTAACTGTTACTTCCCAGGCGTACCTCTTCATTAAAACCAATGTAAGCTCGTGCATTGCCCTCATTAACAGTTACCAGATACAACTGATTTCCAACAGTGTAGGAAGCAATTGCATCCGGTTAGTACATACCGTAAACTGGCCAGGTAGCAATGTTGATGGCATTATCCCTATCATTGGCATCCAATCCATTGCCGACCAGCAGATGATTCTTCAAACCGAGTGAGCGCACCCACTCGACACTGGAAGTTTGCAGGTTAATCCTGGCAATAGCATTATTCTCCTGGAGGGTTACATACGCGGTCTGGCTATCAGCAGTTACCGTGATATATTCCGGCTCCAGATTCTTTTGCACTGCATCAGGATCGCCTGCTGTAGGCCCAAAGATGCGGGTGTCCGTATCAAATTGACTCCGTCGGGCACCGCCAATCTCGAAATCAGCAAAGCCTATACTGATGACATCAGCATCGGTCAAGGCTGAAATATCGCCGTCAACTGGGATAACACTAATTGTTCCATAGGGATCAATCGTGTAGTCATCATTTGGCTCGCCTTCGTTGGCAACTAATAGACGTGCGCCATCCGGAGTGAACGTCAACATATCAGGCAATGCCCCGACCTGAACCTGATTGATGAATTGCCTCTATGCATTAAAAAAGACCACCGATCCGGGATCGGTTTTTGGATCAGCTTCAACTGCCACCGCAACCAGATTGCCTCGTACTGCAACACTATTCGGTCCAGCACCGTAGGCAGAGAGATCGATACGATTGGTGCGAGTCAGATTGGGGGGTGTCGCTGAGATCGACGATATCGAGGGAGTTATCGGCACTATTCGTTACGTACATGCGATTGTTGTTGAATGCAACAGTTTCAGCAGAAG
The DNA here is from genome assembly GCF_034434295.1 of Chloroflexus sp. GTDB lineage: Bacteria > Chloroflexota > Chloroflexia > Chloroflexales > Chloroflexaceae > Chloroflexus. The sequence goes on from NZ_DAOTZQ010000093.1 coordinate 1,452, forward strand.
CCTCGCCAAGACCGGTTGAATACGTAGCAAGAAGAGTGAATGTGGGGTGGATTGATGCAGCGAGAACGGGTAGTGGAAAGATCACAACGAACAACAGCACAGCAATGACAAACGTGGTCAATTTGCGTAGATACATGGCGACCGTTCCTTTAAGTCTACACGCGGACACATGAATATAGAAAAGTCACATTAAATGGATGTAATAGCGACGTTAAACATTGATGATATTGATGAGTTGAATTGTGGGCAGTGGAAGTAATTAACCTTGTATGACAGGATGATGCGACAACTCGATGACAGTGCCGTATTCCTCCTGTCTCCAGCGGTAGCATTTGTTGCTGGTGTTGGCAGGCAATGCAATCACCGCTGCATCAACGGCACAAAGACCTGATGCCACAGGGGCACAGCTATCGGCTCACTAACCAGTCCTTTTGCATCGCGCACACGGACGAAGAGCTGGCGGGTTTCGCCGGTGTCCCATCGCCAGCGGATTTCCGGTACCAGCGGTAGCCAGGCTGCCGTGGTGAAGTCGGGGATGTTACTCAGTTGTACCTCCAGTGGTGTGTCTTGATCATAGGTAGCGAAACGCAATCGTATGGTATCAGTTTCGAGCCATTCAGTCTGTATACTGGCCCGTGGTGGCAAATTGAGCGTTACTGTCTGTGATACAACAGTCGTGTTGCCAGATCGATCAACGTAGGACACCTCTATCACATGATCGCCTTCACTTGACGGTAAACGCCAGCGATAGCTATCGTAATACGGTAACGGATCGCTCTGCTCACCGTTAATGCTCAGCGACACCGCAACAATACCGCCGTTGTCGTCCATAGCGTTGGTATCAATACGGATTGTGGGTTCATTGACCACAACCGGATCGGAGGATAATACTGGTGCTGCGGCCAGATCAGCAATTTCGGCCGGGGATAAGAGATAGGCGAAGATGGCCAGGTCGTCAATTGCTACGCCGGCAGCGGGACTACTGGCGCTGAAGCGTCCGATATACAGTAGCGCACCGGGCAGATACGGTAAGACGGTGTTGTTTCGCTCGGCAACCAACACGCCATCGATATAGAGGGCTTTATACCCGTTCGCTGCATCCCAGCTCACCGCGAAGTGGTGCCAGCCAGCACGCAACGTATCCGGTACGCTCAGCAGGTCTTCACCGCTGGTGGCGTCAGCCACCGTCCAGAACGTCCACTGCGCACGACCATCAATCTCAGACCGATCCCGGCGCAGGGCCAGGGTTCCGGTATAGACAGGCGCCCCTTCCGGTTCGGCACTCGTCGCAAACAGATAGTGGCGGTTAAGGCTATTGCTGGGGAAGGTGGCCGGTATCTCAACCCATAAGCTGATAGTTCCTCGTTCGAGATCGAGGTTGCCGGTCGTGGGTAAAGCAACGATGGCATTGTCGCTCACCATTGCCTGACCGAAGCGACCGCTGGTAAAACGTGGATTGCCACTGAGGAATGGGATGCCCTGACCAACTGTCTGAAGCGTGTGACCATCGAAACTCACGGCAAGGCGGAGATGATCGGGCGGTGCGACACGCATGGTGCCAATCGGTGGCGTGGTGTCAGACACCGGTGGTGTGTAATCAGGTGGTGTGAAATCGTAGGTACCGACCAGATCAGGATGCCAGAGCCAGGTACTGGCTGCACAACCGGCGTAGGCCGGGCAGGGATCGGGGCCGGGGCCGAACCAGCCATACGGATCAACCTGCTTGCGAATGCCCCCTTCCCACCGCCGGACTTCAAAGTGCAGATGCGGAGTACCGCTCACCCCACTGGCACCGCTCACACCAATCGGCTGACCAGTTGCAACGCGCACCCCATTGCCCTCGTTAAAGATGGGCGCAAATGCACTCAAATGCCAGTAGACGGTTTCGTAGCCGTTGGGATGAACAATGACAACGCCAAGACCCCGTGACTCACGAAACGCATACGCCGTACCACTTGCGACAGCAAGGATCGGAGTGGAGAACGGTGCATCCGGGAAAACATAATCATGACCATCGTGGCTATTGTATTGCACGTTTCGCCGGTCAAGATAGTCAACCATCTCGCTATTGCCATCTCCTCCGCTATCAACCATCGGGTACATGTGGTCGAAATAGGCGAGATGATGAACCCGCGTACCCATCGGCCATGGTGCCCGTAACCAACCGGTACCATCGGTTGCCACCACGACAGGCGGTGCGAGCTGCCCGTCGAAATAGGTGCGAAGCGCCGCTGCGGTGGCTTTCACTGCTGCCAGCCACGTCACCGAATCACGGCCCTGGGCCAGAAATCGCTTCATAGCAATCCACTCAGCCGGCTCGTCAAGCGAGATGGTGATGGTCAACCCATCTTGCAATCGAATGGTTGGCGGTTGCTGATACGGCCCCAATCCGGCTCGTAATTCCCGGTTGACCCACACGATCTGTTCGACGAAACCGGTAGGACCGTGCAGACCGAAGGGGTGACTCAAGGCTATTGACGGCGGGGCAGGATCGCTGATCAGACCGGCTGTTGCTTCAAGCAGAGCCAGGGTGAGAAATGGACTGACGCCGAAGTAGATACTCTGCTCTTCGATAATCTGTGCCGCAGGTTTCCCATCAACCTCAAGTTCTTTCAAGGGGCCAGGATGGCGAGCGAGAAATTCAGCCACGCTCCATCCACCGGTCGGCTGGGCGTATACCGGATTGGCGATAACAACGAAGCTCACAATGAGCAGCCAGGAGGCAAAGCGATGCATAATTGACCGTATGCAGCAATGGCTTGATGTTGTACCTATACTACCATAACGTCATTGTGAGGCAAAAGTTTCCTGGATGACAAAGTACTAAGGTTTGGCGAAACGGGATGCACTCCCCGCCCCCTTATCTCGCCAGGGGTGAACAGATCATATGGAACAATGCAACCGCTGCCATATCGGAACACCCTGGCACAGGCTTCTGGTTTCCCCTTTACCGCGCACAGAGGAGTGGCGCAGGAAGCTCCAGCACAGACTTCTGGTCTCCCCTCACCCGCACTGCAATATGTCGGGAGTAAGGGCTGGAGTGTCGGCGGGTTGAAACCCTGCCTCACGCCGTAACAGCTCCGGTAGGGCTGCCTGGCAGCGGGGAGGGGGGCCGGGTGGTGGGTTGATGTCATCGGCGGGTTGAAACCTGCCTCACACCATGGCAGCCCCGGCAGGGCTGCCTGGTAGCGGGGAGAGGTACCCCTAGCCCCAGAGGGGCTTCCAGGTCGTGAGGGAGGCTTCAACCTGCACGAGCCGGCAGGGAGGGGGCCTATTCCGGAGGAGCTTGTACGCTGTCAGGCAGGGCTTTAGCCCGCCACACGGTACAGCCCGCCTAGCGGTGGCAAGAGGCAACCCAACTGTAGATAGACGACACCCCTTCCTGGCCGGTGTGCTGCATCAGGATATACTGCTTCAGGTTCGCTGTAACTGCCTGCCTCTGCTGCAACAAGGCATCGTAATGGCACGGTTTGCTAAGATGCGTTCCAGGTCTTGTTGGCGAGCCATTGCTCTTTAGACTGACGCACTGCCCGCATGAGTAGCGATAGCAAGACTAAAATCCCCAGCACCCCATATTCAAGAATCGGTATGCGCAGAATATCAGGTAAGCGATGCCACTCACGACGCACACCATAATAGGTCAATGCGGTTGTCGCATACGTAGCACCAATTGTCCACCGCGCCCGTTGTGAGAGAGCCAGGCCGTGCATTTGATTGATGACAAACATCGCAAGCAGGCTGAAGGTAAACATTGCACCCAACCCACTTCGCTTGTAGAGCGTCGAAACAACCGCATGCGGCAGCACCATCAACTCCAGTGCCAGTGTCCAGCGTGGGTCACGATGCGCTTTTGTGTAGATCAGTGCCGATTGTACGAAGAGCAGGAGGGTATGGAAGAGACCAGTGTAATGCAGCGGTTTCGGATCGATAGGATGATACCAGAAATTATACGTCGATGCCCACGAGAAGATATAGCCGTGAAAGCGCCTGGAAAAGCGGACTAACTCAGGTGGTGGCAAGACCCGCCGACTGCCAAAGAAGAGACCACGCCGGGGCGACTCGAGCGCCAGCGTTAACATCAGGATGAACGCAACAGAGCCAAGTGCACTCCCTTCAGGCACATCACGCGCCAGTCCGTCGTAGGTGTAGTGCGACTGGAGATAGTGCAGGGCCACGCCACCAGCATTAACGGCCAGCGCAATCCAGTTGAGCCGCTTCATAGCATCGGTGTAGGGTAAGCGCTGGTGTTGAGCAGCGTAGATACACCCCCAGATCGCGAACTGATGCAACAGGTACCCACTCCAGGCCAGCCAGCGCTGCGCCGGATGGGGGATAGCTGAAATCCAGCGGTAATCACCGTGTTTACCGCTATATTCAATATATCGTTCAGGCTCGCGTCCAACCAGGGCCGAGAGGCCAACCGTACCGGCACACACTACCGCTGCCGGCAAGAGCAGATCGTGGGCATTTGGTGCAGGAGCATCAACCTCCGCTGCTTCAGTCACCCAATCCACGTAGCGCCGCAGCACCCAGCCGACCAGCGCTGCCCCGGCTGCGGCTGCCAGACCACTCGCAAGTGCCCGCCATGGATGCCGACGCGGTTCAGCCGCTAATCCCGCACACACAGCCCCTGCTGCGCTGACCAACAGGAGTCCCGCGCCAGGACGTTGACCGCGCATTACATCAAGCCAGTACATCGCCGCCATCGGGTTGAAGAGCGCTGCTCCTGCCAGAGCATAATTGGTGCGCGGATTAGTCACGGCTGGCCTCCTCTCCGAACACAGCCTGTTAACGATATTTGCAAAATACCGACATATCATACCACGATTGCAGTGTGCAAGAAGGTTGAAGGTTCAGAAGTTAAGAATCTTTTCGACTGTGTAAATATTTGACTACTCAGATTTGACAGAACGGGGAGAGATGCGTAGGATACGACGCAACACCCTCAGCGCAGGAGGCTCGCAATGAAGACGATCATGATCTACAACGGCCCCATTTACACGCTCGATCCGAAGCAACCGGTAGTACGGGCACTGGCCATTCGCGGCGAGCGTATTATCGCCGTGGGTAACGAAGGTCTGGTACGTGCGGCAGCCGGCAGCCAGGCCGAGCTGATTGATCTGCAAGGGCGAGCGGTTGTTCCGGGGCTAACCGACGCTCACGTCCACATTGTGCTCCACGGACTGGCCCGTCAACAGGTACGCTTGACCGGATGTACCGATTATGCAGCCGCCCTTGATCACATTGCAACTGCTGCGCAGCGCCTTCCTGCCGGAGCATGGTTGCGCGGCAACGGATGGGATCATACACTGTGGGGAGGACACTGGCCAACACGTACCGATCTCGACCGGGTTTGCCCGGATCGCCCGGCGATGCTCTCGCGGAAAGACGGCCATTCGCTCTGGGTGAATAGTCGGGCACTGGAACTGGCCGGCATCACGGCGGCAACCCCCGATCCGGCTGGAGGTCAGATTCAACGCGATGATGAAGGAGAGCCGACCGGCATCTTACTCGAAACTGCGATGGAGCTGGTACGGGCAGTGGTACCACCACCTACACGTGCCGAACGCATTGCCGCACTACGGCTAGCGATTGATGAAGCGCTCAGCTACGGTTTAACCGCTCTCCATGTGCCACCGGCCACCAACCCGACGGATGGCCCCGACACCCTGATTGATCTGCAGACCCTTTACTATACCGGCGATCTGACCATCAGAGTTCTGGCCCATCTCGCCGGTGCTCATCTTGACCACGCCATTGCCCTCGGTTTACGCAGTGGCCTGGGTGATGACTGGTTGCGGATCGGCGGCCTGAAGCTCTTTGCGGACGGATCGCTCGGTTCTGAAAGTGCGCACATGCTGCTGCCGTATGAAGGACGAGATCATACCGGCATCGCCGTCATCCCTCCCGCCGAGTTGCAAGAGATTGTCACGCGGGCCAACGCTCATGGGATCAGCGTTGTCGTGCATGCGATCGGTGACGCCGCAAATCGGAGTGTGCTCGATGCGATTGCCGCTGCCCGGGCTACGGCTGCGCCTCTAGCCCTGCCCAACCGGATAGAGCATTGTCAGATTCTCGATCCTCACGATATTCCGCGCTTCGCCGAGCTGAATGTTATCGCTTCGATGCAACCCATTCACTGTACTGCTGATATGGTGATGGCCGAGCGGCTATGGGGGAAACGTTGCGTAACCAGCTATGCCTGGCGCAGCCTGTGCGCTGCCGGCGCAACACTGGCATTCGGCTCAGATGCACCGGTCGAGACAATGGATCCGTGGGCCGGTATTCATGCTGCCGTAACCCGCCAAACGACCGATGGCACGCCGGATGGAGGGTGGTATCCTGAACAACAATTAACCCTGACGGAAGCGTTAGAGGCATACTGTATTGGCCCGACAATTGTTGGTGCCGATGCCGAACGAAGGGGCCGGCTCATCCCCGGCATGTTTGCCGATCTGGCAGTGCTCAATGGCGATCCCTTCCAGATACCGGCAACCCACCTTCATACATTGCACGCCGAACTAACGATGGTTGGGGGAAACATCGTTTTTAATCGCACATCTCGTTGAGAAAGGGATTGCCAACATGCTGCGTAATCGCGTCTTCACAGCCGTTGTCGGTGGTCATTTTATGATCGATCTGCTGAACAGTCTGGGAGCAGTTCTACTGGCGGTACTGGCGGTACCGCTCGGTTTGAGCAATCAGCAGATTGGCTTAGCACTGACGGTCTACACGCTCCTTGGGGCACTATCACAGCCACTCTTTGGCTGGATAGCTGACCGGCTACCTGGACGCACCCTTCAACTCGCAGCAATTGGCGTAATCTGGATGGCACTCTGCTACACGGGAGTTGCCCTTGCCCCTAACTGGACTGTCCTGCTGCCGTGTTTTCTCCTGGCCGCGCTCGGCAGTGGTCTCTTTCACCCGATTGGCACTGCCAGTGCCGCGGCTGCCGTGCCCGACAAACCGGCCAGTGCAACGTCAATCTTCTTCTTCGGCGGACAGATCGGCCTGGCGGTCGGCCCAATCCTGGCCGGTATTGTGTTGACTGTAGCCGGGACACCCGGCATCGTACCAATTGCGCTCGCAGCTGTCGTACCGGCAGGCGTATTACTCCTGGCGCAGCAAACCGCACGGAGTCGCCGTCTGAACCGCGCTGCTCCTACAGCCAACACCTACCACTGGACAAAGCTGGCTGTCGTGCTGTTGATTGCCTTTATTGTGCTGGTAGTTGTGCGATCATCGATCCAAACCGTCTATCAATCATTCCTGCCCAAACTATTCAGTGATCGCGGGTGGGAACCGGCGATCTATGGGGCGCTGGCCGGCACCTTCATGGCGAGTGGCGCAATTGGCAATGTGATTAACGGTTGGATGGCCGACCGCTTCGGCATGCGGGCTGCAACTGTCTGGCCGCTCATCCTCAGCGTTCCCGCCGGCCTGGCCTGCTTCATGGCTACCCCCTTGTGGGCAATCTTTATCGGATGCGGCCTGGCAGGTATGCTCGTCGGTGGCCAGCACAGCATCCTGGTCTTACATGCCCAACGCATTTTACCGGTGCGGCAAGGACTGGCATCGGGTCTCATCCTCGGCTTCACCTTTGCCAGCGGCGCCATCGGCACCTGGCTCAGCGGCATCATTGCCGATACGATTGGGCTTGAAACCGTGATGATCGGCGTTACGCTGCTCGGCTTACCGGCAGCCGCTCTGGCGCTCACCCTGCCAAGCCGCCCTAAAGCGACCGTCACCCGCGACATACCTGCGGGGATGCAAGCGGAAGTGCGGGGATCGTAAACCTTAAGTTGCTCCCTTTGTCACCACAGAGGCACGGAGGATAGGCATAACCTGGGTTGCTACCATGAGGTGTGATGAAGTGCGTCCATAAGAACTGGCTGCTCCTCACATCGTTCTATGCGGTTATACCACACGGTGTTGATGGCAACGTCGTGCCGTTTCTGGCAGCCAGCCTCTGTGCCTGCTCACAGTATAGGTGGCAACTAGGGGTATGATAGTGCTGTGTTTCGCTAGAGCCTGCGTCGGGCGGCATCAAGCCCCCATTCCACGACGCACGTGCAACTACACCGCGAACGTTTCCCCAGTCCTGGTGAAAGCTACTGTCACTGACCGAATTTTGAAATGAGTTCTACTGATAACGGTCTTGTAGCTGCTATCCACTCACGGTGCTATCACTGTATACATAGGCTTGTTTTCCGACAGACGGGCTAATAATCGTTCCAATGACGGAAGCACAGGAGCGCGGATGATGTCACGAAAATCGGGTTCTAGTAGTGCTTCGTCTGGCGCAGATGAAATGGGGCCAGAAAATAAAAGATCAGGGCGTAATTGCAATATATCAGTGAGATTCATTGAAAGGTCACTGTAAGTCACACTTAGCAGGTTAACCTCTCCGGTTTGTTCAGCAACAAAGTCTGCAAGGTTTAATGCTGTTGAACTGGAAATATATGATGCCAGCATATCTTGCACAACCCATATCGCTTTACCACCCCAGGCAATAGCGATCTCAGATTTAACAATGAGCTGGCTCACCATTCTGGCCCAAATCTGACGCTTGTTAATACCAGGAGCATGATGCTCTTTACCTGCGATAGCATCCTGAAAAGCCTGCGCAACAGTAGTGCGCTTTGACTTATTACCACCTGAGGTACTCGAAGTCATTATCTCGATAATACCCGGTACACCTGAGGAAGCATCCTCAACAACATCAATACCTTTTCTCTGGCTAATGATATATCCTCCCTTTTCAAAACGTCATCGCCAGGTTTGCCAATTCCCACTGACCTGTGTCATCATATCGTCCTGACTAACATCTGCTACGGGCATCACAATATAATCAAACATATAATTAAAATTTTTTACCCCTTTCGTAGAAACTTCTTCAAACTGCAATTTAACTTCTGGCCAAATTCCCAGTTTTGAGCCAGATGGGTAATTCAGTAAATGCAAGATTTGATATGCGACTCCTCGCTTGATAACATGCCCATCATTTGCTTCATACTCCCAGGAAAGAATGCGACGCGGGCAAACTATCCACGGCGGTTCATGTTCGGTTAACTGTATTGAACAAATACCGGCAGCAACCCTATTGCGTCCGGCAAAATACTGTTTCAACGGTGAATTTGCCGGTATATCAATGTGCGATGAATATCTATTACCACCACCATCGCACTCGCGACGGGTAAAAGGGCAGAAAGCCTGTTGTCGGCATTGCTGCGCTGCCGGCGTTTGTAATGATAACGGATAACCAAATAACTCAAATATCCTGGGCATCAAAAGTCCTCACAATAACTTCTGCCAAAATCCGTGCGATGGGGGGAGGTACAGAGTTTGCTACCTGTCGATGCTGATCTAAAAATCGAACTCGACCAGAACGACTACGGATCGGACCACGTAACACGTAATCGTCAGGGTAGCCGTGTAATCGCATGTACTCTCGTGGTGTGAGATAACGATCTTCTGTTGGATGAAAAAAAATATTTCCCCACACCGCAATGTGTTAGAAGGTTCAGATCTGGACAATCGCTTAAATTTGGTAGTGTCCTTGCGTGAAAGGTTACGACGTTGTTCCGGTGGCAAATGTGTTTGTTTAGCCAGATGTGAACCCTCCGGAACACCATATATCCAGCGACGGTCTCCTTGCGGCGTCACATCAAGATGGCTATCTTCGGGGATACATCCATTTTGTTTCTCGCAAGGTGTACCTAAACCCTGTAATGCCTCACCTACCGTTACATATGGAGCCAGTGCAAACAGTGGCGTTGCTTTCGTTACAGGTCCGTGAGTAGGTGTAGGAAATTGAAAGTGATTTGGGGGCATAGTACTGACAATGAATAGTCGTTGGCGTAACTGTGGTACACCATAATCGGCAGCATTCAGTAATTTCCACTTAGAACAGTATCCTAGTGTTTCTAACTGTGCTACAAGTTGCTTAAAAACACCACCCGGTTTGTTTTGCTGATCTTGTGCGTTGAGTAATCCCTTGACTTGTTCTATCAAGATAGCCTTTGGTCGAAAAACTTCTGCAAAACGAACCATTTCAAAAAGCAGCAGCCCCCTTTCGTCGTTAATACTATGCCTTTTACCAATTTGTGAAAAAGTCTGGCATGGAGGACCGCCATAAAGTAAGTCTAACTCGCCAGCTTGTAATCCAAGTTCTACGATCAGGAGTGATGGATCGACCTCACGAATATCTTTCTCAATAACTTTTGTTGTACGTTTATCGCGAACAATATTTGCACGTAATGTTTCGCAAGCATAAGGATCGATTTCAATGCAAGCAAGGATTTCAAAACCTGCTTGCATAACTCCAATATCCATACCGCCTGCACCAGAAAACAGAGATAAAGCAGTAAAAGTTTTGCGCATCCCTAAACTTTCTTTTGCTAATATTTCTCTAAAATGTCTACTTTGCAATTCTTTCGTTGTCATATTAAGCACATGAGATAATTTGCTTATAGATAAATACTATAGCAAGACGAAATTCACATAATGAAATCTTGAGAATAGTAACGTGTTGACTGCATTATATCATATTATGAGCTTGCGCATTTAGCACTAAAAACTGCACCTTGCCTGAACTATCCAGAACTTCAGAGATTTAAAGATCACTCGACGCATCATAGATTACTTCCATCGAGCTACTACGAAAACCACCGTTACCGAATGATATAGCGAAAACTTCTCCTCATCATTGTTTGCGACTTCCAACTCTATTGTCACCCTAAAACTCTCGTAACCCTGGCAGCGACGATTGTATAGGTGTTCCCATAATCCGGTGCTCATTCTTCTGCAACAAGATATTGTCACGTTCCATGTCTGTGACTCACGACTGACGTATTGAGTACAGCAGAAGGCGTACTCTTACATTCCATGTTACACCGGTAGAGCATGCTACAACCCAAATTGCTACCATTTTCACCACAGAGGCACAGAGGATGGGGATAAGCTGGGTTGTTACCGTGAGACATGACATAGCACATCCGCGAGAACTGATTGCTCCCCACATCGTTCATGCGGCTACGCCATACGGTATTAAGTGCAGCTTCGTACTATTCATCCTGACAATCAGACTCTATAGCCTGCTCACGGCATAGGTGACAACCTGAGTTACTATATCAGGTGGAGGAGATAGTTGGAAGGATGTCACGTCATGGAGTAAGTTCACGTCATCTCATCGATTATTGACAAGCCGTAAGATCGTTCACCGATCGCACGTCGTAACCATCATCGATAGGTTTGCCGGCGCGATATGCACCTGACATCGAGCAGAATGGAAGCATGGCTTCCACACACCAAACTATGCGACAAGAGCATCACTGCGCACGACTGCTGCGCGGATATACAACATAGTTGCAAGGCATTGCCTTCGCCGATCCAGCCGGGAAGATTTTTCGGGTAGGCGATCCCGCATATTCCTGTTCACATCAGCATGACGATGGTTGGTATTCCTTGTGCCACCTGACAATCGCCGTTATTCCTTCCCACACCAAATATTGCTCAATCAGCTTATAATGAACAGATGAAGGAGAAGAAAGGAAGGTGTTATGACCACAACTACCAGCAAAGTTCCAACCCGTGCCGAGGTACCGGAAGAGTACACCTGGGATTTGAGCCAGATTTTTCCCGATGTAGCGGCCTGGGAGCAGGAATTGAGTGCCGTTGAGGCGCGAGCGCAAGAGCTGGCTGCGCTGCAAGGCACCCTGGCTCAAGGCCCGGCTCAATTGCTGACCGCGCTGACGCTGCGCGACGAGGTTGGACGTCGCTTATACGCACTCTATATATATGCCACACATCTGAAGGATAGCGATAGCACAAATCCGGTTGGGCAGGGATTGGCTGAACGCGCCAGTAGCTTTGCCGCCCGGATACAGGCTGCGCTGGCTTTTATCGAGCCTGAACTGTTGACGATTCCGGCAGAGACTATTGAGGCGTGGGTAGATGCCACCCCCGATTTACACGTCTACCGCTACGAGTTAGAGAAGTTGAACCGGCAACGCGCCCATATACGCTCGGCTGAGGTTGAGCAGGTGATGGCCGAGTTCAGCGATCTGGCCCGTACACCATACCGGACGTTCTCGATGTTGACCGACTCAGACCTGCAATTTTCGACGATTGAGGATGAGAACGGTCAACCGGTGCAATTGTCGCATGCTCGCTATGGCCGGTTGCTCGAAAGCCAGGATCGGCGGGTGCGTCGTGATGCATTCAAAGGATACTACAGCGCATTCCTGCCGTTTCGTAATACAATTGCAACAACGCTGGGTGCTGCGATCCGTTCGCATGTGATTGCAGCCCGCTTACGCAATTACTCCTCGGCGCTGGAGGCAGCACTGGCGCCGAATGAGATTCCGGTCGAGGTGTACCACAACCTGATTGCAACTGTGGAAGCTAATTTACCGCGCTTCCATCGCTATCTGTCAGTACGGCGTCGCTTGCTGGGCCTGGATGAGCTGCATTTCTACGATTTGTATGTCCAACCCGTGCCCGATGTCGAGTTGACGATTCCGTACCACGAGGCGTGCGATTTGATGCGTTCTGCCTTCCGGCCTCTCGGAGAAGAGTATAGCGCTGCGCTTGAGCAGATGTTTAGTCGCCGCTGGATCGATGTCTATGAAAATGTCGGAAAGCGCAGCGGTGCTTACAGCGGCGGTTCGTATGGCACACCGCCCTACATTTTGCTGAACTACCAGGATCGGCTGCGCGATGTCTTTACGCTGGCACACGAGTTGGGCCATTCGCTCCACTCCTACTTCACCCGTACCCATCAGCCGTTTGTCTATGGCGAATACACGATTTTTGTCGCTGAAGTGGCTTCAACACTCAACGAGGCACTGTTGACCCACTACATGCTGTCCAATGGTGCTGATGAAGCTCTGCGCCGACGCTTGCTGGCGCAGCAGATTGAGGAGATTCGGAGCACAATCTTCCGTCAGACCATGTTTGCCGCCTTCGAGTTGTGGATGCACGAACACGCCGAACGCGGTCAGCCGCTCACTGCTGATGCCCTGAGCCAGTATTATCGCGATCTGGTCATTCGCTACCACGGCCCTGAGTTGCAGGTCGATGATGAGCTGGCGTATGAGTGGATGCGCATCCCTCATTTCTATTACAACTTTTATGTCTACCAATACGCAACCGGTATCTCGGCGGCGCTGGCATTGAGTCGCCAGATCATCAATGAGGGTCAGCCGGCCATTGAACGCTACCTGCGCTTCTTGCGAAGTGGCTCATCACGTTCATCGATTGATTTGCTACGTGACGCCGGTGTTGACATGACGTCACCGGAGCCGATTCAGGCGGCGATGGATACGTTTGCCGGACTGGTTGATCAGCTTGAGCAGTTGGCCGGTTGAGGGTGAAAGCGGATTGCCCGCTTCGAGATCTTTCCGAAATCAATGCAAGGGCGACCGGTTGGTCGCCCTTGCTCACATGCAACGAGTTTGGAAGTGTGCTGATGGATTGGAAGCAATCTGTGCAATCTAACGGTATGCTGTCAGATATGCAGCGTGGTATAGACACACAGCTACTCCTCCGCCCAATCACGTGGCTTGAGAAATTCGGCCATCGCTGCTTCCGGTGAACCGGGTTCGGGCTGGTATTTGAATTGCCAGCGCGCCAGCGGTGGTAATGACATTAAAATCGCTTCGATGTTGCCCCCGGTTTGCAGCCCAAAGAGGGTGCCACGGTCGTAGATCAGGTTGAATTCGACATAGCGTCCACGACGGTAGAGTTGCCACATGCGTTCGCGTTCACCGTATGGGGTGTGCATACGACGACGCACAATGGGCAGGTAGGCGTCGAGGATGGTGGTAATGCCATCACTCACGAAGGCGAAGGCGCACTCGAAGCCATCGTCACCGGCAGGATGCAGATCATCGAAGAAGATGCCACCAATCCCGCGCATTTCGTTGCGATGCTTGAGGAAGAAGTAGTTATCGCAGGTCGCCTTCATTTCACGATAGTCGGCAATCGGGTGGCGGGCACAATAGTCGCGTAACGTTACGTGAAAATGGCGGGCATCTTCAGCGAAACCGTAGCTGGGGGTGAGGTCCATCCCCCCACCAAACCACCAGTCATCGCCAGCTTCAAAATAGCGAAAATTGGCATGAAACGCCGGTACGTAGGGGTTGCGCGGGTGCAGCACCATCGAGATACCGGTGGCGAAATAGGCCTGACCACGGGTTGAGGGGCGGTGTTGCCAGATGCTCGGTGGTACTTCACTACCATAAACCGCCGAGACATTGACCCCGGCCCGCTCGAAGACAGCCCCTTCTGTCATCACCCGTGCGGTGCCGCCACCACCACCCGGACGCTCCCAACTCTCGGCAACAAACTGAGCGTGCTGATCGATCTCTTCAAAGGCGGCGCATAGCCGCTGCTGACCACTCCGCATCAGATCATGCACGATGGTACGGGTATCGGTGATTGTCATATGTGATCTCCTCATTCCGCCGATGCCAGTTCAGCAAACGCCACTTCTGCCGCCGCCAGCGTTTCATCGATGTCTGCATCGGTGTGAGCCGTGCTGAGGAAGCCGGCCTCAAACTGTGACGGGGCCAGATAGATGCCCTGATCGGCCATCGCCCAGAAGAAGCGAGCGTAGCGCTGGGGGTCGGCGTAGGCTTTTGCTTCGGCATAGCTGGTGATCTGGCTCCCCTCTTGACGCAAAAAGTAGCAGCCGAACATAGTGCCGACGTTGCCGACCTGCACCGGAATGCGATAGCGTTCGCCAAGCATACGCAGGCCATCGGCAAGCCGGGCAGTACGGGTGACTGCCTGCTGGAAGGATCGGGCATCCCCGCCAAAAGCGGTACGGAGGGTCGTCAGGCCGGCAATCATCGCCAGAGGGTTACCACTCAGTGTGCCAGCCTGATACATTGGCCCGGCAGGTGCAACCAGTTGCATAAATTGCCGTTTACCGGCATAGGCACCTACCGGTAAACCACCGCCGATGACCTTCCCCAGACAGGTCAGATCGGGATCAAGGCCCCAGAGCGCCTGCGCACCACCCGCCGCCACCCGGAAACCGGTCATCACTTCGTCGAGAATGAAGATCGCACCGTAGGCCTGGGTCAGTTCACGTAACCCACTCAGGAAGCCCGGTTTGGGCAGCACAAAGCCCATATTGGCGGCAATAGGTTCAACAATCACAGCCGCAATCTCGTCACCACGGTTGGCAAACAATGCCGCCGCCGCATCGAGGTCGTTGTACTCGATGGTGATAGTCTCGGCAGCCACCGATGGCGGTACGCCGGGGCTATCAGGCAGGCCAAGGGTCGCCACCCCACTACCCGCCTGCACCAGCAGCATATCGGCATGGCCGTGGTAGCAACCGTTGAACTTGACAATCAGGCGACGACCAGTGGCGGCACGAGCCAGACGCAGTGCGCTCATCGTTGCCTCGGTGCCGCTGTTGACAAAGCGAATCTGTTCAATTGAAGGCACCAGTTCGATCACCAGCCGGGCAAGTTCGGTCTCCAGCTCGGTTGGCGCACCGAAGCTGGTACCCCGTTGCGCTTGAAGGGTAATTGCCTCGACGACCGCAGGATGGGCGTGACCGAGCAGGAGCGGCCCCCACGAGAGCACGTAGTCGATGTAGCGATTGCCATCGACATCCCACACATAAGCGCCCTGCCCACGCTCGAAGAAGATAGGGGTTCCGCCAACTCCTCGAAAAGCCCGCACCGGCGAATTAACGCCACCGGGAATCACATCCCGGGCAGCAGCATAATCGGCCTGCGAACGGCTGTAGCGTTCGGTTGCAACACTCATTGCACAACCTCCTGAAGGACGGGAGCGGTAGCTGGGAGCGGATACGATTGGACAAACTCGACCAGATAGCGCACGTGATCAACGGGTGTCTCGGTGAGGATACCGTGACCGAGATTAAAAATGTGTCCCGGACGCCCACCGGCCCGTTCCAGAATGTCACGGGCACGAGCGGCAATGATCGACGGCGGTGCAAAGAGGGTCATTGGATCGAGATTGCCCTGAACCGCATGATTGAACCCGTACTGCGCCCAGGCCACATCAAGATCGATCCGCCAGTCCACACCGAGCACATCAGCTCCGATCTGGCGCACTTCGCCGGCCAGGCCGGCCATATCGGTACCAAAGTAAATAATTGGTGGTGTTGCCTCGCCTAAACGGGCGCGGATTGTTTGCACGAGCGCCTGGGTATGGCGTAGCACATACGCCCGGTAGTCGGCAGGCGAGAGAGCACCGGCCCAGCTATCAAAAATCTGGACCGCGTCGGCACCGGCTTCGATCTGAGCGATTAGATAGTCGGCAACTAACCGGCTGAGACGTTCCATCAGATCGTGCCACGCTGCCGGTTGCTCGTACATAAAGCGCTTGGTAAGCCGATATTCGCGCGATCCACCACCTTCAATGGCATAACTGGCGAGCGTAAATGGCGCACCGCTGAACCCGATGAGTGGTAAACCGTTCAGCTCCCGCTTGACAAGTTGCAGCGCCGCCAGAGTATAGGCAACCGTCTCGCGCGGATCGCACGAACGTAATGCACTGACATCATGCGGGCTGCGGATCGGGTTGTGGATGACCGGCCCTTCCCCTTTTTCATACGTGAGCTGTAACCCTAGCCCTTCGAGTGGGGGCAGAATATCGGCAAAGATAATCGCTGCATCAACGCCAAACGCCTTCACAGGCTGGAGCGTCACCTCGGCGGCAACTTCTGGGGTTTTAACCATCTGCAAAAAGCCATAGCGCTCGCGGATGGCCCGATATTCCGGCATATAACGTCCAGCCTGGCGCATTAACCAGATCGGTGTGCGATCAACTGGCTGACGACGACATGCGCACAGAAAACGATCTCGCATTGCACTCCTCTCAATCTTTACAATGGCGGGTTGGGTTACCACAAAGACACAGAGGGCACAGAGGTTTTTTTGTTATCTCTGTGTCTGCTGTGCCTCGGTGGTGCAATCCTATCCCCCCTCAGCAGCGGGTCGGGTCACCACAGAGACACGGAGGGCACAGAATTTTTTGGTTATCTCTGCGTCCTCGGTGCCTCGGTGGTGCAATCCCTTCCCCCGCGTTGACGCTGCTGAGCGCGGATTGAAGACCTCGCTCACCACCAATCATCCAAGCCATTCGGCGGCTTCTCTGGCCCAATAGGTGATAATCATGTCAGCGCCGGCACGTCGAATGGCGGTCAGCATCTCCAACGCAATCCGCTGCTCGTCGAGCCAGCCCTGTAATGCTGCGGCCTTCACCATACTGTACTCGCCGCTCACCTGATACGCTGCCAGCGGCAATGCATGGCGGTCGCGCACCTGCCGGATAATGTCGAGGTAGGCGAGTGCCGGTTTGACCATCAGGATATCTGCCCCCTCCGCAACATCGAGATCGACTTCACGCAGTGCTTCACGCGCATTGGCCGGATCCATCTGGTACTGGCTCCGATCACCGAACTGAGGCGGACTTTCGGCAGCATCACGGAAGGGAGCATAAAAACCGCTGGCATACTTTGCGGCATAGCTCATGATCGCGGTATGGCTCAGCCCCGCAGCGTCCAGCGCCGAGCGAATCGCCGCCACCATGCCATCGATCATGCCAGAAGGGGCAATAATATCGGCTCCGGCACGGGCATGCACTACCGATGCTTCGGCCAGCAGCGCCAGGGTTGGATCGTTAAGCAGGTACCCTTCACCCAACTGCGGTTGAAAATCATCGCGCGTCGGTGCATTGAGCACACCGCAGTGACCGTGATCGGTGTACTCGCAGAAGCACATATCGCTGATAACCACCATCCCGGGCACTTCAGCTTTGATGGCCTGGATCGCCTGGGGCACAATCCCCGCCGGGTCAGCATTCTCGCTACCACACGGATCCTTGTGGGCCGGAATCCCAAACAGGAGTACGGCTCGAATTCCGAGGACTGCTAGCTCGCGCGCTTCGCGGGCAGCCTGGTCGGGAGACATCTGGTACTGACCGGGCATCGAGGCAATCGGATTGCGCAGGTTATGGCCGTGACGGACAAAGATTGGGGCAATCAACTGGGCCGGTGTCAGGCGAGTTTCGCGCACCAGATCGCGCATGGCCGGACTGATCCGCAATCGGCGCGGACGGTGAACCGGCGTTGGTACCTGCGTCGTCGTACCATTCGTGGCCGGTGTATGACGTGAGAGCACATCCACTGCCTTACTCCTTCACTTCACAATACGGTGTAAAAACCTGTTCAAGCACAGCAATCAGCGCATCGTCGTTTGGACGTTCGGCAACACCAGCAATAGGGAGACCAAGATCAGCGCAAACGGCAGCCGTGCTGGGGCCAATGCAGACCAGTGGCGGTAAGCCAGTCGGTACACGAAGCTGATGCAACTGGCGAACTGCCGAACCACTGGCGAGCACGATAGCGTCAACCGCACCATCATCGATCATACGTTGCAAATCGGCAAGACCAGGGCCAGCCACAGTGCAATATGCAGTAACCCGATCAACATCGGCGCCAGCAGCGCGAAGGGCTTCGGTGAGAGTTGGCGGAGCAATATCCGCGCAGGGCAACAAGACACGCTTCCCGGCAAGCTGCCCCATGATCGCCGGCAAGGCACTGCCGATCTCGGTATCAGGAACGACCGTGGGTTCGCGCCCCCAGGCCCGCCGACAATCGCCAGCAGTCGCTTTACCAACCGCCGCAATGGCGGTCGATTCGGGAATTGTGGCGTCAGCCAACACCTTCACTGTCTGCCGGCTGGTCACGACCAGCCAGTGATACGCACCAGTAGCCAGACGATTGAGCGCCTGCTGCAATGGTACCGGATCGGGTTGCGGCGTATAGGCAATCAGTGGCGTCAGAAGTGGAATCGCACCGAGCGCTTGCAAGCGTGCAGCCAGTGTATCGCCACGTCCGGCAGGGCGCGTAATAGCGATTCGACGACCAGCCAGTCCCCTCATCGTCGTGCCTCCAACTGATGACGGATAGCGGTAAGAATCGCGTCACCGCCGCGAGCCAGTAATTCTTCGGCAACCGCCATGCCCAACACCTCGGCCTGAGCCGGGTCACCGGTCTGTTCGGCGAACACCAGCGTACTGCCATCAAGAGTAGCCACCATCCCACGCAGGTACATACCGGTATCAGTCACAACCGCATGAGCTGCCACCGGAATCTGACAGCCACCTTCCAGACGACGCAACAACGCACGTTCAGCGAGTGCCGCCGACCTGGCCGCCGGATTGTCAAGTGACTCTACCAGTGTGCGCGTTGCTTCATCATCGGCGCGGGTCTCGATAGCCAGAATACCCTGCGCCACCGCCGGCAGCATCACCGATGGCTCAAGCGGATACACAACCGCTTCGCCGATCTGTGCGCCGGGGGAGCCATCCCACAAACCCAGACGCCGCAACCCAGCCGCAGCCAGAATGAGCGCATCGTACTGACCGGAGGCCAGTTTACGCAGGCGCGTATCAACATTGCCCCGAACGTCAGTCAATTGCAGATCAGGGCGATGATGGCGCACCTGACTGGTCCGCCGCAGGCTTGACGTACCCACCCGTGCACCGGCAGGCAACGAAGCGAGATCGGTGCCCAAACCGGCCTGACGGACAACCAGCACATCTCGCGGATCAACGCGCACCGGAAACGCCGCCAACACCAGACCATCCGGGGTCACCGTCGGCATATCTTTTGCGCTATGCACGCACAGATCAACCTCACCGGCCAGCAGGGCATGCTCAAGTTCTTTTACGAACAGACCTTTGTCACCAACCGCTGACAAGGCCACATCGAGCACCCGATCACCGGTGGTCGAAATAATCCGCAGATCTACCTCTAACGAGGGAAAGGCCGTGCGGAGCGCATCGGCAACCCACTCGGACTGAACACGGGCAAGTGCCGAACCACGAGTACCAAGTAGTAAACGTGCCATAACTCCTCTCAATGCTCCAGATTAAAGAGTTCGGCCAGAATGGAAGCGTAGCGCTTGCCCTGGCCATGTGCGGCAGCTTCGCGTAGGCAACGAGTTGGCGGGTGCAACAGCTTGTTCACGATACTCCGCGACAGTCCTTCGATCACTGCTCGCTGTTCGGGAGAGAGATCGTGCAAGCGACGCAAGGCACGGGCCAGTTCCTCATTCCGTACCTCTTCAGCCCGCTGACGCAACATTGTCAGTACCGGCAGAGCCTCCTGAGTGCGCATCCAAGAGAGAAACTCCTGCATCTGCTCTTCAACGATCTGTTGGGCAATCTCCAGCACTGCGCTCCGTAACTCAATGGTGTGACTCACAACCTCACGCAGATCATCAACCGTGAAGAGATACACACCGGGAATCTGGGCGACATCAGCAGCAATATCACGGGGCACAGCCAGATCGATCAATAACATCGTCGGCGGATCGCACTCACCACAGGCGCGTGCCCGCTGTTTATGGGCAATCGCCTCGGCCACGTGATGGCGGTAAATAACTGGTACCGGTGCTGCGGTCGAGCTAATGACAATGTCGGCGCGGGCCAACGCCTGGGGGAGCGCACCAAAATCAAGCATCTCGGCACCGTAGCGTTCGGCCAGGGCGGCAGCACGCGCCGACGTGCGATTCACGATTGTCAACCGATCAGCACCATTGGCAATCAGGTTCTGCGCAGCCAGCTCGCTCACCTCACCGCCACCGATTAACAACACCTCCCGACCCCGCAGATCACCGAGCCGACGACGGGCAAGCTCAACACCGGCCTGCGAAACACTCGCCGCCCCTTTCCCGATAGTCGTTTCGTGGCGCACCCGCTTCCCGGCTACCAGGGCGATCTGAAACAGACGGTGCAAGATCGAACCGACACTACCGATCCGTTGCGCCGCTTCGTAAGCACTACGTACCTGACCCTGAATCTGGGCCTCTCCCAGCACCAGCGAACGTAACCCGGCGGCAGTTGCACACAAATGACGGGCAACGGCTTCACCCTGGTAAAAATAGAGCGTGTGGACAAAGCTCGCGGCTGGGCGCTGATGAAAGGTTGCCAGAAAATCGACAACGTGTTGGGCCGTCGTTCCAGGGTTCGTTACACCGTACAATTCAACTCGATTGCAGGTCGAAAGAATCACGGCCTCGGCAAAGAGCGGCGGCGTGCCGGTTTCTGAGCTGGTCAATTGCATCAGAGCTGAGGGTAAATCAGTCTGGCTAAAGGCAAGTTGTTCACGAATCTCAACCGGCGCAGTCGTATGATCGAGACCGGCAAGGAACAGATTCATACTCCTGATCCTTTGCTTTGCAAAATGCTCACGGCAAGACACCGAATGGTGAACCATTGTATCCAGACAGGCGGATGGCGACAAAAGACCTACCTGCCCGCGCCGACGCCTCTTCGCGTTGATACGGGCTGTATCATTATACTGCAAATAGTTTCAAAATCTGCGTATTTCTATATTTTTCTACGCATCGCCCATTGCGGCAACCAACTGTCCCAACTCGCGGCGCTGACTACGGAAGGCGCTTACATCAATCGCCCGCAGCATCACAAGTGCTGTACAGAGGATAAGAGCCTCAATTAAAAAGACCGTTGCATACGCACCGGTAGGGCCGACCACCAAAGCGGCGAGATCGCGGATCACGCCGGCCAGTAAGTTGCCCAACCCACGGGCAGCAGCATCGGCAACGCCCCAGGCGCCGATGAAGAGACCAACCTGTTGTGGTGTCGTCATATCGAGCATCAGCGCCAGATTGGTTGCTGTTGCAATGCCGGTACCAAAGCCGAGCAGAGCAATCGCCGGGACAAACAACGGCTCGATATGCAAGATGCCGCTGAGTGCGATCAAGGTCAGACCAACCGCCGCAATCGAGCCGCCGATCATTGCACCACGCTTGTTGCTGAGCCAGCGGCTGAACACAATGCCGTGCAACAACAGGGCAAGGAGGGTCGCCCCACCCCAAACGGCGGTCAATTGGGTTGTGGTGCGCACATCCATCCCAAACGCCTGGGCGCCATACGGTTCGAGCAAGACATCCTGACCCAGAATAGCGGACAGCATAAACATCAGATAGACGAAGAACCGGCGCGCAAGTGGATCACGGACAACCGTCCGTACCGACTCGGCAGCCGAGTAGCGCTCTTCGTGGCTCAGCGGGATCGCGTTGCGCGGCTCAAGGCCGATTAAACCGAGCGCACCAATCGTCAGTGCCACACCAGCACAAATTGCGAAAACCTCAATCAGTCGTTCCGGCGAATAGGGTTCCAGTGCGCGACCGGTGCCAATTGCCGTCCCAATCACCGCCGTAATCATCATAAACCACATGACGGCAATGGTGCGCGAGCGCAGGTGCGCCGGCGACATATCGCTGGCGAGCGAGAGGTACGAAACCACGGCGGTATTGAAGCCCACTCCCCAGATACCGAACACGAAGAGCGCCAGCGCCAGCCCCGGCCAGAAGCTGGCATCCATCGCAAATGCAGCGAAGGGGGTGAGAGCAGCACCACCGATACAGAGCAGTAAGCCTAATGCAATATACGGAGTGCGCCGGTAGCCCCAGAACGGATGGCGATCAGAGAACTGACCGATAAAGACCTGCATTGGCGAGAAGAGGTGGGGAAGAATGATCAAGGCGGCAACGATACTGGCCATCAAACCGAGTTCGTGGATCATGATCCGATTGAGGACACCGGTAATCGGCACCAGACTAATCGCCACCGCGACGTGCAGCATGCCAAGGCGAATCATCTTAAACCAGCTCATCCTACACTCCTCTCTTCGGTAATGCCTTCCAGTCGATCTTCGAGGTCCTGGTAGATTTCCTGCAGGCGGTTGAGGGTTGCTTCGTCGGCAGCCCAGAAACCACG
Organism: Chloroflexus sp.; assembly: GCF_034434295.1. Lineage (GTDB taxonomy): Bacteria > Chloroflexota > Chloroflexia > Chloroflexales > Chloroflexaceae > Chloroflexus. The sequence continues at coordinate 24,252 of NZ_DAOTZQ010000093.1, forward strand.
TCCGGCGGCTTCGAGCAGACGCCGCACAACCCCGGCAGTCGCAGTTGGATTGAGGGTGGCCATCCGTTCACGCATCGCATCGTCGAGTGCGTAGGTGGCGGCAATTTCGTCATATACCCAATCTTCTACTGCATTCGCTGTTGCACTCCATCCATAGGTGTGACCAACACGCGCCTCTATCTCGCGTACACCGGCAAAGCCGTGGGCAAGCATGGCTTCGTGCCACTTCGGATTGAGCAATTTCGCTCGCGTTTCAAGGCGCAACATCGTTTCAATTGATGCCACGCGACTGGCACCGGGTGAGCTGATCGCATCGGCAACCAGTACGGGCGGCGGTTCGCCGCGCAACCTGGCCACACTCTTTGCCATACCACCCAGGTTTTCGTAGTAGTTGTCAATATCCGTAAGACCCACCTCGAAGCTGTCGATGTTCTGGAAGGTTGCCTGCACATGACGCAACGCTCCTTCAAGCAAGCTACGGGCTTCCCGCCACTGCCCATCAGCAGTGCGAACAAAGCTCTTGCGTGATAGAAAGGCGTCGCTAAGCTGGTCGTCATTCTCCCAGGTACCACTCTCGACCAGGAAGTTGACATTCGCTCCGTAGCTCCCAGGCGCATTGGAGAAGACACGAATGGCCGCTTCGGCTAACGACAGGCCAGTCTCGGCCACCTGAGCCAGCGCATGCGCCCGCACAAAATTCCACTCTGGCGGCTCATCGGCGGTTGCCGCGAGATACGCCGCCCGATCAATCAGGCGCATCTGATGACTGAGCAGATCGCGGAAGATACCACTCACCGTCACCACCACGTCGATCCGGGGCCGGCCCAGCTCGGCGAGTGGGCGCAGCGCGACATCGGACACATTGCCCAGTTCATCGATGACCGGACGGGCACCGATCAGCGCCAACACTTGTGCGACGCCTTCGCAATCGCTCTTAAGGTTGTCGGTACCCCACAACACAATCGCGATGCTAGACGGAAACTGACCCTGCTCACGATGCAGACGCTCGATCAGTTCAGTGGCCAGCGCTTCACCACGCTGCATTGAGGCCGGAGTAGGTACCCGATAGGGATCGAGCGCAAACAGATTCCGTCCGGTTGGCAACACTGCCGGATTGCGAACTGCATCATTGCTCGGAGAGGGAGGGATAAAACCACCCCGCAGGCCGTGCAACAGATTCCGTAGCTCGTGATTGGTCAACAGACCGGTGCGCAATTCGGCCAGTTTCGGCCAGAGAGGGCGTAGTGCGGTTGCCGGCACCAGATCGGCAAGTGCAGCGGAGGCAGCACGGACGCCAGTCTCGGCATCGGGTGCTTCGGCATAGGCCAGCATCGCCGCCCTTCCCCGCTCTTCGATCAACCGAAGCTGGCTTTGGGCCGCCAGATCGCTATTCAGGCGTGCACATAGATCGACGTAATCAATCCCCATCCCCCGGGCAATCAAAGCGGGCAAACCACCATCCGGTTGCAAGCTGGCGTAGAGCAGAAGAAAGTCGGCCAGCTCAGCCGGCACCGGGGGCTGGCCGAGGACGTGCAGGCCGAGAGGGATCATGCGCTGCTCGATCCGCAGCAGCTCGTGGGCCAGACCGGCAACATCAGCGTAATCATCACCAGTGGCCGCCATTGGAATGCCTAATTGCGCTGCCCGCTCGCGCAGATCGCTCACCAGGGCAGGATCGGGATGGCGCTCAAATTGATCAATTGCATCGCGCAGCGTCCGCAGCCCCTTGTACAGCCCTGCCTGCTGCACGGGTGGCACCAGATAGCTCACCAGCGTGGCCGCCCCTCGCCGCTTTGCAATCGCCGCCTCACTCGGATTGTTCACACTGTAGACGTAGAAATTGGGCAACGGCCCGATCAGGCGCAGCGGCCAGCAACGGGCACTCAACCCAACCTGCTTGCCCGGCATAAACTCCATTGCGCCGTGTGTGCCGAGATGAATGATGGCATCGGCGCGGAATTTGTGGGTCAGCCAGGTATAGAACGCGGCAAAGGCATGATTCGGGGCCGCGTCTTTCGCCAGCAACAACCGCATCGGGTCGCGCTCGTAGCCAAAACTGGGCTGTACGCCGACGAAGACATTGCCAAATTGACGGCCGAGAATCCGAATCCCACGATTGTCGCGCAGCAGATCACCCGGTGCCGGTCCCCAGTACGGCTCGATGTCGGTATACGCCGGGAAGAGCCGGCGATACTCATCCGCGCTAAGCCAATCGGCGATGTGTGCATCGGCACCGTGGGCCGGCCCATCGGCCAACAGGAGCTGGCGCAACGCATCGACACTTTCCGGTACCTCAACCTGATAACCGTCGGCAGCCAGTGCCTGCAACAGACGAAACAGACTGGCAAAGACATCGAGATACGCGGCGGTGCCAACCGTGCCCAGGGCCGGGGGAAAGTTATAGATCACCACCGCCAGCCGCTTATGGGCGTTTGGCATCCGGCGTAAAGCCACCCGGCGCATAATCCGGTCGGCGATCTGCTCGATTTCCGCCTGAGCTGGGGCAAAGCGCTGGCCATCAGCCGCCGGCCCACCAAAGATCAGCGGTTCAGCAGCACCCTCCAGTTCGGGAATGGCAACACTTAGCGCCTGCTGCACCGGCACCAGACCGTTATCATCGGCGCGCCAGTCGTCGATCCGTTGAAACGCCAGCGGTACCAGACTGAGGTATGGACGGTCGAAGCGGGTTAATGCCTCGGCGGCCTGCTGAGGCTGGCTCTCGGCTGGACCGCCAACCAGAGCAAACCCGGTTGCATTGACCAGCAGATCGACATCGGCCAGCTCCTTATCGAGCAGTGGACGCAAATCAAGCCCGGCAGCGTAGGCGACACGGGCCTCCAGCCCGCGCGCCTCAATAGCGCGGGCCAATGCATCAATATGCGGGGTATTCCCACTCAACACCACCGTCCGCAGAGTAAGGATACCGACCTTACCAGCAGACGGTAAGCGTTTTCCACGCCATCGGTAGTAATCGTTCAACGAAGTAAACAGATCGGGTGCGTCAGGGTGGTAGATCGCCGTGTCGGGATAGGTTAGTGGGTCAAGCTGTGGCAACTTTGGGCGCGGCGATGGGCCATAACGACCGATGAGCACGCACAGCAGGCGGTAGAGATTCTCTGGCGAAGCATTCAGCCAGTATTGATGACTGGTAATGTAGGTGTACAAATCGCGGGACGTGCCGGGGATAACTTTCAACACCTTACTCAAATTGCGCAAAATCGCCAGTTGACGCCGGGCCTCGCCTGCACCACCCTGCGGTCGGAGCTTCTGCACCCAACGGCGGAGGGGACCCGGTTCGTTCTCGCTTTCACGCCGTAACGAAAAGCCACCGATCCGGGTACAGCGGATCAGCGCCGGATTTGAGGTAATAATCAGCGTTGGTCGTTCAAAATGGGCCAATCGTTCGACCAGTGGCCGCACCAGATCTTCGCTGAACAGGCGTGCCCCGAACACCAGATCGGCTCGTGCCAGATCGCGGTCGAGTTTCGCCCATCCTGCGGCATTACTCAACATTGCCGCATCGTAGATAGCCAGGCTCAGATCAACCTTATGATCGCGGCGCAGCCGCTCGGCAGCCGCCAACAGCGCCGGACGATGATTACCGTCGATGGTTAAGACCACAACGTGCATGCGCATTTCCCCATCACTCGTACCGGGCGAAACCGGAATTGCGACAAAACCGGAGCCAGACGGCAGGAAATGTTCCTGCCGCCAGTACCGACAGCAATGTATACCCGCGAACGGACGATCCTAATCGGCTGCTACCACACGCTGCGGACGATTAGGACCAGGATAATTGGGGAAGCCAGGCAAGCCCTTCCAGCGAATCGCCTCCGTCGTCTTACGGGTGGGCAACCGATAGATAGCCAGCAAGCGGAGCGCAATTGCCGCTTTCAGACGGGTTGAATGAGCCAGTGCAATCGGATCCTTCCGGCCCTCCAGCGCTCGCAATGCCCGGTCGTACTCAACCAGCTTATCCATGTAGGCGAAGAAGCGCGGATCATCGAGATTCATCGTCTCGGGATAGACCTGGGTTGCAATGTCGTTGCACAGCCGGATCACCGTCTGGTCGTAGTCACGCCAGTCGAGGCCGAGCGCGGCGTAGAAATTGGATCGGCGGGCGTCGTTGAGATACATCGTCGCATATACAGCGAGCAAGAAGAACCGGATCCAGCGCCGGTTGACACCCTCAAGCATCTCAGGTTGCGAGCGCATCAGCAGGGCAAAGAATTCACCGTGGCGGTATTCATCGTTGCACCACTGCTCAAACCACTTGAAGATCGGATGGATGCAGTACTGCGGATTCCGTTCGAGGTGGCGATAGATAGTAATGTAGCGCGAATAGCCAATCTTCTCGGACAGGTAAACCGAGTAGAAGATAAACTTGGGTTGGAAGTAGGTGTACTTCTTACGCTTCTGCAACACCGTCAGATCAAGTGCCACATTCAGATCGGCCATCGTGCGGTTGAGAAAGCCAGCGTGCCGGCCTTCATCGCGGCTCATATACTTGAAAATGGCCCGCAGCGTCGGATCGTGCAGATGCTTGACCATCTCGGCATAGAGCAAACAACCGCTGAACTCGGCAGTACACGAACGCTCAAGAAAATCGATAAAGGAATCGCGTTCAGGCATATCATCGAAATTCTGCAAAAATTCATCGGTGCGGCGGAAGTGGGTGCGGTTGTAGTCGTAGGCAAACTCATCGCGGATCCAATCGAACTCGTCGCGCAACCCGTTGCGGTCGATTTCCAGTTTGTCGATAGCCTTAAAATCGGTCGTGTAGAAGCGAGGTGAGAGGATAGCTTCCTTCAACGCATGGCGAGTCGTGCGGCTAAACTCACCGGGCATTTCCATCATCAGTGGATTAATCCAGAACATTTCGGCGCTCCTTTGCGATCTGGCAATTCCTGACGTCTCACGGACCAAAGGCCCGATCACCAACACTACGGATGCTCAACCAGCTCGTTAATCTCGACCAGACTGCTCTTTTTGGTCAGAAAACGGCGGAGGGCGCTGGCTTTATAGAGCCGGATCGGGCTGCGATAGCAGATTTCGCCGTTGGTTCGACCATCCTCGGTGGGGGGCAGATGCATGATTTCGAGTGTATCGCCAGGTTGAATCTCCATGCCGGGTGGCAGATCGACGTGGAAGTGGAAATGTTCGTGTTCACTCTGTAGGCGAACAAAGCCTTCACCTTCCAACAGCACCTCACGGTTGTACCACTTGTGCAGCGCAAACGTGGCTGCCCCAAGGGCCAGCAATGCCAGCAATCGTCGCATAGTGTACTCCTGTAGTTATGTTTCTGAACTACAACCTTATGAAACTAGCCGCACGGCTTCAATCAACGTAACGTGATAAAACCGGCTACGGATCGGTTGCACCCGTCGTACCTGTAAACCAGACTGGTTCAGAATGGCAGCCACCTCGTGATCGCGGATCATCTGAATCTCGGTGCGTCGTTGACTATGCGGGAACCAGCCGCCGATCCGATGTAGCGCAGCCAGCAGCGTGCTGTAGGGAGCGTAGGTCAGGAGAAGGGTGTGTTCGGTAAGCTGTGCCAGATGGGTGCAGAGCTGACTGAAGGCCGGCTGAGGGTAGTGGATCAAGACATCGAAACAGGCGACAAGCTGGGCCGATTCACGTAACGATTCAATATCGGCCTCGACGCACTCAACTCGATCAGACAGCCCGGCCTCAGCAACTGCCTGCGCCGTTGCAGCGACCATTTGCGGTGCAATATCAGCGGCCCGAACCCGATAGCCACGACGGGCCAGCATCAGACTAAACAGGCCAACTCCACAGCCAACATCGAGAGCAGTGGTTGGTGGTGGTTGATCGTCAAGCCACGAATCGGCAATCGCCAGCATGCGGTTATGACCGTCACGAATACTCTGCCTCACCAGTGAAAGAGGGGCATTCCCGTAAATAGCCGACCAGCGTTCAAAGCCCAAACCGTTGAAATAGTCACGCAATTGAGCCTTGTGCTGAGATAGCTCTAGCACGACTCCCTCCTGGTTGTCTACAACGTAGTCCAAACCTGGAACTACGTTCACAAAGAATGACCATCTACCGGCAGGTTGAGACGTGGCTGTACGTGATCTGGGATAGCGTAGTGCAGAATCAAAACTACGAATCTTCAAATAAATTGTAGCATGAGAGTCAATAACATGGAATATAGACAATAATTGTGCAAAATCTTTGCGTTTAATAGCGATTGGGCAAAAAGGCCGTGCAATGCGGTTAACGAGCGTTGGCTGTACAGATAATATTGGCGCAATTGGGATAGCATTGTTGCATAGAGTACACATCTCTCAGCAAAAGCAGTCATACAACCATCATTGCAGTAGCACGTGCTATAATTGGGCAGCAACATTTTTGATTGCCCGTACACCGGAGGATTCTGGCTATGCAAGGCTATGCTCTGCCTCTCGCAGATCCACTGCCTGATCGAATCGATCTGCGCAGTGATACAGTAACTTTACCCAGCCCGGCAATGCGTGCTGCTATGAGTGCAGCAGCACTCGGTGATGATGTCTATGGAGAAGACCCCACAGTCAACGAGCTGGAACGACTGGCCGCCGAACGAGTGGGCAAAGAAGCCGCGGTACTGGTCGTCAGTGGCACAATGGGCAACCTGGCTGCAATGCTCGCCCATTGTCAGCGTGGTCAGCGGGTGATTCTCGGCAACGAGAGCCACATTTACCACTATGAAGCTGGGGGAGCCAGTGCGTTGGGTGGCCTGATCTACCAGCCGCTGTCAACCGATCTCAACGGCTGCATCGATCTGGCAGAGCTGGCCGAGGCAGCAACTACCATCGACGATGCCCACTTTGCTCCTCCGGGGGTTATTTGTCTGGAAAACACGCACAACCGCCGCGGTGGGGTCGTGCTAACCCCCGATTATCTTGCTCAGGTGCGGCGGATCGCCAATGATCACGGCTTGCCGGTGCACCTTGATGGTGCCCGCATCTTCAATGCCGCAGTTGCCCTGGGGGTACCGGTGACCGACCTTACCAGGCACGTTGATACGGTCATGTTTTGTCTCTCGAAAGGGCTATCCGCACCAGTTGGTTCAGTGGTAGCCGGCCCTGCCGATGTCATTGCACGAGTGCGTCGAGTGCGCAAAATGCTCGGTGGTGGCATGCGTCAGGCTGGGGTGATTGCCGCAGCCGGCATTGTGGCCTTGACCGAGATGGTTGATCGGCTGGCTGAAGATCACACGAATGCCCGCCTGCTAGCCGCTGGTCTGGCTGAATTGCCGGGCGTGCAGATCGATCTGAGCAAAGTACAGACCAACATCGTGCGCTTCACCTTCGTCCACCCTCGCCTGAGCGTCGAGGCATTTCTTACCGCCCTGCGTAAGCGTGGCATTCTGATGGGTAGTATGAGCAACACCAGCATCCGGGCAGTGACCCATTACGGCATCGAGGCAGCGCATATCGAGCAGGTGGTTAGCGCAGCGGCTGAGATTCTGGCCTGACAGACATACAACGACAGGCCAGGATTGCAATCACCGGTTTCGGGTGTTGTTAGAGAGCAGGTTGAGTTGTGAGAAAGAACAGCAGGCAGTAGACCAGTAGACACGGCATCAGTACACCGCAACCCATGATCTATATGCCTCTATGTGGAGCTACGCTGCTCCAGCAGGTATGTTCTATGAACCGTGACGCCTCTTCCGAACAATACATTCTGGTCACAGATAGTGGACAGATTCTGGCAGTAAGCGATGCGGCGCAATCATTACTCCCTCATCTCTCTCCATTGCTACCTGAGCTGATCAACGGAGCAGGCGAGGATACCGTCCTGCTCAACGGACGCACGTACCAGATACACCGACGCCTTCTGAAGAGCGAGAGCGGCGAGTCATACGGTCTGCTCATCTCGTTGCAACAGACAACCGCAGTACAATCCTCCGATCCCCGGCTCGGGGCAATTGCGCTCGCCCTTTCAGACAAACTAGAGATCGATCACGTTCTGGAGAACGTTGTGCGCTTCGCGATTGATCTGCTCAATGCTGATGCTGGCGCCCTGCCCATCTACGACCCGGATACCGACCGTCTGTTGCCGGGGCATCTGGTCAATTTACCGGTTGATCTGATCGTACCAGTGATTGGGCAACGCCGTGGCCTCATGTGGCAAATTGTGCATCAAGGAACTTCGATCTTGATCGCTGATTATGCAGACCATCCGGCGGCGCTGCCGGAACTGGTACAGGTCGGGGTACGTTCGTTACTGGCAACCCCTATCATTTACGGCAAAACACCGCTTGGCATCCTGGCGATGTACCGTTTGCGCAACGAACCGTTCGGTGAAAGTGATCGTGAGTTACTCCAGGCAATCGCCCGCCAGACAGCTATCGCTCTGCAGAATGCCCGTCTGTACCAGCGCGCCATTCGCAACGCCGATGAACGCTTTGCGCTGTACCAGGCCAGTATCGAGATCGGTGCTACCCTTGATCTTGAGCAACTGTACCAGGTGATCTATCGCGCCACAACACGGTTGGTCAGCCATCAGCGTTTCGTGATTGCGATCCCGACCGACAACCGGATGGTTGAGTATGTTCATATCGTTACCCCCACCGGACGACAGGCACCGCAACAGGTACCAATACACTGCGGACTTGCCGGGTACGTCTTGCGTTTTGGCGTTTCACTACGGCTATCTGGTGCACATGCTCTCCCAGAACCGGCAGTTCAACTACTGCCAGAAATTGAAGGTGAACTCGCCGACGGCTCATTACTGGCAGCCCCGCTGATTGTCGGGGATCGGATCATCGGTGTTCTCCTGGTGTGGAGCAACCACCACGATGCTTACACCATGGCCGATTTGAACGCGCTTGAACTGCTGGCAGCAACTGTTGCCGTGGCGTTACACAACGCATTTCGCTTTGCGCAGGTCCAATCACAGGCAATCACCGATAATCTCACCGGGTTAGCCAACCGGCGCCACTTCCTTCAGGTACTACACCAGGAAATGGAACGTAACCGACGCTACCATACACCGGTCAGTATCGCGATGATCGACATTGATCACTTCAAACAGATCAACGACACCTTTGGTCACCTCGCCGGTGATTACGTACTCCGCGAAATTGCTCGATGCTGTCGCCAACAATTGCGTGATGTGGATGTTCTGGCCCGCTATGGGGGAGAAGAGTTTGGTCTTATCTTACCAGAAACCACCTATGAACAGGCTTTGAAAGCTACAGAACGACTACGAACAGTTCTGGCAACTACGCCGATCATCATCGATGGTCGGCAGATCAATCCGACCATCAGTATCGGTGTTGCATCATTTCATCCAAACCTCTATTCCGATCCATCTTCACTGATTGCCGACGCTGATCGTGCGCTCTATCTGGCCAAACAACAGGGGCGCAATCGCGTCTGCGGTGTACAGGAGCTGACCAACGATGCCCAACCCTGATTTTACCTACGTCCAACGCATCCTGACCAGTCGGGTCTATGATGTCGTCAAAGAGACTCCGTTACAACCTGCACCTCTCCTCAGTGCCCGCCTGGGAGCACAGATCTTTTTCAAACGTGAGGATCTGTTGCCCATCTTCTCTTTTAAGCTCCGTGGTGCGTATAACCGCATGGCCCATCTCAGTCCTGCCGAGAAAGAACGGGGCGTCATCACAGCCTCTGCCGGCAATCACGCCCAGGGAGTCGCCTATTCTGGACAACAGCTCGGCGTGCGCACGCTGATTGTCATGCCGGCAACCACCCCAGAAATCAAAGTTGCAGCCTGTCGGCGCCGGAATGCAGAAGTGGTGTTGCACGGCGATAGCTATAGCGACGCTGAAGCGCATGCCTACCGCTTACAGCAAGAATTGGGCTTAACCTTCATCCATCCCTACGATGACCCGCTGGTGATTGCCGGTCAGGGTACAATTGGGCTGGAGATTTCCCAACAGATGCGTGCCGAGCGATACCGTGTCTTCGTACCGGTAGGTGGAGGTGGGTTGATTGCCGGCATCGCGATCTTCTTGAAGAGCATCAATCCCAACATCGAAATTATTGCCGTCGAGCCAGATGACTCCGACGCGATGTACCAGAGCGTCCGGGCTGGCTATCGGGTTACCCTCGATCAGGTCGGAATCTTTGTTGATGGTGTGGCAGTCCGGCGGGTTGGCGAACACACCTTTGCGATTGTCCAACGCTACGTCGATGATTTTGTGCGGGTAACAACCGATGAGGTCTGTGCGGCGATCAAAGATGTCTTTGAAGATACCCGGGCAATTATGGAGCCAGCCGGCGCACTGGCCGTCGCCGGGTTAAAGCGCTATATTGCCGAACACGGTGCCGATCTACCGGCAGTGGCCTTAACGTGTGGCGCTAACATGAACTTCGACCGTCTGCGCCACGTTGCTGAACGGGCCGAAATTGGCGAACGGCGTGAGGCGTTGTTTGCGGTGACCATTCCTGAGCGACCCGGTTCATTCAAGCAGTTTTGTCGCGTGATCGGGCCACACAACATCACCGAATTCAACTACCGCTATGCACCGCGCCCCGAAGCCAATGTCTTCGTGGGTGTCCAACTGACCAATGCCAATCAGCGCCACGAGCTGGCCGAACGTATGCGCAACGCCGGTTATACGGTGCTTGACCTGACCAACGACGAGCTGGCGATCATTCATCTGCGACACATGGTTGGTGGACGGGCACCCGAAGCAACCGACGAACGACTCTTCTCCTTCGAGTTTCCGGAGCGACCGGGAGCGCTCTTGCAATTTCTCGAGTCACTCGATGCCTCGTGGAACATCAGCCTCTTCCACTACCGCAACCATGGCAGTGCTCATGGACGGGTGCTGGCCGGCATTCAGGTGCCCGATGCCGATCTCGATCGTTTCTACGCCTCACTGGCTCGCCTGGGCTACCCGTACCAGGAGCAGAGTGATAATCCGGCGTACCATCTGTTTTTGAAATGAGCAACGACGTCGGTAGAGCCAGGCTGCGGAGCGCTTGAGCACCACGATTGAACAGACTGCCCGTCGCACCAGATGGTGTGACGGGCAGTTCAGAGTTTGTTATCAAAGCTTATACAATCCAATACCCGACAATCGATCCAATCCGTCACCTTTCGCCATCCCCGCTCTCACCACATCCCGCCTGAAGAACACCGCCAGGTGCGGCTAGTGCCACGACTGACGGCATCGCCACGTGCATCGGCTCACCCCACGCTACCTGCGTTGTGCCAGCGCTCCCCATGGATCGGTGCGGATCACCGCGTATCCGGTGCCAGACCGTGATGCACCGGATCGCTCACGATGTGAGATAACACCAGATAACGAGGAAATTGCTCGGATTCTCCTCACGGCAACATATCACACCTTGACAAGATATGCCTGCCGTGCTATCATCAAATAGAACATTTATTCTACTTTGTAATAAAAGAAAGACTATGGTATCAGCACCAAACGAAGGCTTCACTGCCGAAGAACGGAAGGCAACGCAAGAGCGTGCCCGCGAGCTACGTACCGAACGGCATGCCAAAAAAGGTAAGGCGGACGGCGAGCCTGATGTCCTGATCAGAATGGTCGAAATGCCTGAGCTGGATCGCACGATGGCCGGGCGCATTCATACCATCATCAAAACAGTTGCCCCAGAGCTGACACCGAAAACCTGGTATGGTATGCCAGCGTATATCAGAGACAGCAACGTCATCTGCTTCTTCCAAAGCGCCGACACATTCAAAACCTGCTATGCGCCCCTGGCCTCACTGATACCGCGCACCTTGAGAGGGCAACACTTGGCCGGTAGCATTTGCGTTAAAAGAGCCAACCCCAGCGATTGAAACGCAGATCAGCGCATTGATCAAAAAGGCAGTACGGTGAACAACACTGATACATGGGCTGCGGTTGTCACGACGAGAACGTAATCAGGTTTGTCCAGACATATCATCGCAAATTAACTGGTAACCCAATCCAGTAAGTGATTGTAAACAGGATATTCACTGCAAGCAGGTTATTCGCACGGCCTCGCTCAGAGCGGCAGCGTCACCGTCGAAAGGTTGTTGAGATGAACATGTCACGTATACGCGCCGCACCGGTGTTGAGCGGGATCAGGTTGTTCCCGGAACATCTGCGCACGAGAGGGTTCGCTACGAATGCCGGAATTACCCGGTACAGGAAGAACGAAAGACAGGAAAAACAATGAGCACAGTACGCCTGCTAGTCGGCACCCGCAAAGGAGCCTTCATCTTGACCACGGATGAAAAACGCAGCCAATGGCAAATCAACGGCCCGTATTTTGCCGGATGGGAAGTATTTCATCTCAAAGGCTCACCGGTTGATCACAACCGTATATACGCTTCCCAATCAAACGGCTGGTTCGGACAACTCATCCAACGCTCTGATGACGGTGGTCAGACCTGGCATCCGATGAACAACGAGTTTCGCTACGAAGGCATTCCGGGCACCCATCAATGGTATGATGGCAGCCAGCATCCCTGGCAATTCCAGCGTGTCTGGCGGTTGGAACCCTCGCTCACTGATCCGGACACCGTCTACGCAGGTGTAGAGGATGCAGCGCTCTTTCGCTCAACTGATGGCGGACAGAGCTGGCAGGAATTAGCCGGCTTACGTTCAGTAAAGGGCCATCTCTGGCAACCGGGGGCTGGTGGTCTTTGCCTGCACACTATTCTGCTCGATCCACACAATTCTGATCGTATCTTTGTTGCCATCTCGGCTGCCGGCGCGTTCCGCAGCGATGATGGCGGCCAGACCTGGCAAGCGATTAACCGTGGATTGGCATCGCCAGGCGAATTGCCGGATGCCACCGCAGAAGTGGGGCATTGTGTTCACAGTCTGGCACTGCATCCTTCACGCCCTGATGTCATATTCATGCAAAAACACTGGGATGTCATGCGTAGCGACAATGCCGGTGAATGGTGGTATGAAATTAGCAACGACCTTCCCAGTGACTTCGGCTTTCCCATCGCAGTGCATGCCCATGAGGCGAATACCGTCTTCGTCATCCCTATCAAAAGTGACTCAGAACATTTTCCCCCTGAAGGTGCGCTACGGGTCTACCGGGGACGGCTTGATGGTGACCGGTATCGCTGGCAGGCACTGAGTACAGGTCTCCCTCAAAGTCACTGCTACGTCAATGTGCTCCGGCAGGCACTGGCAGTAGATACATTAGATCCATGCGGCATCTATTTCGGTACAACCGGCGGACAAATCTATGCATCTGCCGACGAGGGCGAGCACTGGACACCACTGGCAAGCCATTTACCGCCGGTTCTCTCGGTCGAAGTGCAGGTTATCCCATGATCCGCGTCATACTGCCTTACCATCTTAGCAATCTGGCCCGTGTTGACCGCGAAATACAGATTGAGGTTGATGAGCCAGTTACCCAGCGTTCGCTACTGGATGCGCTGGAACGCACGTATCCAGCGCTACGCGGCACCATTCGCGATCACGCAACGCAGCAACGGCGACCTTTCATTCGCTTTTTCGCGTGCGGTCAAGATCTCTCACACCTATCGCCCGATATACCGCTCCCTGATGAAGTTATCAGCGGCGCTGAACCATTTCTGGTCGTTGGAGCGATGGCCGGTGGCTGATGTTGCAGTACATGGTCGGAGATAGAAGCTCTTTCATGAGTGCAGAAATCACACGCTGGATGGGATGTCTTTCGTGGACAGTTATTACGGGGCGCTTTGTTGGAGTGCGGAAGCCTTGCTTCTGTATACGAATGCACTCTATGCGGATTGCAGTTGCGGCGCTTACTGGTAAATCTGGTAAAAATATGGCACAATGTCAAAATCTCATCTTGACGACTATCCTGAGAATAGATAAACGGAACCAGCCCTTCCGTAGCTGCGATGTCTTGACAGAGGCGTACTGACAGCACTTTAGCGCTGCTATAACATGTGAACGATACATATCTTTGAGCAAGAGTTAGTATAACCTCTCATCGCGTTCAACCTGCAACGTTCATAATGTCAAATCTGGAGTCATAGCGTGCTTGATGATGGGCAACTGCCAGCCTGCCTACCAGGGTCACGTACTGGCAACAGTACGCGCCGCGCCCCAAGCCTGTCAGTGCGTGCGATGGATGCGACAGCGTGACCTCCACACTCCAAACCATGGGTTACGGACAACCCACCCTAAACACCATATCCACGTTGACTTATCATACCACTATGTATTCAACGGAAATACCGTCCTCCGTATTCGCGGTCGACAGCGTAATGGCACGATCACGAGCGATGAATTCTGGTAGACTGAATTGATATAACAGGTTCTAATGACCATGATATAATCAGGCCAGAACAATAATGTTTCTCGAAAGCCTAATTAGCAGCTTGAGCATCAAAAGTTTATGCAGTCTAGTTCAGCACTATACGACAAACAATACCTACAACTTTTCATGGATTCCATTGATGTTTGTCAACAATATAGGCCAAAGTTTGGCAGAGGCAGAAAATCAGAGCTGACCAGGGATGAATTTATAAATATCTATAGTAGCGATCCCTTCTATCATTGGATTGGCATAGATACTTCTCTCATGTATACAGCCCACAAAGTATCTGGCGGAATGACATCAATATATAGACAAATTGGGATAGGCTGTCAACGGATGTTCCTGCAGATGCTCCAGGACTTTCTCGGTTTATTACCTGAACAGATAACCTGGGCGTATACAACACCATCGGCAGACAATAAGCTACGTTACCTCGCGCTCGACGGACGTATTACCATTGAAGACATCAAACACGAGGAAAAAAAGAGCCAAGGTTCAGCGATGGATAAACGATGCAGCATCCAGTATTGCCATACCTGAAGACACAATTCCTCATCTCAAGGGTGTTGTTTTTGAAGTGCGACAGGGATACAAAAGTAAAGACTCAAAACGACAAAACGCAGATATTATCAATGCTGCCAGAGCATACGCTTATCAACACTTACCAGCAATTGTTTTGTTCTCCACACAAATAGATACCGATGTACTTCAACGCTATCGAGAGAATCTCTGGATTGTACTAACTGGAACAACTACTGGTTCATCAATAACCAGTACATATGCGTTTTGTCGTGACGTTATTGGATATGATCTGGCTAACTTCTTTGATCGCCACTCTCAAACAATCAGAGAAAAAGTTGAGCATGTTTTAGAAACACTACTCAAACCCTAGGACATCTTATGAACCAACAACTTAAGTTATTCGATCATCTGACCCATCGCGCTAATCTGCGCAGCTCCCGATATGGATGGCTGAGGCTCACACCGGCATACTCTGTTCATTTAGTTAAGACCGTTCTTAATGACGTAAGACTTCAGCCAGATAGTGTTGTGCTTGATCCGTTTTGTGGCACTGGTACGACCGCGCTGGTTTGTGCCGAGCAAGGAATTGCCTGCGATACTATCGATATTAACCCGTTTCTTGTTTGGCTGACAAGAGCCAAAACGCAAGTATACCTTTCAGAAGATATTCGTAGCTTTGTAGAAGCCTCACAAACGATTGCAGAAATGGTAAGAACCACTGAAGTTTTTACTCCGGTTTGGCTTCCTCCCCTTCATCAAATAGAAAAATGGTGGCCTCAAGAGATAGTGCACATTCTGGGATTTATAATGAAGATAATTTGTGATATGGAGCAGGATTTGGACACAAAAATCTTAGATTTATTGAAGATCGCTTTTTGTCGCACCATGATTACTCATTCAAATGCAAGCTTTAATCATCAATCAATGTCATTCAAACAAACAACAAATTACTCACCCTTTTTTAACTCAAAGGATGACGTAATTCTCACCTGGGAAGCAGCTATCCATGATCTCGCTCAGGCCGCACGAACAACAATTGTAAGACCACCACGAATCTTCATTGGTGATGCAAAGCAACTTTCTGCGTTGCTACCCGTCCATTATTATGACTGTGTTATTACTTCACCGCCCTATCCAAACCGCATGAGCTACATTCGTGAGTTACGCCCATATATGTATTGGCTACAGTACCTATCAGATGGCAGGCAGGCCGGCGAGCTTGACTGGCAGTCGATAGGTGGCACCTGGGGAGTTGCCACCAGCCGTGTCAGTAAATGGGAGCCTACCCACCAACAGTCTATTCCTCACCCGCTCTTTTCTACAATATTAGAGCGGATTGCTGAAAAAAGCGACACACTGACCCGATATGTGCACAAATATTTCTATGATATGGCTAAACATATCGAAGAGCTATTCCTCGTAACGGCACCAGGTGGTTCTGTACACTATATTATCGGCAACTCCAAGTTTTATGACGTTCTCGTTCCAGCAGAAGAGATTATCGCAGCACTATTTGAGGCATCAGGATTTACGAATACTGTAATAAAACCTATTCGGAAGCGAACGTCTAAAAGAGAGTTATACGAATATATTGTGTCAGCAATAAAACCGTAGCGCAAATATATGTTTAGTTATTAGTTCTCCATTAATTTTCTTTCCCCACCACACACCGGAGTGACTACGATGGCGAGACATTCAATCGCGACAATGCCATTTGCCCGTGTTTACCCGATGCATGTCCAGAAAGCAGAACGCAAAGGGCGTACAAAATGAGGAGATTGAATCGGATTATTTGCTGGCTAACCGGCTATACCTTGCAGGAGGTGCAACAACACCTTGCCCAGGGTAGTGATCTTGCCACATTCTTTGCCCAGGTTCCGGCGATTAGTCCCAATTGAGTCCTGATCAAGGGGTTGGTTTGCGGTGTTCGGGCTGAAGGCATCAACGACTCTTTTATGCAGAATGTTCGTTACCTGGACAGGCTGATTAATGAGCTGGCAAAAGGCAAACCGATCGCGAAGATTTTGAGATCGTGATCGGGCCTGAAGATGATTAAACAGTGATACCACTGCTTACACGACGATATATATCTTTTTGGCGTCATCCCCATTCCAAAACGCTACCTGCGAGCCGGTGGTGGGTCGGCGTATTGCCGGAGTGCTGGTTCTGCACATTCGCGATCAGGTGCAGTGGCAGGGTGAGGAGTTGACGTCGTGCCTTGCGGTCTCTGCTCTACGATATGTATAACCAGCGCAATACACACCCGGCCTGAAGGACGCTGAATACAGCAGCGTAGCTGCCGCACGCCGACCAGGGCAACACGGCCAATGCTGTGCAGGAAAGCTTACTGGCACGGGCATAGTTGCAGTACTCTCCCCGACGCAACTCAATCACACAATCTTTCGGCACACAAAGATCGTCTCCTTTTCCGGTAAACCCATGACGGTTATTTCCGCCGGATCAGTAACGATGTCACTCACACCAATCTGCTCCACCACAAAGCCAGCCGTCCCGAGGCGTAACACGACATCCTGACCGTAACGACGCACGTGATCATGCTGTCCAAACAGACGCTCGCGGAGTACCGGATCGGTTATCGTCGGGTCTTCAACGGTCGCCGGACTAGTGATCGGCACCATCACGATGGCCGTGCCGCCCGGTTTGAGAACGCGGTACAGTTCACGCATCGCCCTCAGGTCATCGGGAATGTGTTCGAGAACGTGCAGACACAGGATCAAGGTACATGTATCGTCAGGGAATGATAGGTGCTCAATGTCTGAGCACACGTGAATAGATGAAGGTTCAATATCGGTTGTGATGTAACGAACATGAGATAGCTGCATCAAACGACGTGCAATACCCGGTTCTGGTGCAAAATGCAAGACGGTTTGTGAAGTTTCAGATGTAATAAAACCATATCTGTTCAGAAAAAGGTATAACAGGCGATGGCGTTGCAGTGATCAGCACACCGGACACCAGCGATGGTACGGGCGATGCAAGACCAGAAAACTACGGAGCGGTGTTTCACAAACCGGGCAGAAGTGTGTCTGACCACTAAAGATACGTTTACGCACCGGAATGGGAAGGGTGAAGAGCAGGTTGCTGAGAACGAGATCGCGCAGGCGCTGGTAAAACTTTGGCGAACGGATGGCTATCTTTGCATGGAAAAAGAACCGACGAGCACGTTGTATGATATGACGAGGCATTATTTTTCCCTATCTGAAATGGTGAACATTGTAACTGTTATTTGTAAGGTTTTGACAGCGGACTAACTCGCTGTTACTACCCTATGGACGTGCAAAAAGCCGGTCATCTACCAGACGGGCGATACAGACCGAACGCACTTTTGGCTCTTTCTCGGCCAAGGGGTGAATGAATATTCGAGCATGTCTCACATGCTAAAACAGGACTCTGCTGGTATGATTGATAGTCAGTGAACATATGACGTTATGCATCAATACATTTGCTTCTTCCATACGGCGAGCGACTTCCTGACGGGGTTTTTGTCGGGGTCATCCTACGTCCGATGACCAAATCGGTCAAATGGTAATGAAACGTAATGCCCTATAGAGAGATACCACACGTACCCAACTGTTTGAATGGCTGCAATGACACGTTGCCACGCTGGAGTACGAATGCTACATGCTCACAAACCAGTCCAGTCAGCCAATCCTGGAAGGCAGTGCATTCCCTGGCTGAGCAACATCAGAACCAGGGGTCAGAAGAAGAAGTGGATGTCTCTCGCAAGAAAAAAGGTAAGCAGGCATGTTGTCGTCCAGGCAACACTTTACACTGCCTCCACGTTCGGTATCTGTTTAGCCATTGACTGTTACCATAACCCAGGTTGCTACCTTTGTCACATAGAGGCACGGAGGACACAGAGGATGGGCATCATCCAAGTTGCTGCCTTAAGGCGTGACGGAGCACGTCGATGGGAACTGGCTGCTACTCAAACGGTTCATACTGTGCAGGTACGCTGTACGGTGTTGTGCGCAGTCTCGTGCTGTTTCATAGCAGTCAGCCTTCAAGGCCTGCTCACAGCGTAGGTAGCAACTTGGGTTACCATACGGGAGAACCTGTTTCAAAAAAACATCTACCCACACCCAGCATCCCCCTAATCAGCAGGGTCAACAACGTGCCACACGCCGGATTATGAGCACGGCATACCACGCGACACGCGCATAATGAGCGGGTAAGGCCACCAATCCGGCGCGTCAGGATTGTGACGCGCACACCCGGCATCCTCCTGATCGGCAGGGTCAACAACGTGCCACGCGCCGGATTATGAGCACGGCGAGTGCGGCAGCATGGCTGCCGCACGCCATACCACGCGACACGTGGATGAAGAGCGGGTAAGGCTACCAATCCAGGCGTATAACGACACGACCGGAGCTACGCTCTGCCAGCGGGCAGGAGCAGGATAGACTTGTCTTTGGTCATTGGCGAACATGCATGCGCCTGTGCGACAGTCGGGGAGCACGATAGCACAGCTTTTATGAAATCAGTTCTAAT
>NZ_DAOTZQ010000094.1:0-32564 GCF_034434295.1 Chloroflexus sp.
ACGGCGAGCACGACGCCCAGCCCGTCGGCGACGGCGAGCACGACGCCCAGCCCATCGGCGACGGCGAGCACAACGCCCAGCCCGTCGGCGACGGTGAGTCCGGTACCAACGGTTACGGCGAGTCCGGTACCAACGGAGACACCCAGCCCGGTGCCGACGGAGACACCCAGCCCAGTGCCGACGGAGACACCCAGCCCGGTGCCAACATCCGGCGAAGCACCTCATCTTGAATTGAGTCTGCCGCCATCAATTGCGGTTGGCAGCGTGGTACAAACACAACTGAACGCATCTGGTGGTAGTGGCAGCTACGTCTACCAGAGCACTGGACAGCTTCCAACCGGTCTTGTACTGTTGGCAGATGGACGGCTGGAAGGCCAGGTGACGCAGGTCGGCACGTATACGTTCACTATCATCGTCACTGATAGCAATGGCCAGACCGCTAGCTATACCTACGAGATTGTGGTCGAGCCAATGCGCATCTTCGTCCCGGTGATTATGCGAGCAGCACCGTAGCGTAGGGCGTTGATGGATCGACGTACCCCTGCCAGCATCCGTTGATGGTACTGGCAGGGGGCTTTTTGTTATATCAGACCGGTTGACATATTCCGCAATATATGAGACATTCTTTCGCCTGCTACCAATCGCCAGATATCTTTACAAAAAAGAACATATGTGCTATCATTGCGCCATGATACCGTACGTGCAAGGAAGAGGAGCAAACATTATGATTGGGCGCAATCGAGTTCACGTTGTTACCGAAGCCATTACTCTCCAGTATGCAAATGGCAAAAGCATGGCTCGCCCGATTGGTGGCAAGCGTTTTACTCCTTACATCGGTTTCCATATTGAAGTCGGGCGCGACGATGAACTCGATGCCCGTTTAGGCATTACCGGTATTCCGCAAATCGAAATCAAGCATCAGCGGCAAGGCGGTGCTGAGATTGTGCGGCATTGGGCGTTGGGTGAAACCATCCTTTTCTTCCCTGTGACCAGCGGCCCGGTTGCGCAAACCGTTGCCGGCAGCCTTGGTCGCAATGCTGCTGCCACTGCTGCGGCGGGAATCGGTTTGCGCTGGGGAATCAATGATCGAAGCCGAATGGCGGTGCGCGGCTATCTTGACCTGTTGGTGCGGGTAGAGATGGTACGGCTGGTTCAGTTGTCAGTGCGCTCACGAATGAGCGATGTCTTGCTCAATGTCCTGCTCGATCACGGACGAGTGTGTGAAGCGGCTGATTACCTGATCGACCGATCCTCGCATCCCGATCTGGTTACATTTCACGAGCTGGCACTCCCGCTCGGTCCCGGTGAAGAAGAAGAGTGGGGGAAGGGCGAAACGACAACGGTGGTGCCATTCAAGAGTCTCCATCCGGTTCAGATTGATGGTGATTACATTCAGCGAATCTGGCGACCAGAGAGTGTTCATCAGGCTGCATTGCGCGATTGGACAGGTATTCAGGACTGGGCCAGCGAGTACGCTCTCCAAAATGACGAGCGTGGCAGTAGTGAACGGAATGAAGCGGTCGAGTCATCGCACGAGATAGGTCGCTGAAGATGACGGCCAGTGTGCAACGACATCAAACATGGCACGCGACTTAAGATATACCACTTCGCCACACCCGCGTATGGTCATGTGAACCGGCACGTGCATCGTCCGTAGGGACGGGTTCAGAAACCTGGTCTTGTCTGTCAATCAGGCTGGCAATATCATCATCGCCGGCATATACATCGTCCACAGGGGCGGGTTCTGAATACACTCCTACGGCACCCGCCCATCCGCAGCATGCAGGCGATCCCAACGGTCGTGGCGGAGGCGATGTTATAGTCATGGTTCACCGCGTATCCGATAACAGTAAGTGATTGCCCTTCAAGATTTGATATGCCGCACGCTTTTTGCTAAACGCCCTCACCCCCGGCTCCTCTCCCGCACTGCGGGAGAGGGGAGAGGTGAAGTAGACGTTGTGTTAGCGCATATATTCTGTCCGTCTCTGAATGCGCGGGAGAGGGAAGCGCCATAGTCTGAATTGGCCTTCCTGATGAGGTAGACGTTGTGTTAGCTCATTATTCTACCTGTATCTGAAGCACTGCAGGAGATTGCAAGCCTGTACCAGGGCATACTGATACACCAGACGATGTGTTGGCTTATCCAGGCTGTCCGTTCCTGAAGATGCAAGGGAGAAAGATGAGCAGAGGCATGCGCTGGGTCGTCCTGATGCAGTATATCATCTATATTGTCTGCACTTGAAGCCGGCATCGCATGCCAATGACCAACGACAGTATATCTTGCTACCAGTCTGCCGGTGTGGCAGCGAGGATGGCTGACGACCATCTCCAGTGCCATCACGCGCTGGGTTGGTTGCGTTGCATGCTTACCATGTGTGTGTTGCCTCGTCTGGAGTGCGGCAGCCACGCTGCCGCACCTGCTGTGCTTCGTGCCAGGGGCGTGTTACGCCGTGTATCCTGTCAGTCATGCGGATGCTGTGTGTGCTCGTCACGATCATTTAATGAGAACCCAAGTTGCTGCCTTTATCACCACAGAGGACGGAGGACACAGAGGATTGGCATAACCCACGTTGCTGCATCGTTCATACAGTTATGCTCCACGTTATAGTGCGCAGCGTCGTACCGTGCATTCTGGCAGTCAGCCTCATCGTGCGCAGCGTCGTACCGTGCATTCTGGCAGTCAGCCTCACGTGGCCCGCTCACAGTATAGGGAGCAACTTGGGTTTGAGATAGCTTCTCCCACCAGGGAAGTATGGCATTGTAATCTTCCTGATCTCCTGCACCTCTCCATTGACATTTCAGAGGACAGTGCATTGCCCTACTCCTCCTGATTTCCGTGCTTCGATGTCGGTGTCGCAGGTGTCGGCAATCTGGCGGTAGATGCTTGTGGTGGTATTGCTGCATCCAATGCCGGAAATGCACCTTCTTAATTCATCCCAGCCACTACACATCCCCGTCTACACCCGCCGATCCGCGCTCTGTTACTGATACGATCCTCACCTGTGCAGCGCAGGCGTAGGAATACTGATGGGTTGCAGATCGGCAAGAGTGATGATCGTCGATACACGTTCGTAATCGTCGCCTATGCGATCAGTGCCCGTCCACGTTCGCCCTCTCCACGGTGGTTATTCGTCGTAATTTGTGCAAAATATACAAATTAAAACCCTTGAAATTGTGCATATTGTACGATATGATGAAAGCGTAATCGGCGATGAAGCCGTCGCGACGAAGATAGTCTTGATAGATTAAAGGAGCACAACCATGCGCAACGGAACACTTGAGCAGCTCACTGTAGAAGAAGTCTTGCAGACATTTGGCCCTGAAGCTCGCGCCTTCTTGCGTGAGAATCGGATTGACCGCAGCAACCTGCGCTTTGCCGATGCCTGTGCCGCTGCCAGCGTCAATCCTGACGAGTTCTTCGCGCAGCTCGATGCCGGTATGCGTCGTCGTGCCGCTCGTGTCGCCCGGCACAGTGTTGCGGAGTATGCCTGACACCGGTCCTTGAATACACCTGATCTGACCGACGCCACGAGCGTCGGTTTTTTTATTGTCTTCGGATGCGAATAAGAAATGTTCGGGTCTGGTGTTGCCAGCAGCCGCCCTGTCGTACTCCATGCAGGCATTGGGCAATGTACGCGCACATGTCGTATGGCGTATGGCGTTGTGGTAGCGAGTCAGGCCGATAACGAGGGTAGTTTGTAAAGGGGAGATGGGTCCAGGCATGTGGGGCTACCGGCATGTCTCTGTTGGGCCGTTGCAATGCGAGAACACCAGTGCAACCCATCCGTGCTCAGGTGCCGCCCTACGGTGATATTTTGATAGTGGGTATGTCTGTGCTACTGCCAGATGTGGTATTACTCATCCACATTGCCACCCAATTTCAGGTTACAATATGATCGTTACCTTGCCGGAGACATAGCCGTCGAAAGGATAATCGACAGCCTTATGACACTCGACATTGCCATCATCCCTGCCGCCGATTGGCCGGCTCTCATTGAGCTGTTCGAGCGTTGCAATCGCGTTGATAACATTGAATTGCCGGTATACCTTGATGGCGATTGGACTCCGACGATGGCTGCGGCCCGGATCGGCGAGACGCTGGTTGGTGGCGCGGTGATGTATGGCTACTTCGCTATCGAAGCAGTGATTGCCGTTGACCCTGCCTGGCGCCAGCGCGGGTTTGGTCGCCAATTGATCGAACAGATTGAGCGCTGGGCACTTGCGCGTGGCGGCAACTGGATCGCATTGGCTGATGAAGCAGGGGCCTGTGTGGCTCCGTTTGTGGCTGCTCTCGGTCTCCATCGGCTGAATGTCGAAGTCGAGTTGCAGCTCGATCCGGCACAACTGCCGCCGCAACCCGAAGCGTCGAACGACTGGCAGGTACGTCTGGCTGAGAAAGACGATATTGCTACCCTAACCTCGATCATTGTCAGTGCGTTTGGTGATCCAGTTGAACAGGTGTCAGCCTTTGTGTCTGATCGGATTACTCATCCCCGCCATCGCTTTGTTATCGCTGAAATGGCCGGGCAACCAGTGGCGGCATTGCGGCTGTTGCGGGTCGAACAGACAATCATCATCACGACCTTTGGTGTACGTCGTGATCTCCAGGGGCGTGGATATGGAAAATTACTGCTCCTGACGACTCTGCATCGCTTGCGGGCAGCCGGTTATCACGACATCCGCATCGAGGTCGAAGAGCAGAATACCGCTGCCTATCATCTCTACCGTTCGTCTGGCTTTGTTCCCCGTCGTCGTCTCGGTCAGTATGGCAGACCCCGGTAGCCGGGTAGGTTTCAGTGGTATTACATCTGGTAAGATAAAATCCATCGTATACGCTCCACAAGGTATCCGCATAAGCGCCCATCAGCAATCTTCGTGATACGCACTGTCCGGCGCGAGTGACCAGTGCTTCCGCCCGATCCGCGAGCATCCACATAAACCCGCGTGCATCCGTGTCCCATCGGGAATACCCGTGGCTATGCACGGATTACCCCGCCGCTGCGGATGACGAGTACTTCTGCCAAATCCGCGAGCATCCGCTAAATCCGCGAGCATCCGCGTCCCAATTGCTGCATGGTATTGAGAGTCTCTTGCCCACCCTTGACAATCTATCTCGTATCTGGTAGATTTAGGTAAGGCTAAAAATTATTTTAGGATTGGTAGATATGCTTCTTCGTTTTTCCTTAATTACTATTTTACTACTCATCCTTACCGGCTGTACAGCACCGGTGGCCGATGGTCGTCTGCGAGTTGTGGCGACCACCGGCCCGATAGGCGATGCAGTACAGGCAATTGCCGGTGATCGGGTGACGCTCCACACGCTGCTTGGCCCCGGTATCGATCCCCATACCTACATTGCCACCGAGAGTGATCTGTTTGCCCTGCAAGAAGCACGTCTGATCTTCTACAACGGTCTCCATCTGGAAGCGAACCTTGCGCGGGTTTTTCAAGCTATTCAACACAGTGGAACGATCCCGGTCATTGCAGTTGCCGAAGCTGTGCCGGTAGAGATGCGTTTGCGCTGGGAAGGTGATGAGAAGGCGTATGATCCGCACGTCTGGCACGATCCGCAGCGCTGGCGCTATGCAGTCATTGCGATCCGTGATGCGTTGATTGATCTTGATCCAGCCGGTCGGGCAATCTATCAGCAACGCAGTGAGCAGTATCTCAGCGATTTGCAGATGCTTGACGCCGATCTGCGTGCGATGGCCGAACAGGTACCTCCTGAACGGCGGATTCTGGTGACGGCCCATGATGCGTTTAACTACTTTGGGCAGGCTTACGGTTTTCGGGTGGAGGCTGTGCAGGGTATCAGTACGGCCAGTGAAGCCAGTGCAGCGACTATCCGTGATCTCACGACGCTCGTGGTGACGGAACGCATCCCGGCGATCTTTGTCGAGACGAGCGTATCGCCGCGCACAATTGAAGCTGTCCAGAGTGCTGCCCGTGCAGCCGGTCACGAGGTGCAGGTCGGCGGTGAGTTGTATTCTGACTCGCTCGGTGATGCTGATGGCCCGGCAGGTACCTATTTCGGCATGATGCGCCACAATATGCAGACGATTGTGGCTGCGCTCATGCCCTAAAGCGGAGGTTGCAATGGAAGTTGCAGTTGACATCGAAGATATGACCGTTGCCTACGGTGATAAACCTGTATTGTGGGATGTTGATCTTCAGGTTCCCCGTGGTGTGTTGATGGCAATTGTCGGCCCCAATGGCGCCGGGAAGACGACGCTCCTCAAAGCCATGCTGGGACTGGTCAGGTCGGCAGCGGGAAGTGTGCGCATATTTGGTCGGCCATACCACCAGCAACGGCATCTGATCGCTTACGTACCGCAACGCAGCAGCGTCGATTGGGACTTTCCGACGACAGTGCTTGATGTGGTGTTGATGGGACGTTACGGACATCTCGGCTGGTTCCGTCGTCCGGGCCGGGCAGAGCGGGAAGCGGCGTTGGCTGCCCTTGCCCAGGTCCAGATGGCCGATTTCGCCCATCGCCAGATCGGCCAGCTTTCGGGTGGTCAACAGCAGCGTGTCTTCCTGGCCCGTGCACTGGCGCAGGCGGCTGAAATCTACGTGATGGACGAACCGTTTCAGGGTGTTGATGCCGTGACCGAGCGCGCCATCATCAACGTTTTACGCGACCTGCGCGCTGCCGGCAAGACGGTTGTCGTCGTGCACCACGATTTGCAGACCGTGACCGAGTATTTCGATCACGTTGCGCTCATTAACGTGCGGCGAATTGCTGCCGGCCCGGTTGCAGAGGTCTTTACCGAGGCGAATCTGCGGGCAACGTATGGTGGTCGTCTTGCGCTGTTGCATACACCCACCGACACGGTACCTGCTGCCCGGCCAACCCCGGCACCAGGCGATTAATCACTGTTATCGGAGCGACTATGGAACTGTTTACCGACTACACGTTCCGCAATGTCACGCTGGGGGCAATGCTGATCGGCGCGATCAGTGGTTTCCTCGGTAGCTTTGCGGTTCTGCGCCGGCAGGCATTGCTCGGCGATGCAATGTCACACGCTGCGTTGCCCGGCATTGCGCTTGCCTTTCTGATCACCGGTCAGCGCGATCCATTCTCTCTCCTCATCGGCGCTGCCGTCGCTGGGCTGGTGGCAGCACTCTGGTTGCTAGCGGTCGTGCGCACTACGCGCATAAAAGATGATGCTGCACTGGCCCTGACCCTGGCTGTGTTTTTCGGGTTCGGCTTGGTCTTGCTCTCGTATCTACAACGGCAACCTCACGCTGCCCAGGCCGGATTGAAGAGTTTTCTCTTCGGGCAGGCAGCGGCATTGATCGAGCGCGATCTCTGGGCCATGCTGGCTATCGGTTTACCTGCACTTGTCCTGGTACTGATCTTCTGGCCCCAGGTGAAGCTGATCAGTTTCGACCCCGATTTTGCCCGTAGCCTCGGCGTGCCGGTGCGGTGGTTTGAAATCCTGCTGACCGGGATCATCGTTGTGGCAATCGTGATTGGTCTGCAAACGGTTGGGGTTGTGCTTATGAGTGCAATGCTGATCGCGCCTGCCGTGGCCGCCCGTCAGTGGACAAATCGGCTCGAATATATGGTCGTGCTGGCTGCCGGTTTTGGAGCACTGGCTTCTCTCATCGGGGCGTGGATCAGCACCCTGGGCGAAGGGCTGGCCACTGGCCCGCTGATTGTACTCGTGATGAGTCTGTTCACCATGCTCTCTCTACTGCTGGCTCCTGAACGTGGCCTGATCTGGCGTCACATACGTCGCCAACGAGTGCTTGCCCTTGATTGAAGAGGTAGCGCATGAGTCCTCAACTTGAAGTGCAATTGATTGCGGTGATCATTGCGGCTGCCTGTACGCTTCCCGGTGTCTTTCTGGTCTTACGCCGGATGGCGATGCTCAGCGATGCCATCAGCCATACCGTGTTACTCGGCATCGTGCTGGCGTATCTGATCAGCGGCAATCTCTCCTCACCGCTTCTGTTTGCCGGTGCGGTTGCGATTGGCGTACTGACCGTATGGCTGGTGGAGCTGATGAGTGGTAGTCGGCTGATGCATGAAGATGCAGCGATTGGTCTGGTCTTTCCCGCGCTGTTCAGCCTGGCGGTTCTGCTTATCTCGCGCTTTGCTGGCAATGTCCATCTCGATACCGATAGTGTCTTGCTCGGTGAGCTGGCCTTTGCCCCCTTCGACCGGATCGAACTCTTTGGATTAAGCCTGCCCCGTGCCCTGGTGGTAGGTAGTGGGACGCTAGTGCTCAATCTCATCTTGCTTTTGCTCTTTTACAAAGAGCTAAAACTGGCAACGTTCGATCCGGCGCTGGCGACCACACTCGGTTTCTCGCCGGCTCTGATTCATTATGGGCTGATGACAAGCGTCTCGCTGACCGCCGTAACTGCATTTGATGCCGTTGGTTCGATTCTGGTAATTGCATTGATGGTGGCACCGCCAGCTACGGCATATCTGCTCACCGACCGCTTGCTGCGCATGGTCATGCTCAGTGTAGCGATTGGGATTGCGTCAGCACTCAGTGGTTACTGGCTGGCCCGCTGGTTTGATGTCTCGATTGCCGGCACCATGGCGACCATGACTGGTATCGCCTTTCTACTGGCGTTCCTGTTTGCTCCACGGCGGGGAATTGTGGCCCAAATTCGCCAACAGCAGATCAATCGGGAACGGTTTGCGCTTCAGATGTTGACGCTCCATCTGCTCAATCACGAAGGAACCCAGGATGCCGGCGTTGAATGCCATCCGCGCCATCTGATCGAAGAGCTGCGCTGGCCGGCGGCCTTTGCTGGCGCAATTGTGCGGCAGGCTGAGCAACATGGGCTGGTACAGCGCCGCGGTGACATGCTCGTCTTGACCGAACAGGGTCGGCTGTTTGCCGGTGAAGCGAGTGTGGGGTAGTGGTGCATTGCTGTTACCTGCCATCCGATCATCATCCTGGCACCGCACCTGAGCGGTGTCCCATCGCGGGCCAGTGCTGCGCTGGCCCCGGGAAGCGCCTGCCTCCGGCGCGCACCGATGCTACCATTGATCGCTACCCACTATGCGCTACGTCAGAAATATCCCTTTTCACCCAGCCATCCTCGTGGTGTCGCGTGTTTGGAGGACAGAAGCCATACGTCCGTATCAGTCGTGCTGCACGCCGGGTGATATGACCTGATTGTCAGGCAAAAACTTGATCTGCGCCTTCTAGCACTTATTTCAACTCAAGTTGCTACTTTTGTCACCACAGAGACACAGAGGCCAGGTATAACCTGGATTGATACGGTGAAGCGTGACAAAGTTCGTCCATGAGAACTGGCGGCTCCTCATATACGCCCCAAGGTGTTTCGTGTAACGTCGTGCTGCTCCTGGTAGTCAGCCGCCGTGGCCTGCTCGTAGTATAGGAGCAACTTGGGTTATTTCATAAAAGCTGTACGGTCGTGCTACCCGACCACTGCTAACCAGCGATAGCATATCCTGCTCCCAGCCTGCCGGTATGGAAGCGAGGATGGCTGATAACCATTGCCAGTGCTATCACTTGTCCGCCTGGCATACACGTGTCGCAGCCTTTGGAGTGCGGCAGCCGTGCTCACGATCTGGCTGGCGCGTGGCGCGTCGTTGACCCGGCTGATTACGAGGATGGTGTGTGCTCGTCACGATCATGGAGTCGGTCGACAATGAAAGAGATACTCCCTGTGTAGATGTTTTTTGGAATAGGTTCTAGCACGCTCACCCGCTATCCTCACAACTATTGACAGCTCTGCCCTGCGCTGGTATATTAGTGTATAATTTACACTATACAGCGAGGCTTGTATGAACAACGTCCAACAGCGTACTGCTACCGGCATCCTCTTCACCGATCAGTATCAATTGACGATGGCCCAGCTCTATTTTCGGATGGGCCTTCACGAACGCATGGCGCAATTCGATCATTTCTTCCGCCAGCCACCCAATTACGGTTTGCACGCTGCCGGGTATTGCATTGCCGCCGGTCTGGAATGGCTCCTCGACTGGATGGAGACGGCATGTTTCGGCCCTGCCGAGCTTGAAGTATTGCGCAACCAGCGGAATCGGGCCGGTAACCCGATCTTCGCCGAAGATTTTCTAACCTACCTGAGTCGGCATGGCCATTTCGGTGGGATGACGCTATGGGCCGTACCGGAGGGTCGAGTGGTGCATGCCCAGGCGCCGATGACGATTGTGCGCGGGCCGTTGCTCATGGCGCAGATTCTGGAAACAGCGCTGCTCAATCATCTCAATTACCAGACACTGGTTGCTACCAAAGCCAGCCGTATTCGCGAGGCGAGTGGTGCCAGTACGGTGCTGGAATTCGGCCTGCGTCGCGGTCAGGGGATGGGCGCCAATGCCGGTACCCGTGCCGCGCTGATCGGTGGCGCCGATTTTACCTCGAATGTCGGTCTGGCCCATACCGTCGGCCAGACCGCCAAAGGAACGCACGCCCATGCTATGGTGCAGGCATTTCTGGCTCTCGGCATGAGTGAACTTGACGCCTTCCGCGCCTACGCCGAGGTTTATCCCGACGATTGTCTGTTACTGGTCGATACGATTGACACGCTGAACAGCGGTCTACCCAATGCAATTCGCGTCTTTGAAGAGTTGCGGGCGAAAGGCCACAAACCGGTTGGTGTGCGTCTTGATTCGGGTGATCTGGCGTATCTGGCAATTCAAACGGCCTTGATGCTTGATCGGGCCGGGTTTCCCGATACCGTTATTGTGCTTTCCAATGACCTCGATGAACTGGTGATCTGGCAGATTCAAAGCCAGATCGTTCAGGAAGCGCCACGCTACAATGCCGATGCCGATGCGATTATTCGCCGTCTGGTGTACGGTATTGGCACGCGACTGGTGACCTCTCATGGTGAAGGAGCGTTGGGTGGTGTCTACAAGCTAGTGGCGTTGCACGATGGACGCGAATGGCAGCCCGCAATCAAGATCGCCGAAAGTGCAGCCAAACTGACCAATCCCGGCCTGAAGCGAGTTTGGCGATTGTACGATAGTCGGGGCAAGGCCACCGCCGACCTGATTGCACTTGAGAACGAAGACCCGACCCAGGAAGAACTGATTCGGCTACGCCACCCCAGCGATCACGCCCGTCAGCGGGTGGTTGTTCGTGACGAGTTGACCGGGATTGAGCCGTTGCTTGAGCCGGCAATGGTGGCAGGCCGGCGCCTGATCGAGCCACAACCAATCGAGCAGATGCGGGCGCGGCGGTACGCCGATGTTGAACGGCTCGATCTTGGGGTGCGGCGCATTATGAATCCGCATGTGTATCACGTCTCGCTCAGCCAACGGCTATGGGACATGAAACAAGAGTTGCTCAACCGCTTTCATATGTAGCGCCGGTTGTGAGGATTGACGTGAAGGTGATGCGAAAATACTAGAACTTATTTCTAAAAACTGTGCTGCCGTGCTCCGAGTCTGCCGCACAGCTCCTTGCACGCTTGCCAGCCCCAATGACAGTATCTTGCTTCCAGTCTGTCTGCGGGGCAGCGAGGAGGTCTGCCGACCATCTCCGGTGCCATCACGCGCTGGATTGGTGGCCTTACCCGCTTGCCATCTGCGTGTCGCAGCGTTTGGAGTGCGGCAGCCATGCTGCCGCACTAGCCGTGCTCATGATCCGGCGCGTGGTACGCCGTTGATCCTACTGATCACGGGGAGGCCGGGTGTGCTCGTCACAATCATAGGGTCTGTCAGGAATGAAAAAGATAACTTCCAGGAGATGTTTTTTGAAATGGGTTCTAATCGTGTGGAAGTATAGTGTTTGTCCTGCTATCTGATCAGAGCGATAAGGCAGACTCTTCACTTCGCACATAGATTACTGATACGAATGTTGTTATGATAGAGATTCTACGCTGGTAGATAGCATTCATAACCCAAGTTGCAACCGTATGTCACCACAGAGGCACGGAGGACACAAAGGATGGGTATAACCCGAGTTGTCAGCTTGAGGCGTACGTGACGGAGTGCGTCTATAGGGACTGGCTGCTACCCACATCATTCATACAGATACCTTGCACGATGGTGCACCATCGTGCTGGTCATCCTGGCAGTCAGCCTCACGTGGCCTGCGCTCAGAATAGGTGGCAACTTGGGTATTCATCACACACCGGCCAACGATGACCCTGACCTGCGTAGGGGCGACGCATGCGTCGCCCCTACGACCCGACGGGCACACCTGGAAACGCTTCAGCACCAGAATTACACCTGCAAGATTTGATATGATGTAAGCGAAAATCGCTACTGGTAATCTGCTCCTGGTGTGCTATACTTACAGATGGCGCCGACGTATGACGGGCCGTCGCTGGGTTTGACCCCAGAGGAACTTCCCGACTCCCCGCCCACCATCGTGTGGAAGGTCGCCCCGCGAAACAGTAAGCGGGGGCACCGGTGGAGTAATCTGCCGGTGACGCAAGACGGCAACAGAGAACAGTCCCGCCGGATTTCCGGTAAGGGGTGAAACGGTCGGGTAAGAGCCGACCGGCGTCGGCAGTAATGCCGGCGGCCAGGCGACTGCGCCGACTGAGGGGGAGCAAGGTGCGTGGGGCGGGCCAAGGGTGGGAGAATACATTGCTGACGTTCGTCGAACCACCCCGTTCGCTCGCATCGCCGCCACGACGACAATCCGGGTAACGCCCGGTGCGTTAGGAGTGGCCGCTGCCTGGCAGCGAGAGAGATGACGGCTTAAAACAGAATCGGGGGTACGGTCATACGTCGGCCTGTGCCCCAACAGTACGCGATACCGGCACAATTGGCAAGTCGCAAAAGAAGGTCGATCCTTCGCCGGGTGTACTCTCGACCCCGATCTTGCCGCCCATATGCTGGATCAGCCGCCGACAGATCGCCAGTCCCAGACCAACCCCACTGACTGCCTGTCCGTTCTTTTGCTTGACGCGCTCAAACTCCTCGAAAATCCGTTCCTGGTCGGCAGGGGCTATCCCAATGCCGGTGTCGCGCACGCTGATGCGTACCCACTCACCACGAGTCTCAGCTTTGATCTCGATCAGTCCTTGCGGGCGATTGAACTTGATCGCATTACTCAGGAGATTGATCAAAACCTGTTCGAGACGACCGGCATTGGCTTGAACCATTGGTAACTCAGGTGGAATGTTGACCATAAGATGAAGCTGATGTTCGCGGATCTGGGGTTGCATCTGACCAACCACATTCTGCACAATGACCGGCACCGGTACGGGTTCAATATCGATGGTCAACTGACCGGCTTCCATCCGCGAGAACTCAAGAATATCGCTAATCAGACGCATCAGATTGAGGCTGGCCTGGCGCATATAATGCAATGTCTCCTGGACTTCGGGACTCATTTCACCCAGGACACCACGGCGTAACATATCGGTGTAGCCAATGATGGTAGTAAGCGGAGTACGGAGTTCGTGACTAACGGTAGCCAGAAAGCCAGTTTTGAGCCGATCTGCACGTTGAACCTGTTCGTAGAGCTGAATCCTGATGAGCGCATCGGTAATCAATTCACCAATGGCAATGACTAGTTCAGTAAGGGTTGGCGTCATGCTCTTGGTTTCACTCGAGGCCAGACCCAAAATTCCTGCCGCCTGTTGATCGTGACGCAGGGGAGCCAGTAGTAACGATTGCAGCCCTTCTTGCTGCATGGTTGCAGCCAGTGGATCGGTAATAGTGAGTTCACTCAAATTGATCAGTTCGGGTCTGCCATGTTGAATTCGCTCGATCAAGGTACTGGCGGCGACACCGCTGATCACTTGATCGTGTAATCGGCCATAGCCTGCCGCTGTGTAATCAATCGTCACATGGATGTTCTGTGCGTTATCAATCAGACCAATCGATACCCGTTCCCAATTACCCTCCTGCACGATAATGTGTGCAATCGTCTTAAGCAAGGTGGAAGTCTCTTGGGCGGTGTTGGCGCTGCGGGCAATACTGTTGATGAGACGCAAAGCCGCAATATGACGTGCGCGCTCTTGTTCAGCGCGAATACGCTCACTGATGTCGCGGATCAAAAGCAATGAGCCGGTGGCAATGCCAGTCGCCGATTGGAGTGGGCGGAGGCGCACTTCAATCGCCTGTGTGCCATTTTCGCAGATGACAGGCCGGGTTGGTCCTGTCACCGGCGTGTTGAGTAGCCGCTGTAAATCCCGTTCAAACGGTGAATCAACGATCAGGCTGGTCAGTGACTTGCCGATCCAGCGACCGTTTTGGATACCTAATAATCGTGGTGCGTGCTGATTGATTTCGGCCACCAGACCACGGCTGTCGAGCACAATTAAGCCATCAGGCAGTCCGGCAATCACTTCCTGTTCGGCCAGTGGCGCCAGATCGAAAAGCTGATAACGCATTGTCGTGTACATCGCCAGGGCTGCGGAAATGAGGAGCAAAATCGGTGTCGGATCATCATTCCACGGCACCTTGAGGCCGCTGAGAAAGGCGATGTTGCCGACTGCCGGGATGAGGGCTGCTGCCAGCATTAGCCGGGAATGGTAGCGATGTACCGGTGGGGCCTGGGCTGAGGCACGGAAGAGAATGATAATGCCAATCGCCAGACAGACGTAGGCGTAGACGCTATGAAACCAGAAGGCTGGCCCACGGGTAACCGAGAGCCAGAGGAAGGGTCGTGACGTATCGGCAACAACTGTAGACCACCAAAGGTAGTGCAGGTTGTTGGTAAGGGCGAAGATCAGCGCAATCAATTCGGGGATGAAAATACCGCGCCGGATCCGGCGATCAACGCGCCACCACTCTCCAGAGTATGCCAGCGCGATCAAGAGCCAGCATGGCCCAATCAGCACAATCCCCACATTTTGGAGTAATGACCAGAAGAGTGTCCCTTCAAATGTCGTATCGGCAATGCTCAACGCATGACAGAGATTCCACCAGGCAATCGCTGCCAGCAGGAGCGTAAAGGGACGTCCTCCTCGATAGTAGCGACGTTGCCACATGACTATCGCTAGCCCGGTCGCGATGATTGCCGGGATGAGATAGATCATCACGAAGGGAAGAGACGCCATGCCTGTGCTCCCAATCGAGAGTTCTCTCATGTATGTGTGGTGCAGAGGGCACACCTCCGCTGTTCATCACCTGTGCTCGGAGAACTGCCTTTACCGGCAATAGAAATAGAACTGACACATCGCTTATTGTACTCCAAAACATTGAACGAAGAAACACCAAATCCTTACACACAATCTGCAACACGATATGCTTTTTCACTATCTATCCCTCTTGACCTTCCAGTTGCTGGAAGGTGTATGGTGTTGTTGCGATCAAGTAACACCTGTGCAGGAGGAAGGGTATGACTACACTATGCGAATGTTCGCCGGCAGCAGGATCGGCTACGTGTGAATTGAATGCCCCCCAGCGACAGACTGCATCATGTCCGACGTGTGGTTCATCTGGTAAACGAGTAGATTTGCAGACGGTGAAGGCGCTGGTGGCGATTAGCCTGCGCCAGATTCAGGCGTCATCCTTCTGGTTTTGCCGTTCACAACATTGTCCGGTGGTCTATTTTGCCGCCGATAATGGTCAGACGCTAACTATAGACCAGATCCGTGAGCGAGTGTATCAGAAAGAGCCAGAACGTCCAGATGTATTGGTGTGCTACTGTTTTCAGCATCGGGTTGGCGACATCCAACAGGCTTCGCCAGAGGAGCGGGCAGCATTAATTGCTGACATTAAAGCCGGTATTGCCGCCGATCAATGTGCGTGTGATATACGCAATCCACAAGGATCGTGTTGTCTGGGGAATGTGCAGCAGGTTGCGAAGCGAGTTGAATTGACATAAGTTTGAATCGTTTGATTGCATACGTGTTCTGTTAACGATTACGGGGTGATAGTGTTTAGTTACATTGCCATAAGTTTGAATCGTTTGATTGCATAGCTGGAGTGGCGGATTGGCGGCTGGCAAGATGATTGCTCCTCCCGCCTTATATCAAATCTTCATCGCTGGAGACATCCATGGCAGATCATTCTACCGTGCCGGCAGCGCAGCATCGAGGTGGCTTTCCGTAGCGCAGGCTGGAAGCCTGCGCCGGTGTGTTACCTTACTTCGTCCTGTTCCAGTCACTCATTCCATCCATTACGCACGACGCGACCACCCGGTATGACCATCACCAGTAGGTGTACCGCTACACCACGCGCCGGATCGTAAGCACGACTGCTGCGGCTGCCACGCTGCCGCACTCCAAACCCTGCGCCACGCGCAACCCTGCCTCGAACCGGAATCCATGCTGGCGTGTTATTCCGCAAAGCACCTGCAACCGAAAACGTTCCAATATGTGCCCGCCTCGAACCAGTATCCATGCCGGTGTATGATCCCATGGTGTGCGGAGCGGGAACGCCAGTGCTGCATGTCTGCGCTCAGGGGCGGGTCTGTTTTGATCGGTGGGTAGCGTGCTATATCTCGATAATGCCAGATTTGATATTAGGGGAACTTTAACCATCCCGTCTACGTCCATCTTCCAAAAGCGGTGTAACGTACATGCCGTGCAGGAGGATTAAGATGGACAGGCTAAAACGCTTCAGGGTCGCATTCATCATCGGGCTCATCGTACTACTGATTGGTGGCGCTGTGGTGTTGTTTGGTCAGCCTGGAGAAATGATGTTGGAAGAACCAGCGTATATGCCGATTCCAACGCATGAACCGATGTTGAGCGGTGCGCCGGTTCTTGCCCAACGAGGCACCGCTGCGTTTGCCGGAGGTGTAAGTAGTGGAGAAGCAGCGACAGGCAGTGAGGCGATTGCGCAGCGTCTGATCATCAAAAACGCCTCCATGGCGCTGGAAGTCGCCGATGTTCTGGCTGCCGAACAGGCATTACGGCAAAAAGCAGAAGCACTTGGCGGTTTTGTTGCGAGTGTCGAAACGTATGGAAGCGGGAAAGAGCTACGGGCAACGGTCGTCTTGCGCGTGCCGGCTGAGCATTTTGAGGCAGTATTGCGTGATGCAGAGGGTCTGGCCAGCAACGTGTTGCGCCGTAGTGTCAGTGGCAGCGATGTCACTGAAGAATACGTCGATCTGGAGGCACGGTTGCGGAACCTTGAAGCGACGAATGCCCGTCTCCTCAATCTGCTCTCCCGTGCCCAGAATGTTAATGAGGCGCTGATGGTGAATCAATCTCTCACCGAGATTCAGGAGCAGATTGAGCGGATAAAGGGTCGGATGCAGTATCTCGAACAGAGCGCGGCAATGTCAACAATTACGGTTGAACTCCTGCCGGTACCGCCACCAACACCGATCATTGAAGAGGACGCCTGGCAACCGCTAGAGGTGGCCCGTATCGCTCTGCGCAATCTGATCCTGCTCGGCCAGGCTCTGGCAAATGCTGTGATTGTGTTCCTGGTCTGGACGCCGGTCTGGTTGCCGCTTGTCTTGATCGCTGCCTGGGCACGGCGCCAGCTGTCACAGCGAACGTAAGGTGAGAAATTGAGACGTTGTTCCATATTTTGCCCTGAGTCACGCGTGTACACAGCAGCAGATGCGACCGATGGGTCACCTCTGTTGCTATGCAGAATGCAGTCTGTGCATCTCTGAACAATACAAAGCATAACATGCGATGCAAGACGTACCTTGTCATACTCCTCGTTCACCGTATCCCGCGTATAGCAATCTGAACATGTGCATGCATCGTCTGTAGGGGCGGTTCAAAACCCGCCCCTACAGAACCCGTTCATCTGTAATCATCAAGACAGCGCCCATCATTCATCGTAGAGGGTGTGGATAATCACGGTTCACCGCATGTCCGAGGCAGGGATTTACCATCTGTAGGGGTGGGTTCTGAATCCGCCCCTGCTTGTCGGTCGTGGCGAGTTGTGCTATCGTTGTCATAGTTCATAGACTGTGGGGCATTGTATGGCATCAGCCGTTTCATTTCTACCGATTATCACGACTGATAGCTCACTGATTACTCAACTCAGTGCCCGCCTGGGTTCTGGCTGGCAGATAGTAGCGGCTTCCACAGTGACACCCGGTCAACCTAACCTGATCGATCTGCGCGAGCAGATACCTGAAGGGCTGGCAGCATATGCCGAACAGGTGCCTTTGGTTGGAGTGGTGGTTGATACTGCCGGCGTTGCTCACGTATTGCAGATGGGTGTGCATGAAGTATTGACCGTCGCCGAGTTACAGCCTTTGTGTCTGACGCGGGCCATAACGTCAGCAAACATTCGCTGGCAGATTGATCAGACCCGTCGCCAACACCTGGCTGAAGCACGTGCGCAGGTGCAGGCATTGACAGTGCGATTGCAGAACGAGCAGATCCGCGATCCACTCACCGGTCTGTATACCCGGCGTTATCTCAACGAGACGCTTGATCGCGAACTGCGCCGGGCCGACCGTGAACAGATTGTGCTGAGTGTTGCGCTCATCGATATTGACCAGCTCGAACAAGTGAACTGGCAATTTGGTCGTGCACTCGGTGATGCCGTGCTCCAACACCTGGCCGGCCTGATTGGGCGTCAGGTGCGTGGCGGTGACATTTTCTGCCGCTATGGTAGTGATGAACTGCTTCTGGTCTTGCCACGGGTGGCTCCTGAAACAGCGTTGCAGCGTGCAGAGCAGTGGCGGCTGTCGGTAGTGGAATCGGTCATTCGCCCCGGTACTCTTGATCTTCAGGTAACAATTTCTATCGGATTAGCCTCGTTCCCGCGTGATGCACGCAATGCAGTCGAATTGATGAATTGCGTCGGTGAAGCCTTGTACGCTGCAAAGGCGGCGGGCGGCAACTGTGTGCGGCAATGGCCGGGTGCTGGCAGGTCGTTGTCTTCAGCTTGATGTCTGGGAATAGGGAAGTTGCTATACTGGTTGAGACGGGTCGTTAGATCTTGCCTGAATAATGAAGTATCCATGGGTTTGAGATAGACCCTTACACTGACGAGGGAGAACCGCTATGCGACTGGCAGGAAAACCGATCGCTATTCTGCTGGCAGAAGGGGTAGAAGACCTTGAGTTCTACGTGCCGTTGATGCGCTTGCAGGAAGAAGGGGCAGAGGTGCTGGCCGCCGGACTCGATCTGCATCCGGTGCGGGGAAAGAATGGGTTAGAGATTACGCCAACCACGACAATTGCCGAATTGTGCGCCGATGATTTGTTTGGTCTTGTGCTCCCCGGTGGTTGGGCACCTGATAAATTGCGTCGCTATCAGGTGGTAACCGATCTGGTGCGGGCAATGGACGCCGCCGGGAAGGTGATCGGGATCATTTGTCACGGGGGTTCCATCGCGATTTCTGCCGGTATCGTGCGTGGTCGTCCGGCTACCGGCTCAACCGGCATCAAAGACGATCTGATCAACGCTGGTGCGCTATGGGTTGATGAAGCCGCGTTCCGTGATGGTCATCTGGTGTGGGGACGTGTTGTAGCCGATATTCCGGCCTTCTGTCGCGAGCTGGTGGCGGCATTGGTGGAACGAGCATGATGTTGCGCATTGCCTACTGCTCACCGGTCAATCCCGCTCCTTCAGGGATCTCTGATTACAGTGAGGAGCTGCTGCCGTATCTTGCGCAGTATGCCGCACTGACGCTCTTCGTTGAAGATGGTTTACGTCCAACCAATCCTCTGTTGGCGAAACACTTCCCGATCAAGCCGATACGCCAGCTTGAACGCATGGCCCGGCGTGGACAGTTCGATGCGATCATCTATCATATGGGCAACAGTCCGGCCCACGCCGGTATCTGGCGGATGGCGCAGCGCGTGCCCGGCGTGATAGTGTTGCACGATTTTGTGCTCCATCACTTCATGCTCTGGTACGCGGCCAACGTTCAGCGCGATGTCCAGCGCTACGTGACCATGATGCGTGCGCGCTACGGTGCCGACGGTGAGCATATTGCCCAACTGATGATCCGTTCGCGCTTCAGCGAAGCGGCGTTTGCCTTTCCCTGCAACGAAGACGTGTTAGCGGCAGCCAGAGCGGTGATCGGTCATAGCCATTACCTGTTGCGGCGCGTGACCGCAACTCGCCCAGACCTGCTCTGTGGTTATGTGCCGATGGGGGTGCCGCTGCCGCCGTTAATCGACCGGATTGCTGCGCGGCAGCGACTCGGTTTACCACTCGATCAACCGCTACTGGCCAGCTTTGGCCATATCAACGCCTGGAAGCGGATCGAACCAACCCTGTGCGCTGTGGCCGGCTTGCGTCGTGACGGCATTGATGTGCATTGTCTGCTGGTTGGCTCGGTGTCGCCGAATTATGATCTCAAAGGCGTTATCCAGCGTCTTGGTCTGCAAGAGGCGGTGACCATCACCGGCTACGTTGCGCGGGCGCAATTTGAGGACTACGTAGCTGCTACCGATGTCTGCCTGAATCTACGATATCCTACCGCTGGCGAAACCAGTGCCAGCCTGCTCCGCCTGCTCGGTGCAGGGAAGCCAACCCTGGTGAGCGCCGTGGATGCGTTTTGCGAATTACCCCCCGATGTAGCGGCGCAGGTTGATGTTGACGAGAGTGAAACCGATCTCATTATCGCCTATTGTCGGCGTCTGCTCACCGATCCGGCGCTGGCAGCCGCGCTGGGAGCGCGGGCGCGGACTTATGTTGCCACCGAACATACGCTGGCCGGTGCAGCACAGGCGATGATCGAGTTTCTGGCAAAGGTGTATGGTTGGGCGCCACCACAACGCATTCGCTCGCATCCGCTTTGGGACCCGACCCCGGTGTTTGAAACAGATACAACACCGCCGCGTCCAACACCCCAACCTGCCGCACCGGCGTCGTTGTTGGTGCAAGCGGCAGCTCAGGCGATGGCCGAGATCGGGTTGACTGAAGATGATACCGGTGCTTTGCAATCGGTGGCGACGAAGATTGCCGGGTTGTAAGAGAGGCATCCATAACGGGTCATGGGTGTGGTTGGTCTGATGACCGACTCGGCACAGGAGATAGCTTCATGCGGGTTGTGATTCGAGAAGTTTTGAATGTCGGCGGTTTCTTTGCTGGCGAGACCGTCACGCTGGCGGTACAACCGTGGCCGGATCACGGCCCAGAGCAGACGATCACGATTGATGATGCGGCATTGGTAAACATCACCGCTCGCCATTTACTGGCACCGGGCATGGTGCTTGACCTGCTCTTTGCCGGTGATCGGGTCGAACAAGCGACATTGCTCGGTGCTGTCGACCACGCCGGTTTACGAACTACATTGCGACCTCTTCCCGTTTCCCCAACGCCGGTGCCGCGGGTGCTCAGTTTTCATTGCCCGCATTGCAATCTGTGGGTGCCGGCAACCGGTGATCCGCCGGGGTGTGGGATATGTGGTGCGCCGGCTCCGACATTGTCGCTCGCTGTTCAGTCTACACGAGAGACCATTGACTCAGCGTAAGGGTCATCGTTCCGGTTACAGGCGCGGGAGTCACCACAACAGCACTGCTATGACCGACTGGTAATCTTCGCACCGCACAGGATCGGAGGTTACAGGCGCGGGAGTCACCACAACAGCACTGCTATCACGGCGTGTCGTATCACATCTGGTTAGAAGGCATGACACGCTATCCAACATCTCGCGGAACGCCTGGTGTCACCAACGGCGATTGCGCACGATTTTATTTGTTTCGGCAAGCATTACCACCGTGCGCGTATTTGCTGGTACAATACCCTTAGTATCCCCTCACAAGGTAAACCGCGAGGAGGCAGTATGAAGCGACGGAGCTGGAATCCCGCAACGTGGGTTAGTCTGGTACCCAACGGTCTGGGCCATGTCAAACCGAACCACTACTGGGAGATCGTGCGCACTATCTGGGAAAATCGCGACAATCTCGGCAAAGCATGGCGTATCTTGCACGAAGGTGTCTGCGACGGTTGCGCGTTGGGGACAACCGGTTTGCGCGATTTCACCATGAAAGGCGTGCATCTCTGCACGGTGCGGCTCAATCTGCTGCGTTTAAACACGATGCCACCGCTCGACATTCGTCATCTGCATGATGTAGCCGGCTTACAACGCCTGAACGGACGTGAACTACGCGCTCTGGGCCGTCTTCCGTATCCGATGCTGCGCCGACGCGGAGAAGCCGGATTTTGGCGGATCAGTTGGAATGATGCGCTCAACGAGATTGCTGCCCGGCTGCGCAACACCGATCCACGCCGGATAGCGTTTTACCTGACATCACGCGGGATTACGAATGAAACTTACTACGTAGCGCAGAAGGTGGCGCGCTTTCTCGGTACGAACAACGTTGACAACGCTGCCCGTCTTTGCCATGCGCCGAGTACCACGGCGATGAAGCAGGTGTTGGGGGTAGCCGCGTCAACCTGTAGCTACCGTGATTGGATTGGCACCGATCTGCTGATCTTCATCGGCAGTGATGCGCCAAACAATCAGCCGGTAACGACCAAATATCTCTACTATGCCAAACAACACGGCACCCGTATCTTCGTCATCAATCCCTACCGCGAACCGGGTCTGGAACGCTATTGGGTGCCAAGTGTCTTTGAAAGTGCGTTGTTCGGCACCCGCATGGCTGATCGCTTTTTCCAGATTCACACCGGCGGTGATATTGCCTTCCTGAATGGGACGCTCAAGCACCTGATCGAGCGTAACTGGCTGGATTGGCACTTCATTTCCGCGCATACGCGCAACTTTGAGGGGGTACAAGCGGCGCTGGCTCAGCAGTCGTGGGACGATCTGGAGCGGGCGAGTGGGGCAACGCGCGGCGAGATGCTGGCCTTTGCCGAGGCGCTGGCCCAGGCGAAGAGTGCCGTATTCGTGTGGAGCATGGGGATCACCCAGCACGAGTACGGGGTAGAGAATATGAAAGCGATCCTGAATCTGGCCCTGGCCCGTGGCTTCATCGGACGTGAGTATTGTGGGGTGATGCCGATTCGCGGCCACAGCGGGGTACAGGGTGGTGGTGAGATGGGGTGCACCGCTACCACCTTCCCCGGCGGCAAACCGATCACACCCGATACCGCGCACTGGCTCGGCGAACAATGGGGTTTCACAGTGCCGGAATGGAAAGGGCTGAGCTGTGGCGACATGCTCGATGCCGCCTACAACGGCGAACTCGATGTCTTCTATGCGGTGGGTGGGAACTTTCTCGACACGATGCCCGATCCCGCCTACATTCGCACTGCCCTGAGCCGACCGGCATTGCGCGTACACCAGGATATTGTGCTCACCACGCAGATGCTGGTTGAACCGGCAGACACCGTCATCTTGCTGCCGGCGGCCACCCGCTACGAGCAGCGCGATGGTGGAACCGAAACCTCAACTGAACGCGAAATCATCTTCTCACCGTACCTTGCTCCACCACCTGCCGAGGCGCGTAGTGAGTGGGAGATTTTGCTTAGCGTGGCGGAACGAACGAAGCCGGAACAGGCGCATCTGATCCATTTCGCCGACGGTCAGCAGATTCGGAACGAAATTGCCCGGATTGTCCCTGAGTACAACGGGATTCAGCATTTGCACCAGGCCGGCGATCATATCCAATGGGGTGGGCGCATCCTGTGCCGCGATGGTCAGTTCGCCACACCTGGTGGAAAAGCGGTTTTTACACCGCTGATGCCACCCGAAGCTGCTT
Organism: Chloroflexus sp.; assembly: GCF_034434295.1. Lineage (GTDB taxonomy): Bacteria > Chloroflexota > Chloroflexia > Chloroflexales > Chloroflexaceae > Chloroflexus. Next base: position 23,466 of record NZ_DAOTZQ010000094.1, read on the forward strand.
TACCACCTGGTATGTTTGTGCTGAAGACTCGCCGTGGCAAGCAATTCAACTCGCTCATCCACGATGAACGCGATCCGCTCAACGGTGCGTTGCGCGATGATGTGCTCATCAACCCTGTTGACGCTGCCACACTCGGTGTTCGGGAAGGGGATTGGGTCACCTTACGTTCAGCGGCCGGTGAGATGCGGGCACGAATTAAATTTGCACCGCTCAAATCGGGCAACATCCAGGTTCACTGGCCGGAGGGTAACGTCTTGATTGATGCCCATCAGCGCGACCCGGGGGCAGGTGTGCCGGCTTACAAAGCGCTGGTTAGCATCCATCCGATCACTGAAGCAGTGCTTCAGGAGCAGCGTTAACGCGGGGCATACTGCATGATAACGCGAGCAAGCACCCGGCGCCGCACGATACTGAAGGTACGCGATGGGCGCTGGCAACAGACCAAAGACACTGTCGTTGTTGAAGAACCGCTGGAGATTCGCCTGGCAACAGCGGGTAATTCGCAGAGTATTGCACTGGCGACAGTGATGCGTACACCGGGCGCCGATGTTGAACTGGCCGCCGGATTTTTGTTCGGCGAAGGGATCGTGCGTGATCGCTACGACATCGTGACTATTCGCTACTGCGTTGATGCCGATCTCGATGAAGAGGCGCGGTTCAACACTCTGATCGTCACGCTGCGGCCAGAGCTTGACCTCAACCTCGATCATATCCGCCGCCTCTTCTTCGTCTCGTCATCGTGTGGCGTGTGCGGGAAGATGTCGCTGGAAGCCCTGCGGATACGTGGCTGCACACCGCTTATCAACGATCCGACCCTGCAGGTCCATTGCTCGGTGCTGGCCGGGATCGATCAACGGGTACAGCAGGCACAGGAACTCTTCAGCCGAACCGGTGGCTTACACGCTGCCGCCCTCATCTCGCTTGACGGTCAAATTTACGCTCTCCACGAAGACATTGGCCGACACAATGCCGTTGACAAATTGATCGGCGATCATCTGCTCGGCGGTCGCCTGGAACTGCTGCGGCGATCCGTACTGCTGGTGAGTGGCCGGGCCAGCTTTGAGATCATGCAAAAGGCGCTGATGGCCCAGATTCCGATTGTCGCCGCCGTTGGTGCACCCTCGACCCTGGCGGTCACCCTGGCCCAGCATTTTAATATGACCCTGATCGGCTTTCTGCGGGGAAGCTCGTTCAATATTTACGCTGGTGCCGGACGGGTGTGTGAGGAGGGGTAGAAACAGCTTTTGCCCGCGCAGACACCAACAGGATTCCTCGCGTACAGCGGGCAACACCTGTATTGCAGGTGTTGCCCGTTGAAAACATCAGCTACGCAATGGTACGCGCCATGCGCCGTCGGGTTGCGTAGAAGATCGCCAGGAAGTTGTAGACCATATGGAACAGGTAGGTGAAGGGCAACAGGGTAAACAAGGCCAGACCGAGCAGGCTGTGAACATACACGATACCGGGAACGAGCTGCAACCGGGCCAGCAATTCTGTCCAGATAATGCAGAAGATGATTGTCCGAATCAAGACCCGATCAAACGGTCGCCGTCCTGGAGTACGAATACGATGGGCCGGAGGATCAATATCATTCACTACCGCGCCGCTCCATCTGCGGAGTAAAACCATCATCAGATGAAGATTACCGATAACGGCGAACATGACTGCCACCCAGGTAATACCCACAAAGTAGGGAGCAAAATCACCGAAAAGAAAGCGTGATTGTAGCTCTTCGCCATTGCCGAAGATAATAGCCAGCAGATTGGCCGGCGTATAGTTGAAGCTGTGCTCAAGGTGTAACGCCACATCCGGTATCGGCCGACCGAGTAAGATGTTTCCGAAGACGATGAGTGCCGAAATCGAGTACCCGATCACCTCAGTGATAATCGCAACGTGATAAGCCAGGTAGCCTCGTCCCCAAACGGGATTGGCGCGACGATAAAAGTGCTGATACGGCCCGAAGAGAACCGCAGCTAATGACGGCCAAAAGCCCAGGCGTGGCGGTGGCGACTCGAATGTTGGTGATATGCCCCGAAAACGGCGCTTCGTCAGTAATGCCCGAACGAATCGGCCCAGCCGTAAGCCAACACCGATCACGAAGACGGTTATTGCAATTGGGGCAATAATATTCAGTAACGTGATAAGCATAGAACACCTCTATTTACGAATAGCGAACATACTAATCGACGGCGGTTGAGCGCTGTTTTGGTGCGGTTACGACTTCACGCCATGCCTGTAACAGTTCGTACACGTGAGGATGATCCTTGCTGAATCGTCTGACAATATCATCTTGCTCAAGCCAATCGAGGAGGGCTGGAAATTCGGGAAGCTGCATCAACATTGACAGGCGACCCTCAATACTGTGCGCAACGAAAAACTCGTGATCGCGATTCTGTAATTCGGCCGGAATGCGCATCCGATCCAATTCACCTCGTTTGGCAAGCGCCTGCTCCATTGCGGCATAAACAACCTCAAACAACACTAATGCCATGCGTTCGCCTTGCGGTGACAAGCCGTAGGTTTGACAGGTATCTTCCAGTGACAGCGTACACACCACGCACGGTGATGTCACGTATACAGCATTGGTGGCGCGAATCTGGTTGGCCTTCAGAATCGAAATCTTGCGCCGAGTCTCGGTGTTTTCCGGTAATCGCATCCCACCGGCACCACCATTGCAGCAATAATTGTGTTCGCGGTTGGGAGTCATCTCGATAAAATTGTCGGTGACGAGATGTAATAATTCACGGGACAGATCGCCTAAACCAGAAAGACGGGTCGCATAACAGGGATCGTGCAGTGTCACCTTCAGGTGAGTCTTTTCAACCGGTAGCTGTCCCTGCTTGATCAACTCAAGCATCAGCGCATCAACACTAACAATCGGATAACGGAAAGGCCGACCCAGGGTTTCAGAGGCTTCGGCGTAAAGGGTACGGGTATCGCAGCCACACTCTACGAGCAGAATTTTCTTCACGCCCAGCCGATCCGCTTCCTGTTCCCAATCTTCTAACATTTGCTTTGAAAGGTTATGATGAACAGCGATATGGTCAATCTCAGTGCCGGTATCAATCACATAGGGCGAAATGGTGTAGCTCACACCAGCCGCATTCAGAATTTTGATAAGTTTAATTCCGTAATCAGGAATTTTCGTATTACCGGCTGCCGGGCACACAAAGAGCATGTCAGCACCATGCACGTCAACCGGCACCTCCAAATTCTCGCTACGCAAAAACAGACCGACGCGACCGATGACCTGGGGCATGGTTAACCCAAAACTGTGTCGATGTCGATCAGTATGTTCGATAATTGACCGAATGGTAGGATTGGCGAGACTCAGACCAGAATCGGCGTATGCGGCGCGGGCCAGGCGAACAATCCGGCGAATACTAATCCCGGATGGACAGGCCAGTGTACAACGTCCACAGGCAGTACACGCCCAGAAGTATTGCATATTTTCTCGCAAATCGGCGACCGTGGGAGTTGGCACTAACCCCAATACACCCCCAATGCGCCCCTCCACCGTCATATAGCGATGATAGATCTGGCGAATCAGACTGGTCTTATGTGTGGGATGAAGTTTCTCATCACCGGTCACCAGGTACCATGCACATGCCTCGCCGCACATCTTGCAATCCATGCAGGCTTCGAGGTTGACCACATCCTCGGCGGTCAGGTTGTGGCGCAACGAATCGACAAACGCTTGCATTTCCGGTTCCATGCAAAGCCCTCCTCACGATGGTTTTGTGATCCAACTGTGTCAGATGCGATTAAATAGGGGAACTGATGACGGGACGAACATGGGTAACGGAATTCCCCTCAGCGCAGGCTGAGATTTGATAAACGTCACCCCGATAAAACTATAACCAGGAAAGATGTATAAGGCACCAAAATCAATAAGTTTATGTACTAAAAAATATTCTAGTAAAAATATTTTCTTACTATTGTTTTTATTTGTTTATTCGTATCTCAAATTACGATGTTTGAATTATAATCATTACCTCAGAGAATATTTGTTAAGATATAACAACCAGGAATTGTCGCCTGATCCATCTGCTATCAACCAGTGCAATGGTGTGGCGTATAGCTGATTGCAAAGGGTAATAATCGGTTTCGTAAACTGGTGCCCACGTTCACAATATTCCGCAGGCATTTACTCATCGATGCTGTCTGCGCCTGAACACGTGTGAAGGAAGGGAAATCAGCGGGATATTCCAGGGTATTGTGATGCGGCGTAAGGCGTGTTAGCCAGCGCATTTTGACTGAGGGTTGCCCGCCAAATGCTGTGACACGCGCACGCCGAGTGTGCAAGGCTATTAGAACCTAATTTCATCATTACTGACCGAATTCCATGATGGTGTTGTCAACGGTGTGCCACGCACCGGATCGTGAGCGCGGCTGCTGCGGCAGCTATGCTGCCGCACTCCACACCGCACGACACGGGCATGATGAGCGAGGAAGGCACCCCATCCAGCACCCCGGTGACCAGGACGGGGAGCGGTGTGCCACGTGCTGGATCGTGAGCGTGGCTGCTGCGGCAGCGTGGCTGCCGCACTCCACACCGCACGACACGGGCATGATGAGCGGGCAAGGCGCTCAATCCAGTCCGGGATCAAGATATGCTGTCGTTGGTGACTGACAAGCGTGCATAAGCCTGTGCGATTGTCTGGGCGCACGACCGCACAGCTTTTATGCAATAAGTTCTAGCCTGGTGGCGGGTAGGGGATGGCGGGTTCGGTCAGCCGGCGGGTTGGCGGGTTCACGGTTTAGCGGGTTGAAACCCTACCTCACGACGTGGAAGCCCCAGCGGAGCTGGCCTGGCGGCGGTGGGGAAGAGGCCGGGCACGCCGGTGCGTAGCCTCACCTGACCCGGCAGGTTGGTGCGGGGCGACCGGTTGCAATATCCTCCTGCTTTTTTCTCTTTCCTCATCTCTGCCTCCTCCCTCCCATCCCCTATCTCCTATCTCCTATCCTCCCAACTCAGCCGTCGCACTGAGTGCCGTTGCTCCATCGGGACCCTGTGCTTCCAGATCGATGCGGTCGCCGTTGGGGCGGGCCAGCAGGCGGAAGGGGGCCAGATCGAAGAGTGGGGCCTGGCTGCGGAACGAAAAGCCAGCAATCGGGCGAGATGTATGGTGGCGGGCCAGTTCCATCAGTAGGACTGCTACCAGGGGGCCATGAACGACCAGGCCCGGATAGCCCTCTTCGTGCTGAGCGTATGGTCGGTCGTAGTGAATCCGGTGTGCGTTGAAGGTGAGAGCTGAGAAGCGGAAGAGCAGGCGTGGATCGGGCACAACAGTACGAGTGATCGCATCGTTCGCTGGTGGTAACTCTACCGGCGTGGGAGCCGCTACCGGTGCACCCGGTTCACGGTACACGATATCTTGCTCTTCTTCGATGCAAAGTATCTCATTCTGGTATATCTGGTAGCCAACCGTCACAAACGCTAGCGGTCCACTACGACCACTTTTTTGAGTAATGTTGCGGATCACGCCTTCACGGCGTGCCGGTTGGCCAATGCGCAGCGGGTGATGGAAGCGGATGCGGGCACCGGCAAACATGCGGCGTGGATAAGGAATCGGTGGAATGAAGCCACCACGCTGTGGATGACCATCATTGCTAAGCTGTGATTGTGGAGCACGGGGCAGAAAGTAAAACCAGTGCCAGAGCGGAGGAAGCGGACTATCCGCAGTTGGCGCTCCCGATGGCGGTTCAAGTGTTGCTGCTGCGGCAATCGCCTGGGCCAGACAAATATCATCTTCCACCAGCTCAGTACGCCCAATCCAGGCCATCCAATCTGCGCTACTCATGGTCGGTTGACCTCCTTGTTTGCAATATTGATACGTTTGGTACGTGGAACAGGTCTATTATACTATGCATAACCCACGTATAACCATCGCAAATTGTGCAGGAGGTGCAAGTATTTACTAACATTAACTCATAGTTAACTCTTAGAAACCGACAATTGCGCATGTTTCGCTTTTATGCTATGGTATGAATACACGACTCCATGATCCATGTTTTGGATGAGCCATTGCGGCCATGGTGGCCTCATGCATAGCCAATGGTGGCTGCGGGTATTCTTTTTGTTTACGGCAAGGAGAGGGAAGAGGAATGGCAAAAGCGTCACGCCTGACCAGATCAACCAGTCAGCCAACGAAGGTGTTAGAAGGACAGGTCACCGGGACAAGCGAGATACCCCCCACAGGAGAAGAACCATCAGTACACGCAGAATCAAGGCCACCAGACAGTGATCCGATGAGCGCTCTGGGTACCGGTCAGGAACAGTTGCCGTTGAGTGGTATTCGGGTTATCGATGTAGGTAATTTTCTGGCCGGCCCGTATGCTGCTTCTATCCTGGGTGAGTTTGGCGCCGAAATTCTCAAGGTCGAACACCCGCTGGCTGGTGATCCGATGCGTCGTTTCGGCACCGCAACTGCCCGCCATGATGCCACGCTGGCCTGGCTGAGCGAGGCCCGTAACCGTAAGTCGGTCACGATTGATCTGCGCCAGCAAGAGGGCGTTGCTCTCTTTCTGAAGCTGGTCGCGAAATCCGACATTCTGATTGAAAACTTTCGCCCCGGTACGATGGAAGAATGGGGCTTGAGCTGGCCTGTTTTGCAGGCGACGAACCCTGGCCTGATTATGCTGCGAGTGTCGGGCTATGGTCAGACCGGGCCGTACCGTCGGCGGTCGGGGTTTGCCCATATCGCCCACGCCTTTAGTGGTCTTTCGTACCTGGCCGGGTTTCCCGGCGAAACGCCGGTCTTGCCGGGAACGGCACCGCTCGGCGACTATATCGCCAGCCTGTTCGGGGCCATCGGGATTTTGATCGCGCTGCGCCACAAAGAGCAGACCGGACGCGGGCAGTTGATCGATGTCGGGATTTACGAAGCGGTCTTCAGGATTCTGGATGAGATTGCGCCGGCTTATGGTCTGTTCGGCAAGATTCGTGAACGCGAAGGGGCCGGGAGTTTTATTGCCGTTCCGCATGGTCATTTCCGCTCGAAGGATGGCAAGTGGGTTGCGATTGCCTGTACCACCGACAAGATGTTTGAACGGTTGGCCGAAGCAATGGAGCGCCCGGAACTGGCTTCGCCGGAACTGTACGGCGATCAACGCAAACGGCTGGCAGCACGCGACATTGTGAACCAGATCACGATTGAATGGGTCGGTTCGTTGACGCGCGACGAGGTGATGCGGCGTTGTCTGGAGAAAGAAGTTCCCGTTGGCCCACTCAACAGCATCGCCGATATGTTCAACGACGAACATTTTCTGGCTCGCGGTAACTTTGCCTGTATCGAAGCCGAGGGTATCGGCGAAGTGGTGGTTCCGAACGTGATCCCCAGACTATCAGAAACACCGGGACGGGTGACCAACCTCGGCCCACCGCTGGGGAATGCCACGTATGAGGTGTTGCGCGAGCTGCTCGATATTTCTGCCGAAGAGATCAAGCATCTGCGCAGTCGCAAGATTATTTAGCCATCCCGATCACATATGCTGTAACAATACCTGATGAGGTGAAGGCAATGGATGGAACGACCACAACGTTGCCGCTGGCCGGAATTCGCGTTATCGATGCCGCGACGGTGATCGCTGCGCCCTTTTGTGCGACCATGTTGGGCGAATTCGGCGCCGATGTGTTGAAAGTAGAACATCCTATCGGTGGTGATGCGCTGCGCCGCTTTGGGACGCCGACCGCACGCGGCGATACGCTGACCTGGCTGAGTGAGTCGCGTAACAAGCGTTCGGTTACGCTCAACCTGCAACATCCCGAAGGGGCACGGGTCTTCAAAGAGCTGATCGCCCATACCGATGTGCTGTGCGAAAATTTTCGCCCCGGTACGCTGGAAAAATGGGGGTTGGGTTGGGATGTGCTGAGCAAGATCAACCCGCGCCTGATTATGTTGCGGGTCACCGGGTATGGGCAGACCGGACCGTACCGTGATCGACCGGGGTTCGCCCGGATTGCCCATGCCGTCGGCGGCATCGCGTATCTGGCCGGGATGCCGAAAGGAACACCGGTGACGCCGGGGTCAACGACGCTCGCCGACTACATGACCGGTCTTTACGGCTGTATCGGTGTGCTGCTGGCGCTGCGTTACCGTGATCAGACCGGACGCGGACAGTACATTGATGCCGCCCTCTACGAATCGGTCTTCCGCTGTAGCGATGAGCTGGTACCGGCCTACGGGATGTATCGCAAGGTGCGTGAACGCCACGGTTCCCACTACAACGAGTTTGCCTGTCCTCACGGCCATTTCCAAACCAAAGATGGGAAATGGGTGGCGATCTCGTGTGCGACCGATAAGCTGTTTGCCCGCCTGGCGAATGCGATGGGACGCCCCGAACTGGCGTCGTCGAGTGTCTATGGCGACCAGAAAGTACGGCTGGCGCATGCCAGTGATGTGAACGAAATTGTGCGTGACTGGTGTAGCTCGCTGACCCGCGCTGAAGTGCTTGAGCGCTGTTACGCCACGGCTACCCCGGCGGCACCGCTGAACGACATCGCTGACTTCTTCGGTGATCGCCACGTCCACGCACGCCGTAATCTGGTTGCGATTGATGCTGAAGACCTGGGGGAGACGTTGATCATGCCGAATGTGGTGCCGAAGCTCTCGGAGACACCGGGCAGCATTCGCTCGCTCGGTCCGAAACTCGGTGAGCATACGGAAGAGGTGTTGAAAGAGATTCTCGGCATGAGCGACGAGCAGATCGCCGATCTGCACTCGAAGCGGGTGATTTAGTTGTCGGCTCTGGGAGCGAGGGCGTGGCGACGATGGATGACGATGCGCTCTCCACGCTCTCGGCCAATTGGTGGCTTGTACTGGCAAGAGTGATGAAACCGCGGCGCACCCATACGTTGCCCGGAACTGGATGGGGAGCACGGCGCGGCTGGTGCAGGGCAACGGTACGAGCTGTGACAGGCGGCACGATTGACCAGCACCACCGGGCAGCATTCGCTGGCCAAGCCCGAAACCCGGCGCAGATCGCCGATCTGCGCTCGAAGCGGGTGATTCGGGTTCTGGTTGTGGGAGCGAGGGCGTGGCAAAGATGGATGGCGATGCGCTTTACACGTCCTCGTCCAATTGGTGGCTTGTACTG
>NZ_DAOTZQ010000095.1:0-69908 GCF_034434295.1 Chloroflexus sp.
ACGATCATCGCCAGTGCCCTTACTCATTGGATTAGGTGCCTTACTCGCCTGTCATGCACGTGGCGTAACGTTTGGAGTGCGGCAGCCATGCTGCCGCGCCAGCCGTGCTTACGATCCGGTGCGTGTCACGTCGTTGATCCGGCTGGACACGCAGATGCTGGGTGTGCTCGTCACGATTATGGAATCGGTCAACAATGGGAGATGTTTTTTTGAAATAGGTTCTATTCCTCGCTGGGAACACACGCCTCTGCTCCCATGTCTCCTCACCACAGCACGCTTCCATCTCTGGGAGCGCACGCTTCCAGCGCACACTCCCCGGACTCTGCTCCCCTCACTACACCCCACCAAGAGCGACTCACACCCGATACAAGAGAATTGTCAGCCGCTTTCCAGGATACGGGGCTTCCTACCTCCCCGCTCTCCGCCAGCCCGCTTCAATCGCTTCCTGTTCGGTACAGAACCAGCGCTCGCCGACGAATACGGGTGCTGGCGTAATCTCTCATACCGGGCAGATGGTAGATTTTCTCACCGGTTTCGATGGAGATGTTGCCTTTGATGACGCACTCAGGCGGGCCGGGACGTTTGGCAAAGATTTGGGCCACGGTTGTTGTGACAGTATCGCCCGCAAAGGCAACTGTAAAGAGTCCTCCCGCCACAAAGAAGAGCACAATAACCGTCAACAGCAACACAACATCGGTGAGGCTCCAGGGCTGGCCTTTTGTGGTGTTGATGAACATACGATCTACGGCGGGGAGCAGGTAAGCCCTCAATCCAGGCGTAATCGGCGCGGATTTTGCCATCTCGATCAATAGTGGTGGTGTAGAAGATCGTGTCGCCTACGACTGGACGACGGGGAATGCGGCCAAAGGCGGTAATGTGAACGAATATTCTTTCGTTATCAGGGTCAACGATAAATCCATACCCTTTTTCATCATACCATACGCTGAGTGTTCCTTGCTTCAATGTGGTGGCATGAATACAGTGGTGTATACAACGAAATATATTACTATTACCGATAAAAATTGGCAATAGTACTCAAGTATTCTCATGCCTGGTACTGCAATTCGTGAGCCGCTCATGAAACAGAATGTGTGCTGATACAGGTAACGAAGGGCGGGCGAAGGTGGTGGCTTCGCCCGCTTGGAGCAGTGGTTTGGCGTAACGTTCAGTTGTGCTGACGATGACCACAGGTTTCCCTGCGTATGGGTTGCACCTTACGATGAGGCGAGCATAATGATCACGCTGGTCTTATTATTAACCACCGAGATAAGAATGCTTACATTACGCCCATCCTTGCTAAAGGTAAGCTGGTAATCGCTGCCGTATTGACTGACTTCGCCAGCCTGCCAGCCCTGGGCCACCATCTCGGTTTGGTAGAAGGAGACAATGTTATCCGGTGGCTCGGTGGTTTCAAAGCTGATCAGGTCGCCCATCTGAACCCTGTTGCTGATATTCGCCGGTAGGGGAATTTCGGCGCCTGCGGCCTGCTGCTGAGCACAGGTTTCGGGAAGGGTGATGCTGGTATTGTCGTCCAGTTGGGTGACGTTGTATTCCCAACGGATATTGCCCAGTTGGTCGGGGAGCGGTGCTCCACCTTCTTCCGTAGTAACACCTGTGATTGTGCCGGTAAATTCACCAATATGCCGTACGACAACTGCCGGATTTTGGGCAGCCCAGATTTCGCCTTTGGCCTGACCCTGATAATTGGGGGTCTGTTCATTGATAGTAAAGGTGTAGCGATCAGTGGAAAAACCGTTGACCTGCACCCCTCGCTCAACGAGCTGTACGTCTGGGATGCTACCGATCAGTGCGTCGGGAGTGAGCATGCTCCCACTGAACAGATCGATGTTCCCCATGGACATACAGTAGGGCTGATTGCTGTCTTCTACATACTGGTACACCTGACCGCCAACCTGAACGCTGGTAACGCGAACTAATCCGGATTCAGGCGATGTGTTTTCCATCGTGAGACGGCGATCACCATTGGCGAGGATGATTTGCTGCATCACCAGATTGAACGGTACTGCCTCCTGACCAGATTCCTGTGATGTTCCTTCCAGCTTCATCTCTATCTGCACATTACCCAGTGCCGTCAGGTCAGCGTTTGTACTCAATACTGGCGGTTGCTCGACAGTATTACCGGTATTACTGGTGGACGGTGTAGTGGCAGCGATGGTCGGAGCAGTTTCCGGAGCAGGGGTCGGCGCAGTAGTAGGTGATGTGTCATTTCCAGTGGGGCGAGGGGTGCGGGTTGGGCGGGCTTCTTCGGTCGTTGGCGTGGGCTGTGAACTGCTGGTTGCGCCACCACCACAGGCTGCCAGCAACAGAACAAGGGCGGTGGTGATCAGAGAGAGGATTGCTTTTTTTCCAGTCATTGAAATTGCTCCCTTGTTACGATAACTGCAGGCGTCCAGGGTTGACACCGCCAGATACTGTAGCATGCGAGAGAAGGTCTCACAAGGGGAGCAAGATGACGATTTTGTCAGGTTGATACGCGATGTCGCTGCGCGTATGCCCATTCGATGGCGTGTAAGAGGTGTTGGGCAGTGTCCTGCCAGCGTGGGAGTGTATTTGCTCGTTGCCGGGCGGCAGTGCTCAACTGCTGACGCAGGTGTGCGTCGCTCATTGCAGTGCGTAAGGCAACGCTCAGTGCCTGCTCGTCATCGGGGTGAACGAGCATCCCACCGGCGCCAACCACGGCTGGTACCGGCCCGACTGCGCCGGCGATCACCGGCAATCCACAGGCTAACGCTTCGGCGAAGACCAATCCATACCCTTCAAATCGCGAAGGTAAGGCAAACAGACTGGCCCGTGCATAGCGTTCGGCTAGTTCGTCATCTGCAAGGACGCCACGCACAATCACGTTGGCCGGACAGCGCTGGATGGCCTGCCAGACCTCGCCGGCATACACCGGATCGGCATCACTTTCACCGATCAGCTCCAGCCGCCAGGGATGCTCTGCTACCTGCCCCCACACCCGTACCAGATGAGCCAGATTTTTGCGTGGAATCCATTGGGCGACGGCGATAACCAGCTCTTCCCGCGCCTCGACTGTCGGCATCCGACTCAAAAGACGGTCACAACCGCCAGCAGCAATGTGAATGCGGGCAGGTTCAGCACCGTGCGCAATCAATATGTTAGCCCCATCATCGCTGACTGCAACCAGCGCATCAGTCCGCAGTAGCATCTGCTCCCATGTGTGCTCACGCGGATCGCTTGCTCCGGCAACTGTCGGTAGTTCGTGAACCAGCGTCACCACCGGACGTAGCCTCTGCCAGTGTGCAATCCAGGGTGCCACGACAGCACGCGCCAGCGCATCAACAACAATCACATCATAGCGGCCTGCTTCAACCAGTTTGCCGGCACGGTCGCTGGCCGCGATCTGTCCGGCTACATCTGCCGGTCCCAGCACGATCTCCTCGACCGGTTGATTGCGAGCCTGCCAGCACCGAAAGACCTCGCGATGGTAGAGGTAGCCACCGGTACGCCGTTGCGGATCGCCGACCGTGAGAAACGCAATGCGCAAGACCATACCTTCATCCTTCCAGCCTGCTCTGATAACTGGCGAAGGCTTGCGGATTTTCCCAGATGCGCACGGTGAGCGTGATTAAACTAAATCCACGAATGGCAGCCGCAATCCGATCCCAGCAATAGCGCGCCACGTTTTCAGCGGTGGTGTTCACGTTCTCCAGACCGGCAACGGTACCCAAATCACGGTAGTGCAGGTCGGCAACAATGGCGTTGACCGCCTCTTGCAGGCGTGTAATGTCGAAGAGCGTGCCGTCCGCTTGCAGACGCTCCCCGCTCACAATCGCCTCTAGCCGGTAGGTGTGTCCGTGCATCCGGGTGGCCGGGCCGAAGTTTCCTTCCAAACGATGAGCCGCTTCAAACTGGGCAATGACGCCGACTTCGTACATATGTGTCTCCTTTGCACAGAGCGTGAGGTCTTCGCTTCCCAGAAATCCGGGCCATCTTCTACTGGCCCGTGTATATTGGGATGTATCACATCCTTACAGACGATAGTTTTCGTTCGCTGCACAGCGGCTGTTCACCACACCAGCGTGGCCTGGGAACGAGAGCGATTCCTGCGGGCACACCACTCCCACCGTTCACGTTTGTGGTGCGGCTTCCGCATACGTCAACATTACCTGCACCAGCCCTGGCGCTGCCTGATCTAGCAGGGTATACGCTGCTGCGGCTTGCGCAAAAGGAATGCGGTGGCTGATCAACTCGTTCAGGCATAGGCGCGGTAAGAGGTTCATCACGGTAGCGCTCCGCCGCGCATAATCCCAGCGTGGCAGCGTCTCTGGGGCCAGCCGACCAACCTGCGATGAGCGCAGGCGTACCCGACCACGGTGAAAGTGTCCGCCCAGGATCAGCGATGCCGGTTTTTGCCCGTACCACGACGCGACCACCACCAGCCCCTCTACCGCTGTTAGATCAATTGCCTGTTGTAACGCAGTCGGCGATCCGCTCACTTCAACCACTATATCAGCCCCCCGTCCATCGGTGAGTGCGGCAATTGTTGTCGAATCAGCCTGGACAAGGGTCGTGGCACCGAACCGGGCGGCCAGCGCCCGACGATGCGCATCGGGCTCAACCGCAATCACCTGCGCACCGGTTCGCTGCAAGAGCTGAGTTACCAGTAAGCCAACCACACCCTGGCCCAGCACAACAACAGTTTCTCCCAGCTTTGGTGCGGCATCATGACAAATCGTCAGCGCTGTTTCGACGTTGGCGTAGAACCCACCCAATGCCGGATCAAGAGTATCTGGTAGCCGTTTGACCAGATGCGCCGGTAGGGTAAAGATTGTCTGGTGCGGATGGAGTGCCGCGACCGGATCACCAACCTGAAACTGCTCAACCCCTGGGCCAACATCGATGACTCTGCCGGCGATGGCGTAACCGTACTTGATGGGGAAGGCAAAACTTCCTTGCAGCGTTGGCAGATCGAGGGCCAGGGTTGGCTCGACCTCACCGCGATAAACCAGGCGTTCGGTGCCGTGACTGATCAACGATGCGATGGCGGCGATCCGCACTTCACCGTAAGCCGGTGGTGGGGCAATCTCATCACGGATGATCACCGTGTGGGGGGCGGTAAACCAGATGGCTTGTGCGGGTAAGGGTTTCATACCGTGTTGACTGCTTCGCTGATTGCTACTGATGGTGCACCAGATCGCCTTCAATCACCACATCGGCGCCATACGTCGTCCAGGTGACGTTTGTCAGGCGCAGCGCCTGGTTTAGCGTGAGGATGCCCAGATCGCCGATAGCTGACGGTCCACTACCGAGGATGATCGGCGCAATCGTGACTGCCAGCGCATCAACCAGGTTTGCACGCAGCAGGCTTGTGATCAGGCGTGCACCACCTTCAACCATCACGCTCACCACACCCCGTTCGCCGAGCATGGTGAGGAGTGCGGCCAGATCGACCCCGCCGCCAGCCGCTTCCGGCAAGATCAGCACCGCCGCCCCGCATTCCTGCAAGGCAAGGCGTCGTTCAAGCGGCGCCGCAGCAGTACAGGCCAGCAGCGTACCCGCGCCGGCGCCATCGCGAATGACGGCAGCCGTCGTTGGTGTGCGGAGATGGGTGTCCACAATCACCCGCAAGGGGTCAGGCCCTGTCACCAGCCGGGTAGTGAGGCGAGGATCATCGCGTAACACCGTGCCAACTCCAACCATAATCGCGTCACTGTTCGCGCGTAAGTGATGACAAAAGCGGAGCGATTCGGGGCCGCTGATCCACTGTGAGCTACCGTCAACGGCTGCCACCCGACCATCGAGGGTTTGGGCAAAACATAGCGTAACCCGAGGTCGCATCATCTTCGCCGCACAATTTCTACAATCGAACCGGCGAGGATTGTCTCGCCTAACCGCACTCCCGGTTTCGTCACCCGTACCGCCACTGCGACTACCGTCGGATGATCGTGCAAGACGGCAGAGGCAATTCGTTCGGCGACGGCCTCGGTCAGTTGAAGCGGTGGCCCACAGACAATCTCGCGTACCCGGTCGTGAATCTGGCTGTAGTCCACCGTCTGACTCAAATCATCGCTTACGCCGGCTGCCCGCAAATCAAGCTGGACAGCTACATCCACCACAAAGCGTTGGCCGAGCCGGTTCTCTTCGGGGCGGGTGCCGTGGTAACCGATAAACTGCATCCCGCTCAGAATGATCCGGTCGTGCCCAATCCCCCACTCATCCATCGTTAGAGTCCTTTTCTACCGCAAGGCCGTACATCAGCGGGATGGCAGGCACATCTGCCGGTGGGTACATCCGGCGCTCTGGAGTTGCTACCATACGCACGAACGGTCGCTCGCCATTGACATAACAATATTCTCGTAATACTTGCAGGCGCAATCCGGCCTGCACCAGGGCAGTCACCACCTCACCAACCCCCCACCGATAGAGGGTACACGGTTCTGGGTTGACAAAATCGCCTACTCCGGGCAAAAACCCGGACGGTGATAACCCACCGTCGGCGGCGCCAACATAATCGCCGACACCGGGTAGGGTCAGCGTTTGACCACCATGTGGATAATCGTAAACCAGGTGCCAGTCGGCATTGAACATATTCGATGCCGGATGGAACTCCATCAATACAAACCGACCACCAGGTGTCAGCAAGGCGGCGATGCCATTGGCAAAGGCCGTGAGGTCGCGCAACCAGCAGATAACACCATAGCCGGCATAGATACGTTCAAAGCGGGTATGGGCTGCGGCAGCGGCAGCCAGGTACTCATACACATCGGCCTGTACGAACGTAGCCGGAATACCACTGGCAACACTCAATGCCCGTGCGTGAGCAATAGCGGCATCGCTCAAATCGACCCCCGTCACAACAGCGCCACGCGCAGCTAACGACAGGCTATCGACACCCGTATTGCAGAGGAGATGCAGGAGCCGACAACCGCGCACATCACCGAGCAGGGCTACTTCTTCAGGGAACAGCGTTGAGCCGCCCTGCCGGAGAAACGCCGCTTCATCGGCGCGATGGCTGACGTGGGCAGGCACAACCGCATTCCACGAGCGACGGTTTTGTTCTGTAACCGGGTCTGGCATAGCGTTAGTAGTATAAGGTATCTTCGTCCTCATCAACTCCAAAAAAGCGTAACCATTCTTCGACTTCGGCCTTACTCAAAGGGCGGTCGCCCCGTTTATCACGCGCATTGATACGCGGCTGATCGAGCATCTGCAAACGGCGGGCAAACTCTTGGGACGACATCACCCGAATGCCACGGGCTTGCGCTGCGCCAACAACTGCCCGATCCGAGGAGACGACTAGCCACTCATCGCAACGGCGAATCGCCCGAATTTGCCGGATCAACTCGTGGTCGGCATTCTGTGGTGGTTTAACAAAGCGTGCCTCAACCCCGAACCCATTGAGATTTTGGGGATGACCATAAACACCACCGTCAAACACAACCACAATTTTTCGACCACGCTTTTTGGCGGCATAGCGGCGTAGTTTAGCGACTAGCTTTGCTTCGTCATCGGGATCGCTGAGTTCAATATCGGGCATTTGACCGATCAGGTTGTGGCCATCGATTAAAATAGGCATGTCTGTATTGTACCTGAAGAGTGATTGGTTAAAGCAGAATATGCATAATCTGCTTTTGGTGACGTTGATAATGATAGTTCCTTGATTGATTGATCGACGTTCTACGCTATGCTTCCTCATCCCAACGCATATCTGGTGGCAGAGAGATTTATCGCCGGGGAATATCCTTTTCCAACCGCTGCTGACATCCAGCGGCTTGCGTGGTATCAGGCCGCAGGGGTCACCTGTTTCATTGATCTTACCACACCGGGCGAAGCATGGTCTTACGCGCCCGCATTACCATCACCCATGCACCATCAGCGTTTCAGTATTCCCGATTTCGGTCTGCCTGCTACCCCGGCCCAGATGCAAGCCATCCTCGCTGCCATAGACGAACAGCTCAACCGGGGAGCGATTGTCTACCTTCACTGTCTGGGCGGAGTTGGCCGTACCGGCATGACTGTTGGCTGCTGGCTGGTGCGTCACGGCGCAACTGGTGATGAAGCCCTGGCAACAGTGGCTCGTCACTGGCAAACAGTGGCCAGGGCTGTCAGGCATCCACATAGTCCTGAAACACCAGATCAGTGTGCGTATGTGCTGAATTGGCCGACATTGCAACTCTCATCGTCGGTGCGGCGTCGGATGGAGTAGAGATTGGCAGCCAGCCGCTCTGCGTAGGGTTGTGACATCTTGACCTGACAGTTACAAGATGTTTTTTGCATTGTTACAATGTTCATGTTCAATAATGTGTAAGGAATAAACTATGAAAACCGTTGAACCGCCTGTCTCCCCACAACGTCCACCTGAATATCCTTTCCGACGCCGTCTGTTAGGGATTATGCTAATCATAGGTGGACTGGGCTGGTTACTGTTTGAACTGGTCAGTCGCGGCTCAATTGCCGGCTTTGATTTGCAACTGGCCCGTGAAAATAGCGCTCAGACGATACCAGTCCAGCGTTTCGCCGTCAGCCGCGTGGAAGTGACCGGTGTTAATGATCAGGTGACGTTATCGGCAACTGACGGTGAAGAGGTTATCCTCCGTGGCGAGCGGCGTGGTTTTGGGTGGGCAGCCAACGCTGCGGCTGCGGCTGCTGCCCAGATTACAATAGAGGTCGAACAGCGGGGTGATACTCTCTTCGTCCATGTGCGCCGTCAGCCGCAGATAATGTGGTATTTTGGCCGCGATCCGTATGCAAGCCTCGAACTGGCACTACCACCCGATGTAACGTTCAACGTTGAATTAGTTTCGGGCGATGTAACGCTGCGCCAGATTGAGGCGAGCGGAGCAATCACCACCGTCAGCGGTGATGTGGTTGCCGACCGTACTAGCGGTCAACTGACCGTGAACACAACTGGTGGCGATATTGAACTGCGCGATCATCGGGGTGGCCTAAACGTTGTGACCGTTGGTGGCGATACGGAGGCGAGTGGTCAATTCACTGATCTTGATATTCAGGCTATCGATGGTGATGTTACCTTACAAGGTTCATGTAATACCGCCTTGATTGATACCGTCTCCGGCAGTGTGACTGTCGAAGCTACCGAGGTATCCCGGCTTACCATCAGTACGACGAGCGGTAATGTATGCTTTACCGGCCAACCGGCAGCCGAACGTCAGGAGATAGAGACGATTGCTGGGAATGTCGAACTCGTTCTGCGAGAGCCACTTGATACACAGCTAACATTCACAACCGTGAGCGGAAGGATAAACATCCCGTCCGAACTGTCTTCTCTGTCAGCTAACTCACGCTCGTTTGCGACCACGTTCGGCCAGGGCCGAGCCGTTCTGAATACCAACACAACTTCTGGGGACATTACCCTGCGCCTGTACAAATAATAGCCAAAGTCTGTGCATAGTATTTGCAAACGTGGTATCCTGATAACAGGCATACCACGTTTGTTTCTTTAAGTGATGTCCATTAGGCTAAGGATATAGATTATGTCAGGACCAGTCGAAATCAATACCACCCGCAAATTTGAAATTCGCGAGGAGTACCGCAGTGGCCCTGATGGCTTAATGCGGGTCTGGATGTCCTCGCCGGCCCAGGGTCTGCCGGTGCTCCTGATTCACGGGTATGGCGCCCTCATCGAACACTGGCGTCCGGTGATGAGAGCAATTGCCAGTGAACAGACCCTATACGCTCTTGATCTCTACTATTTCGGTTACTCGGCGCGGCCTGCCGGTCGGCCCAGTCGCGAACGGTGGGCAGCCCAGGCCGCAGCACTGATCCGCAATACGATTGGCCGTCCGGCGGTGGTGGTTGGTCATTCGATGGGCGGTGTGGTCAGCGCTCAACTGGCACGTGCCTACCCCGAACTGGTACACGCGCTGGTGCTTGTCAACAGTTCAGGCGCCCAATTACAGGCTCGTCCGCTTGGCACCTTTGATCGGTTGATGCTCGATGCTATAGGTTCACCGCTCATCGGCGAGGCTCTAGCCGGCGTATTCGGCAATCGCTGGGGAGTACGGCAGGGGTTGTTGTCGGCGTACCATCGCAAAGAATGTGTTACTCCTGAGCTGGTTGAGCTATTTAGCGGCCCGCTTCGCCGTTACGGAGCAGGGTCATACCTGAAAGTCAGTCGTGAATTTGCCAATCTGGTTCTCGACCTCACGCCCGGCGAGATCAAACAACCCACGCTGCTCATCTGGGGAGCCGAAGATCGTTCAATTCCGCCCGCCCATGCCGAAATTATCAGGCAACGGATGATCCCACATGCTGAAATCAAAATTATTCCCGACAGTGGTCATTGTCCGTTCGATGAGACACCGGCTGCATTTCTCGACATTCTCTTGCCGTGGTTGCGCAAGGTTGGCGAGCAGACTGTGGTGGCTTAGTGCCGCAGCTAGGCCAGCCCCACCCGGATAGGCGGGCTAACGCCCTACCTGACAGCGTGCAAGCCCCTGCGGGGCTATAGGGTACAACGCTCCACGCTCTGCAAAACCCACCGGGATAGGTGGGCTAACGCCCTACCTGACAGCGTGCAAGCTCCGTTGGGGCTAAGGTGCACCCATACCCCGCCGCCCGGCAGCCCCGCCGGGGTTTGCATGACGTAAGACAGGGTTTCAACCCGCCGATCCTTTCACCCCCCGACCTCCCTCACTCGTCAATCCCCACCAACCTCGCCTTCGCGCACCTCTCTGGTATAATCTGCACACCATTATGCATAGTTCGATGTTATCGGAGTCACTCCACGATGATCGACTTTGTTGCCATCGGCCACGTTACCCGTGATTTGTTACCGCAGCATACTACTGCTCCTGGCGGTACAGCTCGTTTTGCTGCTCTGCTGGCCCAGCGTCTCGGTCTGCGTGCAGCCATTGTGACGGCCAGCGCCGAGCCTGCTCCGCCTGGCGTTGCCTGGATCAGCCTGCCCACAACGGTTAGTTCTACCTTCGAGAATCGCTACACTCCTGCCGGACGGCAGCAATGGCTACACGCAATTGCGCCGTCTATCCCGGTCGCCGCTCTACCGGCGGCGTGGCGGACAACGCCAATCGTGCTGTTGGGGCCGGTACTGCACGAGTGTTCACCAGACCTGGCCGGCGCGTTTCCTGGTGCCCTGATTGGTGCAACTGCGCAAGGCTGGTTACGCGATTGGAATACCGAACTGCCGGCGCCGATCCGGCCCCGCCGCTGGCGACCGACACCGGCGGAACTGAGTCGTCTCCACGTGCTGACGCTTAGCAGTGAAGATGTTGCGGGTGATGATGAGCTGGCTGCGTATTACGCTCGGCTGGTACCAATCGGGATCGTGACCCACGGGGCAGCAGGTGCCACCCTCTTCATCCACGGTAAACCTCATCGCATCCCGGCGTTTCCCGCCCAAGAGAGTGATCCAACCGGTGCCGGTGATGTCTTCACCACCGCATTTCTGATTCGGCTGTGGGAAACCGGCGATCCGGTAGTAGCGGCTCAATTTGCTGCTGCCGCGGCGGCGTGTGTTGTTGAGGGAGTGGGTGATGCGGCGTTGCCGGATCGGGTACAGATCGCCCAACGGATGGCACGTATACCCGATCACGGCTAGCGCCATTGCGAGCAGATCAACGCGCTAAGCGGTATGGTACGCTGGTCACGACTGTACCGCGCAAGCGCAAAGCCGTTTTGATCAGCAACCCGGTCTGGTTATGCAAGAGATGCTCCCACCATCGTGCCGGCACAAATTCGGGTAAGATGACCGTGACCACATCATCACCGTAGCGTGTCTCAACCTCTTCGATGTAGCGTAAGATCGGGTTGATCAACGAGCGATACGGCGACTCAAGCACTACGAGTGGAATATCACATCCCCAATTCTGCCAGCGTTGTCGGAGCTTCGCCGTCGCTTCCGGGTCAAGATCGACATACACCGCTGTCACATTATCGGGCGCAATCGAACGGGCGTATTGTAAAGCGGGGAGGACACCGCGATGAATCCCACTTACCAGCACAATTGCCGTATGCCGACGCAGTTCCGGTGGCAAGATGGCACCGCTCAGCGACAACTGCTCCGCCACACGCTGGTAGTGCTGATTGATGGCACGGAAGACCATCACCAGTATCGGTATCGCTGTAATCACCATCCATGCGCCATGAACGAACTTGGTAATCGTCAAAATCACCAGCACAATGCCCGTCAGCGTAGCCCCAATACCGTTAATCATCGCACTGTAATGCCAGCCCGGTTGCTTACGGCGAAAATGCCGGCGCACCATCCCTGATTGCGAGAGGGTAAATGAAGTGAATACACCCACCGCGTACAAAGGCAGCATCGCGATCTCATTTGCCTGAAAGATCACAACCAACGCTGCTGAACACAGTCCAAGCACCAGAATCCCGTTGGAAAAGACCAGCCGGTCACCGCGCGAAGAGAACTGACGCGGCAAGAAACGATCACGCGATAGAAACGACGCGAGGCGCGGAAAATCGGCAAAGGCGGTGTTAGCGGCCAGTACCAGGATCAGGGCGGTCGCTATCTGGATGAAGACATAGAGCGGCCCTACCCCAAAGATCGTGCGGGCAATTTGCGAGACAATCGTCTCGTTGGTAAACTCATTTGGCACTGCCTGATGCGTATAGGCCAGCCAGGTAATCCCCAGAAACATCGTCACCAGCAGGCTAATCATCCAGGTCAGCGTAATAGCAGCGTTACGCGCCTCCGGTGGCTTGAACGCCTGCACGCCATCGCTGATCGCCTCAATCCCGGTGAGCGCCGTACAACCGGCGGCGAAGGCGCGCAGGACGAGCCAGAGCGATAATACCTCGCCGGTCGGTGGAATATCGGGATCAATCGAGTGAACAACAGGCTCAGCACCGAACATGAAATCATGGGCGATGCCGAAGACAATCATCGACAAGATACCGCTGATGAACGCATAGGTTGGGATCGAGAAGATGAAACCGCTCTCTTTAGCACCGCGCAGATTGGCAATCGTAACGATCAAAATACAAACCAACGCAATCTCAACGGCATGATCGCGCAGCGTTGGGAAGCCCCAGTTCGTTGCGAGCGAGGTAATGGCTGCAACTCCGGCAGAGATACTTACAGCAACCGTCAAAACATAATCTATCAGCAGCGCACCGGCGGTAACCAGACCCGGTAGATCGCCCAGATTGTCGCGGGTGACGATGTACCCACCACCGCCTTGCGGATAGGCATGAATTGTTTGCCGGTAGGAAAAGCCAACAATGATCAGCAATCCGGCAATCGCTGCCGCAATTGGTAGCGAAAGTCCTAATGCGACACTGCCGCCTAAAATCAGGATCGTAAGGATTGCTTCTGTTGCATACGAAACCGAGGATAACGCATCAGAAGAGAAGACAGCCAGGGCAGTTGCTTTGTTAAGACGTTCGTGATGTTGGTGTTCAGTTGCAATCGGTCTTCCAACGAGAATGCGTTTGAGCTGGGCGAACATAGCCACAAATTCCTTGCTAAAGTGCCGTTGATAGCGTTTTCCATACAAAAACGGAACGCAAACCGCGCACGGCAGTCGGCGTTCCGTCGGCTGTCGGTCGCAGAGTCGATAGATCATCAACCTGCGCATCATCCTTGACGCTCACCGGGCGATCATAGCACTTTTGTTCCCTGGCGTCAATGGGGTGGTTCTGATGCAAATATCACTTCGTAAGCTGATCCGGTAAACTGCTTTTGGCATAGAATTCAGATGAAGGCGCTTCATCTCCTCACACGAAGTGGCCATCACCACGGGATGGGCACGCAGCTATCGCAGTCTTCGCACGCATGAGTTATCGTCGGCGTTGTAGGGGCGACGTATGCGTCGCCCCTACTGTCATCTAGCGGTATATCGTTCAAGTGCAGCATCAGGATTGTCCTGCCCCTGGTTTGCCGGTATGGAAGCGAGCAGCGTCGGCAACCATCTCCAGTGCCGTCACGCGGATTGATGGCCTTGCCCATTCGTCATGCGCGTATCGCGGCGTTTGGAGTGCGGCAGCCGTGCTTCTTGCTATGCGTGTTTCACACTGTTGCCCTGCTGGTCACTGGGATGCCGGGTATGCTCGTCACGTATTTACTCTATGCGCCGGTCCGGTAAGCTGATTTTAGCATAGATTTGTGAGCTGAAGACGCTTCATCTCCTATTCCTACAGTTGCATAACCGGCGTTCCCCTACCGACGAGCGAGTGTGATAATGGCCGGCACCCGGTCGAACATCCAGAACGCGAAGACCATACCGATGATTGAAACACTTAATGCCCACGCGACCAACAACCATAGCGCACTCAGCCACCATCCCACCAGAACAAACCAGAGCGCACGGATCAGGAATGGACGCTGGGGGACACTGCTCTGGTAGACCTGATTGCCGACGATGACAAGGTTATTTCGCTGCGGGGCAAGCGTGACCACCTGCGGCATCCGATTGAGCATCCACAGCCCAACCGGTAGCCCAACAATGGTTACGCACAAAATCCATCCAATTGCGGCCCAAATCCCGCTAAACCATAATCCGAAGACGAAGAAATAGATAACGCGGATCAGGATATGAGGGCCGCTGCGTTGTTCAATCTTGATTGGCTGCTGTTGCACAGGTTGCCTCCTTTCCAGTATCTGTACATTTACTGATACGCCAGAAATGTCAGTAAGTTGCAGCAGTGAACGTTGCCATAGAAAATAGAAAATGAGTAGATAGGAAATAGATTCGATGGTGTTATTATGTGTGATAACAGGCTGGTCATGTATCAGGCATTCGGTATGGCGTGTGGTGAATGTAACAGCATCACGTCCACACACCAGTTTCGCCCGTGGATACCGGGGTTGTTCCATCCTGTAGTGCTGTTCACTGGGCAGAGTGTCCTATCGCGCTCAAGTTACTCGATCTGCGAGTAGTGATATAATCAAAAAGTGACAATTATCACGCTCTTTACATGCGAGCCACGTTATGGATACACCGGCAATCGAGACAATTGATCTGGTCAAGCGCTATGGCAACCTCACGGCCCTTGATCATGTCAATCTACAGGCTCCCTCTGGCAAGATATATGCGTTGCTTGGCCCAAACGGGGCCGGCAAAACAACACTCCTCAGCATCCTGACCACATTGTTGCCGCCAACGGCAGGTACGGCACGCATCCTCGGCTATGATGTCAGTCGCGAGGCTGCCGAGGTGCGCCGTCGCATCGGAGTAACCTTTCAAGAGATGGTGCTCGATCCTCTCCTGACCGGTCGTGAGACGCTTGATTTTCATGGTCGTCTCTATCGCTTGCCGGCAGCAGTGCGGCGACAACGGATACGCGATCTGGTGGAGCTGGTTCAGTTGACTGACGCGATTGATCGTCCGGTTAAGAGCTATTCTGGCGGTATGAAGCGTCGCCTTGAGCTGGCCCGTGGTTTGATGACCGATCCGCAGGTGTTGGTGCTCGATGAGCCGACGCAGGGTCTTGATCCGCAAAACCGGGTGAATATCTGGCAGTATGTGCGTGATTTGAACCGGCAGCGGGGTATGACCATCTTGCTCACCACGCATGCGATGGACGAAGCGGAAGCGTTGGCCGATCTGGTGGGAATAATCGATCACGGTCGCCTGATTGTTGAAGGTCAACCAACCGACTTGATCGCATCCCTCGGTTCGGATGTGATTCGGGTGCGAGGGCAGGGTGACTCTCACCATCTGACCAGCGTGATATGTGGTATTGACGGCGTGCAGCGGGTTGAGACCGATCCAACAGAAGGATTGATGCTCATCTACACCGACAATGGGAGCCGGCGTTTGCCGGTGGTCTTGAGTGCTGTAAGTGGCAACGGCTTTGCGATTGAAGATGTCACCCTGGCGCGACCATCGCTCGGTGATGTCTTTCTGCACTATACCGGCACGGCGTTACGTGATTAGGTGAAAGGGATATGTACGCAACCTACGTTATCTGGACGCGCCACATGCGCAAGTTCGTTCAGCAGACCGAAGAATTGTTTGGCCTGGCGCTCCAATCGGTGTTGTGGGTGGTGCTCTTTGGGGTTGGGATGCGTGGCATGATCGGTGCGGTTGGTGGCAACGACTATATGTCGTTTATCCTGCCGGGCATCATCGCCCTGAGCGCACTTGGTGGTGCCGTTGGCGGCGGCATGGTCTTACTCGACGAGCGACTGCGTGGGATTGTCAAAGAGTATCTGGCAGCACCAATTCCGCGTCTGAGTATTTTGCTGGGAAGTGCCGCCAGTACTGCAACTAAAGCCCTCTTCCAGGCTGCTCTGATGCTGGTAGTTGGTTTGCTAATGGGAGCACGCCTGAGCGTGAATCCTATCGGTTGGCTGGGCGCACTGGCGTTACTGGCGGTATTTGCTATTGGTTTCAGTGGCCTGGCTCTCGGAGTTGCGGCTATCTCGCGCAGTATTGCCGGGTATCACGGGATGATTTTTCTCTTTAACCTACCCCTGTTGTTCGCTTCTAACGCACTCTACCCGCTCGATGTATTACCAGGCTGGATGCGGGTGATTGTGCTGATTAATCCGGCTACCTACTTCATTGATGCGGTACGGGCACTGGCGTTTGGTACTGCGGCTACCTTACCGCTCTGGCTTAGTGGCCTGATCCTGATCGGCTTTGCTGCTGTCAGCATGATGTTTGCGCTAACGCTCTTTCAGCGCTCGTTGCGGGCATAGATCATCTCGCCTCGTGCAGGCTGTATAACCGCTTAGAGCTTGTCTCAAATCTGGTTTAGTGTCAGTCATAACACGCTATTTACCGTCACCCTGACTCTGTGGTTGTGAGCGCTATGCCACGGTGGGTAAGCGCTGGTATACGCTGGAAGCGCAAGCCTGCGGCTCGCTCACCGGCAGCGCTGGGAGCGCACACCTCTGGCGCGCTCCTCTCCTGCGCTATCCGGCGCCGCCGGTTCCTACCCCCAGCGGGGTCAAGGTAGGGTGAGGGTGGGTCTGCATACCCTGCGAGCACACGCCTCCGGCTCGCTTACTGATCGCCTACTGGGTAAGCGAGCCGGAGGCGCACTCACCACCGGAAACAACCGGCTGCCCTCAATCAGCTCGCGACAGCGGGAGTCATCACGCACCAGCGCTTCCCTGCCCCCAGCGGGTGAGGGTGAGGGTGGGGGCCTGCCGCTTATCACTGCTGGACGATGCACACTTTCTGGAGAATACTGTTGCTAGATAGTGTTGCCCGTGGCGCATCATTTGGAGTGCGGCAGCCATGCTGCCGCACCAGCCGCACTCGCGATCAGGTGTGGGGTGCAGCGGTACGGGTCATGGTGATACTACGCGTCTAGAGCGCGTCTTTCTGGTCTAACCATCCGTGATGAGCAGACTGCACGTGAGCGGTGGTTCGGATCGAGGGGCAGACTGGATGCTTGCCCCCTGCATTTGTCCTGTGATGGTAGTACAGGTGGTCAGGGTTTGATAGTACCACACCCCACCAGCGTGGTCGGATCGATATTCTCCTCACCACGCCAGACCTGGTAATCGAGATGAGGGCCGCTGGCGAAGCCCGTATTGCCCATCAGGCCGATCACATCACCCGCCTGTACGTATTGCTCGTCGATAACTGTAACTACCGCGAGGTGGGCATAACCGGTTCGCCAGATGCCATCCGGCGCCATGACCCAGACGTGATGCCCGGCGGGGTAACTATCGAGGGTCACGCGAACAACACCATTGTGGGTAGCGACAATCGGGGTATACCAGCTTGATCCCGGCTCGGCAATCCCGTCGCCGTTGCCATCAACTGCCAGATCGACAGCACCCCACACCTGGGCCGGGGCATGGGTTCCCACACCGTATCCCTGCGTGATGACCACCTGTCCCGTTGTGGGTTGTACCGGGCAACCGTGGGGACCGGCTTCATCGAGGTAAAAGCTGGGGGTGGGGATTGGGGTAGGCGTCCGTGGCGGGAGTGGTGCGACCAGGGGGGCCAGCACATCAGCAGTTGGCGTGGCAGGTATTGAGCGAGCGGCATGCGGAGCAGTTGGTGATGGCCGAATGATGTCAGGGGTTGGCTGACGGCCAGAGGCATTGAGGTCCACGCCGACGTGATGTATGGTTGTGCTGAGCAGTTGCTGCTGCGCACGTTGCCACTCGGTCATCACCAGCGGGCTAAGTGCCAGCGATGTTGCCAGACCGGCTGTGAGGAGAAGTGGGGTTAGATAGGGTGATGAAGAACGTTGCTGGAATGGGGGGAAAAGGGTTGTCGGCGAAAGTCCCAACACCAGTGCAATTGCTTCGACTTCGTGATTGCTGAGGTGACGCAGACCATACTCTGCCTCAGCAATCGCACGTGCAGGAATTCCACTCAGAAGAGCCAGATCAACAAACGTCAGATCACGGGTTCGACGAATAGAGCGAAGTGTCTGCATACCTGTCCTCTTGCCACAACACGATTAGCTTGAAGATAGCACAATCGTGCAGCGGGCAAGATGACAGAATGCAGACAAATGACGCTTTAATCACCCTTTGCCATCTGTTCTTTCGCGGCGTACTCAGCTTCCAGCTCGGCCAGTTTGCGCTTGCGCTCACGCTTCTCCAGACGATTTAGGGTGATGTAACCGGCCAGGATTGATACGAAGAGTGCTGGCCACACCAACCACGCAAAGCTGATTTTGATACTGATCGCAAACAGCAGGCCGAACAGACCAATAAATACGCCACCGGCAGCCATGTACACTTCAAAGCTGGTGCTGGTCAAGTAGACTTCATCCCGCGGACTGAACCGTTGCTGTCGCGCCATAGGTGTACCTCGTTTGTGGGGAACTGCCAAACCTGTACGTCTATGCTAGCACAAGCGCCCGGCGGATGGTAGTAGGTGAAACTATGCACTTTTTGTGCAATTTCTGTGCTTTTATGTCAAACGTGTCCAATCAAAAAGGGGCAACGGTCAGTCGCCCCATACAGTCTACCGGGCCTGTGCTGCGGGCTGTCCTCTCCCCTCAATCAGCATGCGTAGACGGTCGAGCTGAATCCGCATGTCTAGTGAAGCAAAGATTTGACCAAGACCGACAACAAAGACGCGCAGACTCGGATCGGGCACTTCATACTCAACCCGATTTTGCACAATCGTGCGGTCGCCATCGGCAAACCAGCGCCAGAGTTCTTGCCCACGCCAAAGACCATCGATGGTGAGCAGGATATGGTTACTATCGCGTTCAGTAACGGTGTAGGTCGAGCCGGCCAGCGCCAGTGATTTTAAGCGCAGGTTGTGCTTGCTTCCCAGCGTCATCAATTCGCCTTCAATTGGGTCGAGCACGACTAGCGGTGAGCGCCACTCCATCATCAGTTGGGGATCGGTCAGGTAGCGCTCGACGGTAGCGGGTGGCGCTTTAATTGAGACAAACTGTTCCTGGACAATCATACGTCTCTCCTGTGACTAAGCACTCTCAATCGTTGCGCGGTAATACTCTTCGATGCCTCGTTTCAGCATGAGCGCCGGATAACCGGTAATCGGCACGCCCAGGGGGTTGCCAACAGCATCATTTGGGCCGAGTGATACCACCTCGCCGAGTTCAACCGGCTCGTAGGCACGAGGTGCTTCTCCGCGGGCTTCGGCAGCCAATACCTCAGCCAGATGTTCACCCTGGCGCATAGCATACGACGCCGTTGGTGGTAGGGTGCCACCCCGTCCGTCTGGCACTGCCGCACAATCACCAATTGCGAAGATAGTGGTATGGCCCTGTACACGCAGATAGCGATCAACCAGCACCCGTCCGAGGCGGTCGGTAGGAAAGCCTGCGTCGGCGAGCAAGGCCGGTGCGCGTACACCTGCCCCCCATACAATTGTGCCGGCCCGCAAGAGTCGACCATCGGCGAAGCGCAGACGTTGCGGTTCGACCTGCACAACCGGTGTCTGCAAGAAGATGTTAACACCGAGGCGTTCCAGGCGGCGTACAGCCTCGTTGCTTGCCCAGACACCGAGATGGGGCAGTAGATGGTCTTCACGCTCGATCAGAGCGATCCGTACCTCTTTGCGAGGAGCGCCTGTCTGACGACAAAGATCATCGGCCCAGGCCGCCAGTTCACCGGCCAGCTCACAACCGGTATAACCACCGCCGACAATCGCGGTTGTCATCGTGATCCGCAATTCAGTGGGATCGCTGAGCGATGCGGCACGGGTGAACTGTTCAATCAGGTGCTTGCGCAGCTTAAGCGCATCAGAAAAGGTGCGCAGGGGGAGCGTATATTCACGAGCACCGGGTACCTGAAAGGCGGTTTCACTCCCCAAAGCGAGGACCAGCCGGTCGTATTCCAGCGTTTGACCGGTGTTGAGCACGACTCGCCGCTCAAGCGGATGAATAGCCTCGACGCGACCTTCGATCCGCTCGACTTCGCGCCCCCGGAAGATGGTGTCCAACTGATAAATTGACTTCTGGTCGGTAATACCGGCAGTTGCCGTGAGATGGAGCAACTGTACCAACTGATGATACGGATTCTGATCGACGACCTGAATAGTTATTTCCAGCCCGTATGCCCGACGTAGACGGGCCAGATCAAGCGCAGTCCGTAAACCGGCGTAACCGGCACCGAGAATTACGATCCGCATAGTGACAATGCTCCGTGGAACAATCGCGATTGCAGAGGCATAGTCATCGTATCCCTCTCTTTACAGCATACCACGGTCTGGTTGCCGGTCAACCTTGTAACAGAGCGACATTTCTCTCAGAGTGGCAAACGCAGAGGCCAGGATGTTCAATTGCCCATCCTACACCTCTGCGTCACTCAGCAAGCGATAAACGATCACGGCGCTGGTGGTGTCTTGGGTGGTGTTTCGACCCACTCATCAACCTTAGCCGCACCCTGTTCGACGGCATCAGCGGCACGATCGGCAGCCCGGCTAAAGCTGGTGCCCAACTCTTCTGCCGCACGGGCCAGGCGCTCGGTAAACGAACGCACCTGTTCGCCGACACGCTGCGGGCTGGGCAGGTTGATCTGGGGTGGATCGGCGGCAAAGATGTCGTCGACCACTCGTTCAGAGACATTGGCCAGCTCTTTGGGAAAAGCTACAACGGCCATTGCCACTTCAGCCATTGCTCGCCGTACCCGGCGGCGCGAGTTGCGCGGCAGCAAGACCAGCGGTACGGATGCTACCGTCAATCCAATCCGTGTAGCACCACCGACAAAGCCGGCAGCCATCTCAAACAGCCCATCGCGCTCGTTTGTCGTCTCATTGCTCATACTACAGTCCTCCTCTGCTCTGAAGAGAGCAAATGGCCCTACTTCGCCTCTTCTTTTGGCTCTTCACCCTCAGCCGCCCATTTCTCGATGCTCTTACCCGCGATCTCGGCGAAATCGCGTGGTAATGAAGCAAAGGCGTACATCAACTCTTTGGTGGCGTTACGCATGTGCTGGCGCGACTCTGGCGGCAGCAGGGCCAGGGGAAGGGTAAATACCGAAAAACCGAGCCGAACAATACCACCGCCGAATTCCATCGCCGACTCAACGAAGCTATCGTTGCGTCGCACCGGTACGCTGCGTACCCGCACCTCGCCTTCAGTCTCTGTCATCGTTGCACCTCCTCAAATACGGTCAGCCAAAATAGCCGCCTACGAGAAAACCCGAAATAATTTGAATCAACGCGACGAATGGATTTGAGGCCAGCAGATAGCGCACGTAGTTTTGTTGGGTTGGTTCCTGGTAGAGTTTGATCTGATTATAGATCGGTGCGACCAGGGCCAGAAACATAAATGCCGCTACCCAATACTGTCCCCAAATTAGCGCCAGAATCATCAACATTGCCTCGAAGCTGTTAATGGTGACGTAGGCAACGATCAGGGTGCGTTTCACCCCGATCGCTACCGTGAGCGACTGCAAACCCAGCTTCCGGTCGCCCTCAACGCTCTTGATATCGTTGAGGAAGAGCAAGCCGGCTGCCAGACCGCCATTGATCAACGCTACCACCACGCTCTGCCAGGTTAGCGGGGCAAAGATCAGATGTCCGGCCATCCAGCTCATGCTGACATAGCCCAGCCCCACCGCCGGTGGCCCAAGCCAGAAGTGCTTCTTGAGCTTGATTGGTGGCATGCTGTAGATCACTGACAACACGATCCCGACCACAGCAAACAGGACGATGAGTGGATTGCCGAAGACCAGTGAGACGAGAAGGGTGGCTGCGCCGAGTACGATCCAGTTCCAGCGGGCTTCATTCAACGAGACAATGCCGGCAGGAATGGGCCGTTGCGGATCGTTGATCGCGTCGAGATCGCGATCAAAGTAGTCGTTGATACTCTGGCTGAAGCCGGTACCCAACGGGCCGGTCATTAATGCCCCTAGTAGCATGAGCCACCAGTGATCGGGTCGCGTCCAATCAAAACCTCGCTCGTAGCCTGATGCCAGGGCGCCACAAAAGCAGACCAGCACTGGCGAGATCCATGTCACCGGATCGGCAAGTTCAATATGTGCCCGGATTTTTCGGCTGAGCGAGACACGTTGTTCAGTCGAAATCATAATTGCTTACCGCATTGCCGGGCAGAATCTGCACCGGTCACAAAACCACGACTCCGCGTTACGGCTTGACCGCCTGATACAATACGTGTTCGTACCCTTCATCGAGAGTGACATCGGTAAATCCAACCTGGCGCAACAAATCTGGATATATGGCGTGATCTTTGAATTCCAGTACCGAGAAGCCCATCCCAATCGCGCACAGGTAGTGGGTGAGGTAGTCGTAGTTGGGATGGTTCGGATCACTGATCACCATATCCAGAATCAGAATTCGTCCGCCGCTGGGCAGGGCATCGTAAGCCTTCCTGAGCAACATCGTGCAGAACTGCGCATTCATCGGGTAGAGAATGCGCGAGAAGAGGACGGCGTCGCCAGGTGGGTATGGCTCGCGGTACATATCAATAGCGACGGGCGTTATGCGGTCGGCCAGCCCTTTAGCTGCCACATTTTCACGTACCAGATCAAGGGCGCTGGGCAGATTGATCAGCGTTACCTTGAGTTGGGGGAATGCCTGGCAAAGTGCAGCCGCAATATCGCCAATGCCGCCGCCAACATCGATTAAGGTCTGCACATCGGCAAGCCGGGCGCGTTTGATCAACAATTCAGTGAACAGTTGAATATTCGAGCGGTGTAGGGTTTCGTAGAACAGACTATCTTCCCGGGTACGGGGTGGGTGTGGCACGATGCTGGTAAAATCGACCTTCCCGCGCACGACATCGGCAAGGCGCAAATAGTAATGTTCGATCAAGTCGGCAATGTAATCGACGAAAGGTACCATCGTCATATTGCGATGGCGTTCGGGATCGGCGAAGAATTGATTGGCAAACGGTGTCAACTGCCAGACGTCACCCTGCCGCGTTACCAGACCAATCTGTTCCATGGTAATCAGAAACTTCTCGAGACGCGGAGGTACCGTCTCGGTAAGAGTTGCTAAATCGGCCAGGGTGCGCGGGGCAGATGCCAGCAGATCAAACAAACCCAAATCTTTGGCGGCTTTAATCACGAAGAAGTCAACCGTGCCTTTAAACACCATATCGTAGGCGCGGTTGGTCGCCGCAAACAGATCGTGCTGGGTCAGTTCTGTTCCGTTCGTTTTTGTCGCATCCACTGATGGTACCGTCGTCATGCATTCCCCCTCGTGCACAGATGTGTGCCACTATGAAAGAACTGAAGTCGAGTCATTGGTCCTGGCAGCCATTCGGTTGAGCCAGGGCTGGAAGAAGATCGGAATAAAGCTGAGCCACCAACTGAAATAGCCGACCCAGGCAAAGATGCGATGTAACCGCTGCTGATGCGGATGATGGTGCATCGTTTGTTCCCAGCGATGGCCGGTGATCATCGCGCCGACCATACCGATAGTTGGTAGAGGGCCGGTGATCATAAAATAGACCTTCAACCAGCGCGGCTGGTGTTGTCCGCCAAATTGCTCTTCGCGAAAGAGTCGCCCAATGCCAACCAGTGCAATCAGCAGGTTCATCAACCAATCGAGCGCATGCGCCAGATTGGCAAGACGGGTGCGCAGCGTTGCTCGTGTTGGTTGCGATCCACGAGCCTCCTGCCGGCAGAGATAGAGCACTGCGGTATAACATGCGAGCGACACCCCCGACACAGCGGCCATGACGTACAGAATAATTCGGTCAAAGTGCGTTGAGTTCATGTAATTTGTATTATAGTACAAATCGGCGACATTTCAAACAACAAGTGGTGATGATCTCATCAACACGCGTTGCCACTCTCGCAACCCATCCGGGTCGCCGTACCAGGGACGGCCGTGGATGGGTGAATGATGAAGGCCGGGTACGACCAGATATTCAGCTCCAGCCAACGCTGCACAACGGAGCGTTGTAATGCCATCTCCCCACGCTTGAGCGCCGGCAGGCCCATCGATCATGACATAACTGTTGTAGGCCATCCGTTCAATCCAGCGTCCTTTGCGATTGGCCTGAATGCTTCGCCCAATGATCGAGGTGTAGCGAATGTGACGGTAATATGCACCTGGATAACTGCGATTGGTGAAGCCAACAGTTTGTCGAGTCCAGAATTCCTGACTGTGGTGTGGTGTACCGAGCATGATCAGGTGATCGACGAAGCGATGTCCGCCATAAATCTCACCTTTATAAGGCTGGTCGCCAAGATACATGCGGGCTACGGTTCCACCAACGCTATGCGCCAGAATCGTGACGGTCGCGGCACCCGTTTCGCGCAGAGCCTGGGCGACCGTCTCACGGACAATCCGCAATACCGGGCGAAAATCCCAGTCGCGGGTCAAGGCCCAGCGCAGGCGTCCGATGGGGGTCACGAAGACCCGAAAATCAAATGGGGGCCGTGCTAGCGCCTGGGCCAGCGCACTAAAGTCGTTCGGACTGGTCAGATAACCACCGATGATGACCAATGGACGAGTCATACTTACCCTCACCCGGCATCAAACCAGAGTGGTACCACATCACGTGCGCCGTACCAGGTTGCCGGTGCATTGTACGGTGCGTGACGGGCACCTTCCAGGATCAGGTTATCGGCGCCGGCCAGGTAGCAAGCCGCAGTTGGTACGATACCGTCGCCGATGAGATTGCCGTTGCCGAACGATACTTCATAGGAACGATAGGCAATCATCTCCTCCGGTGAGCCAAAGCGTCGCCCACGCACGCTACGCCCCGCAACAGCCCGATACCTGATATGGGGAAATGCCGCACCCGGATAACGGGCTTCGAGCCAGTCGGCAAATTGCTTCACCCATACCTCTGAGGTGGCGTGGGCAGTCCCTAACGTTGTCAAACTTGCTACCACCTTGTGCCCGGCATAACGCACACCCTGGTATGGCTCATCGGCCAGATACGCACGGGCAATCCGGCCACCGGCGCTGTGTCCGATTAAGTCAATTGTATCGGCGCCGGTTTCGCGTAATGCAATCTGCACCGTTGCTGCCAGGGCATCAAGCGCCGGGCCAAAGTTGGGGTCGCGCAGTGCCAGCCAGTCAAGCCGGCTAAAATTGACGACGTAGACGATACGATTGTACGGCGGCGCAGCCAGGATGTGCGCCATTCCGAAGTAATCGGCGGGTGACGATAGCCACCCGCCCATGATCACCACCGGACGAATCATAGCTTACTCTTTATCCTCAGAACGCTCTGGTTCAGTCGTGGCCTCGGTTGAACTGGTTTGTGCAGTCGATGTGGCGTTGCTGTTACCGTTGCCGTTATCGGCCACGACCTTGATCCGCCGAATCGTCTGATTCTGTGGTTTGGACGGTTCGCCAGGCAAGGCGTTGATGACGGCGTTACACAGATCGCCACCGATACGGAACAGTTCCTCGGTCTGGAAGCGCAGCCAGTGGCCGTAGAAGTTGAAGACCTTTTCGGTGGTGGTACGCACTTCACGGGTGAAAGCTTCCAGTCCTTGTGGTGGGAGAGCACCACGGGTATACGATCGTAAGAGATAGCCGATGGGCTGAATATCCGTTGGTAATTCATCACCGGCCAGGCTGCGTTGGATCGGTGTCGAAGGCGCACCCTCGCCATCGCTTGCCGGTCGATAACTCGCCGGCGCAAACCCGCGTGGTGTCGGCGTAAACGAGGGAGTACCGGGTGTGTATGAGCGTGGCGGTGGTGTGTAGGCCGTGCGTGATGACACCGACGGTGTCCCTTCATCGGAGTAACGTACCGGTTCTTCGTAGGTCAGCCCGAAAAAGCGCTGGAGCCAGCCGGGCATCCAGCCGGGGCCGGCGGCTTCCCGGCGCTGTGATGTTTCATCGGTCAGACCGAACCATCGGCGGACAAATCCGGGTAGCCAGCGAACGGTGTCATTGTCCTCATTGAAGCGATTCATACCCGCTCCTCTCTATCACGAGCCAAAGGCAAAGAGACGGCGACGTTGCGGCACATACGGTGCAAAGCAGAAGTTGATAATCTGTTCCAGATCATCGTTGGGATAGCGACGATCAAGTGTCGCAATTGAGTCGAGCACGTAGAGTAGTTGTTCAACCGGTGTTTCTGGCTTGCAGCGCACGAGTTTTTTAATCAATACCCGGCGTAGTGCCAGGCTGTAGCGTAATGATGTGGTTGCTAACCGGGCCAGTAGTTGATCGCGCACGTCAATATTTTTGGTTAACCGATCCAGCCAGC
Organism: Chloroflexus sp.; assembly: GCF_034434295.1. GTDB lineage: Bacteria > Chloroflexota > Chloroflexia > Chloroflexales > Chloroflexaceae > Chloroflexus. The sequence goes on from NZ_DAOTZQ010000095.1 coordinate 26,524, forward strand.
GGGCAAGCCCCAGTCGTTCACTCCGATCAAGGTAATAGTTCACCAGATCGGCTAATCCAACTACTGAGGTTACGCTGATCACCTCTGCCCAACGCTTGGGAAACGAGAGGCGATTAAAAGCCGACAATGACTCCAACTGCTCGATTAACTGACATGCTGAGTGGTACGGTTCGCGTTCAAAGGTGCGACGTAGACCGGCTTCGCGCTCGGCCAGCATTGCCACGGCTTCACGTACCACACCATCACTATCGTCGTATCCCCCGTGGTACAGATGCATCTCGTGGGCCAGTTCGTGGAGTGCAATACCAACACTCCCATCTTCGTCCCAGCGCCCCAGCAGCACTACTGAACCGGAACGTGGTGAAAAACTCCCGCTATCGCTCCAGGCAGTGTCGCGAACGGTATCCATGGCCTCGAAGGTGAGCCGTTCGGCGAGCACTGTCGGCGGCATATCAGGCCACATTTTGGTCGCCAGCCGCCGCACCTTGCCGGCCAGGCGGCGTGGACGGTATGTATACTGACCCACCGTCAGCGGACGGTCATCGGCACGTTCCATGTCAATGATCAATTGCTGACCGCCGGAACGAAGCAACAATTGCATAGACGACCCTCCCTAGCGAACACTTTTCAAAAAGAGGCGCATAATCTGAATAACCTGTTCGGGCAACTCAAATAAAATCAAATGACCACATTTTGGAACTTCCAGGAATGAGCCGTTTGGAGTCAGGGCAACCAGTTTGCGGCCATCAGCCGGACGCATAATGGGATCATTTGCACCGGCTACCAGCAACAATGGCTGGCGGATCATCCGTGCCTGTTCGGCTACTGCGTTGAGGATTTCCGGGCGCGACAATTCGGTTGCCGATACCCGGACTGCTGCCGGATCACAGTAGCGTAACCCCAGTGTGCCAAGTCGAATATCGCTAATTGACGGTGTATGTTGCGCCATGACAAGTCGTGCGTAGATGAACGGGAGCCACCACAGGTTTCGTCGTTCGATTGGCCGTAGCACTCGATTAAACACGACATCGAGCAGACGCGGGACAAACGCTGATGCCAGTTTGTTGTACGGTAGCAGGCTGAAGTTGAAGAAGATGAGCGAGCGTACCATATTCGGGTGATGTGCGGCGACGTGTAATCCGACGAACGCACCGAGCGAAAAAGCGGCCAGATGCACTGGGCCGAGATCGAGGGTACGGATTAACGCCTGGAGATCGGCGCTAAAGCCGGCCACCGTGTAATTCTGGCGTGGATCAGTATCCGAGAAGCCATGTCCCTTTAAGTCGTAGCTGATCACGCGATAGCCGGCCTGAGCCAGCGGATCAACCACGTGGTGCCACCAAAACGACGAACAGTCCCAACCGTGGATCAGCACGAGTGGCTGACCATCAGGTGGACCAACATCCTGGTAGTGATGCACAACACCGTTCAACTCAATAAATCGGGCACGGGCCAGGAGCGCTCGTTCGCCTTCCAGTCGTCGCCGTTCGCGTCCACTCAGGCGACCGGCAAGGCGAGTTGCCACTTCATTCGCGTAAGCGACATACTTTGCCGTTGGCGATGCATCAACCGGTCGTGCCGGCGGTCGCTCAAACGGAACAGGTTGGGCAAGGACTGACATACGCGCCCCCTTCGCTATTCTACCCACAACCGAAGCTGTTCCCCTTCAACTCTGGCCCGTAACCGCCCACCATCCACCAGACCAGGCAGGAGTACATGGCGACGCATCTGTCCGAGCTGGACAACGACTTCTTCGCTGGCCACAGCAATGTCAAGCGCTTTGGGATCGAGGAATGGAATCAGGAGGCGTATGTCTCGCTCGCTGCTTTGTGGACGCGGTGGCTCAGTCGTAAAGATGTCGCCATCGCGGTAGAGTGCTGCTCCGCGCAATGCCCATGCATCCCGATCAGTTGGAGTCAGATCAAGCTCTCCGATCCGCAGCAATGGCCTGGCCCGGCTGGTTTCATGACTAAAGTCGTGACGGCTCTCGTCATCAACCTGGTCAGGCGATCCATTCACAATGACTTCATCACTGGTCATACCATAGAGGCCAAAGGCGGTCAAAGCCGAACGTAGTGGCGGCAGGCGCAACTCTGGTGGCAGGACAACCATGCGCACCCGTGCACCGCTTTCGGTTTCCAGCCGTGCCCGTTGAGTCTCCAGCTCAATACGTAATTCCTGCAGGGGGGCTGTGGCACTTGGGGCCAGAATAGCCGCCGGGATCATCGCCTGTTCCTGAGAAGCGCGTGATTTTCCTGGTCCCCGGTCGAGGCCGAAGATGAGACGGACTGCCCATCGCAACACATCTGGCAGTGTCAGCGCCCGGATCAATGCATCGGGTGCCGGGCCGTCAAGGATCAGCAGATCGAAGCGACCTGACTGCCGGGCACGTTCGGCAACCAGCATTGCTGCTACCGCATCAATACCGGGAAAAGCGGGTAATTCATCGGGACCGAGGTCTCGCAAACGGGCAACCAACCCACTCCGAAGCGAGGGACGCACCTGCTCCCAACGGCGTGCGACCTCCTCGTGGGGATGCATTTCCATTGCCGCGAGATTCGGTTCAAGTTCGAGTGGGCGGGCACCGAGGCTCTGGTGCAACAGATGCCCAATCAGGTGCCCTGGCCCACTCGACGCCAGCAGCGTGCGATAGCCGCGACGGGCGGCGTGACAGGCCGTTGTGAGCGCAGCCGCGCTCTGTTGGAGCTGATGATGAGCAGTAAAGATCAGTGTGCGCATGCGAGTGCTCGCGACCGGTGCTCAAGGCAACCGGCATAATCAACCATACGACCCCGAGCAAACCAATTCGCTCAGGCTGCTTCCACTTGCTGCTTATTGGCGGTGCGCACAACATTTGCCTCATAGAAGGCCAGGCGCAACACTCCATCTTCGTACCGATAATCACCAAGGGTGCAGTCGTACAAAACGCGCGGCAAAGCGATGGTACGCTCCAGGCGCCCAACGACAATCGTCAAGTCGGGGCCACTGTGAGTTACCTCAATTGCCTCACCAGGATCAAGAAATGGCAGGCGCAGACAGAGATCATACTGACCAGGCTCGCCGTCATCACTCCATTGCTCCAGCCAGATTGGGCGTTCGTCGTACAACAATGCACCTGGATCAACCTCGCCAAACGTCAGCCGGCCCACGTGTAGCAGCGCCTCAACCCCAATCGGCTCACCACCCTGCAACACTGTGCGGAAGATTGGTGTTGGGGCAAAACTGCTTTCAATTTCGGCCAGGTACTGCTGCTGGAGATTTACCCAGTAGTCGAAGTACGGGCCGAGATCGGTGCGATGGGGCAAAATCTTATTAACCAACACGGCATCTAATTGCAAGCCATACAGGCTCAGGAAGGTGTACGCCCGTCGGGTTTCGAGCAGGGGTAATCGTTCAGGATTCAATACTAGCCGTACCGATACATTCGAGCTGACTAAAAAATTGGCCAGTTGATCCATCCGCTCCAGCAGTTTACCAACCTCTTCAAAAAAGCGGTCGTCGGGCAGATCGCGACGGAAGGGACGCGCAACATTCGCTATTCCGCGATACACCCGGAAGAGGCGTTTGCCAGCTTCACCACCGATAATCATTTCGGGATACGCCAGGAGCCGCAGGGTATTACCGGTAGGTGCTGTATCAAGCACTATCGCGTCCCAACGTCCACTCTGGGCCTCGTCCATGACTCGTTGCAGAGCCAGAATTTCATCAAGGCCGGGTTGATTAGCCAGCTCAGCAGCCGTCGAGCGTTCGATCCCTCGCGCTGAATAGGTGGCGGTTACGAATTGTTGGAAGCCACCCAGATTTTGCCGCCACTCGTAAATGGTATCCACCTCAAGGCCATATAGATGAGGTGCCAGTGGCGTTGGTCGATCACGACTAATCGCGATCCCCATGACATCGGCCAGCGAGTGCGCCGGATCACTCGACAGCACCAATGTCCGGCGACCGGCCTGCGCCAGCATCACCGCAGTCGCCGCCGAGAGGGTTGTCTTACCGGTGCCGCCTTTCCCGGAGTAGATAATGACGCGCGTCATAGTTCCTCATGTGCCTGCTGTATTGTGATACCCCAACCCCATTACTTTATTCGGCATCGCTATCGTTGTGGCCGTTACGTGTCTCAGGCGTGATGCCTGTACCACTGCCACTCACCGTTGCCGGACGGTCGGTGCGATTAACAACAATTCGTCGTACCGGCATCGACCCATCCTGCCCACTATCAAGCGTCTCCGCCCGACGGATACTGATGGCCCGTCGTACTGGTTGGGTCGCCGGTGTTGCCGGGTTGTCTGCGGCAGCTGGAGCGGTTGTCGTTGGCTCTGATACAGGGGCTGGCGATGATTGGCGGACGGCTGCCCGCACGGCGATCCGCCGTTGAGTTGATTCAGCGGTCGATTGCTGTTCGGTAGGTTCGGCAAACCGCACTGCCGCTCGTACAACCGGTCCGACCGGTGCCAGTGGGCCACCTTCAGCCTCTTGCTGCGCCGCAGCGTAGTAGAGACCACGCATCGCATTGCGCCGCACCCGTGGGTCTTGCATGTTATTGAGCAGCTCGGTTGCGCCACTCAGGATTTCACTCGCTCGCCGCATCCCGCGGGCAAGACCACGCGGAACTTCAAGCATCAGGCGCAGCGAACGACTCACCTCGTACATATTTGGCTGTTCGGGCAGGGTCGGCAATGGGCCAACCGGTGCCGGTGCCGGTGGTGTCTCTGGCGACATACCACTCCCACTGCGCTGACGTTCGTAAGCTGCAATCAGGTTCCCCGGCGAGGCCGGTGTTGCTTCATCTTCCTTATCAGCCGCGCCAAACTTCCACCACGGCTTCTTCTTTGGTTGTTGCGGTGCTGGATCAGGCATCGGTGGTGGTGTTGGTTCAGAAGCCAGGAAAAATGGAGGTAGCGGCTTTCGCTCAACTGCCGGAAATTCTGCTTCAAATGCCTTGACTAGCTCTTCATCGGTGATGCCGGCTATTACCTGATCACCGACCCAGGCCACCATTTTGGCCAGCACATCCACGTCCTCAACCGGCATATAATCGAGTGTATTGATAATGACTCGCTCCGGTTGACCGGCTTCCTGGACTTCGCCGAGGGCCACCCGGCGTTTGCGCGGTGGCGTTGCCGGTATCCGCAGGGCCAGACTTACCCGCCCGTGCCACGGATCCCAGGTCTCGGCGCGAACCACGTCAACATCACTCCACGGAAAGCCATCAACAGTATCATTAAAAAAACCACGCGCCCACAGAATCAGCCGCCGGTCGGTCAGCGCAACGAAATCGGCGAGTGCGAGGCCACCAACGCGACGTCGTTGTTCGTCGAGGAGCGTGCCATCGAACAGTGCCAGCAGGGTCTCGCCTTCTTCAAGCAAACCGCGTTGCTGCATCTCTTCGACGCTGGCCATACTCACATTAACTCCGAGAAATGGTCTCATACCTGCTCCTTGGGCGGTTGCGACCGCCGATGATTGCAACACTTATGTCGTTCGATCTTGATCGGCATCACCCGATCCACTCAACGCTGCCAGCGACGTGCGGTGGAGAGGGGTTGTCCGACGGCGGAGCGGAATCTCGCGCCGATCCGTGATGTTCAATGGTGCTGAAGCCGTTGCAGCCGGCTGAGTCGTCGCCGGTTCGCGCGGGGGTGTGGTTCGTCGGCGCAGCGGAATCTCATGGTAACGAGGCGGTGCTTGTGTTGCTTCAGGCGTTAGTGGCTCAACCGGTGGTGAAGGTGCAGTTGACGGCTGATTCCCCATCTGCCGGTTAAGGAACGCCAGCGCAATCTGTTGAGCTGCCGGATTATTTGCGACAGTCTGAACTAAATCATTGACAGCACGAATAGCATCGGTCAATTCACGAATACTGGTCGGACTTAAATCAAATGGCAAATCCGCCTCGCGTAACGTTCGCCGCAGCGTGTCCCATGCCGAACGAGCGAGGCGACCAGCAGTAAAGATTTGATTTGGCGGCAGGGTAGCCGGATCAATCGCAAAGAGTGCATTTGGCGCTGCCGGGGTGCGTGCAGCACCTCCCGGCCAGCGGTATGGAGTTTCATCTATGCGCAACGCATCTTCAGAACCATAAATAGCAGCACCAAGCGCTGTCATCACATCAGGGGCGGCTTGCCGGGCATCGATACCGGCAGCAAGTGCCGATCTTGCCGTTTCGGCTGCCGTTCGCAACAATACCATCAAGGCCGGCACATACGCCTGTGCTACCAGAGTCAGCGTAAAAATCTGATCATCGGTATCTGGCGCACTAAAGCCCATCGTCACTGCGCCGTGGATCGGATCAATCCCGCGCCCATCAATCAACGTCAGCTCATGCAATGGAAAGGCATAACACAAATGCCGGCCATAATCTCGTGCCCACAGGATCACCCGCAAATCGGTGATCAGACAATAATCGTGCAGCGTCGGGCCGCTCAGCCGCTGTCCTTGCTGATCGACCAAAACGCCATCAATCGCGACTAGCACTTGCTCGTCAGGATCGAGCACATCTAGTCGCGTAATCTCTTCCAGATGAGCCGGTACGGTGGTATGACTGTAGTAGAGCAGATTAATCATAACGCTCCCGAGGGATCGGCGTGAGGCGACAGAACGCACGCCTCACGCCTGCCCGCCAGCCTAGCGGTTGAAGCGCGAGCGAATGCGCTTCGGACGGAAGCCGTTGCTCGGGCTGCTGCTGAACGCTCCCTCGCCCGAGCCGCTCCGGGACACGCCCGGGTAAGCATTGCGGTTGATGTTGTCAACCGCTGCCGCGGTGGCCTGTAGCGCATTCGAGACCCATTGCCAGTGGCCCTGGAACATGATGTCGCCGATTTGCGCCACCTGCGCCGACGACTCCGAGAACCAGCCTCTCGTCGCCATGCACACACCTCCTTATCAAACGGACTCCTTTATTCAGGTCACCGGAGGCAAGCCTCCGAGAAACCCCACAGTGCAGGCTGCCTTAGCGTTGCGCCATTTGCGGTGCCATGAAGGGTACAATCAACCATTCACCCTCCATCTCGGCCTGACCGGCCTCCAGACCGGCCAGACTGGTCGGCAGCGTAATGACCCGCCGGAAGTCTCCGATCTGTATCACCAGCTCGTTGCCGTTCTGATACAGATCGAGTTGTGATACATCAGCGAATGGCAGGCGGATCTTGACCCGGTACGATTTATCACCAACTTTGGCAATATCCAGCGGTGCCCGGTCGTAGAGCACGGCAGTTGGATCCATATCGCCGTAGATGTCATCTCCCATCTGGCGTAGCTTCTCCAGTCCCACCACTTCTTCGGGATAGTACGGTACCCGACGGATAGGCAACGGCACGAAGGCATGTTCAACATCCTGGAGATAGCGCTGTTGCACATCGCGCCAGTGGTTCAGATAACCGCTATCCTGATCGAGGGGCAAAATCTTGTTCACCACCACCATATCGACGGTCATACCGTACATCGACAGGTAGGTTAAGGCGCGCTGGCTCTCCTTGATCACCATCTTTTCCGGGTTCATCACCAGGCGAATCGATGTCTCCCGCGGGTTGGCCAGCGTTGCCGTTACCCCCTCCATCTGGCGGAACATCTCATCAACCGCATCATAGACTTCGGGTGGGGCAACCATCTTGTTGAGGCCGGGCGTAATCTTGCTCATGGGCCGGATTAACGGCCTGATGACGTAGCGCTCGGCACCGCGCAGCATATTGATTGCCCATTTGAACGTCTCTGGAGCTGAGAGCAGACGCAGCGTTTCACCCGTTGGTGCGCAGTCGATAACCAGGAGATCGTAGTCGCCACGCTCTTTGTGTTTCTTGATGCGGATGAGCGGAAAAGCCTCTTCCATACCTGGCAGGACGCTCATTTCGTCGGCCAGAATGCCCTGTACGCCCTGCTCGGCCATCAGTTGCGCGAAGTGCTCACGCACGATACCCCAGTTGCTCTCGATATCGTGATAAATGCTCACTTCCAGCGCATCGAGGTTTTTGGTAATCCGAACCGGTTCCGGGCCGAGTGGTCCTTCCAAATCGAGCGAGTCAGCCAGCGAGTGGGCCGGATCGGTGCTCATGACCAGCGTCTTCAAGCCTCGATCGGCGGCCCGGAGAGCTGTTGCTGCGGCGACACTTGTCTTGCCAACGCCGCCTTTGCCGGTGAAGATTAGAGTGCGCATCAGGGCCTTTCCAGGAGCTACTGCTCGGCTAGTAACGACCGCCACAAAACGGTGTTAATGAGGTCTGCAATCGAAAACGACATGAAGTTTTTGCTTAAAAGCCAAAACCCTTCTTCCTCCCGCTGATTTTGGCCTGTACCGCAATAGTAGCACGAATATCCGCATGTGTCAACAAATTTTTCTCATATGCATCAGGCTCGTATTGCAGTCTGATGCCTTTCTGATACTGTGTAAGCCGTGTTTTGACGTTTGTCAATGCAGTAGAGTTTGACGGTTTATTGCAATATAATAACGGGAATCTAACCCGTCTCTGATCACGCTCGCGATAGGGTTCGTAGTATGATTTGCAACGAGCATACGAAACAGAGCGCGATTGGCACCCTGTCGAGATGGTTTGTCTGTTGCATCACAGTTGCAATTTTGACGTGTCATGTACTTATATTATACCATCTCTGCTGCTCTTTGAGCGAGTGTTTTAAACAGATCGGACTGATCTATGTCGTCCGTCCAGGGGATGACCTGCCAGATTTCAGCGTGGCTCACCGAGGTACCGGGATCGAGGCGGCAGAGCGGGGCCAGTGTTTCGAGTTCGGTACAACCGCGGTCGTAATAGATTTCAAGATTGCAGTTGTTGTCTGGGTAATGGGCAGTAATCTGGTACACCGTCCGTTTGATGAAGAGGGTCTCCTGATGGAGATAGGCCAACCAGCCAGCAGCGCTATGCGCCCCCACCTTGGCCGGTGGCCCGGCAATTGCGGTATCGATCAGGATGAAGTCATCGCAGAAGGCGAGTCGTGGATCGGGCAGAGGGGTGTAAGGCCAGAAGGCGATGTGGCGATTAGGAAGCAAAGGATTAGCAGGGGGCTGGCCATTGTGTAATGGTAAGATAGCTTTTCCTCCCGGTGCCAGTTGGGTAATCGCCCACGGCGCCAGTTCCACCGGCCACAGCCCATGGTTGGTGAGAGTGTGTTGCAGATGTAACCGTGGTTGTTCAGGATCAAGGGTTACAGTCAGGCTCTTCGCAATATATCCCGGATCAACAGCGCTGCGCAGCGTGACGCCGTGATCGATCTGTTCTGCCGCAGGGCCATTGAGATCAGGCCAGTAACTGCGGGGAAAGGCTTCAGGCGCATGCCAGAGCCGATGCCCACCGAGGAGCACAAACTCGCCCCACGGCGTCTCCCAGCGGGCGTTTGGGGTTTCGGCCAGCAGGTTTGGGCCGTTGTCAAGGTGCAACGCGAGAATACGAGGGCCTCCGGCTGCCAGCACTGTCAGACGTAAACGGCGTGATGTGATCGTCAGGGTTTCATAGCTCATACGGGTATCTCTCTGCACGCAGGCTTCAGGTGAACTCGGTGCTACCGGAATGGAATCGGCTTCTCATGGTAGCATGCAATCGTGTATGACGTTCAACCGCACTATAGAGAGGTTTACATAATGGATGAGCCAACGATCTACGAGCAGATAGGCGGTGAGGCAACCTTTCGGCGGATCGTCGATATTTTTTATGCGCGGGTGGAAGCCGACCCACGTTTGCGCCATCTCTTTCCGGCTGATCTCGAACCGGGCAAAGAGCATCAGCGCCTCTTCTTGATGCAATATTTCGGCGGTCCGCGCACGTACAGCGAGCGCCGCGGACATCCGCGGTTACGGATGCGGCATGCGCCATTTCCAATCGGGCCACGTGAGCGCGATGCCTGGCTGGAACATATGCTGGCTGCGCTCAATGAAGCCAGTGTTCCGGAGCCGGCCCGTTCGGTGATGGAGAACTATTTTCGCCATGCGGCACAGGCAATGATGAATCGTTTGGGGGAAGACTAGAACTTATTTCATAAAAGCTATACTGTCGCGCTCTAATAACCATCTCCGGTGCCATCACGCGCTGAATTGGTTGCCTTGATCGCTCATCTCCGCGTGTTGCGTCGTTTGGCGTGCGGCAGCCATGCTGCCGTGCCAGCCGTGCTCACGATCTGCACGTGTCACATCGTCGACCCGGCTGGTCACGCGGATGCCGGGTGTGCTCGTCACGATCAAGGAATCGGTCGGCAATGAACGAGATAACTTCATAGCAGATGTTTTTTTGAAACAGGTTCTAATATCAAATCCGAAACACACGATGCCATGGTGCGATCCGGGATGTCCCCTTTCTGTTCGCCGCATCCCTCGCATGGCAATGCGAACAGATACGTGTACCACGTAGGGGGGGGTTCTGAACCCGCCCCTACGGAACCAGACCATATCATGATCATGCAGGTTAATATAAGGGGGCGAAAGCGGTATCTATTCGCTCACCATTCCGATTGGTTTTCTGTGTGAAACGTGCATCATAAAGCCACCGTGACCTGATGCAACGTCAGGTCACGGTGGCGATCTCACCTCAATCGTGTTTTACGAATGCTTGGCCGGATAGATCACAATCTTACGATTTTCGCCCTCACCCGAACTTTCGGTATAAATGGTCTTGTCGTTACGTAGAGCGAGATGAACAATTCGTCGTTCGTAAGCTGCCATTGGCTCCAGCATAATTGGCCGACCGGTCTGTCGTACTCGTTCAGCCATCCGCCGGGCCAGGCTTTCCAGCGACTCCTGGCGGCGCTGGCGGTAATTGCCAACGTCAACCACCAGTTGTGGCCATTTCTGCACGCGGCGGCTCACCAGCAAGTTGAGTAAAAACTGTAGAGAGCGGAGAGTCTCACCGCGCCGTCCGATCAAAAGACCCATTGCTTCTTCATCGGCGCCTTCGATATGGAGCGTGATCGTTGCTTCAGGTTCGCCATTTGGACCGGTGGCATGCGAAATAACCGCCGTCACATAGGCGTGAATATCCATGCGCTCAAGCAGATCTTCAAGCACACGCTGCGCAATTTCGCTCACTTTTTCTACAGATGGCGCCTCTTCCTCGTCTTCAACCACAGTGACACGCACCAATGCTTCATCACCATTCTCACCCGGATCCAGCACTTCAATCGCAACTTCATCACGATCACGGCCCAGTTGGGCGAGCGCCAGCTCGACAGCTTCGGCGACGGTGCGTGCGCTGATCTCGATGCGCTTCATAGACACCTCTCGGTCATAGTGACCGTCTTACAAATCTTGCTAACGACGGCGACGGGGATTGGGGTGCGGGCGTGAAGGGCGCTGTTCCGCGGGCGTCGGATCACTCTCCTCCACGGCAGCTTCTGTCAATGGACGCATAACTGACCAGAAATCAATTTTTGGCGTTTCAGGTTGGCTTTCAGACGTGCTTCCTGTCGATGCTGATGCCAGTGCTAACGTCGGTGTTGGACGGTTGTCGGGCGGTAGAAAGCGCAGATAATTGGCCAGCGACCCCCAACCTGACGTGAAGTACTGTTGCACAACACCCACAACACTGCTGACCACCCAATATAATACTGCTCCGGTCGGAAAAGTAAATGCGATATAGCCGAAGACAAACGGCATGATCAACATTGCCTGCGTAAAGGCTTTCTGTTGCGGGTCCTGTACTCGTGGTGTAGCCATCAATTGTTGCATCAACTGTAAAACAATTGAAAGCACCGGCAAAATCAGATACGCAAAACCGGCAAAACCATTCGGCCCGAACGCCGGTACACCTAGATCCATCCCAAAGAAGGGGGCGGCCAGGATCTGAGCCAGCCGCTCGTCTTTCAGCATTTCAGCCGCCGCCACACTCAGATTCACCCGCTGCTCAGGCACCATCAGGTGATAGACCGCTTGATAAACGCCGAAGAAGATCGGCAATTGCAACAAGAGCGGGAGACATCCACCCACTGGGTTAATTTTGTACTCGCGGTAAACGCGCAGGGTCTCTTCTTGCAGCCGTTGCGGGTCTTTGCCGTATTTGCGCTGAATCTCTTTCAAAATCGGCTGCACCTCTTGCATCCGGCGACTTGAGCGGAGTGAGCTAAGGGTGAGCGGCAGAATGAAGAGACGGGCGGCAATCGTGAAGAGCACAATGCCCAGTGCCATATTGCCGGTCAACGACGAGAAGAAGAGTAAGAGTTGTTCAAGCAATCCAACAAATGCCGACCAAATGTTCATTGCGATCCTCGTTCGTGTTGTGGAAGTGGTGTATCTGAAACCGGTGACACTGTTTCATTTGTGGGTGCCGGCAGGAGACAAGCTTGCCGCAGTAGCGCAGTAATATCGTCTTGTAATTGCGTGAATGGTGCGTCAATCACCTCTGGTGTGCGAATGGTGAACACCATATCGTAACCGGACGTCAGTCGTGGGAGCAGCAAGCGCACAGCTTCGCGCACGCGGCGGCGGGCACGGTTACGTTGCACGGCGCCGCCGATCCGGCGACTGACAACGAAGCCGCAGCGCAAGGCACGCCGGCGGGCCGGTGCGACGGTAAGAATGAGCCACGGCGAGGTGAATGTACGTCCTTCTTGACGCACACGACGAAACTGTTCGGGTCGGCGTAGCCGATATGCACGTCGCATGGATAAGAAAACAAACGGGTTATCGCCCACAGATGACCTGCTGCTCCAGCGTGCTGCCCGGTTCTGTTGGTGATAACCCGTCCCATTCTGCGCTTAGCGGTGGCCGCGGCGCACAGCTCGCCGCTCATCACTGACAGTCAATTTCCAGCGCCCCTTCAAGCGCCGGCGGCGAAGAACTTCTCGCCCATCTTTGGTTGCCATACGCGCCCGGAAGCCGTGCTTACGGCGGCGCGGAATGCGCTTTGGTTGCCAGGTTCGTTTCGGCATTGTATGTACTCCTCAAGGTGTTATCTATAGTATGCCAAAAGCTGATGCCATTATACCCGTCACAGCAGATTGATGTCAAATAGTTGCCTGCCAACCCGCAGGCTGGCAGGCCACAAGTTTTCAATAGGTAGACTTATTCGTCGTGACCGATCTGCTGAAGCGTGCGGCGGATAGCGTCACGCTGACGCCGCTTGGTTGGTCGCTCCGTTTCGTCCTCATCGTCGTAATCACGGCGGCGACGGTCGCGGTCACGGCGATTGCTGGAGCCACCAAACTTGGTCAGCAGATCTTCAAGGGTTGCATTACCCTCAAAGGTCTCGTCATCGTCTTCACCAACGACATAGGTTTCAGGCGCTGTCTGTGCTGGCCGGCGGTCTCGACGGTCACGCCGCTCATTACGCTCGCCACGTTCGCTGCGCTCACCGCGCTCGCTGCGCTCACGAGCGGCCTGGGCCGCGGCGGCAAAACGCTCCATATTGCTCCGGCTGGCACGGGCTGACGCAGGCTCAGCAGGAGCGGCTGTTGGTTCAGTGGCGCTCTCTGGAGCGGGCTGCTCCTCTTCGAGCCGCATGGTCAGACTGATCCGCTTGCTCTGCTGATCAACGCCGAGCACCTTCACCTTGACCTTGTCGCCAACCTTGACCACATCTTCAACTTTCTCTACCCGATGAGGGGCAAGCGCCGAGATATGGACAAGACCGTCGCGGCCAACCCCAATATCGACGAAGGCACCGAAAGGTGCGATACCGCTCACCGTGCCTTCGAGTATCTGGCCGGTCTCGAGCTGCTGCATGCGTTGCGTGCGGAGTGCTCGCCGCAGACTCAAGCTGATACGGGCAGCTTCGCCATCAATCTCAAGAATCTTGAACTGATAGCGCTCACCAACCTTGACCGCATCCTCTGGTTTCTCGACCCGGCCCTCGGCCAGTTCGCTCACGTGGATCAAACCATCTTTGCCGACACCAATATCGGCAAAGGCCCCGAAAGGCGCAAAACCGGTAATCACTCCTTCGACCACATCACCGACACGCAGTGCAGCCAGCTTCTCGCGATCAACCTCTTGCCGGCGCGGTTGCTGCTGTTGTGGCTGAGACTGACGCGCCCGCCGCGGGGTTTCGGCCCGCGCAGGATCACGCATCGTCAGGCTAATCCGCCGTGCTTCTGGCTCAACGCTCTTGACCCACACTTTCACCGTATCACCGATCTGAACCACCTCTGAAGGTGTCTCGATACGGCGGTCGCTCATTTCGGAGATATGCACGAGGCCGTCACGGCCAACGCCAATATCAACGAATACTCCGTAGAGCGCAATCGAGGTAACCTTCCCCTCCAGCTCCATACCGGGCTGCAGGTCTTTCAGTCGTCGTGGCTTGTGTGGTTGATCATCGCTGACCGGTGTAAAGCTGGCGCCCGTTGCCTCAGAGCCGCTTGAGGCGCTCTCACCCGCTGCGGTCGGGGCCGTTGCTGAAGCGTCAGCCTCCCCTGTGGCGGCGGGCAAAACCGCCTCCTCTTCAGGGGTAGGCGCTGCCGCCTCCGCCGCCTGTTCATGTGCAGCGACGGCAGCTTCAGCCGCCGGAGCGCTGGCTGCCGTGTGAGGTGTGTCAGGCAGCTCGCCCGCAGCGACCTCTTCCCTACGTACCTGATCCGTCATTGCCTACCTTCCTCCTCGCGTAATGTCAGGTTAACCGATTATGCTTGTAGCGTCTGACGACAGGATTGCCCGACGCTTACCGACGATCTTTATGATCGCATCTGTTGCCGCACAGCCCGCACCAGACCATCATCATGGAGGTCTTCCAGCCGGTAATATGTTCCGCGCAGATACTCTGCCAGTCGTCGTGACAGCCCTCGTTCAAAGTGTGGGTGTTCGGTATCGATGACAATCGCATGAATCTGATGTTCAGCAATCATCTCGGCAATCCGATACGCCTCTTGTTGAGGAGGCAGATCGGAGATAGAGACATTTGCCTGTCCATCGGTCAAAAGAACCATCAACGGTACTACCTCTGCATCACGGCGGCGTGCCCGCTCAAGCAACTCGAACGCAGTTAGCATCCCGCGTGATAATGGCGTCTTGCCACCGGTTGGCATCGATTGCAGGCGCCGTTGCGCCAGTTCGACGCTATTGGTGAGCGGTAGGAGCACGCGAGCGTAGTCGCGCTGGAAACTGACCAGGCCAACCTGGTCGCGGCGTTGATACGCATCGCGCAGCAGCGAGAGAACAGCCGCTTTCGTTGCCTGCATCCGCTCTTCGGCAGCCATGCTCCAACTGGCATCTACCACAAAACAGACCGCATTGCGTGTCCGGCGCACCCGCACCTTTTGGCGCAGGTCGGTACGCTTAATCAATATCTTCGGTCGGCGTCGATGAGGCATACCAACGGTATGCAACAACTCGGTACGCCGCTTGCGCTGGTAAATGGCTGCTTCACGCAATGTCGCATCGAGCGCCAGGTCGGTTACCTTTGGGGCACGGCGGCTGGTGATATAGCGGCCCTGCTTCCGGGTCGTGCGCGAGCGCGAACGTCGGCCAGGGGCACGTCGTTGCGTGCGGTCAGGGGTTGCTTCCAGACGACGCGGCTTAAAGACTTCGCCAGCACGATGTTGCGTCCCACCAGTTTGTTGCTCCCCCGCAGGAGCTGATGCTTCAGGTTGGCCAGTGCCGCCGAGAGGCATTGTTGCGCTACCTCCACCACTCTCGTTGCCACCCTCGTCGTTTGTTGTATCACTTACATCAGTGAGGTCAGGGTTTTTTTTTACTTCTGCCTGTGCACTCACCTCTTCCACTCGTTTTCCATACTGATCGAGAATGCTCGCCAATCGTTGCTCATCAAGTTTGACTTCACCGAACGGTTGGCGGCGCATACGATGTGGCAGCGCCAGCTCGGCGGCGAGACGAATGTCTTCGGCTACCAGTGTGCGCCGGCCGCTCCAGGCGGCATGAGTGCGTGCCGTCTCCAGAATGGTCAGGTCGGCTCGATGACCATCGACCCCCATTTCGATGCACAGGCTGGCGACCACTGCCATATCGGTACGATCAATCCGCACGTGGGGCAACAACGCACGGGCAGCCGCGATCCGCTGGGCTAATGTCTCTTCGGCAGCCTGCCATTGCTGGATGAAGCCAATCGGATCGGCTTCATAGGCCATACGGCGCTC
This sequence comes from Chloroflexus sp., assembly GCF_034434295.1. Lineage (GTDB taxonomy): Bacteria > Chloroflexota > Chloroflexia > Chloroflexales > Chloroflexaceae > Chloroflexus. The sequence goes on from NZ_DAOTZQ010000095.1 coordinate 42,541, forward strand.
GATCACGGCGATCCGGTCGTTGACATCGGTGAGACCGACGACTTCTACCGCCAGCCCAAACCGGTCGAGAAGTTGCGGGCGTAACTCTCCCTCTTCCGGGTTCATTGTGCCAACCAGGATGAAACGAGCTGGATGCGAGACACTCACCCCCTCGCGCTCGACCGTATTGATGCCCATCGCAGCAGCGTCGAGCAAAAGGTCTACCAGGTGATCGTCGAGTAGATTAACTTCGTCTACATAAAGGACGCCACGATTCACCTGTGCCAGAAGTCCTGGTTCAAAGCGGCGCTGGCCTTCCGTGATCGCGTGTTCGAGGTCAAGCGAACCAACGACTCGATCTTCGGATGCCGAAACTGGTAGTTCAACCAGTCGGATCGGACGAACCATCGTTGGCAGCGGCCCTTGCCGCAAACGCTCCTGACAATCGGCGCACAGGGCGGCTGGGGTGTCGGGGTCGCAACTGTACGGACAATCAACCACCACGGTAATTGATGGTAACAGGCGGGTTAGTGCACGTACAGCAGTTGATTTTGCTGTTCCTTTCTCGCCGCGGATCAGCACGCCACCGATCCGTGAATTGATCGCGTTGAGGATCAGTGCACGCTTCAAACGCTCTTGGCCGACGATGGCGGAGAAAGGATAAACCGGTCGTTGCGGAAGATTTGTGATATTCACGACAACAAAAATCTTCTAGCTCAGCGTGAGCCAGAAGCCATAGCAGCAATGCCGCACAGTTTTAGATGCAGCATGTTCTTCATCCGACGGGCGAACCTGACCTACGGCAATGCTCACAGCGAACACGTCCGCTTGCTTGCAACGAAGCAGCATAGCAATTGTGTCACAAAGCCGCCGAAAAGTCAAATGGTTCAACTATTGTATTCGCGATGGCGAAGTAAGGACGGGATGTAAAGACAAGGTTTGGCGGTATGCTATAATGAAGCGATGTAATCCGGGCCGACCGGATGGTAAATAAAGAAGTGTATTCGTCTGGCTCAGGCAGCGTTTTCGCCGCCTGGTAATACGTGGAGTATATCTGTGGGCCTCAACCCCTTTAATACGATCTTTGGTGCTTTTAGCCGTGACCTTGGTATCGATCTGGGCACTGCCAATACCCTGGTACACGTGCAGGGTAAAGGGATTGTGATTAGCGAATCATCGGTCGTCGCAATTGACACCCGCACGAAGAAGGTGCACGCGGTTGGTGCCGAAGCCAAGGCGATGGTCGGCAAGACACCGGCCAATATCGTGGCGGTACGCCCGCTCAAGGATGGGGTGATCGCCGATTTTGATGTGGTCGAGCAGATGCTGGCTTACTTCATCAAGAAAGCCCATACGTATGCTGCCCTACCCCTGATCGATCCGCGACCACGGGTTGTGGTTGGGGTGCCGTCGGGTGTGACCGAAGTCGAAAAGCGAGCAGCACGCGAGGCGGCATTGAATGCAAAGGCTCGTGAGGCTTACGTGGTCGAAGAGCCGATGGCTGCGGCTATCGGTGCCGGGCTGCCGGTTGAGGAGCCGATTGGCTCGATGATTGTTGACATCGGTGGCGGTACGACTGAGATTGCCGTGATTGCCCTGGGTGGCATTGTCATCAATCATTCGATCCGCATTGCTGGCGATGAGATCGACGAGGCAATTATTCAATTTGCCCGCCGGGAATACAATCTGCTGATCGGCGAGCGCATGGCGGAGAAAGCCAAGATCGCCGCCGGTTCGGCGTATCCCCTTGATGAAGAGATCAAAGTTGTGCTCCGTGGGCGCGATCTCCTTACCGGTTTGCCGAAGGCTATTGAAGTCAGCTCGGTTGAGTTGCGTGAAGGGATTGCCGGACCGGTCAATGCAATTGTCGCCGAGGTGCGGGCTGCGTTGGAAGAGACGCCTCCCGAACTTGTCGCCGATATTATGGAGCACGGGATTATGCTGGCCGGTGGCGGATCGTTACTACACGGCCTGGACAAACGAATTGCCGCTGAAACCAAAATGCCGGTTCATATCGCCCAAGACCCGCTTTCGTGCGTGGCACGCGGAGCGGGGAAGATGGTCGAACACTTCGACAATAGGGTCTACCAGGATATTCTGATGCGTACCCAAGCGACGCGGCGGGTGCGGAGATAGTCCATGCGCGATTTTCTCGACGAACGACCGTTGAAACTGCGGCGTGAAGTAGCTGGTGATCGTGGCTACTGGCGGGTCTTTGCGCTGGCCTTGAGCCTGGTATTGGTCAGTTTCCTGCTGATTGTCCTTGATCGTCAGGGCGTCATTACACCTGCACGGCTGATGGTACGAGAGACGATCCAGCCGCTTGCCGGTTGGTTAACCCAGCGCCGCAGTGATGTGCTAGCATGGTGGACGACGCCGCGTGATGTAACCACGATGCAGGCCAGAATTGCTGAACTTGAAGCGGAAAACACTCGTCTTGCCGCTGAAGTGTTGCGTCTTGAGCAGGCACGGGTTGAGAATATCTTCCTGCGTCAGCAACTCGCGATTACGCAATCATACCCCTGGACTATTTTGGGCGCAGAGGTGATGATTCGTGCCCCCGATGCAGCACGGCGGGTCTTAACCATTGCTCGTGGCGCAGACGATGGGGTGCGCGTTGGGATGGCTGTGATCGGTCAGCAGCCGGGTGGGCCACCAGCGCTGATCGGTGTGGTGGAAGCGGTGGGACCACGAACTGCTGATGTTTTGATGATTACCGATATTAGCAGTCAATTGAGTGTGCGTCTGCTGCAAGCCGATACGGCACCGCTCGGCCTTATGCAAGGGCAATGGCAGCGAGGATCACGGATGCAAGTAGAGTTGATTGATCGCGGTAAGAGCATGCACGAAGGCGATCACGTGGTTACAGCCGGTATTAGTGGGGCACTTAATCTTCCGCTCGATCTGGCATCAACGCCGACCGCAGTACCGATTGGGGTTGTGGAAGCGGTGCGTCAGGAAGGTCAACGTCAAATTGGCGAGATTCGGCCATTCGTCGATCCGGATCAGGTGCGCTACGTGTGGGTAATTCTCAGCCAAGACGATTAGAAGAACGCCTGGCCCGCGAGCTGGGTTTGCTGCTGATCCTGCTGGTGATCGCACTGATTCAGGTGACGCTCTTAACCGGCCCGACGGGATTTTCGGTGCCGGTTCTGCTGGTGTTAGCAATTGCCAGAGCACTGGTTGGATCAAGCACCGCTGAACCGGTACGTGGACTGATGCGAAGCCTATGGTGGGCTTTTTACGGTGGTCTGGCACTGGATGTCCTGGGGGCATTGCCGATTGGTAGTCATGCGATCGCTCAACTGCTGTCAGTTATCGTCGTTGGGCTGACAACACGGCGATTCGCGGTTGAACGCCCAATCGTGCCGCTGCTGGCTGTAGCGCTTGGTACGTTGATTTATGAGGCAATTCTCTGGCTGATCGTACTGCCGCCCATTAGTGACTGGCAGACCTATGGGTTGATTGTGATGCTACCATCGTTGTTGTTAGCACTTATTCCAACTCTGCCGGTGGTGGCTATAGTGCATCGACTGGTGCGCAATACCGAATATCAATGATGGCGTTCTATTCAGCCTATCTCTTGGAAAGAGTGATGAACAGCCATGGCACGACTGATTGCTCTGCGAAGTATCCTGTTACTGGTTGTGGTAGTGCTGGTGGCCCGGCTGGCCCAACTACAACTGATTGAGACCGATACGCAGCGATTCGGTGCCGACATCGAAGTTACCACCCGTCGTTATCTCACCAACCAGCCACGGCGGGGAGAAATATTCGATGCCCGTGGTGTACTGTTGGCCGAAAGTGTGCCGATTTATAACCTGGCCGTTATTCCCGGTCAACTGCCTTCTGCCAGCGCTGCTCCAGAGCAGCGGGCATTAACCCTGGCGCGGCTAGCGCAGATTGCCGAATTACCGGCGACACTGGTGATTGATCCCGGTACTGCGATTGACACCACACCCGGCTTGCGCAGTGATCTCAGGTCATTTGGCAGCTTGCCGACGGCAAGTGATGTGGTGACCATGACTATCGCACCATCCGATGTCCTGCGGGCGCTAGATGTGAGTCAAAAGTACCGCGATGTGGCAATACTGGTCAACCCGATTGAGCAGCTTCTCGTGCAGGCAAATGTGCGTAGCTACCAGCCCATTGTGATCAAAGAAGACATTTCACCGGAACTGGCACTGGCACTACGCGAAAATGCCAATTACCTGCCCGGTGCCCGTGTCGTCGAAGGTTTTCGCCGGCGCTACCCGTTGAGTGGTGAGATACCTTCATTATCGCACCTGCTGGGATATGTCGGACGGATCAATGCCTGTGAGCTGGTAGCGGTTAATCCGGCAAGTTCCTGGTTGCGGGCATTGACTGACATCACCGCTAACGCGCCAACGTGTGGCCTGATGGCAAAATCGATTGAACCAACCAGCGTTGGTTTACCGCCCTATTTGTCGAGTGATCAGATAGGCAAAGATGGTCTGGAAGGTGCTTACGAGTCGGTATTGCGTGGCCAGATGGGGATTGACTCGCTCCTGGTCGATGCGTTGCAGCGTCCGGTTAGCGGGGTTACCACACTGCGAGCGGTGGCTAATGGGCATGATCTGATCTTAACCATCGATGCCCGGTTTCAGGCCGAGGTCGAGCGCATTCTCCAGCGCTGGATCAATGTTGGCGAAGAGCGACGGTTGGCAGCGCGGGAAGCGCATAAACGGGCGTATGAACCGATAGTCGCCGGCGTAGCGGTCGCGCTCGATCCACGTGATGGGCGAATTCTGGCAATGGTCAGTCTCCCCGACTACGATAACAACATCTGGGTCGACCCGGCGCGGATCGCTGAGTTGCAGGCCCTTCTGGCGCCGCCTGATGCCGAGACCCGGCAGACATTGCAACGTCTGGCACCATTCACCAATCGAGCGATTGCCGGTCTGTACCCACCCGGCTCGACAGTCAAGCAATTTGTTGGCGCAGTTGCACTTCAACAGGGCATCATTACGGCTGATACCCAACTCCGTGATCCCGGTTTGTTGCGGTTGATCGAGCGCAGTGGTGCGGAGTTCATTTTGCCCAACTCAGTGCGTAATCGTGATAATGGCCTGATCAACGTTCGTGATGCGTTGCGGCTCTCATCAAATGTCTTTTTTGCCAGTATAGCTGGTGGAAACGATCAGGCGATCAACCTGGATCAGCGGGCATTACGGATTACCGGTCTTGGCATCGACCAACTGGTGGAAGGGCTGTCGTGGTTCAATTTTGGCCGACCAACCGGGGTTGATCTGGTTGGTGAAGCCAGTGGACGGGTGCCAACCCAGGCCTGGAAGGCACAGGTTCTACGCGAAGCATGGACGACCGGTGATACCTATAACACTGCGATTGGCCAGGGCTATTTGGAAGTGACGCCGCTCCAGTTGGCGGTAGCAGCGGGGGCTATCGCAACAGATGGTACTCTGTACCGTCCGTATCTGGTTGATCGAATTGTCGATGAAAATGGTCAGCTTATTCAGCAGATGCAGCCGGAACCGATTGGGCAAGTGCCGGTTGACCCCCGACATCTAGCGACGATCCGTGAGGGACTGTTTGCGTCGATCACTAATGGTCTGGGTATTGCAGCCCGTGAAGTCTGTTCAGGCTTACGCATTGCCGGCAAAACCGGAACGGCGGAGTTTGGCCCACTCTTGACGACGGCGGATGGGCGGTTGGTGCGGCAAAGCCACGCCTGGTTTGTCGGGTTCACCCCCTACGAAAACCCGGAGATTGTGGTGGCTGTGCTGGTTGAGGGTGTTGGTGACCTGAACGATGGCTCGTCAACGATTGCCGTGCCGGCGGTAACACAGATCATGCAGTCCTATTTTGGGATCACGCCACCGGCTAACCGACCGGCGATCTGCCCGGTGTTGCCGGGAGAGTGATCTCGTCGGTATGCTGAACGTGTGCCAGTGTAACTGGATGAGCAGAATAGACGAGAGATGTGACTCATAGCTGTTGCGTGATTCATCACCTGATAATGTCAGTTCATCTCATCAGTTCATAAGGTTATACCCGCCTCTTGCTCACAAATGGGCATCATCATATCAAATCTAGCAGAATATGAGGTTAGGCCAAACCGGGCAGCTATTATTATTGCACCAGAACGAGGCACTGCCGGACGATAGGGGCGACGCATGCGTCGCCCCTACGGCCTGGAGGCACACCTGAACGATATGGTATCAGGGGGCATTCCTGTGCTGAAACGCTATCAGTGAGCCGCTGATGAGTGGTTACGGGTATGGGAGACGACTGCCACATTCGTGCTCAAGGGCAACGTCAGAGTGGATTATGCCGTGTTTCTGTGCTCTCAATTGGCCACTGCTCGATGCGACATACGCCTGACGTAGATCACGGCCAGGGCGAGGGTATGGTTTCTACACTCCAGGCCACGCACCACAGGCATAAGCGTGAGCGATGAACTATACCAGCGTTCTCTTGGGTGGTGCCACCTTGCCAGAGAAGTGCTACGTTGCCGCTGATGATCCCGTTCCAAACTCCAAATCGGTCAGTACAACCAGTGCATCGAAGTCGTCGATCAGATCGGGGGCATATGTGGCTACAGTTGTACGGGCAATTGAGCGTTCGGTGTGATCTGTGCGACGCAGCAGACGGGTGATGTCTGCAATATCCTGTGCCCGACCTGCCTGGAGCTTCATCAGGATCAGAAATTGTCGCGCCAATACCGGGAAGCCGGCACAATCGTACACTGGCTGCGCCAGTGTTTCGTCCAGCCAGGGTTCGTTCGATGCCAGCACATCAATACTGTAACCGGTTTCATCCTGTGAATGTGCCGTAAATCTGCTGATGGGCAAGGGGTTGTCAATGCGATAGCCGGCAGCGGTAAACGCCGCTCGTGCTACCTGTTCATCGCGAGCATGAATGATAATATCGACGTCCTGAGTAAGACGCTCTGGAGCGTAGGCGCGTAGAGCTATTGCACCAACCAGTGCCCAACGGATGTGGTGTAATATCCGCGATAAGTCTGGTAATTGTTGCAAAGCGGTTCTCCGATCCAGAAATGCATCCGATGAACCGTTACCTCTGGCAGCACGACGGCGGGAATGCGAACATACGGGTTTTTGGGTTATAGCGTTTGCACAACTTGCTCCAGCGGTAAAGCTGTGCCAGTTACAGAGGCTTTTGGGTAAAAGTGAGTCGTTCTGATGCTTCTTCTGGCATTATACCCTGCTGACACTCTTCCTCACAACGCAACGCAGGTTGGTGTATACCAGGTATTTCCCATATTGTGTTGGAGGGGGGACAACGTGAGGTGGGGTTGTCGTCATATTCAGTATGGCAGGACGCTTCAGACACACTGGAAGTTGTCAATTACTGACAGACTCCAGAATGTGACGATAACACACACATCCCTGTGACCAGCAGGGTAAACGCTGTGACACACGCCGGATCGTGAGCACGGCTGTTGCGGCAGCATGGCTGCCGCACTCCAAACGATGCGACACATACATGACAAGCGGACAAGACAACCAATCCAGCGTGTGATGGCACGACCGGAGCGACGCTCTTGCATAAATGGGTTGTGAGCAGGACAGGCAGTCTTTGGTGATTAGCAGACGTTTATATGCCTGTGCGATGATCGGGTAGCACGACCGCACCGCTTTGAGAGATAAGTTCTACCCTGCTCGCGGCAATGTCAGCGTGAAGGTGCTTCCCTTGCCAATGCCGGCACTGGCGGCGCTGATGTCGCCACCCATGGCCCAGGCCAGATGGCGGGCAATGGATGGCGGGCAATGGTGAGACCGATCCCACTGCCACCACTGGCACGGGTGCGCGAAGGGTCGGCCCGGTAGAAGCGTTCAAAGATGAAGGGCAGGTGTTCGGCAGAAATCCCGATCCCGGTGTCTTCCACGATGACCTGTACATTGTCGTTGTTGAGTTCGGAACGCACAGTAATACAACCGCCTTCTGGGGTGTAGCGTACTGCATTGCCTAGCAGGTTGAGTAGGATTTGGGCGACACGGTCAGCGTCGGCATGAACCAGGATCAGTTGCTGGTCAGGGGCAAACTGTACCTGGAGACAACTGTCGAGCACTTGTGGTTGAATTTGCGCCACGACCCGCCGGATGACGTCGTTGACATCGAAGGTCGTGAAGTGGAGTGCGATTTGACCGGCTTCAACTCGCGAGAGGGTCTGAAGATCATCAACCAGCCGGCGCAGACGACGTACTTCCTGTTTCATGTCGAGGAACGTATCGGCGGTGTTGGGTAGTACGCCGTCGATCAACCCTTCGAGGTAGCCTTCAATGCCGGCGAGCGGTGTGCGCAACTCGTGGGCGACGTTGTCAATCATGGTGATGCGCCGTTGTTCAATCTGCTCCAGTGCCTCGGCCATCTGGTTGAAACTCTCGGCGACGGCACGTAGTTCGTCGCTGGCGGGAACCGTAACCCGTTCATCGTAGCGTCCGGCAGCAATGCGGCGACTACTGCGGGCAATGCTGCGCAGCGAACGCAGAATGACCTGAACCAACAGAATGCTGGTGGTAAGACCGGCAATGGTAGCAGCCACTGCGGCGACCGTTAAGGCTTGCACGACCGCGGTACGTACAGTGGCAACCTGGTCTGGGGCGATGCTCTGTTCGATAAGTATATTGGCGGTGAGGTTGAGTGTCACTACCCCAACCACCACCACCAGCATTTGAGCACCGATCATTTGCCAGCGTAGTTGTCGCCAGAAGCGCATGACTTGCCACTTTCACCATTATCGCATTGACATCAGCTAAGCCGGTGTATCAACAAAGCGATAGCCAACGCCGCGTGCCGTCCGAATAACATTTTCGCCGGTAATAGCCTCGATCTTGCGCCGAAGCTGACTGACATACACATCGACAACCCGGTCGGTGCCGAAGAAATCGCTACCCCACACCTTTTCAATCAGGTCTTCGCGACTGAGCACACGATTGTGGTTGCGGGCCAGGGCCAGCAAGAGATCGAATTCAGTCGGTGTTAGCTCCAACAGTTGACCATTGGCCCGGGCCTCGCGGGCTTCCGGGTCAATCTCGACGTGCGTAAAGCGCATCAGCGAACTTTTGGCCGTTTTATTGCGTTGCCGTCGTAAAATAGCCTCTACCCGTGCCACCAGTTCGCGTGGGCTGAAGGGCTTGGTGAGGTAGTCATCGGCGCCAACGCGCAAGCCGGCGACCCGATCCATCTCGTCGCTCCGTGCAGTCAGCATCAGGATGTAGACATCTGAACGCTCGCGCAGGCGGGCAGTGATCTCCATGCCGTCCATACCGGGCAGCATCAGATCGAGAATGATCAAATCAGGCTGCTCATCAAGCGCCATCTGCAACCCTTCCGAGCCGGTCGTTGCACATAAGACGCGGTACCCGGCGTGTTCAAGGTAGGCTTTAGCGACATTGCGAATACTGGCTTCGTCATCGACAACGAGAATGGTCTGCTGCATACACCCTCGCACGGATACTGGCTGTTCACGTAGTAGAGACGTTATCTACTATCGCTCTACATCTCACAGGCGAGCATTGCTAAGCACAACGCCAAGGAGATTGGCTTTCACCTTCTCAAGTTTCTGACGGGCCTCGCGCACGCGATCACGGCGCGAGCGACCGGCCTGCACCACCAGGAGCACCCCATCGACACGGGTAGATAGCACCAGCGCATCGGTAACGTTCTGCACCGGTGGGGTGTCGAAGATGACAATGTCGGCGGCCTGGCGCAGACGGTGTAATAGCCCTTCCATACGCCGTGACCCGAGGAGATCGGCAGGACGGGGTGGAAGCGGGCCGCTTGGGAGCAGGCTCAGTCCCGGCACCTCAGTGGGCTGAATCGCCAGCGGTGCTTCCTGGTCAAGGATGGCGCTGGTCAGTCCCTGATCGTTGGCTAGCCCAAAGATCGTGTGCAGCATCGGCTGGCGCAGATCACAATCGACCAGCAACACGCGCTGTTCGGCCTGGGCCATGGTAACGGCCAGATTCGCTGCGGTCAGGCTCTTTTCTGGGGTCGGTTCGGCTGATGTGATCAACAGAGTGTGAATTGGTTTGTCAAGACTCGAAAAGAGAATATTGGTACGAAGGGTGCGATATGCTTCCGCAGCGGCAGAGGCCGGTTCGCGCAAGGTAATCAGCACCTGCTCAGACGACGAGGTCACGATCATGACTCCTACCTGTTCAAACCCAATGCATAGCGCGGGTTACACTCTCGCAACAAGATGGTCGGACTGACGAGTTGCTACCGTTCGCTAAGCGGAATAGCGCCGAGTGTGGGCAGCCCAACAAAACGTTCAACATCTTCAGATGTTTTCAGGGTATCGTCGAGATATTCGAGCACGAAGGCCAGGACGATCCCTAAGACCAGGCCGAGAATCGCTCCGGCCAGCATATTGATGCGGGTGTTGGGGCGAATCTCGACCAGACGCGCCGGCTGAATTCGGGTCACGTTGATGCGAGCGGTGCCTTCCAGCGTAGCGTTAATTCGATTTACTTCGGCGACGATCCGTTCGCCAACGGCATCGGCCAGCGCCTGCGATTGATCGAGACGGGGCAAATCGACCTCGATCACGATCTTCTGCTCATCGGGGCGCGGTTGAATGTTGACATCTTCCATTAACCGTTCACCGCTGATGTCAAGCCCAATCTGCTGACTGATCTGGTCGAGCACGCTGGGCTGCATCACCAGCTCGCGGTAGCTGTTCATCGAATTACGCAGCACAATGTTCAGGCCGTTGTCAGCCTGATTGGCCAGCGCCAGATAGACCGCCTGCGAGCGATAGGTTTGCGGGAGTAGCTTGCTGATCACATAGGCACTGCCCACCGCGGCGATAGCGGTGAGCACGATCACCCACCAGCGTTTTACCAGGACATTTACATAGTCGCGGATTTCCATAATCGATTCTCCCTGCGTTCGTAGAGCACAGTAGCAGCAACTGCCAGCGCGAACCCGGCGATCAGTCCAAGCGCCGTGCGCAAGGCAGCGTCAAATACGACTGAGCGCAGTGACGTGGCCGGTTGGGGAGTGCCGACGCCATCAAGAACAACCACGCTCAGTTGGGTGTCGGTGCGACCCCAGAATGCCAGACCTTCGGTTTGCAACACGGTAATCGCCGCTTCGACTAATGCCTGTGCCGCCGCCGGTGACGATGCTTCGCCGGAGATGTCAACGGCACGGTGCAGCGGATTTATTCGCAAACCTTGCTGAATCTCGGCCAGCGTGAGATTGATGTTACGTGTTGCCAACAGTGGGCTAACCTTTGCCGCAAAACTGGCACTGCTCACCACCTGTGGCATATCGTCAATGATATATTCGGTTATCTGCCAGATCTCTGCCGAGTCGGTTGCTGTTGTCGCTGGATAGGTAATCAAGAGCCGGGCAGTGGCCGTGTAGCGGGGAGGCTGTTGCAGGTCTAGCCAAAGGCTTAGCCCACCGGCGAGCAGCGCCGGTACGAGCATTAACAGCCAGAAACGGCGCACAATGCGAAGAAGGGTTGTCAATTCCATAGTCGTGCAATAGTCCCATCGTTGTTATCGTCACCATCTTACTATACTTTGCCGCGTCGTGCGAGATGACGTGGTTTAGTAGACATAAAAATAATCGCTCAGACGGACAGTAAGCGTTGGCCGGTCATGCACTGTTCAAACTCGAAGAGCTGCCCTTCGCGCTGTGCCGTCAATGCTTCGGTGACAAAGTTGCGGAAGGTGTTGAGAAAACGCTCGCGGCTAAACTGTTCGGCGTGGCGACGGAGTACTAGCGGGTCAATCGTATCAGTCCGTGAGAGGGCGACGGCAGCGGCCAAAGCGGCGGCGGTGGGCTGATAGAAAAAGCGACCGGTGACACCCTCGATCAGAGTTTCCAGCGCACCACCGGCTGCGTAGGCAATGACCGGGCGGCCTACAGCCAGCACTTCGAGTGGTGTAATGCCAAAATCTTCTTCGCCGGGGAAGATGAAGGCACGGCAGCGGGCGAACAGATCGAGGCGGGTGGCTTCATCGACCCACCCCAAAAATTCAATGTTCGGGCCGGCCATCCGCTCAAGCCGGGCGCGGTCGCGGCCATCACCGAAGATTTTCAGCGGCAACCGTAAACGATTAAATGCTTCAATCGCCAGTTCTAGCCGTTTGTACGGGATTAACCGGCCACCGGCGAGGTAAAACTCTTCAGGTGGCTGCGGCTCATACGGCGGTAGATCGACCGGGGGCGGAATAACCTTTGCCGGACGGCGATAGTAACGGGCGATTCGTCCGGCAACCTCGTGCGAGTTGGCCACGAACAGATCAACCCGATTAGCGCTCACCGTGTCCCAGATGCGGAGATAATTCAACAGGAATGGCAGCAGGTGGGCCTGGATACCGTTAATCTGTTCACGGGCCACGTAGTCATCGGTGCGCCAGGCGAAGCGCATCGGGGTGTGGCAATAGCAAATGTGCAACGCACCCGGACGCGGAATAATCCCTTTGGCAAAAGCGCTCGAACTGCTGATAATGAGATCGTAGCCGCTCAGATCAAACCGTTCAAAGGCGGTTGGGTAGAGGGCAACGTAACGGCGAAACTGGGTTCGCCAGGCCGGTAGTTGTTGCATGAACGAGGTGCGAATATCCCAGGTTCGATACGCAGCCGGCATGGTGGTTGGATCAAAGATCGAGGTATAGACCGGCGCCGTTGGAAAAAGATCGTGGAGCGCCTCGAGCACGCGCTCGGCGCCACCGTACTGATTGAGATAGTCGTGAACAAGAGCGACCCGCATGGTCAATACCTATCCTACCCGGCCAATTGCCGTTGCCGGATAGGATAGCACAAGTTGGTAGTTATGATGCATTGGGTGTGGATGGTGGACTGAATTGACGGCGCAGGGCCAGACTGATGGCGGTCATCAACGCCATGGCGCCGGTGCAGGCTAGGTATGCAGTAGAGAGATCAAAGGCGTCGGCGATACTGGCCATCAGGGCAACGGCGATCAGGGTACCGATGCTAATCGCGATGTTAATGACGCTCTGGGCTACGCCGCGATCACCGGCGGCAACCTCTTCGAGCACCAGAGTGCGCAGGGTGCCACCGACCACGATGCCCAGGCCGCTCCCCATAATCAGCGTTGCCAGAATAAAGAGCCAGAAGGGGGCGGTGGGCAGGCCAAGCAACCCCGTCCCGATCATCAGTTGACCGTAACCGATCAGCATCGCCATGCGACCGCCGATCCGTGGCAGGAGGCGTCCGGCGATGATCGACGTTACAGACGCCAGAAAGACCAGCGGCAGCAAGAAGAAGCCGGCTTGACTGATTGGTACGCCAAAGTTGACCGCTACCGAGGTGATAAAGATAATGCTGCCCATTGCAATCCCGGAACCGGCAGCCAGCAGGTAGACGATCTGCAACTGGCGATTGGTAAACAGACGCGGTGGCAGCAACGGAACCGGGGCGCGTACCTCACGCCATGCCAGCAGTGGGGTGAGTAGAGCAACCAGCAGGAAGAGCCACGGCCAGAGCGTCAAACCCAGCAAGCGATCAAGAAGCTGGTTAATTCCCAGGGTGATGCTGACCAGAATCAGCACCAGCAATACCAGTCCCGGCCAGTCAAAGGCAGTGGCGGCAGTTGCCCGGTGCACGGCAGTCGCACGGGGTAGCGCACGCCAGCCTAAAAAAATAACCGCAGCCGCGACCGGTAGATTGAGCAGAAAGATCCATTGCCAGGCGGCCACCGCCAGGATGAGCGACGCCAGCACCGGGCCGACCAGGAAGGCCATGCCCGACGTGGCGCCGATCAAACCCAGCGCCTTCGCCCGTTCCGCCGACGGTAACACGTCACCGATTACAGCACTGGCCGTGGGCGTAATTCCACCGGCACAGACACCCTGCAATGCCCGCCCAATCAGCACCATCGTCAGGTCGTGGGAGAGGGCGATGATCAGAGAGCCAAGGGCAAAGCCAAACACATTCAACAGATAGACATTGCGGCGTCCGTAGCGGTCACTCAGACTCGCCATCAACGTCGTGCTACTGAGTGAGCAGAGCGTGAAAATGATGGTGACCAGCACAACCTGGGTATTGTCAATTGCGAATGCTGCGCGCAACGCCGGTACTATCGGCCCGATAATCGCCGAGTCGAGAGCGGACATAAAGACGCCTACAAACAGCACCGTCATAATGGCACGGCGGGTATCAGTTTCAGGCACAGCCACTGAAGCCATGAGACCTCCTTTTGTGCTGGTCAATGCTGTTATGATCTGATCATGCAATTGCCGGTTAAGCGGGCGGCGTCAGGTTACTCGATCACGTGTAATTGAGTTTGCCGACCGTGCAGCCACTCCATGCGACCATCGGTTAACACAGCGTCTTCTTCCAGGGCGATACGTACCGGCTGATCGTCCCACTCAGGCACGATTGCCACATTATTCAGCTCAATCGCGTAAACCGTTTCGTCGTAGAGCGGGTAATCACCGGCACCGGCAACGCCATCTTGCCTGTCCCAGAGGCCAATTGTTGGGCCAGCCGCATGACCGTGAAAGCCGAGGGGATGCGAATAGATCGACGGCTGTAATCCTGCGTTGATAGCCCGCTCACGGGCGGCTGCCAGCACCTGATTACCGGTGCGTCCAACCTGCATTTCGGCCATGACAATATCTTGTACGTGGTTGGCCTGTGCCAGGGCAGCGATCAGGCCGGGCGGGGGTGCGGTTTCACCACGGGCGAGAACGTAAGCGTGCTGTTGCTGATCGGTACACAGACCGAGATGACAAAAACCGACATCGCAATGAAGCAGGTCGCCGGGCCAGATACGATTGCGCGTCGCGGGTGTATTGAACGGCATACCACGCGCCTGGATACTGACCGTAGGCTGAAACCATGCCCGTAAACCGGCCTCGTGCATCGTCTGCCGTAGCCACCAGACGACATCGTCGGTGGTCGTGATACCGGGCGTGATGACGGTACGGGAGAAGGCGGTAGCGATCAACCGATGCCCAAGCGCAACTAGTTCTGCATACACAGCCAGTTCCGCTGGGATACGTCGTTCGAGCCAGCCGATGACCAGTGGCTCCGCGCTGACACAGCGGGCAGCGAGTTGGCCGAGTGCCGCCAGCAAGCGTTCGTACTCGCGGTGGGAAAGGCCATCGGCGAAGGCGAAGGTAGCTGAGGTGTTGATACCGATGCGTTGCGGATCGTACTCACCGACAATCCGGGCCAGACAGTCGTCTTGCGACTCAGTATCAGGGTTCCATACCTGCTGGTAGAGATCGCCGTAGCCGTAGCGATCTAGCGTGAGCCGGTCAACGGCACCATCGGCACGGCGGGCAAAGATCAGGATCGTGCGGCGGCGAGCGTTCATTGCCGGCGCCGGCAACAGGGTCATAATAACCGGGTCTTCATTGTATTCACGGGCAACGACAATCCAGAGGTCAATACCGGTGCGCTCCATCAAGGCGGGCAACAACGTAATGAGACGTTCGGCCAGCCACTGGTTCTGCACATCGGCCTGCCGGCGGAGCGAAGGTTCGATTGGCGTGATTGTCATATGAGTAACAGTCTACACATGAAAGGTAATCGTTTCCTTCCATTATACCGCATGTGATGACAACGCTGTTGTAACTGCCGCTGTCAACGTGGTTAACGTAAACGGCTTCGCCAGAAAAGAGACCAGTCCGCTCGTGCGTAAATGTGGTGGCAATTCCTGTTGCGAAAAACCGCTCATTAAAATGATGCGCAGGGTTGGAAACTGTTTGAGCAGCATGGCTGCCAGTTCATCACCGGTCATGCCCGGCATGGTGAGATCGATCAAGGCCAGGACAATCTGTGATCCGTATTCCTGCATGATCTGGAGGGCTGTATCACTGTTTTCAGCTTCGTGAACGATAAAACCAAGGCGACGAAGCATACGTTGGGCAACCTGTCTGACCTGTGGTTCATCGTCTACCAGCAGTACCATTCGCCCGTCGCCCGGCGTTGTCTCTGGTTGAGAAGTAACAGTCGATGGCGATGGCAAGGGGGGATCATCAGATATATCAGGTACGGTGGCGAGTGGCCAGAAGATGGTAAATGTTGTGCCTTCGTGGAGTGCAGTGTCGAGCTTAAGGGCAGCGCGATGCGCACGGATAATCCCGTTTACGGCAGCCAGGCCAAGACCACGACCGGTAAATTTGGTACTGAAGAAAGGATCGAATATCCGGGTTTTGGTTAATTCATCCATACCGTGGCCGGTGTCCTGCACAATCAATGCCGCATACCGGCCAGGTGGCTGGTTGGCACCGATCTGCATGTTCTGCATATCCGTAGCACTCAACTCGCGGAGTTCGGTTGTAATACTTACGATGCCAGCACCATCAATTGCTTCGGCGCCATTTATCACCAGATTCATCAATACCTGACGTACCTGCGCAATATTGGCTTCAATGGGGAGTGGAGTTGCTGAAGGGCGGAAAATCAACTCAATGCGATGTGGTACCAGGCTACGCAGGATGGTTTGCATTTCATCTACCGCTCGTCGCAAATCGACACCTTGCATGACAGGCTGGTGGCGACCGGTATACGTCAGGAGATGATTGGTCAATTCGGTGGCACGCAGGGCCGCCTGCTCAATCTGCACCAGCAGGTCGTAGAGTGGATGATCGGCGGATACTTCATTCAAGGCGAGCGATACATTGCCCAGTACACTGACCAGCAGATTATTGAAATCATGCGCAACACCGCTGGCCATAACGCCCAGACTTTCAAGCCGTTGGGCTTCACGTAGACGTTGTTCGATCCGTTCCCGTTCCAGTTCGAGCTGTCGCTGTTCGGTCACATCGAGCGAAATACCGGCCACACCGTAGATGTTGCCTTCGTGGTCGAAGAGAGGAAACTTTACCGTTGTAAATGCTGTTAAGCCGTCGGTTGTCCAGCGGTCATCATCACGCTGAATGGGGCGGCGTTCCCGGATCACTTCCTGATCGAAAGCGCGATAATAGGCTGCCAGGGCGGGAGCGAAGAGTTCATCGTCGGATTTGCCGATCATCTCTTCTGGCCGATAGCCAGAGAAACTGGCTAAACGCTCATTGACCATCAGGTAGCGCCCTGCGGCGTCTTTGACAAAGATGAGGGCTGGTATCTGATCGATGATGTCTTGCAAGAGGCGGCGTCCGGTTTCGATGGTAGCTTCTGCGACGCGTTGGGCAGAAACGTCTTCAATCAGGCGAACCAGAAACGTAATCTTGCCATTCTCATCCCGTACCGCCAGGCAGGTCATGTGGGCGTACACAATGTGGCCATCTTTGTGGAAGTAGCGTTTCTCTATCGTGTAGCTGTCAAGTTCGCCGTTGAGTAGTTTGATCCACAGTTCCAGATCACGTTCACGGTCGTCAGGGTGGGTGCGGTGTAAGATCATCTCACCGATCAATTCATCTCGGTCAACCCCTAGAATAGCAGTAATCGCACGGTTGCAATCGAGAATACGCCCACTCTCTTCGATAACGACGATACCCAGACTCAACTGATCAAACAGAGTTGTGAAGCGACGTTCACGATCACGAAGGGCGATGGCGAGGCGATGCTCTTCCTCACGCACCCGTACCCAATCGGTGACATCGCGATTGATCTCGCCAATCAGTATCAGGCGATTAGCAACATCGTAGACCGGAAAGTAGGTTGTTTCAGACCAAAACTGTTGATCAACAACCCGACCCTCAAGTCTGGCTTCGGCGGTGTTGTATGGCGTTGGTGGCATAGTGGTAATCTGTCCCCGTCGTGCTGATTCAAATGCGGCGACGAAGCCGTGCTTTTGCGCGGCTGGATCGTTGTAGATGTTGTAAACACCGACAACCTGATCGATGGGTGTGGCAACCAGTTGCGCGTTGGCCTGATTCATCGCTACTGCCAGTCCGTCGAGCGAAAAGAGCACCATGGGGATCGGTAGCTGGTGAAAAAGCGTATCGAATGGCAACTGGTTTTTGGCCAGATTGGCGGCAATCTGTGCTCTCAAAATCGAGAGTTGCTGGCGTAAGAGAGCATTTTCGCGTTCGAGAGATCGCAATCGCTCGTGTATGTCCATGTTCGTCTCCTTCAGAGCATTGCGTTGTTACCCAACCGCTTATCTGGCCGGATTGGTAGCTACCTTTACTGCTCGATAATCATTGATATGGCGGCAGGAGGCAATACGTGCAGGTATTGCCTCTACTGCCGTGTACTGTTTTGCACCTGGTCAACGACCGCTGAAATTGGGGGCGCGTTTCTCGATAAATGCCTGCATCCCCTCTTTTTGGTCGGCACTGGCAAACAGAAGATAGAAATTGCGCAGCTCGATAGCTAACCCCTCGCGCACGGTGGTTTCGGCGGCCATACGAACCGCCTCTTTCGCCAACTGTACGGCCAGTGGTGATTTGGCGGCGATGGTTTGCGCGATCCGACGGGCTTCATCGAGCAGGCTTTCAGGTGGGCAGACCCGGCACACCAGGCCGTGGGCGAGGGCTTCCTGTGCGCTGATGGTTGCGCCGGTCAGGATCAATTCCATTGCCCGATATGGACCAAGGGCGCGGGTCAGCCGTTGGGTGCCACCGGCACCGGGAATGATGCCCAGGTTGATTTCCGGTTGTCCGAATTGCGCGTTTTCACTGGCGATGATAATGTCGCACATCATTGCTAATTCGCAACCACCACCGAGTGCATACCCATTCACGGCAGCGATCACCGGTTTGCGCACGGCGGCAATGCGTGCCCAGCGCGCAATCATGCCACTGGTAAGCATATCGATAGGCGTTGCATTGGCCATCGCTTTGATGTCAGCGCCGGCAGCAAATGCCCGGCCAGCGCCGGTGATAATGATCACGCGGATTGAGTCATCGGCATCGCAGGCTTCTAAATGGCGGATGAGGTCATCAATTAAGGCCGGACTGAGTGCATTGAGTGCCTGTGGCCGATTGAGGGTGAGGATGGCGATGGGACCTTCAATTGTGCTGAGAACCAGAGACTCTTCACTCATACGTTGATCTCCTTGTACATTGACAACAGGACTGTCGTTTGCCGACAATAATACCCTGTAATAGATGCACGTGTGCAGAATTGGATAGCTTTTGCGAAAGGCTGCTCTCGATTGTACCACGCCCGTTGCACGAAGTAACCGCTCTATGGTACATTGAAGCCAGGAAAAGCCGGGTTGCTCGCGCCACCAAGAGGAGACGCGCCTTGACCCCAGTAGAAGACCCTAACCTGCCCGGTCGGATTACGCCGGCAATTGAAGATTATCTGAAAGCTATCTACCTGCTCCAGCAGCAGGTTGGTGCGGTGACGACGACCTTGCTCGGTGAGCAGCGTGGTTCGCGACCCGCATCGGTCACCGGTATGATTAAAAAGCTGGCCGAGATGAATCTGGTGCAGCATACTCCGTACCAGGGCGTGATCCTGACGCCAGCCGGTGAGCGGATCGCGCTTGAAGTGATTCGGCATCATCGCCTGCTCGAACTCTATCTCGTTGAGGCTCTTGGCTATAGTTGGGACGAGGTTCACGAAGAAGCTGAGCGGCTTGAGCATCATATCAGCGAGAAACTCGAAGCCCGAATCGCGGAGCGGTTGGGGTTTCCCGATTTTGATCCGCATGGCGATCCAATCCCAGGCATTGATGGTGTCTTGCCGACCACACATGCGATTCGCCTGGCCGATCTGCCGCTCAATCAGGTGGCCCGGATCGTGCGGGTGCGTGATCAGGCGGCTGAACGGTTACGATACCTGGCCGACCTTGGGCTGGTGCCTGGAGCACGGGTCATGGTGGTGGCGAGTGCGCCCTTCGATGGCCCACTGACGGTGCAGATAGGGACACATGAGCCAACACCACTCGACCGTCGGTTAGCGCGCACGATTGAGGTTGAGGTGGAGTCAGAGGCTGCGTAACGTGGTCAAGGGGGAGTATTCTTCTCTGTTGTGTTTCTGAAGGTTCACCACCGAGGCACGGAGGGCACAGAGGGGTGTGTGGCGATGACTTACTCTCCCCTCTCCGTTGTGCTTCCGGTGGCAGGGTGGTTAGGTTTACCACAGCGGCACAGAGAGCAGAGAGGGGCATCTCTGTAAGACGTGGAAGACAGGTTTGAGCGCAGGGTTGGGTAGCAGCGAAAGTCTCGCTCTGCCCCTGTCTCGTAGCCGGCGAGTTACTTGCCGGTTGAGGTGGGGTGGAAGCCGAGTTGCCGGCTACACGCCGCTGCTGCTTCGCGCACCCGTGGCCCCAGTTCTTCGGCTCTTGCGCGGTTGAGGCGGGTGGATGGGCCTGACAGGCTGATCGCGCCAACGACCTGTCCGCGCGGGTCGAAGATTGGCGCGGCAACGCAGCATACCCCCTCTTCGCGCTCTTCATCATCGAGGGCAAACCCTCGTTCGCGGGCAGTCATAAGTTCAGCGCGGAGACGTTCGGGGTCGGTAATCGTTCTGTCTGTCCAGCGCTCGAAGCGGCCACTGGCAAGGTACTGTTCGAGTTCGGCAATTGGTAGCGCAGACAGAATGGCTTTGCCGCCGCCGGTGCAGTAGAGTGGTGCCCGTTGCCCGATTTCGGTGAACATCCGTACCATATGCGGGCTGGGAATCTGTTCCTGGTAAACGGCAAGATCACCCTGGCGAACGATTAGATTGCTGGTCTCACCGGTCTCGGCGGTCAGTTTTACTAGCTCGGCGCGGGCAATGCGAATCAGGTCAAAACGACGACTGCGGGCAGCGCGAGCTGCGACTTCCAACAGCCGTGGTCCTGGCCCGTAGCGACGGGTGTTTGCCTCTTGCGTAACATAGCCACGTGCAGCTAAACTAGAGAGCAGGCGATGGACAGTTGCGAGCGGCAGGTCGAGTTGCTCGCTTAATTCAGAAACACTCAAGTCGTCGTCGGCGAAGGCTAATGCTTCCAGTACATCGAAGGCGCGATCCAGTGACTGTACCATATGTTTTTCACCATTCAAAACCTCATTCCAACATAGTGTAATGGAAAGTCGTCTTTTTTGCCAACTGGGACAGCAAAACTTACATTTGTGGTGCGCAACATATGAACACTATGCTTGAGACCTTCTCTTCCGATGATCTTGGCTCAACGGCAACCCGTAAAGCTCGTTTGCAGAGTGTTCCTTTACCCGGCCCGCACAACGCACTCTGGTATTTTCCACAACTGGCCGGTGGTTATTTGCGTATTATGCGCAATGCCGCTCTGATTCAACTGGCGCGGTACACGCCATTTATCGCGGTAAAAAATATGATCTACCGCTGGTTAGGGGTGAATGTTGCTCCACGTGCCAGCATTGGGCTGATGGTGATGTTCGATATTTTCTTCCCCGAAGATATTACCCTGGGGGAGAACTGCGTCATCGGCTATAATACAACTATACTCTGCCACGAGGTAACCCGTCGGGAATGGAAGCGCGGTCCGGTCGTGATTGGCCCCGATGTGACTATTGGGGCGAACTGTACCATTTTACCCGGTGTGGTGATAGGGGCTGGGGCAACTGTCTCGGCGATGAGCCTGGTGAACCGTGATGTGCCGCCAGGAGCATTTGTGGGTGGAGTGCCGATTCGGCGTCTCGACCGCTAACGGGGCGACCAAAGGGTTTTCGTTGCAATGCACAATAATCGCTAGCGAGGTTGTTATGCGTCAGGTTCGTCAACTTATTGATTGGGTATACGCTCTGATAACCGGCCATCCTCTGCTCTTTTGGGTGTGTATGCTGATAAATCTGTTTGGGGTGGTCTGGGGTGGTATCGTCTGGTATGGGCCGATGCTGGCTTCTTCGCCGGCCTGGGCATGGATTTTTATTCCCGATTGTCCGGCAGCGGCACTCTACGCAACGATTGCGTTTATTTTGCTCCGCTATGGGCGGCCGGTTCCCTGGTTTACTGCATTCGCTGCGTTTGCCTGTATCAAATACGGTTTGTGGACGCTGGCCTTCTGGACGCGGCATTGGCTTGGGGCGGGTGCGGTTGAGCCGCTGGAATTGATGCTGTTTGTGTCACATATCGGTTTGACCTGTGAAGGTGTGTTGCTGGCGACACGGATCGGCCCGCTCGGTATGACGGCACGGGCAGCGGTGGCAGCCTTTTTCAGTCTGTCGATCCTGGTGGATTACGGGCTTGGTTTCCATCCACCGTTGACCTGGGTGGTAACGCCAACTTTTGCGATGTGGACGGCGGTGATTCTGACCAGTGTTTTAGGGTTCTGGCTGACACGGCCCTCGCTGGTGGTGGCTCAACGTGCTGAAGCGTTGGGGTTGCAGGTGCCGCGTGAATGATGCAGATTGGATAGCTGGTATTGTTAGGACGCCCTCACCCCCGGTCCTGCGACCGTGCGGCAGGCGAGGAGGGAATAAAGGGATGGGCTGGCGATGCGTTGAACGCCCTCACCCCTGGCCCCTCTCCCGCGCAGCGGGAGAGGGGAAAGTAGAACCTATGTCAAGAAACGTCTCCTGGTAGTTAGCTCCTTCTTTCCTGACCGACTCTCTGATTGTACTGATCCCATTCAGTATCTCCGTGACCAGCCGGGTCAACGGCGTGCCACGCGCCGGATTGTGAGCACGGCTGCTGCGGCAGCTTGGTTGACGCACGCCAAACGTCGCGACACGTGCGTAATGAGCGGGTAAGGCACCCAATTCAGAGCGTGATGGCACTGGTGCGGTGCATTGCTCACGTGTGACGCTGAGACAAAGATGTCGGATCGCGTGCCACAGCTTGAACCTGTTTCAAAAAGCATCTCCTCATGTAATCTCATGCACTCCTGACAGACTCTATGATCGTGACCAGCACATACAGCATCCTCGTAACCAGCCGGGTCAACGGCGTGCCACGCGCCGGATTGTGAGCACGGCCGCTGCGGCAGGTTGGCTGCCACTCTCCAAACGTCGCGACACGCGCATATCGAGCGGGTAAGGTAACCAATCCAGTGCGTGATGGCATTGGCGCTGATCGTCAGTCCTCCTTGCTATTGCGCCGGCGTGCCGGAAGCAAGATGTACTTTCGTTGGTGATTGGCAAGCGTTTATACGCCTGGGCGATGGTCGGGCAGTACGACCGCCCAGCTTTTAAGTTCTTGTGCAACGCTGCTGTGCCCGGTTGTGGTGTCGGGGTGATGGTGGGGTGGTGGGTTTCGCCGCTACCAGATTTTCGGTGTCTGCCCGACGACGGTCGCCTGATCAGTGGTCATTTCCAAGGGTTGACAACGCGTTGGGTGCTTAGCGCTCGCTCACACCCGACGACGGTCGCCTGATCAGTGATCACTTCCACTTTTTTGAGTCAGCAGGATGGCACGCAGTTCGTGGCGGCGTAATTTGCCGGCAGCCGTGCGTGGCAGTTCGTTCAGAAATACGATGGTGCGCGGTACTTTGTAGCCGGCCAGGCGACTACGGCAGTAGGCGATGAGTTCGTCGGCAGTGGTGGGCTGTTGGGCGACGATGGCAGCCACCGGGCGCTGGCCCCATTCGGGGTCGGGTAAGCCGACCACTCCCGCTTCGGCGATTGCCGGATGGCTGAGGAGAATGGCTTCGATTTCGGCAGGGTAGATGTTTTCGCCGCCAGCGATGATCAGGTCGCTGCGCCGGTCTACGACGTAGAGGTATCCTTCCTGGTCGAGGTAGCCCAAATCGCCGGTGTGAAACCAGTCGGTGGGGGATCGAGGCGGTAAGCCGAGGTATCCCGGCGAGATAGTTGGGCCGCGCAGGCAGATTTCGCCGACTTCGCCGGGCGCTGCCGGTTGACCGGATGGGGTGACGATGGATAGTTCGACCGGTAGCAATGGTTTGCCGGCTGAGCCGAGTCGGATTAGCGCCTCGGTGGGGGAGAGGGTTGCTGCCTGTGATGCCGCTTCGCTCATGCCGTAGGTTTGGGTTACCGGAATGCCACGGGCGGCACATTGTTCGAGGAGTGCCTGTGGTGCCGGTCCACCACCGAGCAGGACGCAGCGCAGGTGGGGTGGGAAGGGGTTGGGATCGGTGGCGAGCAACCGTTGTAGCATGACGGCAACGAGTGAGACAATGGTGATGCGCTGTGCATCCAGATCGTGCCGTACCAGTGCCGGATCGAAGCGTTCGTGGAGTATCACCGGTATGCCGTAAATAGCACCGCGCAGCAGGAT
Source organism: Chloroflexus sp. (assembly GCF_034434295.1). Taxonomy (GTDB): domain Bacteria; phylum Chloroflexota; class Chloroflexia; order Chloroflexales; family Chloroflexaceae; genus Chloroflexus. The sequence continues at coordinate 66,553 of NZ_DAOTZQ010000095.1, forward strand.
GCTCAGGCCGCCTACGTGGAATAGTGGGAGTACCGCCAGCCAGCGATCATCTTCGTGCAGGCCGAGGTTGAGCATGGAACCGATGGCGTTCCACCAGTGGTTGCCGGCGGTCAGAATTGCACCTTTCGGGCGGCCGGTGGTGCCGGAGGTGTAGATGATGGTGTGCGTTGCGTCCAGGTCAATTGGAGGTGCCGGTGCCGGCGGTGCTGTCGTTGCGGCAGTGAGTTCTTCGAGCACGATTAGGGGACGGTTAGCCGCCGCTTCGCGAGCCACCGGGAGCAGGTCGCGTTCGATGATCAACAATGCCGGGTCGCTGTCCTGGATTTGGAACGCTAGCTCGGCTGCTGTGAGGCGGGTATTGAGTGGCACCAGGGTGATGGCTGAGCGTGGTGCGGCGTGGACAACGGCGACAAAGCCGGGGCGATTACGCGACAGTAACGCGACTCGTGCGCCGGGTGTAACCAGTTGGCGCAGGTGGGAGGCAACTGCACCGACCCAGCGATCAAGTTCGGCAAAGGTGTGTGTTGTGCCGGCGTAGATCAGTGCCGGACGGTGCGGGTGCAACGCTGCTCTGCGAGCCAGCCAGTCAGGTATGAGCATGTGTCAAACAGTCGTCCAATAGCGAGCAGAACACCGAAGATGAGCTGTTAGCGGTCAGCGTCGACCAGGGTGTGAGTAGCTGTAACACTACCCGGCGATGGAGCCTGGCAAACGTGTAGATACTCTCGCCAGTTGGCAGTGCCGGACGGTGTGGATGCGTGGCCTGGGGCGCCGGTCGGTCTGGTGTCTGGATCAGCCAAATAACAACCCAATTGCGAAGAGCACGCCGAACGCCAGATGTAATCGGCCAGTGCCGACCAGGGCTTTGTTGAGTGCTCGACCACGTTCGCGGTTGACGAAGTCGATCAGGTTGAGTGCCATTGGTGCGGTTAGCCAGGCCAGCAGGGTGAATGGTGAGGCTCCGCCCCACATCCAGGCCAGGGGCAGTGACACGAATGCTCCGATGACCAGGATGGCAAATTCGCTGCGGGCGAACCGTTCGCCGAAGATGACGGCCAGGGTACGTTTGCCGGCTTTGCGGTCGGTGGGTGCGTCGCGCAGATTGTTGACGACGAGGATCGCGGTGACCAGCATGGCTATCGGTAACGCTGCCCATAGGGCAATCCAGCGGAACTGGCCGGTGTGGGCGAAGTCGGTGCCGATAACGGCTACCAATCCGAAGAAGACGAAGGTAAACAGGTCGCCGAGGCCGTGGTAGCCGAGCGGGAAGGGGCCGGCGGTGTAGAGGATGCCGGCGGCAATGGAGAGTAATCCGATGACCAGGATTGGCCAGCCGGCAACGATGATCAGGTAGATGCCGGCCAGGGCCGCCAGTCCAAAGCTCACCAGGGCCGCAGTGAGTACCGTGCGTGCCGGGAGCAGGCCACTTTGGGTTACCCGTACCGGGCCGAGGCGCTCGCTGGTGTCGGCGCCTTTTTGGGCATCGAAGTAGTCGTTGGCGAGATTGGTGCCGATTTGAATGAAGAGTGCACCGAGTAGCGCCGCTAGCATTACCAGTGGTTGAAATGCGTCACTGCTGTAGGCCAGGGCTGAGCCGACCAATACCGGTACGACGGCTGCCGGGAGTGTTGCCGGGCGGCTCGCCATTAGCCAGATTTTGAGCTGTGATGGTGGTACTGATGTTGCTTTGGTTGTCATAGTGTGCTCTTTCTGTCACGTGAGTGGTGGCACTCACTTCATCCCTCGGCCCCCCCTCCCAACCTCCCCGCCGCTGGGGGGAGGAGTTATCAATTTTTTTTCGGTCTCCCCCCGCTGGGGGGAGGAGGTGTCAACTTTTTCCGGTCTCCCCCGCTGGGGGGAGGAGTTATCAATTTTTTCGGTCTCCCCCGCTGGTGGGAGGAGGGGGTGGGGGTGTGCCATGCCTGTCGGTGTGTCGCATCTACGGGTAGCGACGGAAGCGGCGGAAGTTGGGCTTGCGCTTTTCGAGGAAGGCTTGTTTGCCCTCCTGTGCCTCTTCGGTCAGGTAGTAGAGCAGGGTTGCATCACCGGCCAGTTGCTGGAGTCCGGCGTAGCCGTCGGCGGCAGCGTTGATGCTGGCTTTGAGCATGCGGATGGCCAGCGGACTCTTTTCGAGGATTTCGCGTGCCCATTGCACACCCTCGTCTTCGAGGCGTTCGAGGGGTACTACGGCGTTGACCAGCCCCATTTCGAGCGCCTGCTGTGCGTTGTATTGGCGGCAGAGGTACCAGATTTCACGCGCCTTCTTGTCGCCGACCATGCGGGCCAGTAGGTTTGAACCGTAGCCGCCGTCAAAGCTTCCCACTTTTGGCCCGGTCTGGCCAAAGATAGCATTATCGGCAGCGATGGTCAGGTCGCAGACGACATGCAAAACGTGTCCGCCGCCGATGGCGTAGCCGGCAACCAGGGCGATGACCGGTTTGGGAATGATGCGAATCAGGCGCTGGAGGTCGAGCACGTTCAGGCGTGGAATTTGGTCTTTGCCGACGTATCCGCCAATACTGCGCACGCTCTGATCGCCGCCGGAGCAGAATGCTTTGTCGCCGGCACCGGTGAACAGGATCACACCGATCCGTTCGTCGTCGCGGGCACGCGAAAAAGCATCAATCAGCTCGTTGACGGTTTCTGGACGAAATGCGTTGCGCTTTTCAGGACGGTTGATGGTAATTTTGGCAATGCCTTCACCGGCAGCATCGTGTTCGTAGATGATGTCGGTGTAATCGCGCACTTTGACCCACTCAATTGGCATAGGTTTCCTCGCAATAGTACGTATCGTTCCTTTTAATAATGTACCATAATCACAAGTGTCGGTGAATTGGCGATGGATTGCAGGCCCTCACCCCCGGCCCCTCTCCCGTACTGATGCCTTCCTGTTACTGGAGCAACATACCGGAACGGGAACGCGCTGTGACCGGTGCCTGGTGGTAGCGTGTGCTGTCGCTGTGCCTCTGTGTGCTCTGCGTCTCGGTGGTGTAAGGCAAACGTGATGAGAGCGCTGGGTGGGGTACGCGGATACTCGCGGATGGGGCGGATGGTCGCGGATCATAACATCTGTGTGCGACGCAGAACCCGTGAGTAACAAAAAGTTCTGGCAGGTATTGTCGATGCCTATGTGGAGAATGCCACTTGTTCGTTTACTACCGTTGGGTTATGCTATTTGCCACATGATCATGCTGCGGTTGATTGTCTGCGCCAGGGTTGAGGCAGAGATGGGGCAAGCCGGCGATAGCAATTGGGCAGTCTTTTTGGGAAATTTCTGCGTCTGAACAGTCCCCTGCCCCTGGCATTGTCTCTCCACTTCACTCCTGCTGATGGAAACTGCCAGCCCGACATGGGCA
>NZ_DAOTZQ010000096.1:0-14601 GCF_034434295.1 Chloroflexus sp.
GCCATCTGATACGACTGAGTATAGGGGAATCGTGGGGGGCATTTGGTAAACCATGTGCAGCACGTTGGTTAGGGCCTGGTGGACAGGGGCATTGCAGTACTAGGGGTTGCGTGGTTGCCGCACGGTATTGCCACCACCGTCCGGCGTTCGGAGCTACGGGGAAGCTGTGAACGGTGAGTGCAAACAGGGCTTCAGTGCGCACGACCGCAGGCTGGCCTGCTGGCGGGGAGCAGGACGCTGCGGAGCGCATGACTACTGTGTGCGTGACGCACGATGCACCGTGTCCATCACGCTGTACTATGAGGGGTCATACCTCTTGCTGTGTGACATGTGGGTAATACATATGATATGCGTGATGGAGAGTAATTAGCCGCACCGGTAGAAAGGCGTGGCGGCGCGTCGCTCACCCACACGAACAGATGATGCGAGCGGCGTTCCATCCCTCTCTGCATAGAGCAGGCCGTAGCACCTGCACCAGGATGACTATGGCGCTCTGAAGATTGGGTGGTACGATTACCTCCATGGCATGAGGATGAACCGGCCCGGTATACAGCAGACATTCAATAAACAGAGACAGCCGGTGTATACCGGCTGTCTCTGCTTCCGCCTTGTTGGCGGGCCCGACGGGATTCGAACCCGCGACCTCCACCTTGACAGGGTGGCATCCTAACCGCTAGACGACGGGCCCTGGTGACCCCAGCGGGATTCGAACCCGCGATCTCCACCTTGAGAGGGTGGCGTCCTGGGCCGCTAGACGATGGGGCCAACCCGCTCAACACGCTGGGAGTATACCACAGGTTCGCAAAGATTGCAAATCGGGCTTACGACTGAACATATCATCCCCGAACCAGTGACGTATCGGCTCAGATCGTGACTGTAGTCATCCCTGATTATCGCAGCCGATGACTAAAGATTAGCCACCCGCTACTTCTCACTGCGACCGTATCACCCTATCATTGTGATAGGAAGAACATATTTTGTCAGCGTTTGAGGAGAGCATCATATGGCACGCACCGTTCCGGCAACCGAACCAAAGTTGGAGAAGTCGCCACTTGAAAAGTTTGTGGTTCTGCTGATTGTCGTCTTACCGTTTCTGGGCACTATTTATGCGATGGTCATGCTCTGGCAGCAATATGTGGACTGGCTCGACGTGACGTTAATGCTGGTGCTGTACGTAATTTCTGGTCTGGGCATTACCATCGGCTTCCACCGCATGCTCACCCACAAGAGTTTTGAAACCAGCCGCCCACTCAAGGCCCTCTTCCTGATCATGGGATGTATGGCATTGGAAGGTGATCCCACATCATGGGCTTCCACCCATATTCAACACCATGCCCACTCTGACGACGAAGACGACCCGCACAGCCCGCTTGAGGGTCTCTGGCATTCGCACGTCGGCTGGCTCTTCACTCACAAGAACAATATCGAGATGTACGGCAAATGGCTCACCAAAGATCCGACAGTAGTCTGGGTCACCAAGACATGGTATGTGTGGGCAGCCCTCGGTATTATCATTCCAACCCTGATCGCCGGTTGGAGCGGCTTGATCTGGGGTGGTCTGGTACGTATCTTCCTGACCCACCACATTACCTGGAGCGTCAATTCAATTTGTCACACCTTCGGACGGCGCGACTACAATACACGCGATGCCAGCCGCAATAACTTCATCGTTGGGCTGCTTGCGTTCGGTGAAGGTTGGCACAACAATCATCACGCCTTCCCGCGCTCGGCTTTCCACGGCCTGCAATGGTGGCAGGTTGACATCTCAGCCTACATCATCCGGACACTTGAGAAGGTGGGGCTGGTGTGGAACGTGCATCGCGTGAAGCCAGAGGATTTGCGTAAGCGCCAGCGCACACCTGCTCTGCACGAAGTGATGGGTGACTGATCAGTACATAGTTTACAGTTCGGAAGAGCAGTGCAAGAGATTGCACTGCTCTTTTGTTGCAGATGTGACTATTCTTGCTGTTAACAGGCTATTTTTCCTGACCAGAGAACAACATCCCCTCACCTGCTCTATTTTTCAAACTCACACAACATGCTGTACTCCCCATTTGACGAAGATCGACATAAGTATTACCATTGTGCGCAACACGTTTGCTGGCAAGAGAAGACGAGCGGGCAGCGTCGCCCACGGCTGGCCGGGCACAGGTGATCATTCATAAGGACGCGGTGCATGATGAATACCGCAGGTGGATGCGACGCATATGCCTGAGCAACAAAAGTCTGTTACCGGTACACCACTATTTGAACGCTACACCCTCTCCCATGCCTACGACGAGATGTTCACCGCCGAGGGGGATATACGCCTGGCCTACAGTGAGCTGGCCCACCTGTTGCGTAGCATCAGTCCCGCTGAATTGCAACAACGTCAGCGGTACGCCGACCTGACCTTCCTCAATCAGGGTATCACCTTTACTGTGTATGGTAATGATGCAGGGGTGGAACGGGTTTTTCCCTACGATCTGTTGCCACGGATCATCGCCGCCAACGAGTGGCAACACATCGAACGCGGTCTGCATCAGCGGATTGTAGCGTTAAATCACTTTTTACACGACGTCTATCACAACGAACACATTTTGCGCGATGGGGTCATTCCCCGCCATCTGGTCTACAGTTGTCGCCACTATCGGCGTGAGATGCGAGGTCTTGCGGTTCCACGTGGCGTTTATACTGCGATTGTCGGAACTGACCTGGTGCGTTTGCCTGATGGTCAATTTGTCGTTTTGGAAGATAATCTGCGCGTACCGAGTGGGGTGAGCTACATGCTCACAAATCGTGCAGTAATGAAGCGAGCGCTACCCCGCTTGTTTGGGGCGTATGGTGTTCGCCCGATTGACCACTACGGACAGGCACTACTCGCCACACTGCGCACTCTGGCGCCGGCTCATCGCCCCGAACCGACTATCGTGCTCTTGACGCCCGGAGTGTTTAATTCGGCATATTTTGAACACACCTTTCTGGCTCGACAGATGGGGATTGAGCTGGTGGAAGGACGTGATCTGCTGGTGCATAACAACATCGTCTACATGCGCACAACCAAAGGACTGCAACGGGTCGATGTGATCTACCGCCGAATTGATGATGATTTTCTCGATCCGATGGTTTTTCGGCCTGACTCCATCCTTGGTGTCCCTGGGTTGTTCAACGCTTATCGAGCAGGGGCTGTTGTTCTGGCTAATGCGATTGGGACTGGCGTTGCCGATGATAAAGCCATTTATGCGTATGTACCGGACATTATTCGCTATTACCTTAGCGAAGAGCCAATCTTACCGAACGTAACAACCTATCTGTGTGACCGACCTGATGAGTGCGCGTATGTGCTTGAACACCTTGGTGATCTTGTGGTTAAGGCAGTAGGAGAATCAGGCGGTTATGATATGCTGATTGGGCCACACAGCACCCGCGAAGAGCAGGCACAGTTTGCCGAGCGGATTCGTGCGCAGCCACGGAACTATATCGCGCAACCAACATTGCAGCTCTCGCAGGCACCATGCTTTATTGATGGCGTTATCGAACCACGCCACGTTGATTTACGGCCCTTTGTGCTGTTTGATGGCGAGCGAACGACGATTGTACCAGGCGGATTGACTCGAGTGGCATTGCGCCGCGGCTCACTGGTAGTCAATTCGTCGCAGGGCGGCGGTAGCAAAGACACGTGGGTGCTGTACTGAAGAGGGATCAGGGCTGGACAGCGGAATTCATGACAGGCAAGTGATGATACAGATGCAGGAAATGTATGCTCTCACGCGTTGCCGATAACCTCTTCTGGATGAGTCGCTACCTCGAACGAACCGAGCACACAGCTCGCTTGATTGGGGTTGGATTGACCCAGATTCTCGATCAGACACCGCAAGCCCTCGTACCACGATGGCAGCGTCTATTAGCTGCCTTGCATGTTGAACTGCCAGGCGATAGTCTGAACGATCTGCAAAGCATTACCCGTCTCTTAACCACTGATGCGACGCATCCGGCTTCCATCAGAGCCTGTATGGCACGGGCACGCGAAAATGCTCGCCAGGTACGTGAACAGATCAGTTCAGAGATGTGGGAGCATATCAATCAGCTCTACCTGAATGTGCAGGCGATCAGTATCGAGCAAATCTGGCAAGACGAACCGGTCGAATTCTATCAGATGATCAAAGAGCGGCTGCACTTAATTCAGGGCATTACCGATGCTACCATGAACCACGGTGAGGGCTGGCGTTTTATTCAGGTGGGGCGTTATCTCGAACGGATTTGGGCAACAACGCTGCTGCTCGAAGCCTTCTTCCGGCCCTATTTAAGCGGCCACGAGAGTACTATTGATGCAATTGATTGGGTTGCACTGCTGAAGTGTTGTACGGCATTTGAAGCCTATTGCAAGGTTTATACTGCTGATGTACAGCCGGCGCGTGTGGCTGAATTTCTCTTGCTCAACGCCGAAAGTCCGCGTTCGATCAGATTTGCCGCCGATCAGGTGCAAGTGAGCCTGGAGCAAATCGGTCAGCTTGCCGGTACCCGTCATGCGGCACGAGCTGAACGGTTGGCCGGGCGTCTTCGTGCTCAACTCGATTATGGTCAGGTTGACGAAATTATCGCCGATAACCTGCTGCTCTTTCTCAATCAGATTCGGCAACAATGTAGCGCAATCCATGATGCGATTTACCATGCCTACATCAGCTATCCGATTGATCAGGCGCTACCGCAGTAGGGCCTGGGTATAAGCGCTTTGCGAGCGTCAGTAATATGTACTACTCGATTCTGCACAAGACGCGCTTTCGCTACAGCGCACCGGTGACCGAAAGTCAGACTGAAGTCCGCATGTGTCCGTGCGATGAAGGGTACCAACGCCTTGTAGAGTTTCATTTAACTACCGCTCCTTTTGCCCGTATCAACCACTACCGCGACTGGCTTGGCAATGAGGTCTACCATTTTGACGTTGCCGCAGCACACCGTCAGTTGTTAGTGATTGCCGAGGCAGTCGTCCAGATGTTTCCTATCCCGCCATTACCTGATAAACTCGATAACACTACCTGGCAGATGCTCGATCTACTGGCCGAACGGGGGGAATGGTGGGATTTCTTGATGCCCAGTCATTTTATTCAAATGACCCCCGCCTTGCTTGATCTGGCACGTGAACTGGGCGTAGAGCGGCGCACCGATCCGCTGAGTCTGTTACGTGATCTAACCCATCAGATAGCCCAAACCTTCGCCTATGCGCCGCAAACGACCCGCGTCGACTCGCCAATTGACGAAGCATTGCTGGCGCGGCGTGGTGTGTGCCAGGACTTTGCGCATATTATGATTGCCCTGGTACGGCGGGTCGGCATTCCCTGTCGTTATGTCAGTGGCTACCTCTTTCACCGCACCGAAGATCATGATCGTTCGGAAGAAGATGCCACCCACGCCTGGGTAGAAGCCTTCTTGCCTGAATTGGGCTGGATCGGATTCGATCCGACAAATGATCTCATTGCTGCGGAACGGCATATTCGCGTGGCCGTTGGTCGCGACTATGCTGATGTGCCACCCACTCGTGGTATCTATCGCGGGCAGGCCAGCAGTCAACTGGAAGTGGGGGTGAAGGTGCTCCCCGCCGCGGTGCATATTGATGAAGCCGAAATTCTACCACAGGTCACGACCGCCAGTGTCCAGGCCGAGCTGGCTGCACAGCAACAACAGCAGTAGTGATCTGATAGGTATCATTCCGTGCTGACGTGCTACCGGTGAACTGCTGAGGGGACGTTGCAGATGCACGAGCATCTGGAAGCCCTCAACTCCGGCCCTCTCCTGCTCGTAGTCATAACCCAGGTTGCCACCTTTGCCATCACAGAGGCACAGAGGATGGGTATGAGCCGGATTGCTACCGTGAGGCGTGACATAGCGCGTCGATGGGAACTGGATGCGTCCCACATCGTTCAATGCAGGTACTCCGCACGATGTTGTGCACAACGTCGTGCTGTTCATCCTGGAAGTCAGCCTCTTTGGCTTGATCACAGCACAGGTAGCAACTTGGGTTCATTATATCTTGATGGATACTGTGAACCATTATCGAGGATACCAGTCGGTCATTCGTGCCACAGCGTCGATACCACTCCCTGCAGCGCGGGTTACCTGCCTGCACTCGTCCATCATCGGTGCCACTGCCATGGGATGCGACCAGAAGAAGGTCGGTAGGTAGTTAGACTCATGATCCACGATCTGCGTCACCGCTCACACACAGTTCGCCCATTGAAGGATAAGTAAGCCTGATAGACGTGCTCTACCCGCATGTCGTCCTCGTAACTAGCGGGAAAACCGCTGCAACCTGCCCTGGATCGTGAGCATGACTGGCACGATAGCATGGCTGCCGCACTCCAGACGTCGCGGCACAGGCAACCCCATTTGGCAACGGTATTCCGAAACGTGATCCCACTGTGTGCAGAGCGAGTACGCTGGTTTGGCACATCTACGTTTAGGGGCCAGGGTGATGATTTGGATAGAACCTATTGCAAAAAAAACATTGCCTAGATTCATAACAGACCGACTCTGTGATCGTGGCAAGCACATACAGCTCCTCGTGACCGACAGGTTCAACGGCGTGATACGCCTCGGATCGTGAGCACGGCTGGTGCGGCAGTATGGCTGCCGCACTCCAAACGCCGCGACACGTGCATAATGAGCGGACAAGGCAACCAATCCAGCGCGTGTTGGCAGCGGAGATGGTCGTCTACCCTCCCTGCTGCCATACCAACAGCCTGGGAGCAGGATATGCCGGCGTTGGAGATGGACAAGCGTTCATGCACCTGCGCAACCGTCTGGAAGCACGACAGCACAGCTTTTATGAAATAAGTTCTCGTGTGCCTGATATTACACCAGATTCGATGTAACATCATGATGGCCCGCTGTTCGTCAACATCTCAGTTTGGAGTACAATATCAACATGAACGTCTTACTTATCTCAACCTATGAACTTGGGCACCAACCGCTCAGCCTGGCATCACCTGCCGCGTGGCTACGCCGGGCAGGGGCAAATGTGGTTTGTGTTGACACCAGTGTCACACCGTTGACGGCAGAAATGGCCGCCAATGCTGCACTGATCGGAATCTCGGTGCCGATGCACACGGCCACCCGGCTGGCGCTGGATATGTTGCCACACCTGCGGGCAGCAGCACCGAACGCATATATTGTCTGCTACGGCCTGTACGCTCCGCTCAATGCCGCAATCCTGCATCAGGCCGGGGCCGATTGTTGCCTGGGTGGTGAAGTGGAGGAACAACTCACGGCGATCTGGCAGCACATAGCCGCTGGCAAGCGTCCATCGGTTGGCGACACTGTTCTTCTTAATCGGCTCGATCTCATCCCGCCTGACCGGCACGGCTTACCACCGCTCGACCGTTACGCAACGTTGATCAGCGGCGGCAAAACCTATCTTGCCGGCTACACCGAAACAACCCGCGGCTGCAAGCACCTCTGCCGTCACTGCCCGGTTGTTCCGGTCTACAACGGGCATTTTCGCGTGGTACCGCGCTCAACCGTGCTGGCCGATATTCGGGCGCAGGTCGCCGCCGGAGCGCACCATATCACCTTTGGCGACCCGGATTTTCTCAATGGCCCCGGCCACGTCTTGCCAATTGTGCGCGCTATGCACGACGAGTTTCCCGACCTGACCTATGATGTCACGATCAAGATCGAGCACATCATTCGGTACGCTCATCTATTGCCGGAATTGCGTGCAACCGGCTGTATCATGGTCGTGAGCGCCGTTGAAGCTCTTGATGACACCATCCTGACCCGCTTTGCCAAACGCCACAGCCGGGCCGATGTGGTACGTGCGGTTCATCTCTTACGAGAACACGATATTGCCCTGAATGCAACATTCGTAGCATTTACACCGTGGACGACACGCCAGATGTATCGCGACTTTTTGCTTGGCATTACCGAACTGGGCCTGATCGAGAGTGTTGCTCCGGTTCAGTACGGCTTACGGTTGCTCATACCTGAAGGATCGCGGTTGCTTGATCTGCCCGACGTACAGGCACTGGTTGAGCCGTTCGATCCGGAGGCGCTGGTGTATCCCTGGCGACATCCCGACCCGGCGATGGACAGGTTACAACGCGAGGTGATGGCGCTTGCCCAGTGCAGCGAACAGTGTGGCGAGTCGCGCAGCAGCTTCTATCTGCGACTGCTCGACCTGTGTGATCGGATTATTGGCCCCGGCCCGCGCCCGGCGACAGTGCCAGATGCTGCACCAGTGCCAAGGCTGAGCGAACCGTGGTACTGTTGTGCTGAACCGACAGACAGCCAGGTGATGGCAAAGTATTTGTAGCCTGTGTACAGGAATGCTACAGCTATGATCGAAATCGGCATGCGTCCACATCTGTTGTTGCTCACCACACCATCATCGTACCGCCTGCCGGCCTTTCTGGATGCTGCCAGGCGGATCGGCGTCCAGATAACGGTTGCTGAAGACACCCCACCCGCCTTGAGTCGGCCATTGCCAGGGCGCTTACTGATTGATTTTGGTGATCGGGCAGCAGCATTGCAGGCCATCCGTAATCTACACACCAACCAACCGTTGAGCGCTATCCTACCGGTTGACGATAGCGGTGTCGAACTGGCTGCGCTGGCCTGTGCCGATATTGGGCTACCCTTTAATCGGCCAGAAGCCGCCGCTGCCGCTCGCGACAAGCATCTGATGCGTCAGCTCTTCGCCCGTGCTGGAGTACCGTCACCTGCGTTTCGCCTCTGCACCACCGCCGACGACCTGTCGGCACTGGTGCAGGCAGTCACATTTCCCTGTGTCGTCAAGCCCCTGCGCCTTAACGGCAGTCGCGGCGTTATCCGGGCCGATAACCCGGCCCAGTGTCTCGCGGCAATTCGTCGTCTCGCTGCCTTGCTCGATCGGATTGAAGGGGTAGGGGTGCATGAGTTTTTGATTGAAGACTTTGTGCCGGGGTTTGAAGTTGCACTGGAGGGATTGATCGATCACGGGCAGGTACAGGTATTGGCGCTTTTCGACAAGCCCGACCCGCTCGATGGGCCGTTTTTTGAAGAGACGATCTACGTCACACCATCACGCCTGCCGGAAGCGACGCAAGCGGCAATTTGTGCAGTAACCGCAGCAGCGGCCAGAGCGGTGGGGTTAGAGCGCGGGCCATTGCATGCCGAGCTGCGGATCAACGAGCACGGGCCGTGGATGATCGAGTTAGCTAACCGCAGCATCGGCGGTTTATGCTCGCGAACATTGCGTTTTGGCACCGATGCCTCATTGGAGGAATTGATTTTGCGCCAGGCTGCCGGTCTACCTGTGGACACCCTCAGTCGCGAGGGACAGGCGGGTGGGGTGATGATGATACCGATCCCCCAGGCCGGTATCCTGCGCGCCGTTGATGGAGTGGCTGAGGCACGTGCAATTCCCGGTATTGAGGCAGTCGAAATTACGGCACCGCTCAATTACCCACTGACCCCCCTACCAGAGGGTGACAGCTATCTCGGCTTCATCTTTGCTCGTGGTTCTGATCCGGCAACTGTCGAGGCAGCACTGCGCACAGCACATGCCTGCCTGCGCTTCACCATCGTTCCGGCAATCGAGCTGGTGCCGTCTACCGTTAGCATATAGGGACGAGCGAGAGTGACGCATGCGCTGACAACTCCCACCTCAGCCCTATTTGCGACGTGGCCCTCCCTTCGCCGGAGCAGCGGTTGGTGGTGTCCACCCTTCAGGCATAGGAGCATTTTCACCAAAAAAGAACTCTTCCATGGCTTTCATCAGGATTTGCTGCGCATTCGGATCGCCTAAACTCAGGCCATAATGATTGATAATCAGCGTTGCCTGCTGTGGCCACAATCGCCAGGCCTGTGCCGATACCTGTTCGTAGATGCGCTGCCCAAGCGGGCCAGGGAAGGGGGGCCGATCCAGACCGGGAAGTTCGCGACCGAATTTGACACAATGCACCATTCGCGCCATAGCTCTTTCTTTCGTGTGTACAAACGGTAATACCATGAGTATTATACCCGAAAGCAACGTATACCCATGCGCATCGTTCTCTTTGCCCTGCCAGGCCCAATGGCACTACCGGTCTTGCAGGGTCTGCTGACGCTGCCGGTTAACGTGATCGGGCTGGTGCATCCGGCACCGGCGGGGATGCCGGCGTTGACCCAGTTACCGGCGGCTACACCTGCACGCAACCCTACGCTACTCGCACCACCAACAGCGGCTACCATTGCCGATGCAGCCGGGATTCCGCGCTATGCCGTTCGGCGAAATGCTACTACCGCTATCGCTGAGCAGTTGCGTCGGCAGAAGGTAGACCTTGTGATTGTTGCCTGCTGGCCCTGGCGCATCCCGGCAGCTTTGCTTGAGATACCACGCTACGGCTGGCTCAACCTGCACCCATCGCCATTACCAGAACTCCGTGGCCCGGAACCACTCTTCTGGGCGTTGCGGTTGGGCTGGACGCGCACGGCAATGACCATGCACCTGATGGATGCGGAGTTTGACCACGGCCCGATTGTTAGTCAGGAATGGTTTGATCTACCGCCCGGCGAGCGTCTACATTCGCTGGAAACACTCGCCGGACAATGCGCCGCCACAATGTTACCGACCGCGCTCAGCCATATCTCCAGTGCAGAGTGGCGACCGTCATCCCAGGCAGCGGGTGGCAGCTACTTTCCTTCACCCCGGACACAGGACTTCGTGTTCACTGCGGAATGGTCGGTGCAACGGGCCTACGCCTTTGTGTGCGCAATTGCCGAATGGGGCATACTGTTTACCTTTATTGCGGCTGATGGTCAGCGTGTACAGCTTACCGATGCGGTTGAATACCAACCTCATAAACATTTAGCAATGCCTGTCGTTGAACAAGATGGCCGACTGGCACTCCAATTATGCGACGGTGTTCTGATAGGCATCACGCCCGACTGCACAAAGCGGTAGATCAATTGTTGATATTTGTCAGTATCCTGATAGCGGTGTTACAATTGCACAAATGTTTTTTGTTGCTCCACCCTGTATGCATCTACAGACAAACTGATTGTAGATTACAATTTTGCCTGCTTACGATGCCTGGAGAACTGTTATGACGATCACACAAACTCCTGAGCATACCAATACCATGGTTCAACAATGGCGAGAGCAGATTCTAAGTAATCTATCGTGGGCATTAGTTGTGCTTGGTGGCATTGCCCTCATTATTGGTTCGTGGGCAGATTACAGCGCTGCGGGCGAACGAGCGCTACCGTATATCGGGGTATACTTCCTTGCCTATCTACTGATTGTAGGCATTGCTTTGGTACGACGCCTACAGGCGAAAGTGCGTGCTCTGCTGCTCCTGCTTGTGCTGGGGGTAATTGCAACCTTTCTGCTGGCAACATTCGGGCTGGTGGGGAGTGGACGTATTCTCTGGCTCGGTATCAATGTGCTGGCTCTGATCTATTTTGATCGGCTGGGTAGTATCGTCGCCCTCATTCTTTCGCTGATTGTCATGATGATCACCGCAGCCATCTATGTGACGGGTAATGCGTCTTTTGTGACCCCAGAGACACTGGCTGTTCAAGACACCATCGAAGATTGGGCTGGTTCAATTGGGTTGTATCTGGCAACCAACATGCTGACACTCATCCCATTTCGCTATCTCCTACAACGTTTGGAAGGTCTTGCCCAGCAGGCGACTACTGAAGCAGCCCGGGCGCGGCTGCACGCTCAGCAGGCCGAAGTACACGCTCAGGAATTAGAGCAACAGACGGCTCAATTGCAGCGTACCGAACATATGTTACGGAACGTAGTGCAGTCGCTGGAAACACCAACGGTCGAGATTGCCGATCAGGTGTTGCTAGCGCCAATTGTTGGTCAGATCGATCATCAGCAAGCTGATACGCTGTTAAAACGGTTACTCGGTGTGGTCAGCGAACACCGCGTGAAGCTCGTCGTGATTGATGTAGCGGGTGTGCCAGCCTTTGACGCTATGGCTGCTCAGAGTCTGATGCAAACGGTGCAGGCGCTCTGGCTGATCGGTTGTGAAGCGGTGATCACCGGTATTTCACCGGCGATGGCGCAAACGATTACGGCGCTGGGCATTGACATGAAAACGATAGCGACTGCCCGTTCTCCGCAAGATGTATTGTTGCGCACGATGATGTAGGCGCAGATGAGAGGGAACGTGCCCGGATCAGGCCCGGTAGAGCCGATCTGGCATCAGGCAAGGGTTATGCGGGTGAGTTCCCTAACTGACACCGTGGAAACGATTGCGGAGCGGTGATGAAGAATGCTGTGGTGTCGAGATAGCCGGGTCGATTGATCTAATGATCGCTGTCTAAAGACTCAGACCGGATCGCTGCCCAAAACACTCCACCCAATGGTTTCTCTTCTTTGTCCTATGTATCACGTGTCGCGGGTATTGAGTGCGGAAGCGTTGGTTCCGCACTCAATGTGACGGTTCCTGATCGGGGAGTTTGTCATACAGCGGCGTAAACCGCTCTCGCCATGGCACGCGGCGACTATAAGCCTAGCGCTGCAAGAGCGCGTTTGACACTATCGGCGGGACTTACTTTAATTTCAGCCTGCACAATGCGGCCCTCTTCATCGATGACGAAGTGGGAACGAATGATGCCCATATATTTCTTGCCCATCATCGACTTCTCGCCCCACACCCCATACGCCTCAGCAACACTGTGCTGCTCATCGGCTAACAGGATGAAAGGCAAGTTATGCTTCGTTTTGAATTTGGCGTGGGATTTGGTGCCATCGGGGCTAATCCCGATCACGACTGCGTTCTTCTCTTCAATAATCGGGTATGAGTCGCGGAAACCGCAGGCTTGTGATGTACAACCAGGAGTATCATCTTTGGGATAGAAGTAGAGAATAACCCGCTTGCCGCGAAACTGGCTGAGTGAGACCGGTTCGCCAGCTTCGTTCGGAAGGGTAAAGTCGGGAGCCATCTCGCCAACTTGTGGTGGTGTTGCCATACCTTTTGTTTCCTGATCTATCGCGGATCCTGCACTACCATGCTACCACAAGTTGCACCACAAAGACACCTTACAATACCCTCCTGCTCAATGTCGTAGCAACCAGATTTTCCGCTATACTGAAGGCGAGTGTGTATAGAGGAGGAATCAATGACCATCGTCATTGTCGGTGGGGGGGCAATCGGGCTGTTGCTCCTTTCACGTCTGGCCCAGGCCAGCAACGGGCAACCGGTCGCGCTCTTGACCCGCCCAAACGGCGCAGCGGCGTTACAAGCCACACCGTTACAGGTGAGTGGGATCGGAGCATGTTCACTGACCGGTTTGACGGTTGCCGGTGCAGTAGCTGATTTACCGGTAGCGTTTCAGCAACCGGCGCTGGCAATCTTATGCGTTAAAGGCTACGATACGAACGGGGCGATTGCCACCTTACGCGACCTCAATCCGGGAGCCATCCTGACGCTGCAAAATGGGCTGGGCAACGAAGAAGCGCTGGCCCAGGCTTTTGGCGCGGATCGGATTATTGCCGGTGCAATTACAACCTCGGTTGACGCCACCGGCCCCACGACGATCACTGTGACGAAAGCGGGTGGAATTGGGTTAGCGCCGGTAGGTAGTACAAGTAACCTCACCATGGCCGAAACGGCGCTGAGCAATGCAGGCTTTACTGTCCAGCGTTATCACGACTACCGTGCTATGAAGTGGTCGAAAGCGCTGCTGAATATGCTAGGAAATGCGACTGCTGCGATCCTCGATTGGTCGGTTGCGCAGGTCTACGCCGACCACCGGCTGGTGGCACTGGAACGAGCCGCCGTGCGTGAGGCGCTGGCCGTGATGCAACGCATGGGGATACGACCGGTCAATTTACCCCGCTATCCGGCGGCACTGCTGGCCTTCGGCATTCGCTGGCTGCCACCGATCATCCTCGATCCGATTTTACGCCAGCGGGTGGCCGGTGGACGGGGCGGTAAAGACCCATCACTGCTCCGCGATCTGCGAGCGGGGCGTAACCGTTCCGAAGGGGAGTTCTTGTACGGCGCGGTAGCCGCAGCCGCAACAACTCACGGTTTGCAGGCGCCGGTCAATGCCGGTCTCTGGCAGGTGTTGGGGGGTATCGCACGCGGTGATCTGCGCTGGGACGATTATCGCGGTCAACCTGAACGGTTGCTGGCGGCCTGTGGGATGGCAAGGTGAGCCTGTTCTGCTTCCACATCCGTCTTCGGCAAATAATACCTTCGCTGCGTCATTTTACGATATGCGGGGGCCATGCTGACACCCAACAGCCGATCTGTCAGATAAATGCTATTGTACAGGCAGAGTGGTGAGCGAGCCGGAGGCTCGCGCTCCCAGAGGGTGTGATACGCCGCTTTCCTTTTACCTGTTTTCTGTCCTTGTATCGCCCCCACCCCAGCCCGCCCCCGCTGGGGGCGGGAGTTTGCCTCCGCCCAGCGGGGGCATTAGCTTACCATTCCTCCCCCAGCGGGGGCATTAGCTTACCATTCCTCCCCCCAGCGGGGGCATTAGCTTACCATTCCTCCCCCCAGCGGGGGGAGGTCAGGAGGGGGGGCCGGAATTGCGGTGCCCGGCAACCCTTGGGGAGCACGCCCATTCCCCTGATGAACAGGGCTGGGAGGTGAGGCCGAACACCCCCACCCCGACCCGCCCCCGCTGGGGGCGGGG
>NZ_DAOTZQ010000097.1:0-31463 GCF_034434295.1 Chloroflexus sp.
GCGACTACCCCACCGCCCGCCGCTACTACGAAGCAGCGCTGGCGATTAAGGACGAAGTGCTGGGCCGCCGCCATCGCTCCACCGCCGTCACCCTGCACGAGCTGGGGCGGCTGGCTGCCAACGAAGGCGACTACCCCACCGCCCGCCGCTACTACGAAGCAGCGCTGGCGATTAAGGACGAAGTGCTGGGCCGCCGCCATCGTGAGACCGCCAGGACGCTATCTTCACGGCGCTGGCTGGTCTGGAAAGCGCTCTGGGAGACTGCGGCCTGCGCTGTGTTGACCTGGTTTGTACTGCCCGATCATATCGCTCTGGTCGGTGCCGGCTTGGTGCTTGTACTCGGTGCAATCGGCTATTTCCGCTGGCGGCAGGCAACCGGCGTAGTGCGGACGCTCTGGCGCGTTCAGGTCGGCTGGCTGGTCACGCTTCTGTTCCTGAATCTGTTTTCCCGTGGTAGTGTTGCTCTGTCGCCCGTTGTAGTGTATGCGCTGGCTGCCGGCGGTGCAGCGCTTGGGCTGTTCTGGCCCAGGATCATGGCTATGCCAGTGCTTCGCAGTGCCCGGCTGCGCGGACGACGATGGTTGTATCTGGTTCGGCAGTGATTGCCGGCGCTCAGGCGTCGCTGATGGTTGGTGATTGATCGAGGAGCTTTGATATGTCCAATCAGCTTACGGTTCAGGTTGAGTTCGTAGATAGCGATCCGACCAGACCCGATCCGGCGTTTGTCAGTGCCTTTACCGATCAGGTTCTTGCCGATCTGCGCAGTCGGGGAATCGACTCACAACCGGTGTACACCGGTGCCATGGGGGGTGATGTTTACGAGCTGATTCGCCAGATTGCTGAAGGCGCCGCAGCCAATAAAGATATTCTGGTGGCAATGATCGGTGGGATTATTGCGCCTATTGTTAGTGTTATCGCTGAACGAGTCAGGCAGCGCGATAAAGCATCGGCGCATCCACCTGCTCCTACCCCGTATGTTGTGGTGATTGTGGTTGAGGGTGCCAGAATCGAGGTCGCTGATCCGGATATATCCACTGACGAATTGCTGCGCCGTCTGCTCGCGGCTGATCCGCAGCTTGCAGAGAAGATTTCACCGGAAACGAAACCGGTGGTGCAGGTGCGGGTGGCGGGGCGAAGGGAGCGCCGGTAGGAGCGAGACGAACGCCGGGTAGGGGCGGGTTCCAAACCCGCCCCTACGGTGGTGTCATACGTTCCCTGTAATGTGCATTCCGTTGCATGCCCGGCGTGAATACTGTTGCCGGTTAAGATTGACGTGCATGGCGGGGTAATGCCCCCACCCTCACCCGCCCCCGCTGGGGGCGGGAATGACCGGTGCGGGATGGGTTGCGCTGTCGCACACTGGTTCAGGGTGGCGATACCTGGCGGGAAGCAGGCACAGTGGGTAGTTGCCAGGTGTGTGAGCGCCGGAGGCGCACGCTTCCAGGAGCAAGATGCTTCTATGACATCTGAAGTGTGGCTTCTGCTCCCTGCCACTGCGGCGTAAAGTTGGTATAATACAAGCACCGCGACATACAAACGTCGCTGCTGTGTTGCCGACGATTGATCATCACGGATGACGAGGTGAGCGTATGGTTGAACGGATCTGTCCGGCCTGTCGCCATGGCAACCCGCTTGAGAATCGGTACTGCGGCGCGTGCGGCGCGGCGCTCACCGAACCCGATGCGCTGGCCCCGCGTGATCAGGCAGTGCTGGCCCCGCGCACCTTTCCCCTGGCGCTGACGCCGGCGCAGGTACGGCAACTCGGTACAGCGCTGGCCCTCGGTGTGGCAACGCTGGCCGTTGAAGCCGGGCGGACATGGCTCCGACGCCGGATGGGGAGCACGCCGACGACAGCCCCGATTACGCCGGTGACCACGCCAACGATCACGACTCCGGCTGTCCCGGCACCGATCAGTGTGACGACCACGATTATCAGTCAACGGGTCGTTGAAATCTGGGAACGTGGCGAACTGGTGCGTCAGGTGGTTGAACGCCACGTCTGGCGGCGTGAAGAATAGCGGTTAATACTTCTATCAGGGTGATGCCGGATGCCGGTGAACCGCTCGCAACGGCTGCCGGTGTTCCGTCTAACCGTCCCGACAGTGGTGGAGATAAAGCGAACGGTTCCCTGACAACGGGTACCCGGTAGAATGCAGTGGCATCCAGGCTCTGTATAGCGCAACCGGTGAAGGACAAGCCGGGAGAATGCTCCAGGTGGGAAAGGAATTCCAACCACGGAACCGGCGCAGGGGCTGCGGCGTCATACGTGTGTGGTACGATACTGGTATGACCCTATCGCCGTAGCAGGAAGGACAGGCAATGACGCAGGCAATCAATCCGTTGCCCTATCAGGTATTGCGCCGGTATTTGCGCCCGTTGAGCATAAAGTTGCGGATTAACGATGGTCTGGTGTTGGCCAGTCGCACGCTCTGGCTGGCCTTGACCGTTGGTGCGCTGGTGGCTGCTGCCGGCTGGATAACGCCGATTCCTCATCTGATCTGGTGGTCGTTGACGCCGCTGGTGATCTGGCTGGTGGGGATTATTGGCTTTGTGTTGTTGAAACCGCTTCCCCCGCGCCGGGCAGCGCAACGCATCGATCTCCTGCTCAATCTGCGTGAACGCCTTTCCACCGCGATTGAACTGCACGAAACCGGTGCCGATACGCCGCTGGCCCCCTACCAGCAGGCCGATGCCAGCGCTTTGGTCAGACAACTGCATCCGCGCCAGATTCGGTTGACCATCCCGCGCCGACCGTTGTTGTGGGCATTGCTGCCGGCATTGGCAATGGTTGCCCTGTTAACTCTGCCGAATCCGATGGATCGGGTTCTGGCCGAACGGGCAGCGGTTGCCGAGATGATTGAAGAGGTGAATCAGCAACTGGCTGCGCTTGAAGAGGAACTGGCGAATCGGGAAGATCTGACGCCGGCGCAGCGTGAAGAGCTACAACGGATTCTACGTCAGTTGCAAGAGGAGCTGGCCCGAAATCCTGGTGATCGTCAGGAAGCCCTGGCCGATATTGCTCAGGCTGAAATGCGGCTCCGCCAGCAGCTTGATCCGCAAACCGATCTGCGCCAGGCGGCGCTCGAACAACTGGCCCGTCGGCTTGAGCAGCTCTCGAATAATCAGACGACACCACGCCCAACCCTCGATCAGTTACGTCAGCAGCTCGAAAATCTAGCCGATAGCCTCAATCAAATGAGCGCGGCTGAGCGTGAAGCTCTCGCCCAGGAACTGGCCCAGCAGGCTGCCCAACTGGCCGCCGCCGATCCGGCAACAGCACAAGCCCTGCAAGATGCCGCTCAGGCCCTCGAACGTGGTGATACCCAGGCCGCAGCCCAGGCGTTGCAGCAAGCCAGCCAGCAGGTTGCTAATGCCCAAAATGCCGCCGCTGATCAACGGGCCGTTCAGCAAACACTTGCCAACACCCAGGCCGCCCGTCAACAGATTGCCCAGGCCGGGCAGCAGGGTCAGAGCCAGCAGGCGCAGCAGGGCGAGGGTCAGCAGGCACAGGCCGGTCAAAACCAGCAAGGCCAGGGCCAGAATCAGCAGGGTCAGGCCCAGGGACAGCCCGGTCAGGGTCAGCAAGGCCAGCCTGGCCAGGGTCAGCAAGGCCAGCCCGGTCAGGGTGGTGGATCAACCGCCGATAATCTCGGTCAGCAACAGAGTAATGTGCCGGGGAATGTCGATCCCAATCGCCCCGCATCGCAGCAGGGGCAGGGCAGTAATGGCGATCTGGTCTACCAGCCCTTCCGCCCATCCGGGCAGACCGGTGATCCCGACTTTATTCCCGGTCAGCAGGGAAGTGGCGGCAGTAGTGACATACGACCGGGTCAGGGCCAGCAGAGTGGTCTAAATAACCCATCCGTCGTACCTTACGAGCAGATCTTTCCCGAATATCAGCGCACTGCTACCGAAGCACTTGAGCGGGGCAGTGTCCCGATCTATCTGCAAGACCTCGTCCGCGAGTATTTCTCGCGCCTTGAACCGTAGAAGGAGAACTGCATGACCGTTGCTCCCCAGGCCACGACAACCCTCTCGCCGGAAGAATTTCGGCAGCGTGCTCAGCAGATAGAAGCTGAAGTTGCCCAGGTGATTGTCGGCCAACACGATCTGATCCGACAGGTTATCATTACGCTGTTGGCCGGCGGCAATGCGCTGCTCGAAGGCGTGCCCGGCCTGGCGAAGACCACGCTGGTGCGCACACTGGCCGATGTGATCGATTGTAAGTTTTCGCGTATCCAGTTTACGCCCGACCTGATGCCGGCGGATATTGTAGGGACGACGCTGATCAGTGAAGATGCCCACGGTCATAAGGCGTTCCGCTTTGAACCGGGGCCGATCTTTGCCAATCTGGTGCTGGCCGATGAGATTAACCGGGCAACCCCGAAAACCCAATCGGCCCTGCTCGAAGCGATGCAGGAGCGCACGGTGACCGTTGCCAAGACGATCCACCAATTACCGAAGCCGTTTTTCGTACTGGCGACGCAGAACCCGCTCGAAATGGAAGGTACCTATCCACTGCCGGAAGCGCAGCTCGACCGCTTCTTCTTCAAGATTAACGTTGCCTTCCCCTCGGCGGCAGAACTGGTCGAGATCGCCCAACGTACCACTGGGGCGCGCCAGCCGACGGCACGCCACGTCGCCGATGGTGCGACGATTATCCAGATGCAGGAGCTGGCCCGTACTGTTCCTATCGCCAGCCACGTCCTGAGCTATGCCGCCCGCCTGATTACGGCTACCCACCCGGAGAGTAAGGATGCACCGGCGATTACAAAGCAGTATGTGCGCTACGGTGCCTCGCCCCGTGGTATGCAGACCCTGATTCTGGCCGGTAAAATCCTGGCCTTGCTCGATGGACGATACAACGTCTCTTTTGGCGATCTGCGCCTGGCCGCGCTGCCAGCGCTCCGCCATCGGGTGGTGCTCAACTTCGAGGCCCAGGCCGAAGGCGTCAGCCCTGATGACGTGGTGAAGGGGGTTCTGGAAGCGGTGAAGGAAGAGTGATGGCCGGGCCGTTGCTGACAACCGCTTTTTTGCGCAAGTTAGATCGGCTGGCGCTGCAAACCCGGCGGGCGATGGCGGGTGATCTGCAAGGTGAACGCCGTAGCCCCAAACGCGGCTCGTCGGTTGAGTTTGCCGATTTTCGCCCCTACACGACCGGCGATGACATCCGGCAGATCGACTGGAATCTCTACGCCCGGGCCGAACGGTTCTACCTGAAACTGTTCGTGGCCGAAGAGGAGCTGAATGTCCATTTGCTGGTAGATACCAGTCGCAGCATGGCCTGGGGCGATCCGGAGAAACTGCATTATGCCTGCCAGATTGCCGCAACCTTCGGCTACATTGCCCTGAATAATCTTGACCGGGTAAATGTTACTGCGTTTGGTGGCCCTCCGGCGGCGGTGAGTGGTATTCGTGGCAAGCGCGGTGCGGTAACCCTGTTTGAGTTTTTGCAGCGGCTGGAAGCCGGTAGTACGACCAACCTGACCCAGTTCTGCCGCAACTATCTCCAGACCGTACGGAGTGCCGGGCCGCTCTTGCTCTGTTCCGACCTGTTTGACCCAGGCTGGCGCGATGCGTTGCGGACACTGACGGCACGTCCATTCGAGATAACCATTATGCACATCCTGTCGCCACAAGAGATTGATCCCCCGATTGAAGGCGATATTCGCCTGGTTGATAGCGAAGGGGGGCCGGCGGTTGAAATCAGTGCCGATCTCGATGTGCTTCAGCGTTACCGTGACACCTTGCGCGACTGGCAACACGAAATCGAGACCTTTTGCAGCGGCCGTGGCATCCGCTATGTGCCGGTCAATACGGCCGTGCCGATCGAAGAGTTTGTCTTCGCCCAACTACGACGAGCTGGTATTGTGCGATGATTGAAGTGCGCCTGATCAAACCGGCAAAGGGTCAGATCATCCGCTATCCGGCGACTGTGATCGCCTGCGATGATCAGAGTGTGACCGTGCGGGCCGAGTGGCGGTTGGGGAGAGTCGATCTCGGTCTGTTCAGTATCGAGCCGGGAGATGTGATGATCGAGACGTTTTATACCAATCGCTGGTATAACATCTTCCGTGTACAGCAGCCCAACGGCACAACGCGCGGCTGGTACTGCAATATGGCCCGTCCCGCCCGTATTGACGGCACCACCATCGAAACCGAAGATTTAGAGATCGACCTGATCGTCAGTGCCGACCGCCGGCACGTCGAACTGACCGATCTGGGTGAATACGAAGCACGGGGGATTGCCCAAACCGATCCGAATGCCGATGCTGCGCTGCGTGCAGCACTGGCTGAATTGCGTGATCTGATTGCCCGTGGCGAGACGCCGTTCACTCCTGATACGCCGATCACAGATCACGGTAGCACGGCGTGCAGGCCGCATTCCAATCCGAACAGGTAAGGTCTATGTCGTTTCTGGCACCATTAGCGTTAATCAGTGCAGCAATTGTTGGTCCGATCATTGTGGCCATGTATCTGCTCAAGTTACGCCGGGAAGAACGTGTGATTTCGTCTACCTTCCTCTGGCAGCGGATGGTGCGTGACATCGAAGCCAATGCACCGTGGCAGAAACTGCGCCGGAATCTGCTCTTGCTCTTGCAATTGCTGCTGATGCTCTTGCTGGTGCTGGCCCTGGCCCGTCCCTTTCTGCCCGTAACCGGTATCAGTGGTTCAAACCTGATTATCATCTTCGACCGCTCGACCAGCATGCTGGCGACCGATGAACCACCAACACGCCTGGAAGCAGCCCGTCGCCAGGCTATCGCATTGATCGACCAGCTTCCCGATAATGGCCGGGCTACGATTATTACGGTTGGCGGTCAGATGGAAGCACCTATCGCTTCCTCAAACGACCGTCGTGAGCTACGTCGGGTCATTGAACAGATTCAACCCAGCTACAGCAATCAATCCGACTTGACCCAGGCGCTCACTTTGGCATCGGCGCTCGCGGCCCGTGAACCCGATAGCGAAGTAGCGATCATTTCCGACGGGAATGTCACTCTCCCTGATGGCTTGCGCGTCCCGGCACGAGTGCGGTACTTTCCGATTGGCCGGGCAACCGATAATGTGGCGATTAACGCGATTGCGCTTCAGCCTGGCCCCTTCGAGCAAACCCTGTTCGTCCAGGCGACAAACTACGGTGATAGTCCGGTGACCCGGCGGCTATCGATCTATCTGGATGGTCGGCTCGATTTTGCGATTGACCTGACCTTTGATCCGGGTCGTGAGCAGAGCCTGACCCAGCCCATCCCGTCTACCGTCACGGTCGTTGAGGCACGGCTTGACGAAAACGGTGATGCCTTGCCGGTTGATGATCGCGCCTTTGCCGTTAGCCCACAACGCGAAACAGTGCGCGTGCGGCTGGTTAGCGACGGCAATCGCTTCCTTGAAACCGGCCTCTCCCTGCTGCCCGGTATCGAGGTCGTGAAGACGCCCACAACGACTACCACCTTCCCGGAGAGTGCGGCAGAAATCCCGCTCACCATCTTTGACGGAGTCACGCCCGCCGAACTGCCACCGGGCAACCTGCTCTTTATCGGCCCTCTCCAGAGCACAGACCTCTTTTCGATCACCGGCGAATTTGACTTTCCGCTCATTCGGCCAGCGTCGCTTGAAGACCCTCTCTTGCGCAACGTGCGTTTGAACGACGTCAACATCTTGCGCGCACCGCGCATTGTTCCCGGCACATGGGCGCGGGTTATTGTTGATAGCGATGGCGGCCCGCTGCTGCTGGCCGGAGAGCGCGAGGGGCGGCGAATTGTGGTGCTGGCCTTTGACCTGCACCTGTCAGACCTGCCGCTCAACATCGCCTTCCCGTTACTCCTCTCGAACATGATCGAGTATCTCTTACCGGTGAGTGGCGTCCAACTGACCACCGGGCAACCGATTGTGGCGCCGGTTGATCCGAGTATCGAAGAGGTTCGGATTATCCGCCCGGATGGGCGCGTCGTTAGCTCACGCGACGACCAGGTGCAGGTGCAGACGAATCAAACCTTTTACACCAATACTGACATCCCCGGCGTGTATACGCTAGAGGAGCGGCGTGGAAATGAAGTCATTGCCAGTCGTCGCTTCGCGGTCAATCTCTTTGCACCGAATGAATCGCGGATCGAACCGCGCCGCGATCTTGCCATTCCCCAGATCAGCGGTGCACAGAGTACGGTCGTTCGTGAACGAGATGGCCGGCAGGAAATCTGGCGCTGGCTGGCGTTGGTCGCGTTGATCGTACTGTTGATCGAATGGCTCTACTATCAACGCAATACGCTCACCATGCTCCGCGAGCGCTGGCGGCGACGGACGGCTTAAGTGAGACCGGGTTCAGGCGAGCTAAAGCCTTACCTGAAGATGGGTAAACCCCTCCGGGGCCTGGGGGTAGCACGAGCCACTGCCAGGCCAGCCCTCCGGCCTTCCACGTCGTGAGGCAGGGCGTTACCCGCCGATCTACGAACCTGCCGAACGATAAACCCGCCGCCCTTCAATCCGCCAGTTCATCCCAACCGCCGGCAATGACTACCCTGTACGTCCAAAGCACGAGCGATGACTCACGACGCCAGCCGACGCAATTGAGCCAGGTCGGTCAGAATGATGGCATCGTCGATAACCTGAATCAGATTCGCTTCACGCATATCACCCAGGGCTTTGGTCACTGTCTCTCGATAGGCACCGATCATCTCGGCCAGTTGCTGGTGGGTATAGCGAACGATCTTCATCGGTGCAGTATCATCCGTCGGATCACCGGCCAGATCAAGTAAGAGTGCGGCCAGACGTTGGGGTACGCTTTTGAAGGCAATATCGGCCAGGCGTTGCTCCATCGTGCGCAGGCGAGACCCCATCAATTCCATCAGATCAATCGCTGCGGCAGGGTAGCGACCGAGAAAATTGCGTAGTGCTTCCCGCTCGATGCGGGCCACGGTACAATCGGTCATCGCCTCGGCACACGTGTCATGCACCCCGGCCCCGATCAGGGCCATTTCACCAAACAGACCGGGTGGATGCAGTACCAGTAGTGTAAGCACTCTTCCTTCAGGCGACACCTTGTAAATCCGCACCCGTCCCTGCTGCAAGAAAAACACGTGCTTGCCGGCTTCATTCGGTAGGTGAAAGATATGCCCGGACGGGTACGAGGCGACCTGCAACAGCGCAGTCAAGCCTGCCCGTGCAGCCGGCCCCAGATCGTGAAAGAGCGAGAGGACATCGTGTGTGTCACTCATTCAGACAATTCTCCGTGGGTAAAACGAGTACCGCCATCGTGCAGACCGGCCAGATTGACGATGCGTACACTGCTAGCGCCGCGTTGGAGCGCTGCTAATGCCGCACGTACTTTTGGGATCATCCCGCCAGAGATGACCCCCGTCGTAATCAATTCCTCGACCGCCGCCGGGGTGAGAGCCGGTACGACGTTGCCATCAACCAGTACGCCAGGAACATTACTGACGAAGACCAGTTCAGCCCCCGCCAGCGCACCAGCCACCGCTTCGGCAACCATATCGGCATTGACGTTGTAGCTGAGACCATCAGTGGCCCCCAGCGCAACCGGGGCAATCACCGGCATCCAGCCCAGAGCCAACAGATGACGCAATGCCGTACCATCAACTGCGGTTACCTCCCCGACACGTCCGAGATCGCGCCCTGCCGGGCGGTATGGTTCACAGCGCAGCAACCCCAGATCGAGACCGCTTAGTCCTATCGCTTTGACTCCGGCATTCACCAGCGCCGTGACGATCCGCTTATTGATGGTACCGCAGACCACCATCTGCATAATGTCCATCACTACTGGCGATGTCACGCGCATGCCATCAACAAACTCAATCTGCAAACCGGCCCGTTCGACTGCCGCACTAATCTCTTTGCCACCACCGTGGACGAGGACGAGCGGTTGCTGAAACGCACGCAGCGCCGCTGTCAGGCCGCTGAGGAAGGTGGGGTCATCCAATTCGTGGCCACTGACCTTGATCACACTGATTGTTGTCATAGAGACATATACCTGTACTACTAGAATGCTTTCTCAACCAGACCCGCCTGTTGTATTTGTCGAGCCAAATCGCGGCCCTTGTACCTGTTCAAACGCCATCGATAATGCAGAGTACTCCAGATCGGCAAGAGCGGCATTGCTACGGCCAAACCAATCACCCAGGCCACTGCACTCAACCCGCGCGTCAACGGATGACTGGCACCGAGGATCAGGCCAAACGGTGCGGGCAACAACACAGCCATCGCAATGGTCACAATCAAAGAAACCACACTGAAGATCAGCGCCGCACACACGAAGACGAGCAGATTATACCCGATACGTGCCAAGAGCAGACTCCACGATAGCCGGAATCCCTCTGCCAGGGGAATGGTGTCATCGAGCAATGGTTGTACATTGTACAGAGTCGCCATCAGACCGGCACCCATAAAGACGATATACAGCAGATAAACGATCAGCGTAGCGATGATCAAAACCGGTAACAACCAAAAACCAAGCGCGGTGTTCGCCATTACACTGGCAAAGATAACGGCATATGCGACAAAGCCGATTACACCACAACACATGCCGAACAGAATGCCAGAGACCGTTGAAAAGAGCATCAACCATACCGGGATCAGGCAGCCACCGTAGGCAGTAGCGAGCAACCAGCGATCCAGGCGGGGCCAGTGCCAGAGTACGCTGCGCAGCGATGGCACTTCGTCCTCAAGCACAATCCGTGTCGCTCGTGTCAGGGGGGGGATCATGAGCAGCGAGGTCAGAAACAGACTGAAACCCAGCAGCAAGAGTTCTTCGATACCGGCCTCAGCAATATCGTCTATGGTCAACAACAGATTAAATGTAGCGACCATCGCCGGCAGACTAAAGAGGCCGGCTAGCACCAGAAAGCGGGCCAGGTGCCGTCGGTAGAGTGCAACACCCGCATCGAGCAGGATCATTACCTCGTCGAGTGTTGAGCGTAAGGTACTTCGCATAGGCTGCTCCGCAATTGATAATACGCTGCCCTTGTTAGTTACCTGATCAATTGATCCCCCTCAGCCACCAGGCGGAGCAGACCGGCCTCGTCGAGATCGGGGCGGCGCAGGTCGGTGAGGAGACGAAGGATTTGCTGCCGATCAGCCGGGCGAATAGTTGCCAGTTGATCGACAAAGGCCGCATCATCGAGGGTGAGCGGTATCCCGTAAGACTGACCGAGGCGGCGCCGCAGCGTGTGATAGTAGTGTTCGGCTGCATAGGAGATTTGTCTGGTACGGCGCAGCATACCGGCAATGCTGTCGATGTATTCAACACTACTCCGGCGTGCCGTTTCACTCCGCAAGGGCAATGGACGCACAAACCGCCGACTCCCGGCCAGGATGTACAAGCCGATGACAGCCCCGCCGTAGAGGATAGCCCATCCAAACGGATGGTTCAGCAGTAACGAGCGCAGATCGGCGTTGGGGACGAAGCCGTGGTGAAATTCATCAAACACGATCTTCTGACCGGGTGGCAGCCAGCGCAAGAGATTGAGCATGAACGCTGCCGATTCCGGCTGGCGTAACCCGTCATTGGTAAATGGGTACAGACTGGAAACTACAATCACGTAGCCATCGCCAAAACGCTGGCCGGCAACGATTGGATGGGTGTCGGCAACGGCCAGTGGTGCCAGTGCCGGCTGCGGTGCCGTACTCGCGATAGCAACCGCTGTGTGAACCGGTAACGTTGTAAGCGGCGGTGAACCCAGTGCTGGATGCACAGGGGTAGCGGTGGATGTCAGCGCAATTATCTTCAATTCGAGATCAAACGCTTCCAGCAAGGGAGCAAGGGTGCTACGTGGTGACGGGCGGCTATCGGCCATTACCAGCACACCACCTTCTCGTACCCATTCGGTTACGACGGCTACCTGGGCCGGTTCGTAACGTTCAGTTGGTCCCAACACGAATAGCATCCCTTCAGCAGCACTCAAGGCAAAGGGGCGGTACGCCAATCGATCCACTCGACCGGGAACAATCCGCTCTAGCCAGCGGTACAGCGCCAGCGCACCATCGTCACTGCTACTGAATGATGTTGTGCGTATCCCTGCTCCCTGTTGACCGCGCTGATCAGCATAATACGCCGCGATCGCGCCGAGGCCGATAATGAGCACAAGCAACAGCACCAATTCAAGACGCAGCTTCATTGGATGACCTCACCTGTCTGAGCAGTGATGTGGCCTGTTGTTCATATCCGGCAAAGGTAGCTTCATCAATGGCTTGAAAACCGTACCAGGTCTTTTCAAACGTAGTCATCAATGTCAGCAGTTGATCGCGTAGCGCCGGCCAGTCTTGCAGACGTTGAAGATGCTCGCGATTGGTGAGTGAGGGCTGATACGGCAGAATCTTCTGATCATCCAGCCAGAGCAGCACCGCCAGATAGAGATAACGCACCGCATTACGCAGGTCTCCTGCCTGCCGGGCAGCCTCGGCCATGCGCTGTGCTTCGGCAAAGGTAACCGGATCGGTTGTCGGGCTGGCCGCTGTAGTAACCGGCTGAAATACCCGACGGACGCCGCGTATCCAAAATAAGAGTAAACCACCGAACAGCAATGCTATCACTGCGAGCGTCGCCCAGACAATCCCGCTGATCGGTGAGCCATCGCCGGCAACCGGGGCTGCTGGTACATCAGGTAGATCAGGCAAGAGATCGGCGAGACGCTCGAATAACCAGTTGAGGAAGCGGGTAAGCCAGCTCTCGGATTGACTGTGGTTAAACGGTGGCTCGTTAAAGACTGCTTCCCAATGCTGCAAGGCATCGGCAGCGACCGCGCTGCCGGTCGGTTCCAACGCATCAATCAAGGCTCCCAGCCGGGCAGTGATACGCGGCAGATCGGGTGTCGGTTGGGCCAGCATCTCGGCCAGCCACGACTGATCGACCGGCGCGATCTGACCATCAGGCATACGTACCTGACGGATTGCTATAAGCTCATCCGCCAGTGCCCTCACCTCAAGCAGATCGCCTCGCTGGGCCGCAGTGTAAGCAGCCCGCAATAGACGGTCGTACTCGGTGAGAGACACCTCAACCGGCTGCGCAGATACGTCCGGTAACCAGATCAACCAGATCATCAGCCAGCAACCCATCAGGCTTAATCGAAACCTCATTATTTCTACCCTTGACCGTCAGAAAACTTTACGGTATAGTAAAAACAAGTACGTGACAAAACCTGTGCAACGTCGTCTCGTGGGAGGATAACCAATGGCCCCGCAACGCCGGGAAAAACTGAACGGAATCTGGATTTCTGACGTCTCGATTCGTCAGCCCGTTTTCATTACCATGGTGATGCTTGCTTTCATCACCTTTGGTATTCTCTCATTTCGTTCGACCCCCGTCAACTTACTGCCGGAAATTGATGTCCCGATTATTGCTGTCAGTGTGACCTATCCCGGTGCCGGCCCGGAGAGCGTGGTTGATCAGGTCGTGCGGCCAATTGAAAATGCGGTCAACACGCTTGCCGGTTTACAGCACATCACGTCGCAGGCCAGTGAAGGCTCGGCGCTGATCATTCTCGAATTTGAAGCTGGTAACGAAGCAAAACAACTCGAAGAGGATGTGCGGCAGCGGGTGAACAGCATCTTGCCCCAACTGCCGCGCGATGTGCGACAGCCGGTCTATCAACGCTTCGATCCCAATCAATCGCCGATCATGCAGATCGCCGTTGCCGACACGTCTGGCCGGTCGCCACTCGAATTGCGCACACTGATCGAGGAAGAGATTGTGCCACTCATTCAGCGTGCATCCGGCGTCGGCTCGGTCACGGTGAATGGTGGTCAGCAACGCCAGATCAACGTCTGGCTTGATCTGGCCAAGCTTCAGGCGTATGGCCTGCTACCGGCTCAAGTCAGTCGGTCGTTGCAGCAAGCCAATGCAAATCTCGGCCTGGGCACTATCGTCGAAAATAATACCGAGATCAGCCTGCGGGTACCGTCGCTCCTGCGCAGTGCGGTTGACATCGCGAATGTGCAGATTTCGGGTACCCCGTATCGGGTCGGTGATGTCGCTGTGGTGGAAGAGGGTGTGGCCGACGTTACCACCATCTCCCGCTTGAATGGGAGCGAGGCGATCATCATCAATGTGCTCAAGCAGTCGGGCGCTAACACCGTCACGGTAGCGGATAACGTCTACCGGGCGATGGATCAGGCCTTCGCCGCGTTTCCCGAACTGACCTACACTATCCCGCTTGACGCCTCAGAGGCTGTGCGCTCATCGGTGCTCTCGTCGCTGGAAGAGCTGATGTTTGCCTCGGTGGCCGCGTTTCTGGTGGTCTGGTTCTTCTTCGGCAATTTGCGCAGCACGATTATTACGATGTCCGGCCTGCCGGTCATTTTGATCGGTACCTTCATCTTCATGCCGATCTTTGGTCTCACGATTAATCTGGTGACGCTGCTCGCCCTCTCGCTCTGTGTCGGTCTGGTGATCGACGACGCCATTGTGGTGCGCGAAAATATCTTCCGCCACCTTGAACGAGGTGAGAGTGCGCGGGTAGCCTCATCACGCGGGACGTGGGAAGTTGGTTTGTCGGTCGTGGCGATGACGCTCACGATTGTGGCGGTGTTCGTGCCGGTGACCTTCGCCGAGGGAGTGGCCGGGATTGTCTTTAAGTCGTTCGGGCTGGTGGTGTCGATTGCGATTCTGCTCTCGCTGGCTGAAGCCTTCACCTTCGCACCCATGCTCTCGGCCAATCTGTTCCCCAACATGAAGGTAAAGCCCAAAAAGCATCATCAGCAGCATCAGCCAATTGTGGAGGTGCCGATTTCCGATGAGGTCAGCGAGCGCGATATTGGCCTGTTGCAAGAGGCCAATGAAGACCCCGGAAGGATGGGGCGCTGGTACGGGAAGCTGCTGGGGTGGACGCTGGCAAGTCTGCGGAATCGGTTGATCGTGGTCGGGATCGCGATTGCGGTGCTGGTGCTGAGTATGTGGGTCGCCAGTGGGCTGAAATTGACCTTCTTCCCGGAACAAGACCCACACGAGTTCGTTATGCGCTTTGAGGCTGCGCCGGGTACTACTCTGGCCGAAACCGACCGGTTGGCTCGACAGGCCGAGCAGATTCTGCTGAACGATCCGGCAGTTGAGAATGTGATTGCCAGAGTCGGTTTCCCTGGTTTCCCAGAGCGAGCTGAGTTTGCGGTGACGCTGGTTGGGCGCACGCCGACGTTGCCAACACAAGAGCGGCTGCGCGAGCAGTTGACCTTCTTGCCCCGCCTGAGCTTCTCGGTGCCGAGCTTCCAGCCTTCGAGCGCCGGTGTTGAAGGGCGCGAATTGCAGGTCAGTCTCCAGACAACCGGCCCGGCTACCGAGCTGGCGCCACTGGTTGAGGCGATTAAGCGCGAGATGGCGGCTGTTCCGGGGCTGGTTGATATTGATAGCAACTTGCAGGTCGGTAAGCCAGAACTACGACTCCGCGCCGATCCGGCCCGCATCGGTGAACTGGGTATTACCAATGAAGACATCGCGATTTCGGTGCGAGCGCTGATCAACGGTGACCGGGCCACGGTGCTGAGGACGGACAACACCGACCTTGATGTGGTGGTGCGGCTGGCGCCCCAGGATCGGGCAGGAGTTGAGACGCTGGGAGCGATCAGTATTCCCACCCGCGCCGGTGTGGTACCGCTCAGTTCGCTGGGTACGGTTGAACTGGCATCCAGCCAGGTCTCGATCCGACGGTACGACCGGCTCAATCAGGTGTTGATCGGGGCCAACCTCGAAGGCGTCAATCTGACCGATGCTCAGGCTGCGTTGCAACAGCGGATCGAAGCACTCAACATTCCACCGAATGTGGTTGTCAGCTACGTCGGTACCTTTGCCCAGACCAACGAAGGCTTTTCGTCGCTCTTCCTGGCGATGGGTCTCTCGGTGCTGTTCGTCTACATGGTGCTGGCCTCGCAATTCGGTAGCTTTACGCAGCCGCTGGTGATTATGATGGCGATGCCGTTTAGCTTTATCGGCGCCTTCCTCGCCCTGCGCCTGGTCGGGATCGACCTCGACATCACCGGGATGATCGGTTTGATTATGTTGCTCGGTCTGGTGGTGAAGAACTCGATTCTGCTGGTCGACTTTACCAACCGCTTGCGCGAACTGGGCCTGGATAAACACTCGGCACTGAAGCTGGCCGGTGCCATCCGTTTGCGCCCGATCCTGATGACGGCTCTCTCACTGGTGGCCGGTGCCATGCCGACGGCGCTCGGTCTGCACCTGCTGGCAACCGGTGAAGGCAATGAGTTCCGCAAAGGGCTGGCCTGGGTCTTGATCGGCGGTATGCTGACATCAACCGCGCTTACGCTCCTGGTGGTGCCAACTGTCTATAGTCTGATGGACGCCGCCGTAACCTGGGTGAAGCAGCGCTTCGGCTTGGGTCAGGAGCACGAAGGTTTCGAGTTGCCAGCGCCCGGCCCTGCCGTCGCCAGTGCAGCGCCATCGGCAAGTACCAGCGCACCGGCGGCACGACCGGTCGCACCAACATCGTCACCAACGCCTGCCGGCGAACCATCGGCTGATTAAGGACAGATTTTAAGCGAACCATATCTGACAGGAGCCAGTAGACCATGCGACGGATCATTATCGGAACATTACTGGGTGGACTATTCACCGTGCTCACCGCCTGTGCCGCGCCGGCACCGGCAGCAACACCGGTGCCAACGGCAGCACTCGCAGCCCAACCGACGGCAGTGCCCCAACCGACGACGGCCCCGCTGACGATTGAACTACCCAATCAGCCTACCATCAGCCTCGGCGTTACGGCCAGCGGTGAAGTGGTAGCTCGCAGCAGTGCGGAATTAAGTTTCCGTATTCCCGGTGTGGTGGCCGAGGTATTTGTGAGTGAAGGAGATACTGTTCAGGCGGGCGATCCGTTGGTCGCCCTCGACGCTCGCGAGCTAGAGCTACAGGTGGCCCAGGCCGAAGCCAGTCTGGCGCAGGCGCGTGCCAACTACGAACGGTTGCTAGAGGGGGCAACGCCTGAAGAGATAGCGGCGGTACGTGCGCAGGTGGCGCAGGCCCAGGCCGCTTTGCGCCAAGCCCGTGGCAGTGTTACCGATGCCGATATTGCTGCGGCTGAAGCGGCGCTGGCCCAAGCTATTGCCCGTCGCAACGATCTGCTCGATGGGCCGAACAACGCCGAACTCACCGCTGCACGTGCGGCAGTTGAGCAGGCAGAGGCGAATCTGAACATCCAACGTACCAACCTCTCGGCGGCGAAGAGCAATGCCGAGCTTCAGATGTTGCAGGCTGCCAATGCGCTGCGTGATGCGCAACAGGCTTACTCCGACCTGTACTGGCAAAACCGCGAACGCGAGCAGCAACTGGCGAAATTTGGCTTAGAGCTGCCGAAAGAGGCAAAGGATGCCGAAGAGCAACTGCTCCGTGCTGTCGAGTCGGCAGAGGCACGCTACAAGCAGACGCAACTGGCCTACGAGCAGGCCCGCCAGAATGAGATTGACGGCATTGCTGCGGCTGAGGCTCAGTTGCGTTCAGCGCAGAGCAATTTGCAGCGACTGCTCGATGGGCCAACCGCCGACCTGATCGCAGCGGCTGACGCTGCGGTGGCCCAGGCCCAGGCGACACTGGATCGTTTGCGTGGCGATCAGCGGGCCGGTGCGCTGGCCGCAGCTCAAGCTGGTGTGGCGGCTGCTCAGGCTAACCTCGAACGGATCACTGCACCACCGACGGCGCAGAGTCTGGCCGCTGCCGAAGCCGCCGTGAAAATTGCCGAGGCAGCGCTGGCTGCGGCGAAACTCAACCTTGAGAAGGCAGTCTTGCGGGCGCCGTTCGCCGGTGTAGTTGCGCAGGTAAACGTCGATCCCGGTGATCTGGCCGGAACCGGTGCCTTGCCGGTGGTGCGGATCGTCGACACGAGCGAGCTGTATGTCGAGGCTGCAATCAGTGACACCGATATTGCCCGTGTGCGCGAAGGGCAGCAGGTAGAAGTGCGACTCGATGCCCTGCCCGGCACGGTCTTCACCGGTACGCTTGATTTTGTGGCGCCAGTGGCAAATACAGTCGGCAATGTACGCACCTTTACCGTTCGGGTCAGGCTCGACAGCCAGGAAGAGCTGCGAACCGGGATGAGTGTCCGCATCACCATTCTCACCAACAACTAACTTCATTCAACCGCCGCAGTCGGTTTCGCTATCGGCTGCGGCATGTTTTTGCAATTTGTGGTATATTGCCGGGTAACACAACCTCGTTAGCCGGCTGAGTGAAACAACTATGAGCATGACGCTCCGTGAACGCCGCCGCCAAATGCTGCGCGATGAAATACTCGCCGCAACCCAGCAACTCATTGCCGAGCGAGGATTTGCGGCGCTGGCGATGGATGAGCTGGCGGCGCGAGTCGGCATCTCGAAACCAACGCTCTACAATCAGTTTCCTACCCGCGAAGATTTGCTGGCAGCGATGATTGCGCGCTTGATCCGCGATCTGTTTACTGCTGCCGCGGTTGGCGAACCCACGGATCGTTCGCCACTGCAACAGCTCTGTGATCTGCTGCACGCCAGTGTTGAGTTTCAGATCAGGCATCACGCTGCGGCCTTTCAGCTCTGGTTACCGGAAGTTGCCGAGCTGCTTGAGAAGCATCCGCAATCGCGTGACGAGCTACTAAAGGCGCAGCGGCGAGTCTGGCGGCTGGCCGAAGCGGCGATTGCGAATGGTGAGGTGGCCGCCGATCTGCAACCGGTTGATGTGATCCGCACCTTCTCTTCCTTGCTGTGCTTCCCGTTTGTCGGTGGGCGTAACCTGCCACCGGCAGCCGATCCGATAGCGACAGCCGATCTGGTGGTACGCATCTTCCTGCAGGGGTTGCAATAAGTTGCCCGGCCAGATCGCTCTGCGGCTGACAGGCAGGCAGGATGAGGAGAGGTGCCTGCCAGCGCTTACCGGGATGGAACCTGGTTGATGCAGTCGTCAGGCACAGGTAGAAAGGGGTAGGCTAAGGGCAACACCCGTTCTTGTTCCGCATGTTGCCTGACAATCGGTAGCAGCGTGAAGCAAAACCAGCGCTGATCGGGTACAATACGATCAGGTATGTATCGTTGAACACAAGGGACTCGCCATGCCTGCTCGTTCTGGACTATTGCTGCTGATCATCTTCGTCGTTGTGGCAGGATTGCCACCGGGTACCCCAGTTCAGGCGGCCCCTTCAACCGATCTCATTGTGAAGTTTGCCGTTCCCCAAGACACAACCGATCTTGTGCGCACCCTGAAGGCGCTGACGGTGAAACCGCTCGGCGAGCAGACATATCTGGTGCGCTTGCCGGCCGGTATGACGGTTGAATGGGCCGGCAACCGTATTCTTGAGCACGAGCACGTCGTCTATGCGGTGCCAGACTACGAGCGTACTATCACCCGTACCCCCAATGATCCGCTACGCGAACGGCAGTGGGCATTAGGCACGATTGCGGCTTATGATGCCTGGGAGATCACAACCGGCGGGCCGATTGTGGTGGCGGTTGTCGATACCGGCATTGATGCGAGTCATCCTGAACTGGCCGGTCGGGTATTGGATGGCTTTAATGCCATTACTGGTAGTACCGATGTCAGCGACGATAACGGTCATG
Source organism: Chloroflexus sp. (assembly GCF_034434295.1). Taxonomy (GTDB): domain Bacteria; phylum Chloroflexota; class Chloroflexia; order Chloroflexales; family Chloroflexaceae; genus Chloroflexus. The sequence goes on from NZ_DAOTZQ010000097.1 coordinate 19,537, forward strand.
GGACGGCGGTGGCCGGTTTGATTGCAGCCAGCGGCGATAATGGCGTCGGTATCGCCGGTATGTGTTGGGGATGTGTCATTCTGCCGATCAAGGCGTGTCTGAGTAGTGGCCGTTGTCGGGATTCAAGTGTGATTAGTGCCATTCGCTGGGCAACCGACAATGGAGCACGGATTATTAATCTCAGTCTGGGTGGGGCACTGGCTTCACCTGCGCTACACGAAGCCGTTCGCTATGCAACCGAGCGGGGGGTGCTGGTGGTGGCAGCCAGTGGTAACGAGCGGGCAGAAGGGAATGCGCCCAATTATCCAGCGGCTTACCCGGAAACGATTGCTATCGGTGCGAGCGACTATGGCGATGAGGTCACCGGATTCTCGAATACGGGTGAGTTTATCGATCTGGTGGCGCCGGGTGTTGATATTGCCACTACAACCCCAGGGAATAGCTATGTGCTGGCAACCGGCACCTCGTTCGCCAGTCCTTTTGTGAGTGGAGCGGCAGCACTGGTGATGACGATACGCCCTGATCTGAGCGGCGCCGATGTGCGCTGTATTCTGTCTGTGGCAGCCGATGATCGGGGTGAACCGGGACGCGATGGCGAGTATGGCTATGGGCGCTTGAATGTGCTGGCCGCCGTCCAAACAGCTACGACGTATGGCGGGTGTCCACTCGGCACTCCTCCGGTAGCCGGCAACCCTGGGGGCGATCCCTTCGCCCGGGTGGAACCACCGGCTGATGGCCGCCTCTACTTCCCTGAAACCGGTCATACGCTGGGTGGTGGATTTCGGGCCTACTGGGAACAGAACGGTGGTTTACCGATCTTCGGCTTTCCGGTCAGCGAGGAATTTACCGAGATCGGGAGCGATGGCCGGCCGGTGACCGTTCAGTATTTCGAGCGTCACCGTTTTGAATGGCGACCGGAGAACCAGCCGCCGTACCATGTTCTGCTGTCGCGCATCGGTGATACCATCTTGCAGCGGCAGGGACGCGACTGGACAACGTTTGAGCGCAGTGGGCCGCTCGCCGGTTGTCTCTACTTCGCTGAAACCAATCAGTCATTGTGTGAGCCGTTCCTGAGCTACTGGCAGCGCAATGGGTTGGAGTTTGATGGCCGACCCGGCAAAAGCTACGCCGAGAGTCTGGCCTTGTTTGGCTTTCCATTATCGGCACCACGGGTCGAAGAGACGCAACCGGGCACTGTAGTGATCGTGCAGTGGTTTGAACGGGCACGTTTTGAGTTGCATCCCGACGGTAAGGTGCTGCTAGGGCTGTTGGGGAATGAGTTGCTGGGGCGGTAGGGTGCGACACGTGCGCTGAACTGATTGAAATGAATGACTGTCTTCAGAACGGGGTACAGCATATACGGCGTGCTGTACCCCGTTTTGGAACCAAATGACCGGCGTCATACCATAAACATGACGGACGACACTTGTCAATGCTCAATGAAAAGTGCATACTGGCGATGGAATACTATGCCTGCTGTGCTGATATACAACATAACCATGAAACCAACACACCAATCTGAACACTTCTCACCCGCCGAAGAGCGGATCAATGTGATGACCCACGGCTTCGGCGCTATCGCCAGTACAATCGCCGGCGCCATCCTCGTCGGCGTGGTCTGGCAGAGGGGTGATGGCTGGCAGATTGCCGGTGCTACAACCTTCTGCGTGACACTAACGCTGCTCTATCTGGCTTCGACCCTCTACCATGCCAGCCGAACGCCACACCGACGGGCCATTCTCGAAATATGCGATCACAGTGCGATCTTCCTGCTGATCGCCGGTACCTACACTCCCTTCACACTGATCAGCTTGCGCGGTACGTGGGGCTGGCTCTTGTTTGGGCTGGTGTGGGGATTGGCGCTTGCCGGTGTGGTCATGAAACTGTTCCTCACCGGACGCTTTCGCCTGCTCTCGACGCTGGTCTACATTGGGCTGGGATGGCTGGTGGTGATCGTTGCCGACCAGGTATTGACTGTCCTTAGTCCGTTTACCATTGGCCTGCTGGTAGCGGGCGGCATTGCGTACACCCTCGGCACACCGTTCTACATGTTGTCGCGACTGCGTTACATGCACGCCATCTGGCACGGTTTTGTTTTGATCGGTAGCCTCTGCCATTTTATTGCCGTCAGCTCGATTGTGATCTGACGACCACACAAAGACGGAGCGCACGACTATGCGCTCCGTCTTGCTGCAAATCCGTCCTAGAAAATTGCCAGATAGCGCTCAATCTCCCACTGCGAGACATAGGCGCGGTAGCTTTCCCACTCCTGCTGACGGGCATCAAGAAACCGCTCGGCGATTGAGGGACCAATGGCTTCGAGAATAACTTCATCTTCACGCAGGGCATCAAGTGCCGAACCCAATGACGTTGGCAGGGTGGTCAGCCCACGGGCACGTGGATCGACGTGGAAGAGGTCTTCTTCGGTCGCATCGCGCAACGGCAACTTACGCCGAATTCCATCGAGACCGGCGGCCAGCATCGCGGTATAGGCCAGATACGGGTTACAGGCCGGATCGGGGCAGCGGAGTTCAATCCGGGTTGCCTGGTAGCGTCCGGCAGTAATGCGCGGCACACGCACCAGCGCCGAGCGGTTGGTACGACCCCACGAGATATAGACCGGTGCCTCAAATCCGGGAACCAGGCGCTTGTACGAATTGACCAGCGGGGCAAGCAGGGCGCACATCCCACGGGCGTGCGCCAGCAGACCGGCGATAAAGTGGCGGGCCAGCGCTGAAAGGCCGTAGGGATCGTCTGGATCGGCGAAGAGATTCTTCTCCGTATCGCGGTCGATCAGGCTCTGATGGACATGCATCCCGCTGCCATTGACACCGGCGATAGGCTTAGGCATAAAGGTTGCGTGGAGACCGTTCATCTGGGCGACCGCCTTCAACGCCACCCGTGCCGTCACCAGATGATCAGCCGACTGCAAGGCATCGGCGTAACGCAGATCGATCTCGTGCTGGCCGGGTGCCACCTCGTGGTGCACCGCTTCAACGGTAATCCCCATCGCTTGCAAGGTACGGGCCATCTGGCGGCGGATATGCGTTGCCAGATCGGTGGATATATCGAAATAGCTGGCCTTATCGTGTGGTTCAAGAATATTGCCGTTCGGATCGGTCTTGAAGAGAAAAAACTCCAGTTCAGGCGCGACCATAAACCGATAACCGGCAGCAGCAGCCTGATCGAGCATCCGCCGCAGCACATTACGTGGATCGCCGGCAAACGGCTTCCCATCAGGAGTATAGACCGAGCAGATCAAGCGGGCGGTAGTAACACCCTGATGCCGATCCCATGGCACGACGGCGTAGGTCGAGATGTCGGGCACAAGATACATGTCACTCTCGACCATCCGGGCGAATCCTTCGATAGAAGAGCCATCAAACCAGACGCCGTGGTCAAGCGCATCGGGCAGCTCCTCAACCGGAATGGTCACCGTCTTCCCGATACCCAGCACGTCGGTGAATTGCAGATTGATGAATGACACCTGATCGGCTGCGATGCGATGCAGGAGCGCGGTGCGCGGATCATCACTCATGAGCGATGCTCCTTACTTGTGTTTCGTCGTACAGGTATTTTCTGTACTATACCATACTGCGGGCCAGGATGGCGACGGGGCTGGGGATGCAATTGGGTTTGGCTTCCTGTAGCGCGGGCTACCAGCCTGCACGCATCCATTCCCTTGCCCAGAGTCACGTATCGGCACGGGTATGCGCTGCGCCCTGCATCTGCTGGTGCGTGCGGTGAGCGCGGCAGCATGGCTGCCGCACGCCAAACCCTGCGTTACGAACAATCCAGTATGGAAGCGGTGTCTGCAATGGTGGGTGATCCTGCGACGGGCAGGCCAACAGCCTGTGTGCATCCATCCCCTTGACCAGATCACGTACCGGTACAGGTCCGCGCTGCGACCAGCGCCTGCCAGTGTGTGCGGTGGGTGAGGTAACATGGCTGCCTCACTCCAAACGATGCGTCACGGGTAACTCAACCCGAAAACCGTATCTACGCCTGATCCGCAGTGCAGTTACCATTAGCGTGATGGCGAACATAGACCAACCACAGATGTACAGAGGGCACAGAGAATGTCTAAACCCTTTGTGCCCTCTGTGTCTTTGTGGTGAATATAGCTCACCCGGCCACTTTGTCGCTATTCACCAGGGTGCGTGCCAGGTCAACAAAGAACTGAAGCGATTCGGGGTTGCGCAGCGAGTCGGGATTGGCCGCCCGTTCGACCGGCACGCCCATCAAAATCTTCTTCACCGGCACCTCTAGCTTCTTCCCGCTCAGGGTCAGGGGAACCGCCGGAATCTGGAAGATGTCGTCGGGAACGTGGCGGGGCGAGAGGGTTTGGCGAATGACCTGCTTAATCCGCTGCCGCAGATCGTCGTCGAGGGTGAGTCCCTCGCGCAAGACGACGAAGAGCGGCATATATGACCGTCCACCTAATCCTTCGAGATCGATGACCAGACTGTCGAGCACTTCGGGAATCGTCTCTACCGCCCGATAGATTTCGCTGGTGCCCATGCGCACTCCCTGGCGGTTGATCGTGCTGTCTGAACGGCCATAAATAATCACGCCACCCCGTTCGTTAATCACGATCCAGTCGCCATGCCGCCAGACACCGGGGTAGTGCTCGAAGTAGCTGGCTTTGTAACGAGCGTTGTCGGGATCGTTCCAGAAGTAGATCGGCATTGACGGCATTGGCGCGGTGATGACCAGTTCACCCATGACGCCGGTAACACTCTGCCCATCGGTGTCGTAGGCTTCTGCCCGGCAGCCCAGGATGCGGCATTGAATTTCGCCGCTGTACACCGGCAGGAGAGGACAACCACCGACAAAGCCGCTGCATACGTCGGTACCACCACTGTACGAGACCAGCCAGACGTCGTGTTTGATGTGTTCGTAGACCCAATCAAACCCTTCAGGCGGTAAGGGTGAGCCGGTCGAGCCAATGGCTTTGATACTGCTCAGATCGAACTGTGTGCCCGGTTCGACCCCACTCTTCATCAGCGCGGTGATGTAGCCGGCACTGGTGCCGAAGTAACGAATCCGTGTCTGTTCGGCCAGGCGCCACAGGATGCCCATATCTGGATAGGCCGGGCTGCCGTCGTAGAGGATCGGTATCGCGCCGATCAGCAGACCACCGATCAAGAAGTTCCACATCATCCAGCCGGTTGTGGTGTACCAGAAGAAGGTGTCACCCGCTCGCATGTCGAAATGGAGGTCGAGCGATTTGATGTGTTCGAGCAGGATACCGCCCTGGCTGTGGACAATCGGTTTAGGGAGGCCAGTTGTGCCCGATGAGTAGAGCACCCACAGCGGGTCGTTGAATTCCACCGGGGTGAAGAGGAGTTCGGCTTCCTGATGTAAGGCGTCTGCCCAGCGGATGACGCGCCCTCGCAGGCCGCTTGCTTCAGCGGTTGGATCGAGGTAGGGGATAAAGATAGTTAGCTCCAGATCAGGCAGGGCGGCCTGAATCGCCGCGACTTCAGCCCGACGGTCAAATGCCTTGCCACCGTACTGATAGCCGTCAACCGCGATCAAGACCTTCGGCGCAATTTGACTGAAGCGGTCAATGACGCTAGGGCTGCCGAAATCGGGTGAACAGCTCGACCAGATGGCCCCCAGACTCGCGGTTGCCAGACACCCGATAAGGGCGTGCGGCGTGTTCGGCACGTAGGCCACGACGCGATCCCCCGGTCCGACTCCAGCCTCGCGCAGGGTCTGCGCCAGGGCCGCCGTTTGCGCACGCAGACTCGCCCAGCTCAGGGGCGTTGGTTCATGGCGTTCGGAAGCAAATATCACTGCCGGTCGTTGATCGGTAGCGTGCCGAAACACGTGTTCGGCATAATTGAGACGGGCACCGGTGAACCAGCGAGCACCAGGCATCTCACGACTCGACAGCACCGTCGTGTAGGGCGTATGAGCCTTAATCTGGTAATACTCCCACAATGCTGCCCAGAAGTCTTCGATGTGATCGACAGACCAGCGGTACAACTGGTGGTAATCAGCGAAGTGTAAGCCGCGGCGCTGCGCTAACCAGTTCATAAACGCACGCATCGTACAATTGGTGCGCAGGTCTTCCGGCGGCTCCCACAACAACTTTGCTGCGGTGGTCATCATTGGCCTCCGTTTGATATTGACTGACGTTTGTAGCGATTGTAGTGGAAAGAGCGGACTGGAGTCAAATGTAGGAGATAGGAGATAGAAGATAGGAGGAGTGATGGTCTGCGACCACGGGATGGGTTTGCTCACAATACCCTGGGAGTGTGTACCACCGATGCGCAAGGGTGTCGTGTGACCAAAGCTGGGGACGTGCGCCTCTGGTGCGCAAGCTGGTATCGCCTGTCCAACACTGGGCGCGTGCGCCTCTGGCGCTCACCCCCGCACCGCCGCCAGGTACGCCCTGCCGGCCTTCCACGCATTGCGGCAGGGATTTAACCCGTCGACGCTGCAACCCACCATCTCCGTACCTCGATCACGGATAGCGCACGTAATCAACCAGTGCGGTTACTTCTGGATCAGGCGGTGGCCCATACCGGCTAACCAGCCAGGTAACCAGGAAATTGACGGGGAGACCGAAGATACCGGCTGCCGAACTGGAAATGCCAAAGAGTGTCCATTCGGGAAGGAGGTATGTAATTGCCATATAACTGGCTGTCACCAGGAAGCCACTAATCATACCGGCCACCGCGCCACGGCTGTTCGTGCGCTTCCAGAAAATGCCCAGCACCAGCACCGGAAAGATTGTCGCAGCGGCGAAAGAGAAGGCCCAGGCCACCAGTTGTACGATAATGACCAACCGTTGCAATGCCGTTAGGGCTGCCAGGATTGCGACCACCAGGATCGCCAGTCGACCTAACAACAGGCGTTCACGGGAAGAGGCGCGTGGGTTGAGGGTACGATGGTAGATGTCGTGTACCGTTGCCGAGGCGATCACCATCAACAGCCCATCGGCAGTACTAAGCGCTGCGGCCATGCCGCCGGCGGCAACTAATGCCACAACAGTTGACGGTAGTTCAGCAATCTCCGGCATCGATAACACTACCAAATCCTGGTCGATCTGCAATTCGTGGTATTGCAAAATACCATCACCATTCCCACCTGCATCAGGATCATCGGCGATCTTGAGCAGACCGGTGCTTGCCCACCGATTTGTCCATTCAGGCAACCCGACAACCGGCCTCCCCACCACCGAACTTAAAATCTCCCAGCGCGAGAAGGCGGCGTAAGCGGGTGCGGTCAGGTAGAGTACACAAATCCAGACCAATGCCCAGGCTACGCTGCTACGACTGTCGCGAACGGTAGGTACGGTGTAGAAGCGTACCAGAATGTGCGGCATGCCGGCTGTTCCCAGCATGAGACAGAGCGAAAGAGCCAGATAGTTCCAGATCGACCAATCGTTGAAGGGGGCAACATAACTCGCAAGCCCCTGCTCTTGTTCCAGACGATCAATATTACTGAGGGCCACACCATACATAACCTGTGGCAAGGCTACGCCGGTCAGTTTGAAGGCCAGCCAGGTCACCGGTACCAGGTAGGCAAACACCAGAATTATCCCCTGCACGCCCTGCGTCCAGGTAATGGCCTTCATCCCACCGAGGTACGAACAGAGCAGGACGGCTGCCAGGCCAACGATCACGCCGACCATGTAGTTGAGACCGAGAAACCGGCTCATAATGATCCCGATCCCGGTCACCTGTGCTGTGACATAGGTGAAGCAGATGATGATGCTGAGGATGGCAGCGATTACTCGTGCGCCAGCGCCCGGATAACGGGCACCGATAAAATCGACGAGCGTGTACTGACCGAATTTGCGTAGATAGGGAGCGAGAAGCAATACCAGCAATACGTAGCCACCCGTCCAACCGGTGATGTAGGCCAGCCCTTCAAACCCCAAGAGATAGAGGGCACCGGCCATACTGATAAACGATGCCGCGCTCATCCAGTCCGAACCGGTGGCCAGGCCGTTGAGCACACCAGGGACTTTCCGCTCGGCAACATAGTAGGCATCGAGGGTATCGGCGCGTGAACGAATGCCGATCACAGCATAGAGACCAATCGTCAGCGCAAGAAAGCTCCAATCGATGATAAATGATGGCAGGCGAAACCGTGTCTCAAGAATGACAAACACGATCAACAATACCAGTAATCCAATGGTGAAGCCTAAATAGCGGAGCGAGTAGATTCGGCGTGTTTGCTGTGCTTCTGGCGTTTCGGGAGGGTCGACACCGTACCGCCGATCAAGGATGTGCATGCGCCAGTTGTAGACGAAGATGAGCACAACGAAACAGATAAGCGTTCCCTGCGCACTCATGTAATAGCCGAGGGGGAACCCGGTCAGAACGCTGATCTGGTTGAGTGGTGCTGATAACACAACCGGTAGCACAAAGCTTAGTAACCAGATAACGAGGAGTGGCCCGACCAGACGCAGATTTTCCTGCCAGTATTGCGGCAACCATGCCGGTGCCAGCGGCCAGCGCAGCGGAGGAGGGACAGCAGTTGAAGCAGGACCGATCCGCAACCTTCGCACATTAGCCGTATCTGATTTTGCCGTTTGCCGTACCGGTGGGAAGAGACGATCAATGATGAACAGTGACACGGCCAGTGCGCCACCGACAACCAGAAAAAGTTGAAACAGACCAAGCCAGAATTGTGCGCTCATAGTGTGTCAACTGCCTCGACCGTGACGGACGGGTCTACGCGCACGAACGCCATCTGCGGTGCCAGCGGTAGGGTAAAGATAAAGCGTGCGCCTTTTCCGATCCCATCACTTTCCGCCCAAATCTCGCCACCCTGGGCATAGATCAGGTGACGGGCAATCGCCAGTCCGATCCCACTCCCACCACTATTCCGGGCACGTGATTTATCAACCCGGTAAAAGCGCTCGAATACGTGAGGAAGATGCTCGGCGGCAATTCCGATCCCGGTATCGATCACTGCCACCCGCACCTCGTGGTCATCGGTCGTCACCTGCACTGTTACAGTTCCTCCTGCCGGTGTATAGCGGTAGGCATTGGCCAGGATATTGATCAGCACCTGCGCCACCCGATCCGGATCGGCCCATACTTGCGGCAACTGTGCGGGCGCATCGAGCTGCAACGTCACCTGATTGCTGCTGAAGAGTGTTTCAAATTGCGCGAGCTGTGCTTCCAGCACCGGACGGAGATCGATTGCCCGGGCGACGACCGGTAACTGACCAGCTTCAACCCGCGACAGCAACTCTAAATCTTCGATCAGACGCTGAAGGCGACGGGTTTCACGCAAGATCAGATTGAAAGTGGCCGGATTCGCCGACACAACCCCATCCAGCAACCCTTCCATGTACCCGCCAATCGTCGCCAGCGGGGTACGCAACTCGTGCGTCACGTCGGCCAGTAATGCCAGACGACGGCGCTCCGTCTGATCAAGGGCTTCGGCCAGTTGATTGACACTATGTGCTAACTGAGAAATCTCATCATCGGCCTGAATGTTGGTACGTTCGCGATAAAACCCCTGGGCTAGCCGTTGGCTCACATTTGAGAGCGTTTGAATTGGTTCAACAATCCGCCGTGAGACGAAGAGGCTTACAATCACTGCTGCCGCCAGCGCGGCAAAACCACTGATCAGCAGCGCCTGCTGAATCACCGATTGAAACTGCTCTTGTAACTCGCCGGCCTCGGTGGTGAGGCCAGCCTGCAACTGACCGGTTTCGGCTGCTGCGGCACCAAGTGTCAGCGGAGCAAAGCCAGTCCAGCCCAGGCTTGCCAGTACATTGGCAGCAGCCAGCAGTACGACATAGGCCATCAAGACGATAATTAGATGGGAAATGAACAGCTTCCAGCGGAGCTGCCGCAGCCACTTCATCATCGTGTACTACCGACAAACTTATAACCAACGCCACGAACCGTCTGCACCAGGGGCGTGCCGTGGTGATCATCATCGAGCTTACGCCGCAGCGTGCCGATATGCACGTCAACCACCCGATCAATACCGGCAAAATCTGGCCCCCACACGCGCTGGAGCAACTCTTCACGGGTGAATACGCGCCCCGGATAGCTGGCCAGTGCGTACAGCAGATCAAACTCACGCGGGGTCAAATCAACCCGCACCCCGTTGCGTTCAACTTCGCGCCGTTCGGGATCGATCAACAGTCCTTCAAACTGCAAAATCGGGCGCTGATTCACCTCTATCGCACGAATAACCCGATTACGGCGGAGAATGGCCTTCACCCGTGCTACCAGCTCACGCGGACTGAACGGTTTGGTCAGATAATCATCGGCACCGACCGACAAGCCGATCAGCTTATCAATCTCATCGGCGCGTGCCGTCAGCATCAGCACAAACACCGAGGTGTCGCGGTGTAACTGCCGACAAACCTCAATCCCGTCCAGACCCGGCAACATCACATCAAGGACCACCAGATCGGGTTTCACACTCCGCGCCAGCGCCAACGCGCCAGGGCCATCGTAGGCCCGATGCACAACAAAACCCTCGTTTGTCAGGTAACTGCTGACCAGATCAACAATTGGTTGCTCGTCATCAACAACGAGAATGGTAGCTGCTTCCATTGCAGCACTCCTTGCTTCCCTCAATGGATGCAATGGACGCTGTTATACGGGGATATACGGTGTTGTTTTATCCGTGATACCAGAAACCGTTAACAATGGGTACGCAAAGCAAAACGAACCATCATAATAACAGGTTTCGTCTGCCCATAACGGTCAGGTGTCAGGATGAAACATTTCCTATTCGTATGGTGAAGTATACCATAAATTTTGTGTTCGTTATTATCACCCACGTCCTTCTGCCATCGCCAGCAGACGCTCCCACTGTGCAGCAGTCACCGGTACAACCGAGAGTCGCCCCTGGCGCACCAGGGCAAAATCAGCAAAAAATGGATCAGACTTAATGGCGTTCAGTGAAACCGGATGGGGCAATGCCCGCAATGGTACAACATCAACCACGATCAGACGCGGATCACTCTGTTTAGGGTCGGGGTAGGGATCGCTGACGACTTGTGCCAGACCAACAGCCTGCCGTTCGTCGCCGGTGTGGTAGATCAGTACTTCATCACCGCTACGCATCTCACGCATATGTTTCAGAGCAACATTATTACTCACCCCATCCCAGACGGTGCGGCCTTCGCGCACCAGATCGGCAAAACTGTAGACCGTCGGTTCTGTTTTCAACAACCAGTAGTTTGGCATTGATTTCCTTTCCATCGATTCGGAATAGCCTGCGTACTCTTTTCACTACCTCATGCTATAATACCCGGCGCGAAAGGGGGATGTGTGAACGACGATTTTGAACAACTCGATGACTATGCCATCCTCGGTGTCCAACCCGGTGCGACACCGGCAGAAATAAAACAGGCGTATCTCAAACAGATCAGCATCTACCACCCTGATCGGTTTGCCGGCGCTTCACCAGATGAACAGTCCTACGCAGCACGCCGGGCGCGGCGGATCAATCAGGCATACCAGAATCTGCGTCGGCGACGGCCATCACCTGTTATATCGACATCAACACCGCGTGACTACCAGGCTGAATTATACGCCAAAGCGCAAGAACATCTGGCAGCCGGACGACGTTTACAGGCTCTGGCGACACTGCGCGAACTACAACGGATCAATCCCTGGTACCGCGACTGTGCCGACCTCATTGCCGGTCTGGAAGCCGATCTGAAGCCAACAGCGGCTACCACCTCGCGCACATTCTCGCGGCGCAGCTTCCTTACTGTGGCCTTCGGGGGAGTGGCAGTAGCTCTGCTGGGCTGGTTTGGCTGGCGACAATTACAAGAGGCGGAAGCGACACGCTTGCCTGGTGCCACAGCAGTTGCCGAAGAAGCGACAGCAGTGCCACCACCGACCGTGGCACCATCGCCAACCACTGCTCCATCACCAACTGCGGCACCATCACCAACTGCGGCACCGTCACCGACTGCGGCA